>CBDVDH010000023.1:0-51180 GCA_965372715.1 uncultured bacterium | reverse complement strand
GTCTTTGGCAGGCTGGAAAGCCTGCCCCACACCGACGAGAGTCATGCCCTTGAATCATTCGGGTTAAGGAGCTGATCGGAATCGGATACAGGCACGGTCGATATGGGCTATCATTACCCGATTCCGTGACGGGGGAGGTCTTTTGAGCTCCGAAGTTGGGAGTTGGGACTTCATATCGGCAGGCTAGAAAGCCCGCCCTACACCGGACTTTGGATTCGCCGTTCGGCGAACCTCCGCAGCGCTCCGGCTTTGGGCTTGCCCGGATCAGACGGGTTTGATGTCCCAGATGTCCCGTGCGTATTCGCGGATGGTGCGGTCGCTTGAGAACTTGCCTATGCGGGCCACGTTCAGGATTGCCTTCCTGGTCCAGGTAGTGGCATCCGCATACAGCTGAGACACGGCGCTCTGCGCCTCAAGATACGAGGGGAAGTCGGCCAGATGGTAATACCTATCGTTATGGTCAAGTAGGTTGTGGAATACCCACCTGAAAAGGCCCGGTTCCCGCGCGGAGAACACATCAGAGTTGATCGAGTCGAGGATACTTTTCACGTCGGGATTCGTCTGGTAGTATTCGCGCGGGTTGTAAGAGCCTTCACCATTCAGCTTCTCAACCTCTTCATTTCGCAGCCCGAAGATGAAGATGTTATCCTCGCCGACCTCTTCCCTAATCTCAATGTTCGCCCCGTCCAGCGTCCCGATCGTGAGGGCCCCGTTCAGCGCGAACTTCATGTTCCCAGTACCCGAGGCCTCCATGCCGGCGGTTGAGATCTGTTCGCTGAGGTCCGTCGCGGGAACGATCACTTCGGCCAGCGAGACCCGATAGTCAGGGACGAACGCCACCTTCATCAGACCGTTCACTCGTGGGTCGTCATTGACCACGCGCGCGACGTTGTTTATTAGCTTGATGATCATCTTGGCGACCCAGTATCCCGGCGCCGCCTTGCCAGCAAACAGATACGTTCGCGGAACGGCGGGGACCTCTTGGCCTTCGACGAGGCGCAGATACTCGTGGATGATGTGCAGGACCTTGAGCAGCTGACGCTTATACTCGTGAATCCGCTTTGCCTGAACGTCGAAAAGGGAGCTGGGATCGACCGTAACGGCAGTTGTGTCCTTGACCACCTTCGCCAACCTCTCCTTGTTGGCCCGTTTGACATCCCGGAAGCGCTGCTGAAACTCGGCCTGGTCGGCGAACGGCTCGAGCTCCTTGAGATGCTGGAGGTCTTTGACCCATTCATCGCCGATACTTTCTGTGATCAGGTCCGCGAGCCCGGTATTAGCTAGCTTGAGCCAGCGACGGGGAGTTATCCCATTGGTCTTGTTGCTGAACTTCTCCGGCCATATCTCGTAGAAATCAGGGAACAGAGATGTCTTCACAAGACCCGAATGAAGAGCGGAAACGCCGTTGACCGAATGACTGCCGATGGTCGCGAGGTGAGCCATGCGAACCTGCCTATGTTCCCCCTCCTCAATGATCGACGTTCTGCGAAGCCTGTCGATGTCCCCGGGACATAAGGCTGACACCTGTTCCAGAAAGCGGCGGTTCATCTCATAGATGATCTGCATGTGCCTGGGTAGCACGTTCTCAAGCAGAGCGACGGGCCACCTCTCGAGCGCCTCAGGCAGCAGCGTGTGGTTGGTGTATGCCATGGTCGCGTTCGTGATCTCCCATGACTTCTCCCAGGGCAGGGACTTCTCGTCAACCAAGACCCGCATTAACTCCGCAACAGCCAATGCCGGATGCGTATCGTTGAGCTGAATCGCGACCTTTTCTGGAAACAGCTCGAACGAGTCGTGCGCCATCTCGTATCTTCTGACGATATCCCTGACCGCGCACGCAATGAGGAAATACTCCTGTATTAGCCGGAGTTCGCGGCCCTCGGCCTTGGAATCCGACGGATACAGCACCTTTGAGACGGTCTCCGAAGAGATCTTCTGCTCCACGGCCTTGAAATAGTCCCCATCGTTGAATATCCGCATGTCGAACTCTTGTGAGGCGCGGGCCGAAAAGAGCCTCAAGTAATTCACGGTTCTGCCGCCGTAGCCGACGATCGGCATGTCATACGGCACGCCGATGATAAGGTGCCAGTCCAGCCACATCGGGTTGTCACTGCCGTCTTTGCCGGGATAGCTCTCTACTCGGCCGTAGAGCGGGACTGGACACGCTTTGCCGTGGCGCTCGAGCTCCCAAGGCGTCCTATAGGCGAGCCAGCTGTCAGGCTTCTCCTTTTGATAGCCGTCGGCGATCTCTTGTTTGAACAACCCGTACTCGTAATTGATGCCGTAGCCGTATCCTGGCATGTCCAACGTGGCGAGCGAATCCAGAAAACAAGCCGCCAGGCGACCGAGCCCGCCATTTCCTAGTGCGGCGTCGAATTCAAGCTCTTCGATCTGGTCAGGGTCTGCGCCCATATTCCGAAGCGATTGCCTGAAGACATCGTAGAGCCCGAGGTTGCACAGGTTGTTGCCAAGCGCGCGCCCCATCAAGAACTCAGCCGATAGGTAATACAGCCGCTTGGCGTCAGCCTTCCTGTACCGAAGCCTCGTCTCCAGCATCCGCTCTACCAGAAGGTCCTTAACGGCAAGCGACGCCGCCCAGTGAATGTCCCTTATGGTCGCGTCGTCAAGAGCCTTTCCCATGGAATACCTCACGTGCCGTCGAACCGACTTCTCGAACGCTGCGGCCGTCACCGTCGCCTTACTGTTTTCCTCGCCCGTCATCTGTCTATGTTCCTCAGAATGGCAAGTTGACCTCTCTTGTTGTATATTCGCATTTTCAAAAGCGGAAGCCTACCCCGGCTCTGTTACCGCTCCCTTGGCGTCAGCAATACAAAAACATCTGTCGCTGCGGCAAGTCATCCAGCCTGAAATACCAACTTACGAAGTAGAGCCTGCCCGCGCAGCGCGTACGGTGCCCGGACCCGTGGCATCGCCCTTACCAACGCCACTAAGCGCAAGACCAGCTCGAGCCGTTTCGAGGAACGCCGGCCGCGCCCTTTTCGCCCTTTCACCTTTTTTCCCTTTCGCCCGTTTCCGTTTTACGGAAACACCTCTACTGGAAGGCCTTGACTGCCTCGTCAACGGTGTCGAAGACGTCGCAGATGCGGTGCATTCGAACCAGCTCGAAGAGCGCAACCACGGGCTTTCTCATCCCGGATATCTTCAGCTCCCCGCCAGCAACGTTCAGAAGCCTCAAGCAGGAGAGGAATGCTCCCAGTCCGGAGCTATCGACAAACTCCAGGTTTTGAATGTCGAGAACGACAGATGTGTTCTTGTCGAGGATTGGGGCCATGTTCCGCTTGAATTCCTCAACGTTACTTGCCTCGAGGGTACGCCCCGGCACCTTCACGACAGCTACGTTCTCAACCGTTTCAACACTCAATTCCATTCTACTCACTCCTGTTGGTTTATCTTCCGATATCCGATCCCTCGAACACTGGACCTCATATCCGTCGTATCGCCAGTCGAATCGCGATCTTGAGCGAGGGTCTTGAAGCTCTTGATGGCCTCTTCCTTGGTGTCGAAGAGATCACATATCATGTGCATCTTGAGGAGATCGAAGAGCCAGCGCACTTTCTTTGTCATCCCACAGATCTTCAGGTCTCCGCCGGCCGCCCTCAACATTTTCGCACAGCCGACGAACGCGCCCAGCCCGGAGCTATCGACGAAATCCAGTCTCGCAATGTCAAGAACGGCCTTGGTTTCCTCCGCTAGTATTGGATAAACGGCTTGCCTGAATTCATCAGCGTGAACGACATCCAGGACCCGCCCAGGCACCGTCACAATCAAGATATCATCGACCCGCTCAAGACCCAGTTTCATCGAAATCCGGCCCCTCAACCTCTCGTCCCATGTTTTGCCAACAGGATGCAGTTCCGCCCGCATTGATCGCGCGAGTATATAACCTCGTCCACGCTTTCCTCAATGATGTAGAGCCCATAGCCGCCCTCTTGGTAAGTATCCACTCTCGGAAGCTCCGCATGCCCAGGTTCAAACGCGACACCCCAATGGTATAACCTCATTACAACCCGGTCAGGGAAAGTATCGGCCAGAATCCGAATCTGTCCGTCCGAGCGGCCCTTATACCCATGCATCATGATATTGGTCGCCGTCTCACTCATAGCCAACTCAAACTGATCTGTGGCATCATCGTCAAGCGCCGAGGCGTCGCAAACACGGCGGACGAACTCGCGCACCCCGGCCAGCTCGGAAAGATCGCTCTTAATCTCTTTCTCTGTGCGGGAAATCAGCTCTGAAAGCCCAGCACCTCCGGCATTAACACACATCACATCACCCTTTTCGCTTGTTCAGCCCTAAACCAGTAAAGCAAGCGTCTCTCATCGGCCGCCGTCGGTTTGAGCGCAGCGGCCTTCTTGCCAATCACTGTCAAACGCCCGTGACCTGCCAGCTCAATTACACAACAGGCCGCCTCGGCGCTTCCACCAGAAGACAGGCCAAGTCGGCAGCCACAGTCCTGTGCGGTTGAACCAACCGCGTCATCGAGCCCCACTTGCAGACACTTTTCATATTACATAACAGCCATAGAGAATCAAGGCGCTTGGTCGGCCCCAACAATCACATTGCCGGCAGGGACATGCTGGGCCGAGCACGTTCTTCCGCTGCCCAAAAGTGATGAGTTTGACAGGGGTCGGTCTGCGAGTTGCACCCATTGGGTGATTTTGGAGTGCGACGGCTTGACGCCGCTTTGACTCGCCGCGGCTTGACGCGGCGTGAGCACTGTTGGAGGACGTCCTATTCTCTGGATTGCGGCTTCCAAGTTCAGAATAGATGCCTATCAGAGGGTGGTGTCAAGCCACGACCGAAGAAATCCGCCGCGCGGCGGACGCAGTCCAAAAGGCCAGAACCAGCTTGCATCAATCTCATTACTCGGGCTGACGGAAGTCCTTCCTTCCGAGAAAACTGCGCCTCACCTCCGATTGACTTCTCTTTCGGCGCTGGTTACTGTCTTTTGCCTGACAATTGGTTTGCCGTAGGAGATGCTCTTGTCCAAACGACCACTGCCTCTGGGCTGCTCGCTCAGGTCTCTTGTGAGATACTGTCTGTCGTCGTGGCTCTTCCCTATCACGCTCCTCGCGGTCGTGGCTGCCGACCAAGGGACCAAGCTTTGGATTCGCGCGAGCCTGGCTTTTGGCGAACAGGTCTCGGTCATCGACGGATTCTTGAATATAGTCCACACGATGAACCGGGGAATTGCGTTCGGTTTTCTTTCAGGCAGCGATCACCGCTACAAGACGCTCATCTTATCGTTCGGCGCACTAGTTGCCGCCGTTGTCTTCTCGTGGTTTGCGGCGCACTACGGTGGCAAGAGGCGTTCCGTCTCCCTTGCGGTCGCTCTCCTAATAGGTGGAACCCTGGGCAATCTCATCGACCGCATGTCCTATGGCGGCGTCATCGACTTCGTGGACTTCCACTACAAGCACGGCTACCACTGGCCAGCTTTTAACGTCGCGGACGTGGCGATCTCTTTGGCTACGCTAATCATTCTCTTGCGAATCGTCAGAATAGGCCTGAGCGAGAGGCGTGCTGGCGATGCGGGCGTGTGCTCTTCAGAGCAGGTCCTTCAGCCACCGGCGGAGCAGGAGTTTACCGACACATAGCATAACCGCGCCGAGTATCACGCTGACGGCGACCTGAGGCGAGAAGTCAGCCAGGGCCGTCGCTACGGCCGTCCCTGCCGCAGGTGGATGTTCGGTGTCGGTAACGACCATGACGAAAAGGGACGCGCCAACTGCCAGGCTGCACGCGATTATGTCCTCGGCGGTGGGGCTCATTTCCAGGTAACCGAACAGCCAATCGTGCGTTAAAAGCCTCAAGCTCGTACCAGTCAAGAAACAGAAGAAGTGGCCGCCGACAACGTAGCGAGCCCTGGAGTTCTCTCTTTTGGGCATCGCAAATACGACGAACGCCGAGGACCCGAGCGCCGCCACGATCACGAGCTGCTCGAGCTTATATAGAATCACGAGCAAAGCGAATACGAACGCCGTGGCGATAGCTGTCTGCGCCACGTAATGCCCTAGCATCCCCCGCTTGAATTTGGGGTCAAGAATATGCCGCTTGTGTCCCTTGACGTCGTCAGTTGAATGATCAGGCATACGATCGCCTCCGCCGTATGAGTTTGGGAGGTCCGCGGTGGGACTCCTTTTGACAAAACACCGTTATCACCTAGCTTCTCTCGCCGATGTAAAACCTCTCACCTTTGTGAATGTACTCCGTGATTTTGCCCGCCTCCTCAAGTTCGCGGACCTTGCCCAAGATGATCGGACGCTTCCCGCCGACGCCGCTCTCAATGTCCTCAATTGTGCAGGGACGGCGAAAGACGAGAGCGAGTATGTCGGAAGACATGTCGCTTTCAGAAGTCGCGCCAAAATGTCTCACCGGACGGCCAATAACCGTTGCCCTTGTCCCGAGCCTGGCCACGAAACCAGCAAGCACCTTATCATCAACTGGCCTCGCCCAATCCTCAGTGCCTGGACGCTCAACGGTCCCCATCTGCACGAGCAGCGGGTCAATACGCCTCACCGCCTCAAGGAGCGCGGATAGGTCTTGTTCCGAGTCGTTCAAACCCTCCACGAGCAGAACCTCGAGCCAGACGTCGCCGTCAAACGCCCCGACGAACTCAGACATCGCCTCAGCAACACTCTCTATCGAGAGGCCTGCAACAGGACGATTGACTTTCTCGAAAGGACTCTGCCTCGCGGCGTCCAGTGACGGCACAACTAGGTCCGCGTGCAGAAGGTCCTGGAACACTTCGCGCTCAGTCAGCAGTGAGCCATTTGTCAGCACGGCAACCTTGACATCGGTAATCCTCTTGATCTCCCGGATGAGCTCGCCGCACTGAAGGTTCAGCGTCGGCTCGCCGCTGCCGCCAAGCGTGATGTAGTCGAGGCGCCGGCCGCGCTTGAGGGCCCGTTTGACCTCGTCGAGCACCGGCGAAAGCGAATCGAAGTGCTGACGGCGAGTCACTTCGTGAGCGGTAGTCCGGCCGCACTCGCAATAGACACAATCAAACGTGCAGGTCTTATATGGAACCATATCGACGCCGAGCGACATCCCAAGTCGTCTCGACGGAACCGGTCCGAAAACGTAACGCATGACGGCCTCCAACGCAGCGGTAATACTGACAAATGGGGAGAATAGCAGAACTCCCGAGAACTGTAACGCATAATCGCCGACCCCGGGAAGTCAATGACATTGGAGCGGGAGTCCGGCAATACCGCTATCCAGCAAGACAGTACTTATCGCGAGTGAGCATCGCTGATGTGTATTCTGACGACCAACGTTGGCACACATTCAACGGCCCAGATTCTAAGCGCAGGGGGTGTTAAGAGGCTAGCGAGAGCGGCTCAGCCCAGGCAGCGATTATGGGCGCCTCGGGATGGGGAATACGAAGGGGGCGCCGGTAGCGGGGTTTTCAGCTATTGTGACGTTTGCCTCGAAGACGCGCTTGATGTTCTCGACTGACAGAACTTCGTATGGGGCGCCGAGCGACTCGACCTTTCCGCACCGCATCATCAAGAGTCGATCGCAGTATTCCGAGGCAAGGTTGAGATCGTGGAGCACGGCAGCCACGGCGAGCAACTCGTTCTTCGCAAGTGATGTAAGAAGGCCGAGGATCGTGGCGACGTGGCTGATGTCGAGGTGGCTGGTTGGTTCATCAAGTAGGAGAACCCGCGGCTGTTGAGAGAGCGCCATGGCGATCATGACGCGTTGCCTTTCGCCGCCGGACAGCTCGTTGAAATACCTGTCGGCGAGATGATAGGTGTCCGTCGCACGCATCGCGCTTCTGGCTATGCTCTCGTCCTTCGGTTTCTCCGAGCGAAACAGCGCAAGGTGCGGCAGGCGTCCCATCAGCACGATCTCCAGCGCGCGATACGGGAAAGTCGCGGCCGATTGGTGTGGGACAAATGCGACGGATTTTGCGACTGTTCGCGCCTTGAGCCCTTTCATATCTTGCCCCGCGAGGGCAACACAGCCGGATACGGGTCGAAAAAAGCCACTCAAGAGCCGCAGAAGCGTCGTTTTACCGGAGCCGTTCGGCCCGACAATGCCCAACACCTCGCCGGACCTCAGTGAAACACCTACCGGCCCAAGCACAAATCCCGACGCTGGATATGAAAACCGCACGTCTTGCGCCGAAAGCGCCGCGTCTTGTGGATTGTGGATTGCGGATTGCGGATTGTGGATTGTGGGACTTTCGACTTTGAACTTTGAACCTTGAACTTTGAACTTTGGACTCACTGGTCCGCCCACACGATTTTCGCTCGTTTCTTAAGGATATAGATGAAGAACGGCGCCCCTATGAGCGCTGTTACTGCGCCAACAGGAAGTTCTGCGGGCGAAAGGACCCATCTGCCAAACGTATCCGCGTAAACGACGAGCGCGCCGCCCAGCAGCGCCGACGATGGCAGCACGAATCTGTGATCAGCCGTAACGAGCGTTCGGCACAGATGAGGCGCCACGAGGCCGACGAAACCGATTACACCGGTCGCTGAGACCGCCGAGCCGACGACTACGGCGCAGATGAGGAAAACGGCCCGCTTGGTTCTCACTACATCAATCCCAAGCGAGAATGCCGCCTCGTCCCCGAGCGTCATTGCGTTCATCCTCCTGGCGAACGTCGCGACCCAGACCGTGCCAACCAACATCACCAGAAGCGGCGCGACGAACCATTCTCCGGCGCTCTCGAGGTCGCCCATCAGCCACAGAAGCAGCGAATGAATCCTATCGGGCCTTGCGGCAGCGTAGATCATCATCATGACGGACGACAGAAACGAGTTGAGGATAACGCCGCAGAGGATGAGCGTGTGCGGGTTTATGCTGCCGTGCACAATCGCCATCCGATAAATGAATATCGTGGCGAGCATCGCGCCGAAAAACGCGATGACCGGCAAGCTCGCGCCCGGCAGAAAGGGGATCGCAATCCCAAAAACAATCACGACGGAAGCGCCGAGAGCCGCGCCGCTTGACACCCCCAGAATGAACGGGTCGGCGAGCGGATTGCGGAGAACGCACTGAAACGCCGTGCCAACAACGCCAAGCGAGGCGCCCACGACGAGGCCCGTGAGGACGCGGGGCACACGGATTCTCAGGATGATCATCTCCTGCGCGGCTGTCCAGGTGTCTTGCCAGTGGCCCATACCCAAACTCGAAAGGATGATCTTGATGACTTTGCCAGGTGAGATCGGCACGGGACCCACGGCACAGCCGACGGCTACGGCCACGACAGCCAGCAAACCGTAGGCCAAAAACCAGACCGCCCAAGTGAGCTTCCGCCTGCGCAAAAACGCGCGTCCGTGCACTTGAGCAGCGTCCGTTTGCCCTCCGTTTCCGTTATCCGAGTTGTTCATGCTGCGCAGAGACTGAAATCATTCATGGAAGTTACCTTTCCGTTGGGAGTCTCATTCTGGAGCACGGTCTCACCCAAGGATACATGCCGCAGAGTGAACATCTAGCCCTACAGGAACGCATATTACCCAATTAGGTTACTGAATCGAGGTAATCGATACAACTCACATCGGCAGCTGGACCTCTGCTGATGGACGGCGTCCGCTCTATGAGATTTGCCCATTGTCAGAATCTACCTGACTCAGCGCCGTTCTGTGCGATGACGTAGGTTGAGCCGGTCCTGAACACGACCTGCCAATGGCCTCTCATCTTCTCCAACGTGACGGCAATTGGCCTCGACGCGGTCAGGTATCCGAGCTTTGTAACCTCGCCAACGTATCACAAGAGTGCTGGAAAGTGCCTCTGGTGTCAACCCTGGCTCGGCCAGCACGGCATCCCGGCAAGTTGAGGGACAGGATTCTGGCTTGCCGCCAAGACGCCCTTAATGCTAAGGTTCGATTGGATTTCACGTTGCGTCTGAACCCAATGTATGCAAGGAGTGGTCGAATGAAGCTAATACACTACACCGACGTTGAGGCAAATGTCGTCGGAATTGAGGGGGCCAAAAACGTTACGATGCGAATGCTCATCTCCGAGCCTGATGGGGCATGTAACTTCAGGATGCGCTTCTTTGAGGTCGGTCCTGGGGGATCGACCCCGTATCACCAGCATCCGTGGGAACATGAGATGTTCGTCGTCGAGGGTGAGGGCGCCTGTGTTGACGAGGCGCGAAACGAGCACCCGCTGCGGCCGGGCTGCGCGGTCCTCATCCCGTCGAACGAGTGGCACTGTTTCGTGAACAAGGGCGAAACCGCGCTGAAGTTCATCTGCCTCGTGCCCACGCAGGAGGTCCAAGATTGGCGAAACCAATAAACCTCCCGCACCCATGCGAATGAGACGCTTACCGTCCGTTGCGGTTCTGCTCTTTACATTACATTTGTCGGGACTGATCGTTTCATGCGACCGTTCTCCTATCGATTCAGCTGCCCCGGCCGGTCGCAACACACTGACGATTGAGACCCCAGCCCTATCGATCGAGTTTGATACCGCAACCGGCGCTTTCCTTCAGGTCACGAATCTCTTGACTGGCCTAGACCTCTTCAGCAACAAAGGGAAAGAGCCAGTCTGCTCTCTCGTGCTGCGCGATGGCTCCGTGATCAATCCCTCCGGCCCTAACGGATTCAGCGTCTTATCGAGCGACGATGCAGTCGGATCGCAGGTCTTCCGATTTCCAGAGGTCGAAGCCGAGGTGCGGATCGAAGTCTCGGTCGCTAAATCGGGCGCCATTGCCCTGACGCCCACTTTGCGCTCCTCGCGTGGGTCCGATATTCGCGCCTTGGTCTTTCCCATCCTCTCCGGTATGACCGCCTTGGGGGATACTTCCGACGATGATTTCCTCGCCCACCCATCCGCATCGGGGCTGCTGGTGCGTGACCCGCTCAACACGCTGCGCCCCGAAAAGGTGGACAACTACCAGGCCCGGTTCGTTCACAGCGAATACCCAGACGGATACTACGGCTGTCCGATGCAGTTCATGGCCTTCTATGATGAGACCCAGGGCGGGTTCTACTTCGGCTGCCATGACCCGGCACACACGATAAAAGAGCTCAACTTCTACCGCCCGCTCGGCACGGACTACCTGGAGATGCGCCTCGTCCACTACGTCGAGGAACAGCTGCCAGGGAAGGACGGGCCGCGTGAGTCGTTCGGGTATCCGGTCGTTCTCGCCGCAACGCGCGAGGGGGATTGGTATGAGGGGGCGGAGCTCTATCGCGCGTGGGTCACGTCGAAGGGGCCTGGCGCACCCGTGTGGTGTCAGAACGGGCCCAAGCGCACGCAATCCGATAGGCAGTGCGCAAGATGGCTTCAAGAAAGGATTGGCGTGGCAACGTTCGGGATCAGCTGCCGCCGCGATGAGGCGGCGTGGTTGAAGACTATGCAAAGCGCGATGGGTGTCCCGGTTTTCCATATTCTTGGCTTCGATTGGGAAACAAACGACAACAGCGCCTCGGATGCGGCTTGGGAGGACGTTGAGAAGATGTGGTCGAACCCCGCCAACGTGCGTGCCATCAGAGAATCGGGGAGCAAGTTTGCTGTGTTCAAAGTTGATCTGTGGCTTTCAACGGTTGCTCGGGACTTTCCGAAGCTCAAGGCCGGGTCCACAGGACATGAGTTTATCGACGGTGGCAAGAAGAAGGTCTGGATGTGCCCCGCATCGGCTGATTGGGCGGACTTCTATGCTCTGAGGGACCGGACACTTGTCTCGGCGCCGGACTTTGCGTGTAACGCTCTCTATAATGATACCTCCGTCTGCTGTGCGGCGCCTCTTTCCTGCAAGAACTCGGATCATGGGCACCCAGTCGGAGGCAAGGGGGCCTATATGATCGAGAACTACCGCGAGCTGCTCCAGCGCTCACACGAGGCGTGCGCGGCTCAAAAGGGAGGGCAGCGCGTGCCGATCGGAACGGAGGTGATAACCGAGAACTTCATCGACGTCATCGACTTCTGCCAGAGCCGCGCGATGGCGGGCGTTCAGGGCGCCTTCGAGTGGGCCGGCGACCCGACTGGGGCAATCGAGAGCATCCCAATGTTCGACTACGTCTATCACGAATATGGCCCCGTGAGGCTAGACGGGTTTGGGAAACTTGGCCGCCGCTTCGGGGACATATTCTATCTAATCGCCGCCCGTGTGTATCTATGGGGCGCGGTGTTCGAGCTCAACTATGAGTTCAGCGCCACGGAGCTCTTCGATGGCATAAAAGGACCCAGCCATTACCTTACGTATGATTACTGGACAGAATATGTCGAGGAGAAGAGCCCCGAGCGGGTGCACAAACCATATCTTGACTTCCTGCGGCGGATGGCCCGGGCGAGGCTCGAGTTTGGTAGGCGGTTTCTCTGCTGGGGACGTATGGTCCGTCCGCTCAAGATCGTGTCCGAGGTCCCCACGGTTCTGCTGGATTACGACCACTACAATGTCTTCCCCGAGCAGGATAGCCCGCGGTCCGGCGTCGTGAAAGCACGTGCCATTGTCTCATCCGGTTGGGCGTCCGGTGTGCGTCTGGGATTCTTTTTCGCAAACATCTCTGAGAAGAACCTGACAATCAAGTGTCTGTTTGACCCCACACGATACCATCTGCGGGGCAAATACAGCGTCGATCTCGTAACGCACACGAGAAGAGAGCGCATTGCTGTGTCGAGCGGCGCATCAGAGCTGACGCTCAGCGCGCCGGCCCGAAACGTGGTGATGCTTGAGGTACGGCCAGCGGCCGAGGCGCCGGCCTCGGTCCAATAGGCCAACCTGCCCTTATTCAGGCCATATCATCGTGCTCTCCGCTTTGCTCGTCAACCTCCGAGACCACAATCCCGCCTCCGTTGGTATCGGGCCGGCGGAGGCCCCAGCCGCCAAGATAAGTCAGCACGACGGCGGCGATCATCGCCATCAGGACGTATGGTCCAAGCGGCAAGACGAGGCCATCAAACAACAGAGTTGGCTCAAAGAGCCGTTCCCATTTCGAGATCGCCCATCCCGCGATGGCGCTGGGCTGGCACGTTGTCACCAGGCAGTAGCCAATGAATCTGAGCGGAATATAAACCACGACCGCCGGCGCCATCTGCCAGAACTTGGGCACGAAGGGCCTGAGGCGCCAGATGATGAGAACGGGAAGCAATACTAGCAGAATTGGCCAGATGACCAGATATGGATTGGCGACTCGCGCGACATAGACGTGGGTGGCGGCGATGTAGATGGTCGCAAGGTAATAGACCACGAATAGCGCTCTGGCGCGCCACGTTGGGCTTCTATTCACGAACAGCAGGGAAATCGTGACGGCCAGAAGCAGCGCACAGTGTCGGACCGCCATCATCGGCAGAGGCTCGCCAACAGTGATCGGCCACTGGCAGGCGCTGGAGATCACGGCCATCAACACATAGATGAATACCGAGGCGAATGCGGGCGCTGCGTTGAATATGTGGGGCACGAGCATCGCGAAGACCAGCTGGAACGATGCCCCTGACAAGTCTCCGGAAAGCTGCATTAGGTCAAGAGCCCATAGGGACACGGTGAGGGCTATAACCTGCACCCAGCTCTTCTGGAAAAAAGACCTGAACGACGAACTCATAAGGGGATTATCACTCCCCACATCCTGCGTGTATAGGGCACCTCGGGTTAGCCAGCCAAGAGCGTCCGCGTCATTGCGTCTGCGAGCTTGAGCGATTCGACCATGCTCGTCGGGTCAGCGACCCATTTGCCAGCGATGTCGTTCGCTGTTCCGTGCGAGACTGAGACACGGACCACTGGCAGGCCAACCGTAACGTTCACCGCGTGTCTGAAATCGGTCATTTTGACAGGGATCAGGCCCTGGTCGTGATACATGGCTATTATGGCGTCGAACTGCTCTGCACGTTCCGGAACGAAAAGTGCGTCAGCGGCAAATGGACCGCGAATGTCTATGTCCTCCTTCCGCACGGAGGCCATAGCAGGGACAATTGCCGCAAGCTCTTCCCTACCGATGGCGCCGTCCTCGCCGGCGTGCGGATTCAGTCCGCAGACGGCGATCTTGGGCCTTCTTATCCCAAAGAACTTCGTAAGAGTCCTTTCCGCGAGAAAGATGAGGCGCCTCACGTTCTTCTGGGTAACGTGGGCAGGGACTTGGGAGAGCGGGACGTGCGTAGTCAGAAGAAAAACCCGCAGCTTTTTGCACACGAACATCATCGCATAATCCCTGACGCCCATGGCGCTGGCAATGACCCCCGTGTGGCCCGTGAACGCCACGCCAGCATCGCAGATAGCCTTCTTCGAGACCGGCGCAGTCACGATGGCCGAAACCGCGCCTGCCTTGCAGAAACTCAGCGCGCGTACAATGTAATCTATCGCCACCTTCCCCGTGAACATGTCCGGCTTCCCATAGCACAGGACATCCTGCTCAATGTTTTCAAGATCGATTACGAACAGCGCTTCGGGATCGTCGCGGACGAGGCGCTGGACCTGAACTACATCGGCCTCCTCTATTCGCGAGAGCCTAACCCGGCAACCGGTCGCCTCGCAGACGGCCTGAAGAAGCGCAAAATCGCCCACGACGAGCTTGTTGATGGTGCTCTGGGAAGCAAGAAGCTCGCGGTGCGCCTTGACGATGACCTCCGGTCCAATCCCGGCAGGATCGCCCATTGTAATTGCAATGATTGGTTCCTTCATATCGGACTCGGAATCTATCATTTTGACCTTGCCCAAACAAGCACGAGCTTTCTCCCGCCGCGGGCGGTTATTGACACCGGGTTGGCAAACTATATCATCGATACTATGAGGAGTTGGCTTTGGCGACCTGGATGCTTTAAGCTGACGGTCACGTTGGGCGTGATCGTGGCGCTGCTTGCTGTCCCGTCTTCGGCAGAGGGCGCAGCCGCAGCTCGCCTTCAGGACGCATCTGGCGCGCTCGTGACTGTTCCGGCCGACGCCCAGCGAATCGTCTCGCTTGCGCCGAACCTCACCGAGATATTGTGCGGAATGGGGCTTGGCAGCAAGCTGGTCGGCGTCAGCAGCTACAGCAACTACCCACCAGCCGTCAATAGGCTGCCGAAGGTCGGCGGGTTTGCGGCCCTGAACGTCGAGAAGATCGTTTCATTGAGCCCTGACATCGCCGTGGGAACGATGGACGGCAACTCCGAGACGGATATCAGGAGATTGAGATCGCTCGGCATCGCGGTCTTCTGCGTGTTTCCGAACAACATGCAAGGGCTGATACAGTCGATCAGCCGGCTCGGGAAGCTCTTCAGAAACGAGAACAAGGCAAAAGAGCTCGTAGGAAACATCGAGCTGGTGGTCAAGCATATCAAATCGAAGGCGGACAAGCTTGCCAGAACGAAGGGCCGGCCGAAGGTTCTGGTCGCGCTGGACGTCAAGCCAATCGTCAGCGCGAGCGCCCAGACGTTCATCGGGGAGCTCGTGGCGACCGCCGGCGGCGCGAACGTTGTCGGCGCATACACGATTCGCTACCCGAGGCTGAGCCTCGAGACGGTCGTCGCCTCAGCACCCGACGTCATCCTGGTGACAGGACACGGGAGCCAAAAGGCGCTGTTGGAAGAGCTCCGCCAGCTGAAGAGATGGCAGGAGGTCCCCGCGGTCAAGAACGGCCGGGTCTATCTCCTCGACCCCGACCTCACGACCAGGCCCGGGCCAAGATCAGCCGGCGCCCTAATAACAATCCACGAGAAGCTTTTCCCTGAGTAGGCAAGGCGAGCGCACTTCTGAGCAAGGCGGAAGGAGACAACGAGGCTGGGTCATAATCCCGTGTCGGGCATCGTAGTGACTGTGTTTGCCCCGCCCTTCTCTGATGTGACCGAACGTATGAAGGGCGGGCCAAGGAGGCTGGGTCATAATTCGATTGAGGAGGGTTTTGTTGTCCATATCAGACAACAACGATAGAGGGGATACTGCCGATTGTCAAGATCAATGCGGCGGTTTTCTTATGCGACGCGATTGTCGGAATCGGCCTGTAGGGGCGGTGTCTCAGACCCGCCCGCCTACATCAATCCCTGCGCATACGAGGCATCTTATGCGACCATCAATTCGAAAGGGCGGGTCTTCAGACCTCGCCCCTACACAAGCGCAACGACTTACGACCCAGCCTCCAAGCACCGCCCCTACAGGACGTATCACGCGTCCTGTAGCCACATTCCAGACGTCATGCTACGATTACCGCTCAGGGGCAGGTTGACACACGGTGCTCTGCGTGAACTAATAGAGGAGTAGCTATCATGCGTTGTCGTCAGACAATAGCGAAGTGTTGAGGTCTGTTTTGAGCGATGCCTAATGACGGTTCCCGAAAGGCATTCTCTTGGGCGATTCCGGCTCTCGCTGGGACCATAGTGGGGGCTTATCTCGCTGGCTTTTTCCCCGGCGTGTGTGATTCGTTGAATTCCGCCCTCAGAATCTCCATCTTCGCGGTAGTAGGAGGAATCCTGGCCGTCGGATTCTACCTCGCGACTTCTCGCTCCTTCGACATTTCTCTTGCGGAGACTTCACAAAGGGATTATATCCTGTCGTTCTTGCCGGCGTTAATGCTCCTCGCGGTCCCGCTTCTGATCCCGCGATTTGCGACCTCGTTGAACACGTATTTCTCGTCTTACGTCCAGCGCCTCGGGCCAAAGGTCTTTCTCTTCGGCCTGATACTCGCCGGCTACCTCTTCATCCGTGGGACCGTCAACCCGAGCTTCCGAGAGCGAATCGACTGCTTCACAGACCGCCACAGTCGCAAGTTGCTTGGCACAATTGTCGTGCTTTACGTGGTGTTTTTCCTTATCACCGGGCTGTGGGATTTCTATATCTTCGGCAACTGGCATGACCTGTCGAGATTCACAGCCCCTCAATACAGCGTTTCGCAGGGGCATTTCCTCCTCTCGAGGCTGCACACACAATCCGGCAGCCAGACCTACGAACTCATCGGCGACCACTTCGCGCCGATCAAGCTCCTCATACTACCATTCTTCCTGATCTTCAGGACTGCCGCCGTGTTTCTGGTATTCAAGACCGTCGTGATGGGGCTCGCGGCGATACCGTTTTTCCTTGTCGCCAGGACTCGCCTCAAGGCTCTTGAGAGCTTCCTGCTCACGACCGCGTATCTTCTGATCCCGACGGCAATCGCCCAGAACTACACCGGTTTCCATCCGGTCGTGTTCGCCACGTTCCTCGTTCCGTTCACCATTTACTTCTTCGAGACGAGGCGCTTTGGCTGGTTCATCACATTCATGGTGCTTTGCAGCGGGCTAAAGGAGAACGTGCCGTTTATCATGCTCCTGTTTGCGGGTCTGGCGCTCGTCCAGAGAAGACCAAAGAAATGGGTCGTCGCTCCTGCCGTAGTGAACATTCTGTGGCTGATACTAGTCTTCGTCATCCTATTTCCGATATTTCGCGCCCCCGACAACATGATGGTCGTGCGATATCCATACATCCGCTCAATCTCTGACCTCGCCCTCAAAGCGTTACACGATCCGTCCGTTCTTTTCGGCAACTTCGCACAGGCTCAGAAGCAGGAGTTCATCTTCTATCTATTCGCACCGTTCTTCTTCTTGCTGCCTTTCGGGAGCGCTTACGCGCTGATGGGCCTGCTCCCGGCCTTCGTCGTCTCCGGCCTGATGAACTGGGAAGTCCCAATACCCTTCCATTACGGCATCCTTCCGTCATCGTTTCTCGGACCCGCAACCGCACTGACCATTTCCCGACTCGCCGGCTCAAGGCGGCGCGTGCTGTCAATCGCACTATCGACGCTCATCCTCCTCATCGCGATATGCTACATCCCGATGTGGTGGGGCGCCTTCAAAATGAACAAGGAACCATATTTCGAGGCACAGAAGAAGTCGCTCGCCATGATTCCGCCCAATGTGCCCGCGACAGCGCCTCGTTACATGCTGGCGCACCTGGCGTCGCGAAATGAGGTGTATTTCCTGGGCGAGAACGCACTGGCGCCGGGCGGTGTAGAATACGCGGTCGTTGACTTGGAGAAGATCACCGCTTGGTGGGAGACGCCGGTGATTGATGAGGTGAAGCAGACGGGGAGACTGGCCGGCTTCGACCTAATCTGGCATAAGTGGCCGATTTATGTCTTCAAAAGGCAACTCTCCGTTGAGACCAGTGGGGCCAAATGAAGACAAGCTCGGCTCTATGGGTGATCGTCCTTGCCGCACTTGGCGCAAGGATGCTCTTTGTCTGGTGTTTTGGGATTCCGCCAGCCATTCTCGACGCACACGAATACGATGTCATGGCCAGGAACATCCTCGCCGGACGAGCCCTTGATACTCTACCCGCGGGCGAGCCAGAGCTTCCCATAAGGGTTCCAGTTTATGGCCATTTCATCGCGGCGATCTACAAGGTCTTTGGCACATCTCAGATGGCGGTCGTGGCTGCGCAGATCCTCGCCTCAACGCTCCTTTCAGCGCTCATATTCCTGGTCGGACAGCGGTATTTGAGGGACAGGTGGGCGGCGTTCGCCGGGGCCCTGCTGCTCGCCCTGCATCTGCCGTCTATCGTTCACTGCGGCGTGCTTTATCCAGACACGCTCTTTGCGCTGCTCGTCGGCGTATCATTCCTCACCATCCTGAGGTTATTGGAGCGTCAGAGCGCGTTATGGGCGATCATCGCTGGCATGGTTCTGGGCCTTGCCACTCTCTGCAAGGCTGCGGCGCAATTGGTCATAGTTCTGGTGGTTTTTTTGATACTCACCACAAGAGGAGCATCGATAGGGCGCCGAGTCACGCTGTCTGCCGTCGCGCTGGCCGGGTTCTTGGCCATCATGGCGCCGTGGACGATCAGGAATTACGTTCGATATGACGCTTTCGTCCCGACGGGGACGCTATTTGGCTTCAATTTCTTGACCGGCAACTACCAAGAGATTGCCCCGTTCAACGGCATCGCACAACCCGCGCTGGCTCCTGAGATACTCAGAAAAATCGAGGGAATGAATTGGATCGAGAAAAACAACTACTTCCGTAGCGAGGGAAAGCGGATCTTCATCGAGAACCTGTCTGACTTGCCGAGGCGCGCCGTCCTCAAAACCAGCGTTATCTTTGTCGATTACCCGAGACTGACGCTGATCAACAACATCGCTTACGATTCTGTAATCGGCCCGAGGTGGGCACGCACGATCGTCTGGACAAGTGTTTTACAGAACTCGGTTTACGTGCTCCTCGCGCTCGCTGCGGTCTTTTCTTGCAGAGGCGTCAGCGGGCGGCTCGCACTGCTGACCATTCTCTTGCTGCTTTATTTCTGGGCTGGCTATGTCCTAACCCGATCGCTGTCAAGGTACAGCATCTCGCTCTACCCGTACGTGTGTCTCTTCGCGGGCTGCACACTCTCGAGGTGGTTAGAGTATCGCCGCAGCAGAGCTGAGAGGTAGGCATTTGCCTCACCGGTCGGCGGATTCCGTGATGCGCCGTGAACCGCGACACACGTCCGACTCTCGACTTCTGACCCTAACTTTCGACCGTCCAATCTGCCACAAGCTGTCCACGCCGTGCGGCAGAGCTCTCAACACAAGAACGAACGGATATCCTAGGCCAAAAGCGCTTGACACAAATGAGCACGCTCGTAGAATGCGCCTATAGAATGCGATTGGTTGTTGAACCTAATCTTTACGGAAGCAGGAGGCTTTTATGAAAGTGTTTGGCTTTGTGACTATTGCCGCGCTGTTGTGCGCGCTCGCGTGCCCGGTGACGGCTTATGGCCGCACAATTATCGTCCCGGATGATTTCTTGAAGATTCAGGAGGCTATCTATGACGCTAACTCCGGGGACACTGTCTTTATTCGAGAGGGCATCTACTACGAGACATCTATCTCGATCGTCGAGATTGGCAGAAAAAAACCTGTCAGAAGGTCAATAACGATCATCGGCGAGGGGATGGGCAAGACCATTATCGACGGCTCGAAGGGCAATTACGACATCTTCATCGTAAATGCTCCTTTCACCATCATCCGGGACCTGACGGTTAGAAACAGCAAGGATTCCGGCATCTGCTTCCGCGGCAAGGGAGAAGAGTCCATTGTCATCAATTGCGAATTAACGGGCAACCGTTCGGGGATCATGTGCCAGATCACGAGCTATGACCAGAACCTGAATACCGATATCGCGAAGCCCTTTATCATCGGCAACAGGCTGGTCGATAACAACTACTACGGGTTCTATTTCGAGAACGGTTGCCAGGCGGTGGCGATGCACAACTGGATCGAGGGCAATGGCTACGCCGGAGTCTATTGCAGGATGGATGCAGTCCTCACGCTTTGTGAGCCGCTCATTCGCAACAACCACATAATAAACAACGCACCTGGCGGAGAGGTGTACGGCGTCGTCGTTGCGGGCATGGCGCAGCCAACGATCCGAAACAACGTCATCGTTGGCTTCCCAACCGGCGCCTACTGGTACGAGGGCACTCACGTGGATTGGTTCCGAAACAACGTCATCATGGAATGCGGCGTTGGCGCCGAATCCAGAAAGAACAAGTACATAGACTACAACCTATTCTACGACAACGGTGAGGACGTTGACGGGCTCGTGATGCGGGAAAACTGCATAACCGGCGAGGACCCGCTTTTCGTTGATCCACAAAATGGCGATTATCACTTGGGGACTGGTTCTCCATGTATAGGCACTGGCGACCCTGAGATGCCGGACGGCACAACAGAGGCCAACTACGACGGCTCCGACATCGATATTGGGGTCTTTGGCGGCAAAGAGGTTGGGTCCGTCTGCAAGGTCCTGTTGTCCAAGCCATCGAAGGACCGGGACAACGTAAAGACCTACTACGTGGCCGAGCAATACGAGGACTTGAATGGTAATGGAATGTGGGACCTTGGTGAGCCGTTTGAGGACTTGAACGATGATGGCGCCTACAACGAGGACGAGCCGTTCACGGACGAGAACCACAACGGCTATTGGGACGAGGGAGAGGCATACATTGATGAGAACTACAATGGCCGATACGACAGTGGTGAGCCATTCACGGACCTCAACGGCAACGAACGGTGGGACAAGCAGCGCGAGCCATACACTGACGACAACAGAAACGATAAGTATGACCACGGTGCTCTATTTGCTTGCATAGCCACTTACACTTGTTTCGGATACGAGACGGAGGAGACTGATCTCTTCTTGTCCTTCATGCTCCAAAACGGCGAGTACTTCACGTATGACACAGAGGGTGCTTGGGTCCCAGGCGCGTCTCCTCTTTATTCCACCTATGTCGATGACAACTTCGCCTATACGATTCACGCTATGACGGCTCGGTTCTTCCACGGGTTCCCGCTCGTGGACCAGAACATCGGCCTCTATACAGTAATGGCGCCCGCGAATCACATCTACGATCAGCCCTGGGACGCGCTTGCTGGTGAAACGATCATACTGACCGATCCTCAATAGCGAGTGCCGCGTGACGGGTGATGCGCGACCAAACGGTCTGATCTCGCTCGTCAATAGGAGATTAGTTGACAATCTAGGCTTGCCCGAGCGGAGGCCGCGTCGGCTTCCGCTGGACGAGCTTGTCCTCACCATCCTTTCGCAGAACACGACGGACGTCAATTCACTGGCAGCGTTTAAGCGACTGAAAAGCCGTTTCCCTGACTGGACATCCCTGATGTCGGCGGACTACCAGCAAGTCCTCGCCGCAATCAAGACTGCTGGCCTTGGCCCGACCAAGGCGCGACGAATCATTGACCTAATTCCAAAGATAAAGCAGAAAGACCCACGGCTCACGATGGGTTTCCTCTGCTCGATGTCGCTCGATGAAGGCTATGAGTTTTTGACTGCGATCCGCGGCGTCGGGACGAAGACGGCCGCGTGTGTTCTCCTGTTCGCGTGCGGCAAGCCCGCCTTCCCCGTCGATACACACGTCTTCAGGGTCGCGAGAAGAATCGGCCTCGACCGCGTCTCACCCACGCGTGAGAAGATGCAGTCCTTTTTCGAGAAGGTTGTCCCGGAGAAGGACAGGTACAACCTGCACATGAACCTCGTCCGGCTCGGCAGAAAGCTCTGCCGCGCCCGCAGCCCCCAATGCCAACACTGCTTTTTGGCGAACATCTGCTCCTATGTCCGGGACACCGACAAGCCTCCGATAGCCCCTGACGGTTGATCGTCTCTGCCGACTCACTTGGGGGAGGCGGTGCGCGTCAGATCGACGAGGGCGGGCATGATCATCCTGACTGCCCTCGTCAACAGACTGTGACCCGCAACGATCTTCTTCAGGTTTTCGACGTCACCAGAATACGGTGGATGTCCCAGAAGCTTGTTGTCCGTGACAACCATCACCGAAAGCGACGCTACACCGTAGCTCCCGGCAATCGCGTAAATCGCAGCTGTCTCCATATCGACCGCCTCGCCAGACTTGGCCCATTTGCGGAGCATCTCATTGGTCTCCGCAAAGAACAGGTCAACGGTGCAAACTCGGCCAACATGAAGCGGAATCCCGGCTTTCTCGGCCATCGGCGTGAGCCACCTCTCGAACAAGGAAACGAGATGCGAATCCGCGGCGATACTATCATCTTCGAAGTAATGCCGGGACACTTGATCGAAGCTTCTCGCCGACGAGGCGATGAAGATGTCGCCAACGCTGACATCCGGCGACAGCGCGCCGCAGAAATCGATTCTCAGGATGACCTTAGCACCGCCCTTGCAGACCAGATTGCCGATGATCTCTATCGATGGCGCCCCGATGCCGCTCTCTACAATGCTGACGAACTTGCCATTCGAAAAGACCTTCCGGGTCCTGCCCGAGCGAAACGAAAATGGAAACGCCTTCACGAGGCGCCTCGAGGAAGGAGCTGACGCCGGAAAAAGGACAACGTCAGAAAGAGAAAACGTCCGAAGCCCATAGAACGCCTCGCGCCTGGCCGGCGTCATCCCCTTGGCCATCCGACAAGCCATAAACAGAGCTACTCTGTCTCTTAGCCGCAAGTCCCAACCCTTAGATACCTAGAATGCGAACCAGACTAAATGATGGCCGGGAGCATAATAGCAAGCAGCGCCAACATCGGGTGGCCTTTGTTATCGGTCGGCAGCGGCTAAGGAATGAACTCCCCAAGCGCCTCGACTCGGGCTAATCCCCGACCAAATCGGGGATGTACGATGTGCCGACTGTTTGACTACACATAATCCTCGAAGAATTTCCGAAAATGAAAACCATAAATCGCGTAGGTTAATGCAAGGGGAATAAGGCGCGGGCGGCGGAAAAGGGTCCAGAAAACAAGCCTCCAATAATGTAACCGTTCCTTGCCTACAATGCCCAGAAACACAACGGATTTTACGACGGCTCCCAGGTGTCTGATCCTCAAGCGTAACGCCTTGCTTTTCAGTGGCTTCTGTTCTTTCAAGGCTCTCCTCACCCGCTGGTAGTATTCGGCGGGCGAGTAGGCCCTGCGAATAACTTTCTTATAGCCTTTGATAAGCGTGTCATAATCCATTGCAGGGACGAAGTTGATCGAGAAGTCCATGCTATCGCCAGTCCCGTCATCTAGTAACCTTCCCTCCTCTGCAAGACGCTGGTAGAGCTTAGTGTCGCGGGGTGCATTCAGCAGTCCGATCATTGCGCTGACAATTCCTGAGTTCTGAATGAATGCGCTTGTCCTTTCAAAGATCGAGGGAGGATCACTGTCAAAACCCAAGATGAACCCCGCTATCACGCGGAGTCCCGACCCATGGATTCTCCTCACGCAGGCCAGGAGGTCTCGATTCTTATTTTGCAGCTTGTTGCACTCGACAAGAGAATCCTCGTTGGTCGTCTCAATACCGACGAACACTGAATTAAAGCCAGCGCGAACCATTAGTCGCATGAGTTCCTCATCATCAGAGATGTTGATGGAGGCTTCTGTCTGGAAGTTAAACGGGTGTCTTTTTGTGTCCATCCATTCGACGATGGCCGGAAGGACCTCACCTTTGAGTTTGTTACAGTTCCCTATGAAGTTGTCATCCACAAAAAACACGTCCCCTCTCCATCCCCGAGAATGCAGCGAGTCCAGTTCCGCCAATATCTGATCCCTAGTTTTGGTCCGGACTCTCTGCCCGTAGAGCACGGAGATGTCGCAAAATTCGCAATCGAAAGGACACCCCCGGGAGTATTGCAGGTTCATCGAGGCATACTTCCTCATATCCACTAGCTCCCACAGTGGGAGAGGCGTCTTGACCAGATTGAGGAATTCCCCGGAGGTGTACATTCGCTCAGCACGTCCTCCCTGCAA
The DNA here is from genome assembly GCA_965372715.1 of uncultured bacterium. GTDB lineage: Bacteria > B130-G9 > B130-G9 > B130-G9 > B130-G9 > CAYZPW01. The sequence continues at coordinate 27,061 of CBDVDH010000023.1, read as the reverse complement.
GTCCTCGAGAAAGCGCGGCAGCGTAGCTTCCGCCTCGTTGAGCACGAGATGGTCCACCTCGTCCAGAAAATCATCATAATCAGTTGTGAACAACGGACCGCCAGCGACTGTCCTGACATTCGCCCCTCTACACCTGGCGATGACCTCCCGTGCGGATGTCTTCTGGATTGACATCGCGCTGATAAAGACCAAGTCCGCCCACCGAAGGTCATTGTCCTTTAGTCTCGTTACATTCATATCCACGAGCTTCTTCTCCCACTGATCTGGGAGCATTGCCGCGACGGTCAGCAAACCTAGAGGGGGTTGAGCCGCCTTTCGGGAAATGAATTTCAAAGCACGTTTGAAGCCCCAGAATGTATCAGGGCATTCCGGATAAACTAGGAGTATCCTCATCGCTTTTTACTCTCACAAAGAATTCCGTCTAAAAGAAAATCGGTCATTGCATCAATATAAGCACTCGTGCTGCTTTCCTTTCGGCCAAGGATGCGCATATAGACCCTGCCAGTGAGCAGGTTTGCCAGAATCTCCGTTGTCTGCCTGACTTCAGCCCCGCGAACACCACCACCAGCAATACCGGTGCGGAGTATATCCTCGAGGCGCCATGCGTTCTCTAAGAACACTCGGAAGTAGGAGTTCTCCGCATCGGTCAGGAACTCCCCGCGCTCCCGACCTCTGGACGTCGTCCCGATAGCCGCTGTCCGAAAACAACTTCGTGGCCGTTGCCAGAATCTGACTTTCGCGGGCTTCAAGATTCTCTTCTGGCCAGCCCCAGTGTAGCTGCTCGACCACAATTCCTCTGTGATTACAGTTGTTATATTCAACTGACGCGTCAGTCAGAATAATCGGGTATGAAAAAGCGAATGTCAAGCCGGCCCCCACATCTCAACTGTCGAACCGATCGCGGCGGACAGCTGTTAGTCCCCGCCCAGACAACGACCGGCGTCAATTCCTCTCTCAGATGAGGCGGCCGAGTTCCTGGCATTATCTGGTCCACGGTGCAGTCGCCGAGTGTTCCATGGACGTCTTGGGCACGGACAAGGCGCCGGGGCCATCTAAGAGCACAAGACTGCCGGAAACGACTCCCGTAGGTAGAGAGATTTGAGCTTTTGATTTTGAAGCTTAGAGTCTGGACCCAAGCTGATTATTCATGTTTAAGCGTTGCGAGGAGATTCCATGCACAAGGTCCCACGCGAGGAAGTTCAAACACACATGGCCAGGTTTCAGGACGCGATGAAGGAGAATGCAATCGATGCGGCGCTGATATTGCAGGGCGCCGACATGTTCTATCTATCGGGAACGGTCCAGGATGCTGTCCTGTGCGTGCCCGCCGAGGGCGAGCCAGCGATATTCGTCCGGAGGTGCTTCTCGCGAGCCAAATCGGATGTAACATTCGGCAGAGTCGTTCAGTTCTCGAGGTTCTCGGAACTGCCAGCGTTAATAGGCGCCGCTGGTATCGACGTCGGCTCAACCGTCGGTGTTGAGACGGACGTCCTGCCAGTTGCGACGATGAACCGGATCAAGAAAGCACTGCCCAAGCCGGGATATGTGGATGCATCGCGCCTCATTCTCGCGTGCCGCTCGCAGAAGACCGAATACGAAAAGGACATGCTCCGGAGCGCCGGCAAGATAGCCTGCGAGGTCTTCGAGCGAATACCGACGATGATCAGCCCGGGCATGGCGGAGCTTGAGCTTGCAGCGGAGGTCGCGCGCGCCGCGCGGCTCGCAGGGCATCAGGGCGCGTTCAGGATACGGCGATGGATCGCAGATTCTTGTACCGATCCAGTCGTCTCAGGGGCGAATGCGTGCCTGACGACTTTCTTCGACGGCCCAGTTGGCTCACCAGGCGTGTGCCGGGCAATACCCATCGGCGCAGGAACCAAGAGAATCGAGCCGGGCGAGCCAATCATGATCGACTTCATCTTCGGCTACGAGGGCTATCACGCGGACGTAACCCGCGTATTCTCGATCGGGGACGTCGACGGCTCGTTAAAACAGGCTCACAACGTAGCGATCGAGGTCATCCGCATGGTCGAATCGATGCTGAGAAGCGGCGTCATCGCGTCCAAGGTCTATGACGAGGCGCTGGCGATTGTCGAGGCTTCGCCCTTTGCCGATTCGTTCATGGGTGTCCCGGGCGAGCAGGTCAGGTTCATCGGCCACGGCATAGGCCTGGAGGTTGATGAATTGCCTGTTATCGCGCCGAGATTCGACCAGGAAATCCGCGAGTCGAACGTCTTCGCGGTCGAGCCGAAGTTCTTTCTCGAAAGGCTCGGGGGTGTTGGGCTGGAGAACACCTATATTGTTGGCGAAGACTGCTGCGAGAATATCAGCCCCTTGCCAGAGGAGATTGTGGTCGTCTGAAGCCCTAACAATTATACGCATATTCATGGAGTTAGATATCTCTGAATCACCGCGTTTCAACGCGGTGATATGAATGGCTCTTATTATTCTAACACCCGAATTCATTCGGGTGACGGCTGCACCTCAAGAGCCTCATCCTCCCTCCAGAGAATTCGCTCCTGAAGAGGATGCATGGGGGGCGGCCTGAAATCTGACCTCACATCAACCGTTTGTGCGACCCCTTCAGGGTCGGTTCTTCGGCGCCTGCCGACCGAATCCCCACGTTGAAACGTGGGGCTATTCACGTTATTCCCCTTCAGAGAATACGATTTATAGAACACAACAGACAGCCCTCATCAACCCAAAATATGCGCGTGATTGTTAGGTCTAAGGCCGTGTCCTAACTCCGCCTACAAAAGGGAATGCGCCCCGGCATGACCCGCTCTATGATTTCTATACAACACATTGTGGTAAATGCTTGCCCTTACCGCATATATGCCCTATTCTTAGAATGCTGCTTCTGTCTTTGTACTTAACGAATGAGGGATATGAGGATGAAGAGAATCATTTGCTCACTGGGCGCCTGCATCTGGCTTTTTCTTGGCATAGTGCCCATCTGCGAAGGTATTTCATTTGATCTGAAGGACGCCGAGGCTCACCATCGGGCGCCTTACGTCGTCCGCTACGCCTTCCGCGCCGTCTCGTCCGAGGGCTGGACTGTCAACGACTGGCTCGACTCGGAGCTCGTAACCTGGACGATCTACGAGGATGGCGAGCCGATTGATCCCTTCGAGACCAGTTATTTCGTAACTCCCGGCGAGAGGCTGCCCCTTCGGATGGCCGTCGTGCTGGACTTCACGGGGAGCATGAATGCGGCCGGCGCCATCGACGAGATGAGGTCAGCCGTCACCGGCCACCTCGTAACCGCAGAGGGATTCACATCGGCGCATCAAATGGCAATTCTGGCGTATTTCGACCGGCCCGGCGGCTACGAGGGCGGCCGAACAATCCTGGCGGAGCCCTGGACACATCTCACACCGACGGGAAAAAGCGGACTAGCAGCCCTGGTTCAGGGCTACGAACCGCCATACTGCGGCGCCTCGCAAATCTGGGACACGCTTTCTGAGGCACTCTTTATGTTTGACGAGGACTCGCTTCCCGCTGAATCCCGGTGTGTTGTGTTCTTGACTGATGGCCGGGACACGAGCAGCGCCGCGGAGGTCGGTGAGCTCGTCGATGCCGCAAAACAGCGAGGTGTTCGCCTTTTCCCCTTTGGGTTTGGTGAGAACATCTACGACGACCCACTGAACCGCCTGGCCGAAGAATCTGGCGGGGAGTATTTCTGCGCAAGCGAGGTGTCGGAGCTCGAGGCCGGCCTTGCGAGTCTCTCGCACAATCTGGGTGGCTTCTGGACGGTAACCTACGTAACGCTCAGAAGCGAGGGCCGGTACGACGTGCGGGCGGTCTGCGAGTATAACGACCTGATGGCTGCGTTCAGTTCGAGCTTTGATGCAGGACTGCTGGAGGGCGATATGTGGACTGGTCACTTGCGCCTCATCAATGACCCTGGGCAGATCGCCTGGGACGAGTTGCTCAATGAGAGTCGCGTTAGGCTAAGGGCGGAGTACGTGCCGCGCGACGTGCACGAGTTCAAGTTCATCACGTCGGGGCCCGTCAAGCGGCTCGAGCTACTCGAAACGGGCGGCATCTGTCCCGAAGCGGACTGGCGAATCAACGACCTTGGCGACGGCAAGTTCCACGTTTACAGCACCAACGGACAGCCCCTCGATTACGGCCAATTCGGGGAGATGCTGGACGTCGTCGTTGAGGGCCGGGAAGTGGAGTTCTCCATTCAGCTCGACTGCGACAACAGTATTTACAGTTTCGGGCAGAGCTTCGAGGTTGCGCCTAACAGCGCGGGCCAAGGGGCAGGAGGGATCACCGTTCGGATCAGAAGCGACAAAACCGTGTATCGTAACGGCGACGCGGTCGTAATCGAAGTATCCGCGAACAACATGGGCGAGGACGCCCTCGTGAGCGTGTATCTGGGCCTGTTCACGCCCTCTTCACTGTGGTGCTATTCCGGCGCGGGCTGGACAGATGATATGACGCCGATGTTGCCCGGCCAGTTTTTGCCCGGCCAGTGGAGCTTTGGCCCAACCGACATCCTTCAGGTCCCGCTGCCATCGACAGAGCCGTTGGTCAACCAGCCGGGCCTTTACACGCTTGGCCTAGCGCTCAAGGACCCGGTCTATGACAACTTCGTAGCATGGGATTTCACCGACTTCGTGTATGCGAACCCGCCGAACGGCTTTGCATACATCCCTGCCGGGGAGTTCCTAATGGGCAGCCCGGTGTCGGAACAGGGACGGTCCGACAACGAGGGGCCGCAGCGGACTGTTACGATCGCAAGACCGCTCCTGATGCAGACGACAGAGGTGACCCAATCGCAGTGGGAGGCCATCATGGGCACGAATCCCTCGAACTTCGTCAAGGCCACGAGGCCCGTCGAGAACGTCCCTTGGTATCAGTGCGTCGAATACTGCAACCTTCGCTCGCAAGCGGAGGGTCTATACCCGTGCTACGAGATGGATGGCGACCAGACGGTCTGCCTGTCTGAGGCGAATGGCTATCGTCTCCCGACCGAGGCCGAGTGGGAATACGCCTGTCGCGCGGGCACAAAGACGCGATTCAGCATTGGCGACAGCGAGCCCGCTCTTTCGCGAGCCGGATGGTATAAGGGCAATGCCGATGACAAAACGTATAGTGTCTCGCAAAAGGAGGCGAATCCATGGGGCATTTACGACATACATGGGAACGTGGCGGAGTGGTGCTGGGATTGGTTCCAGGAGGATTACTACGGAAAGAGGCCTGATCCAGACGCCGACCCAACGGGCCCTGACGGCGACCACTACCGGGTGATTCGAGGCGGCAGCTTCGACGATTCCGCCGATTCATGCCGCTCCGCGGATCGCGGACACGCCCAGCCGAGCACAATGTCGCCCGAGATCGGCTTCCGTGTCGTCAGGTTGGCGCCATAAGCATGGTTGGATGCTGTGTAGGGGCAGGGGCTTGGAGGCTGGGTCATAAGCCATTGCGGTTGTGTAGGGGCGTGGTCTCTGACCCGCCCTTCATCGGAATCGGTGTGTAGGGGTGCCGCTTGCCGCACCCTTCATACATTCCGTCACATCAGAGAGGGCGGGGCAAGCACCGCCCCTACAAGACCCTCTAGCACATCCAAAGGAACATCAGGATTGAGATCGACTATACATCTTGCTCTCACAGCTCTGCTCTTGTTCGCCCTCTTCCCCACCCGCGCCTCGGCCAAGGGCGAATACGTCTGGCCGCTAACGAGGAGATTTGGGCTCAGCGGGACGTTCGGCGAGTATCGCAGGACGAGGCTGCACACCGGGATTGACCTCAGGACTGCGACAGTTACCGGCCTCAGGGTCCGCGCGATAGGCGACGGCGTCATCTATCGTCTTTCAGTCAACTATCGCGGGTTCGGAAAGGCGCTCTACATCCGCCATCCCGATGGCCTGATCTCGGTCTATGGGCACCTAGATGGGTTCGAGAACCGCCGGCTGGGCCTCGAAGACGTGGTTGCGAGAAAAAGAAAAGAAACCGGCGAGCGCTACCCCGGCGATATCTTCATCTCCGTGCCCGTCAAGAAGGGCCAAACGATTGGCTACTCCGGCGAGACCGGCTATGGTTTCCCTCACCTGCATTTCGAGCTGCGCCGCGGCGAGACCAAGCCAATAAATCCGCTCTCTATCTTCAAACAGAAAGACCGCAGTGCGCCTGTGATCAAGAGGCTCATCCTTCGCCCGCTGGGGCCTAACTCGCTGGTTGACGGACAACACGACGACGTTGACGTCTGGCTCACGAAGTCACGCCGGGGCTATCGCGGCAAAAGAAAACCCGCGGTCTCAGGAGAGTTTGTGGTTCTGGCCAACGTCTTTGACACAGTCAGCGCCGGCAACCATTGCGCCGTGCACAAACTGGAGCTCTTTGCAGACAACCAGCTCGTCTATGCGATGCGTTTCGATGAGTTTGAATACGGCAAGAGCAGTCACCGAGGCGGCCTTGTCTTCGACAACCAGTATGCCTACTTCTCGCCGCCGAGCTATGTTCTGAGCCTCCACAACAGATATGGCGCACAAAACCCCTGGGAGCTCTCATCCCATAACCGAGGGATACTCGGCTTCTCGAATCAGTTAGGACCGCACACACTCACCGTCAAGGCCTGGGACGACGCGGGCAATTGCTCCACCGCCGAAATCCACGTCCAATCCGCGCCTCAACCGCCTGGGCAAGACAAACCGCCTCTCAGGCTTGTGAAACGACATCAAGCCAAACGGGCGCCGCTGGTTCAGGTCTGGGACGACTTCGCCGAGGTCTGGCTGCAAAGGCCCGAAAACGAGGCGCCAAGTTGGGCCGAGACCGTGCAACTCGTCGCCAAAGGCGGGTCCGGGCAGAAGCTGACGCTCACGCCAGTCGAGCGAGGCGAGGATTGGCTGTCCGCGTGCCTTCCGGTCGATGGGCGCCTCCAAGGGCAGATAAGCCTGTCGGTTGCACGCAGCGCGGATGACGCCATTGCGTGGAGGACGACCGAGACCGGTGTCTGTATCATGCCCAAAGGCGGCGGGATTTTGCAGGCAAATGGATTGAGGGTTGAGTTCCCGCCCGATGCCCTCTACGGCGACCAGATATTCGAGGTCGTTGAGGTCCCGGCAAAGGAGATTCCCGGCGTGCCGGTCGTTTCGGGCCTCGTCCGTAAAGTGCTCCCGGAAGGCATCCCGCTTGAGAAGGAAGTGATTGTGTCGTTTGACTGCCCGAGTGATTTGCCTGAGAAGGACATCGTCCGATGCGGTGTCTATGAATACAACGCGAAGAGATCGAGATGGAAGTATCGCGGCGCCGAGCGGTTCTCTGAGAGGTCGGTCGGATACGGCGTGCCCTATCTCTCGACGTTCGGGCTGCTAGTTGACAAGGCGCCTCCGCAGATCAGCCTGCTGGAGCCCAAATCCAGCGCTCGCCTCCGCAAAACAGGCAATCGCCTCGTCGCGAGAATCACCGACGCCGGCTCGGGCATCGACTATAGAACAGTAGTCGCCACAATTGACGGGGTCGAGATCGACGCGGAATACGACCCCGACCGCAAGCTCCTGAAGGGCAGGTTCAACCTGAGTCGCCCGCGAGGCAGGCACAGGCTTCTCATTAAGGCATCTGACAGAGCCGGCAACCCCGCCAAACCGCTCGACGTAACCCTCCCCTGAACGGGTAGGGGTGCCGCTTGCCGCACCCATCTGCCATCGAGGGCCGTTCGCGCCGGGGCTGCGTCGCAATTGCGAACGCATTGTGTAGGGGTGGCTTCTTTTGCCGGCGTCATGACCAAGACCCAACATTAACTTCAATCCAGGGTCAAACGCCTCACAAAAACATTGCGTTGACATTGGCTATCCCTATCGTATAATGCGAATCATCCTAAAAATCTTCTTTTTTGAGAGGGCTAAAAGAACAGCCCAGAGAGAGGTTTGAAAGGAGGTGATGATTGATGAATAAGCATAAGGGCTTTGTGGCAGTTAACGTCGCCACAGGCGAGGCGCTCAACGTCTATAACTACCTGAAGAAGCGTCCAGAGGTTACGTCCATCTTCCTAGTCGCCGGGATGTATGACCTGATGATCGTGGTTGAGGCGGAAACCTCCGAAGGCTTCGCCGATTTCGTGGTGCAGGAGATTCAGAAGACGAAGGGCGTTACCCACACGATGACGTGTATGGCGCTTCGTGGTGAGTAATAGCAACGTTCTCGTTCAGCGATACTAGTGCCTTCGGTGTCGCGTTCACCGAAATCCATGCTTTGCCGCAATAGCGAGGTGAAAAGCCGACACGGCATGAGCATCGCGCTGTTGACGGTATCTGTGCGTGGCACGGAACCGACACCGAAGGTTTGATGTCCGAGGCAGGAGGTCATCCGCTACGTTTGTGATGTTGCCTCCTCAGAACGTCCCACATGTTGTTGTTGGTACTCAGACCACGCAATATCTACGTTGATCAACATGTTCCGGTCGCCGTGATTGGCCTCATTTTCAGCGCAGCGGCGCACCCTTCTTGTCAACGCCGAGCTCTAATGAGTAGTATTCGTACATTGAGAGTCATGAGAGGTTTTGGGGCATGAGCAGATTTACTCGTGAGGAAGTTGAGCGAGGCGTCAAGGACGGGAGGAGCTTCGAAAGCGCCGACCTGTTTCAGGTTGATTTGGACGAGTGTGATCTTTCGGGGACGGACTTTTCGAACGCGAATCTCCAAGGTTCTAGCCTCCGGAACGCGGACCTCTCTTACTGCAATTTTCAGGGTGCGAACCTCTCCCGGGCAAACATGCAGGAGGCGTTCATCAAAAAGGCCGATTTCTCCGGCGCTATTCTCCGCAAGGTCGACCTTTCACGCGCGCACATCAAGTCGTGTAATCTCCAAAGAGCAGATTTGCGCAAAGCCATGGCGGAGGACTGCGAGTTCGTTAATTGTGACCTGGCCGAGGCAATCTTGGACGGTGCGGACATGACGCTTTCAGACTTCATTGATTCTACTATGGAGAGGGTACGGGCGCTTGGCACAGATTTCTCTCTTTCCCGAATTGAAAACGCGATGTTTGACCATTCACTTTTGAAAGGGGCTGATCTTGGAGGCGCCGAGATCGTCGGTTGCGAGATGATGATGGCCTGCCTCGTAGGAGCCAATCTCCGGCAGGCAAAGATCATCTCGACCAAACTGGTGAAAGCGAAGCTGAACGACGCAACGCTTTCCGCGGGCAATCTCAAGGATGTTGACCTCTCCGATGCGGATTTGAGCAACGCTAATCTGGAGGTGGCCAAGATCCGTGCCTGCCAGCTGCCGCGCGTCAACCTCTCTGGCGCTAGCTTAAAGGCTTCATACTTCAGGGACGTCAATCTTACGGGCGCGAACCTGGACCGGGCCGATTGCCTTTCCGCCACTTTCAGGAGCGTTGAGTGCTCCGGCATCGATTTCTCGTTAGCGAGGAATCTCGACAAATCAAAGGGCGACTTGAGAAACGCCGGCAACCTCACCTGAGCGAGTCGTAGAAGGGTGGTTCTGTGACAGAGGTTCAAGCAAGAGTCCCGCCCCACGATCGAGAGGCCGAGCGCCTCGTGATAGGCGGCTTACTGATCGACAACAGCCTCATTCCGGTAGTTGGGGAGATAATCACCGAGAACAGCTTCGATTTTTCGGCCCACAAACAGATATTCTCGGCAATGCTGGACTTATATGAACGAGACCTTCCGGCGGACCTCGTTACTCTCAAGGACGAGCTTATAAGGCGGCAGAAGCTCGACAAAGTCGGGGGCATGGCATACGTCTCCGGCCTGGTTGCCGACGTCTCGGCGGTGACCAACGTCAGGCACTATGCGAGCATCGTCAACGATAAGTTCCTGCTCCGCAGCTTGATTTCCGCTTGCAGCCACGTGGTTGACAAGTGTTATGAAGGGGCCCAGGAGTCCATCCAGGTCATCGAGTATGCGGAGAGGGCGATATCCGATGTGGCGCAGAGCAGGTCTCGCAGCGCCGTTATTGCTGTGGCAGACGTCGTCAAGGAAAACCTCGACACGATAGAAAAACTTGCGTCCGGTGAAAAAAAGGTCTCCGGAGTGCCTACCGGGTTCAAGCACCTGGACGAGCTCATTCTCGGCCTGCATCCCGGCGACCAGATAATAGTTGGCGCAAGGCCTAGCGTTGGCAAAACATCTCTCTGCCTGAACGTCGCCTACAATGTGGCCAAGAAAGAGGGTGTCCCAGTCCTCATCTTCACGATCGAGATGTCCAAGGAAGAGGTCACGAACCGCTTCCTCTCGGCCATTGCTAACGTCTCGCTCACGAAGATCAGAAGCGGCAGACTGTCACACAAGGACCGAGAGGTCATCAATCACGCTGGCGGCGAACTCGCCGAACTCCCAATCTTCATCGACGATTCCGCGACTCTGTCACCGCTTCAGATGCGGTCAAGAGCTAAGATGCTAAAGGCTGAGCACGACGTCGGAATCGTCATGATTGACTACCTTCAACTGATGGAATACCACAGACGAACCGAAAACCGCCAACAAGAGGTTACCGCGATTTCAAGATCGCTGAAAGCGATGGCAAGGGAGCTGAATATCGCCGTCGTCGCGTTCTCCCAGCTTAGCAGGGACGTAACCAAGCGTCGGGAAAATAGTATTCCGCAGCTGGCCGATCTCCGCGAGTCCGGCTCGCTTGAGCAGGACGCCGACGTAGTGATATTCCTTCACGACCCGACTCGCTCGATCTATAAAAAGAAGGACGAAGCATATCGAAGGCCTGACGCAGTCGAAATAGACGTGGTCGTCGCCAAACAGCGGAACGGACCGACAGGCACCGTCAAGCTGCTATTCCAGACCAGACACGCTTGCTTTAAGAACATCTCGAAAGATGGGCCACCACCGTGGGATTCAGCGGACGAGACAGACGCCCCGCTCTGGGTTGACCAAGACGACGACGATATAATACCATGAATCTGCAATCGTTTCGGTATCGATCCACCCGTCAGGATTTGGAAGATGTTGATCGTATTCTGGCTATGCAAGGGCAGTTACGTCTCGTAGGGGCAGGCCACCGCGCCTGCCCTATCCTATTGATCGCAAAGGGCAACCACGGGGGGATTGCCCCTACACTGAGCAGGCCTCCACGGCTACCCCAAGTGTGAGATGCTCTTGACTGCTGTGATCGAAATGACCCTCGAGGCGCCGGTCGTGCGATCAATACCTCTGAAGTAACCTTCGTTCTTTGTTTCCATCATTTCAGAGACCGTCATCTTCTTGTAACGGACTGCTTGCGTGATAGGCGAGATGTATTCGATTGCCACTGGCTTGCCGAGCGTCATCGCCTTGTTTAGCTTGTCTATGACGCCCTTCTGAGGCCTCTTCGGCATTTCGAGGGTCTCGCCCGTGCTCGATTTCAGAGAGATGGGCTCTCGGTGTAGGACCAGGTCGGAGAGCTCACCAGCCAAGAAGCTCACACGAAGCATCAACTTGTACGGAACCCTGGTCGAGAGGAACTCCTCATCGACGAGCAGTTTCTTCAGCGAAGGAATGTCGGTCTCGAGCGATGTCAGGATGTCAGACAATGCGAGTGCGCACGCGAATACCGCCACACTCTGCTGCTGTGAGAAAGAATACGACTGGATGTCCGGGCCCGCTTTCTTGAGCTCGTCGTCAATCTCTGGCAGGTAGCCTTCCCGCTTCAAAGTCCTATATAGACTGTCAATGTGCTCGGAGCTTATAAGCGCTGTCTTCCGCCCGACGCGCTCCTGAAGACCTGCTGCAATCTTTCGGAAACTGAGAATCTCGCTCATCAAGAATTCGTCCGCTGTCTCGAGAATGACGGCGTCTCTTATCCTGATATTCCCAAACTTGGCTGACCATTCCTTTATCGAGAACTCGACGTTCTGAGGCATCCCGGCCGACGAGTGCCGTTTAAGAAATGAGATGATTGATTGGGCGTCAATCCCCTGCTGAAGCGCTCTTGAAATGGAGTGTTTGCTAACCTGGAACTTGAAGACCGCATCCATCTCGGTGCGATTCGCGAACCGGTTCAGAAAGAACAAGGCGGAGCGATCGAACTCCCTCTGCACAGTTATCTCGAAGTCTGGCTGTAGCACGAAGCGCCTCTTCGGCTTGCCCGGCCTCTTGATGAAATCCCCCGTCAGAAACATCCTGCCCGGTTCTGTAACTGCGAAATGCGTCAGCATTCCGCTCTCAGAGAGTCGCAGCTTGACCACGCCTAGCCAGTAGAGCGGGTCGTAGATATAGTTTGCGAGCAAGCCTCCCTCGAGGTTGAGCCAGAAGCTCTTGTCGCCTTCTTCAGTGTGAAGATGACGTCCCACGCGGGCGGCCAGCACAGTTATCTTCCAGTTGTAAGGGTCCGACGGCGGACGAAGAAACCCGGGCGCCTTCTTGTGCATGTGTTCGAAGAAAGCCCCAAATTCATGCCACTCGCCCTCAGGTAGTTTCGCCAACTCCAGGAGTGCTGTCTTCCTGCTCTCGTTCGGGGCGTTCCTTCGGCCAGAGACCTCGATCCTGAGATTCGGTATCTGATACAATTCGTCCCACGAAGATGACAGATAGGCCAAAAAGAGCCTGTGTATTTGTGTCTCAAGAGGCGCGGAGAGCCATTTATCGCAAGCGTCCGACAGGCCGGCGATGCTCTCTTGCGGACGAACGACCAGCAAATCCGATTCAAAGAGCAAATTCAGCAGAAACCTGACCAAACGGTCCTGCTTCAGCCGCGGAAAGGTGGAGGGACGGACCGGCGATATGCTCTGGATGGAAAGCAGACGATCGACCACAGATTTCGCGACGCCGCCTCGTTTCAGAACCAGCAGTCCGGCCGAATCGACCTCGCAAAGAACGAGAAAGAGGTCATCCAGAAGCCTATCGCCAATGTTCAGCTCCGAAGTGCCTGGTCCATTCTCTGGGCCTGATGACAGGCCTCTTGTCTTGGCCATCATCCCTTCGCCTCAGACCGACCCGCTCGCCCGAACGTCATCAGCGCGAAGAGCGATCTCAAAGGCTCTTTCATACTTCTGCTTGATAACATCCCAATTGTAATTGATACGGAAGTATTTGTTTCCCAGGCTGCCGAGCCGCGAGCGAAGGAAATCGTTCGTCAGAAGCTCTTTGAGACAGACGATGAACTCGGCCTTTGTCCGGTAGTAAAGGCCCCCGTTTGCGCGTGAGCACTGTCCTCGCAGAACGTCCGACTCGCCGTTTGCCAAAACCGCCTTCTTACACGCCCACGCCTCGAGCAGGACCATTGAGAGGCTCTCCAGAAAAGACGGCATGACCAGCAGCTGTGAGCCCTTGAGAAGCGCGAGCTTGTCCTCAGCTGAAACAAAACCGAGATGCTTGATCATCGGATGGCCCGGTACTTCGATGACGCTGCTTCCCAGGAGGACAAGATAGGGCTTGGGGACGTCCTCCTGCGCGACGTAACTCAGAAAATAATCGAACAGGCGGTCGCAGCCCTTATTCTTGTCGATTCGCCCTATGTAGATGATATACGGCTGCGCAAGAAGAGAGTGCTTTGCGAGGACCTTCTTGATATCGCCCGACTTCCCCTCTTCGATACCGACACCTGTGACGACGTTAGGAACGGAATAGTTGTGTTGAGCATTCTCAATAAGGTTCTTGCTTTCGGGCGTATTGTAGAGTATTACACGAGGTTCTCGGAAAGTGCTGCTGAAGACGGAGAGCTCAACTGCTGGATCAGGCTCTGCCGTGGGAACCAGGATTGACTTATGGCCAAATTGCCTCACGCACTCATTCGAGTGATAGTAACGGAAGCTATACGGGACCAGAATATCGTAGCAGTCGATATTCGCCCTCAAATACTGGATGAGGTCCAGAACAAAAGGGCCCTGCTCACGCAGCCAGAGTCGTTGCTTCTCCACAGGGGTAGGCCCGCCGAAGACCTCGCTTGAGATCAGCCCGAAACGCCGCTCATCGCGCGGTTGTTTGACCTTAAAGCGGCGGAGTAGCACGTTGTTTATTCTCTCCTCCCCTGGCGAATAATGATCTCGCCAAGAGATGTAGTCCAACGCACAAGATGAAAGCACCTCCACCTCGTGGTCCCCGGCAAGCCGCTCTGCCACCAACCTACAGTGCAGTTCCGCTCCCCCGTTGACCTCCAAACCATACCGCTGAACCAAGAAGGCTATGCGCATTGGCCGCTAACCACCGGCTGTATCCGCGCTCTGTTTCAAGACATCATCGCTCACAATCGAGATCGCCGTCGCAACTGCCTTGTCAAAATCATCGTTCGCAATTATCGGTATTTGGTGCTCCCCAGCAAGTGATAGGACATAAGTCTGTATCTTACGAATTGAGCTAAAATTGTCCAGATAACGCTGTGCAAGCCGGTTCTTTGAACCCACCTCGCGCGATGAGAACCTGGCCTTGTGTGATGACTCGTCCGAGACCGTGCTCATTATCCAACTGATCATCGCGGAGCGCCTCAACGGACCGGTATTCAGAAAGCCCGGAACAAGGTGCACGCCGTCAATGATCATGCTAACGCCCTCCCGAATTGCCCTCTCGATCATCGCGAACACACCAACGCATATCCTCGTGGCTTGCTCTTGAAACGCGAACACCACAGGATCGACCCCGGCCGGAAGCGGCACGGATAGAGACTTGTGAGCCGTGTATGAAGACTCGTGGATCGAGGGCACGAATTCATCGGAAAACAGCATCTTCATTATCTGCCGGATCGAGTCCGTCGAACTGGACCGCTTGAACCCAAAAAACCGGCCTAGCTCGGCCGCTATTGTCGATTTGCCCGTGCCAGTGCCTCCCCCAACCAAGACAATCACTGGCGTTGACTGGTCCTTAAGATGGCGCCACATTAGGTAGCGTCGTGCGTATTCGGCGCCAGCAATCTCCGAGAGAAAATGCGATGTCCTCTCGCGAATCTCGTCCCTCGTCACGACTGATCTATTGGTCTTCTTGAGCTCGGCCTCGACCAGCCCTGCAATGCGAAAGGCCGTCTCAGTATCCACACCTGAAGCCTGAATCGAGATAGTCAGTAACCCCTTAGAGAATGGGAACGAGGTCCCTGTGCCCTCGACCACAAGTTGACGTGGGCTGCGCCTAAGTCGCGAGTACTTGTCTGCAACGGCCTGCCCGTAGCTCTCCCGAAGCCTGGATACAACGGTGTCCATTAGCTCTTCCTTGGTGCACTCGGTCATTCCTCGCTCAGCCATATCCCTTTGGATTTGGCAGGCAAGACCATAAGCCTCCTCTAAAGCCAAGCCCGAGGCGGCAAGAGACTTCGTCAGAAGCCCCCGAGAAAACGGGAAACTCGCCCCCTCACTCGAGATAACCGGCGGTGGCAGCTCCTGCGTCATCTGAAGTAGTCCTTCATCCAGCTCAGGTAATCCTCCGACCCCTTGACCAGAGTCATGCAGATGATCTCGGGCACGTCGTAACTGTGAAGCTCCAAGACCCGATCCTTCAACGCATCAAACACGTCCAACCTGGTCTTGACAATCAACAGCGACTCCTTGGCTGACTGAACATCATCGTCCCACCAATACGTGGAACAAACATCCTGCACGACGCTCACACAAGGCGCGAGCTTCTCGCGCACGAGTGCATTCGCAATCCGGTTCGCCTCCGACAAGCTCGACGCAGTTATCAGCACAACCACGAAGTCCGATTCCCGCTCCATTCATACCTCCAAAAAATCATCCAACCGAAAAATGCCTTTCACAGCCCCGAACTGCCCCGAATACCAACTCAGTGAAGCCTCGTATCATCGATCTCCGGCATGGGATGTCTCTCGACGTCTATCCGACCGAACATCTCCTCGTACTTCTGGATATTCATCTCCAACGCCTTTAGGAACAACTTGGCTCGCAGAGGATTCGTTATGATGCGCTCGAACACTTTGATCTCATTGCGCCCCGGCATGACCTGCCCCAGGTCTATCACAAATTCGTAATTACTGTGCCACACATTGATGAAGTTGGCGTATTTGCCCGTGGCCGCGGCCTCGTCTATCCTCACTTTGAACTGCATTTGCTTTGGCTTGGGATCCAAAATCTTTACACCTCCGAATCATTGAATACAGAAACGTTGTGAGCAGTTCTTTCCTGCATACATTGCCAAAAAGGTTACCAGCCCCCCAGACAATCGTCAAACTGTTAAACGAACTGTCACAAATATCCGATATTAAAAAGAGGAGGTTTGACACGGGCAATGAGCGTAACGGTAGAGCTGCACACCGAAGGTCCGGCGGCGGTATTAAGAGCGATGGGCGTCCTCGACGAAAAGGGCGCCATGGAGCTTCACAAGAAGGTCGAAGAGGCAATTGCAATTGGCTTTCGGAGCCTTGTGCTCAACCTGTCGGGCATCACAAGCTTGACGCCCGATGGCCTCATGCTGCTTGAGGCGATTCGCCACGATGTTGCTCTGTGCGGCGGCCTACTCATCTTGACGATACCGCAACGGCAGGCCGCCGAAATGCTCAAGGTCTATGGCCTCAATAGGCACCTTGTCATCACGCCCACTGAGAAGGACGCGCTCCGCCGCGTTGACAGCTCGCTGCCATCCATCTGGGCCACAGTCTAGCGAGGTGTTCTGCGCGTCGTAGCCTCGAATCGTACGGACGAGACGGAGCCTGTGTGGGGCGGGCTTTCCAGCCCGCCTTTCGTAGTGATCGGCGCATCTAACACACACAACACTCTGTCGCACAAAACCCGTTCTTCGGCGGGCTAGAAAGCCCACCCCACACCCACCATAGCCGCAGTCTTCAATTGTTCAAACAGAGCGAACGGGCCCAAGACGACGCCACTACACTTGTATGACTTTCGACTTGCGACTCTTTTCCCCTTCTCCCTTTCTCCTTTTCTCCTCTTCTCCCGTTTCCGCTATGCGAAAACACCTCACATCCCCCTTGTCTCTGCAAAAAAGGCGTGCAAAGATCGGAACGCTATGAATCCAATCATCGCCAGGATCAGCTTCCTTCTCCGACTGTTCGCTTTCTCGTCCGCTGCGCTGGCCTACGCGGTCGCGATACGCGCACGTTCTATTTTCGAATCAAGATCGACCACCAATGCTGGCCCAACCCCTATCGTCTTCATCTCGACGCATCCCTTCGGCGGCCTCTGGCAGAGACCGCAGCAGCTGGCCGTGCGCCTCGCCAAATCGTATCCCGTGCTCTATCTCTGGCCACGATACGCCTCGGACCTGGCAAGGCGCAAGACCGAAAAACAACTCCCGCCCTCCGGCGAGGCGCCGCAGGTTCAACTCCTGTCGCCGATTCTGCTCCCATTTGAGCGCGCCGTCGCAGCGATTTACAGGACAAACCTACGGACCGTCCGGGCGGCCATAACGACATGTCTGCGCCAAACGAGTCTCGCTCGCGCCCCGCTCCTTTGGTTCTACGCGCCCAGATTCACGCCGCTCCTCGACTCGCTCGTTCAAAGCGGCGTGGTCTATGACATCATGGATGAACATTCGGCGTTTGGGTTCGCAAGACGCGAGACAACCAACCTCGAAGCAAGGCTTATTCGCGCAGCAGATGTCGTCTTTGCGGGCACGAATACGCTCGCCGAGCGCAAGAGAAAACTCCCGTCTAGCATCAAGTACTTCCCATGCGGCGTTGAGTTTGAGCATTTCAGCAGCGCCGCTGACAAAGACCTTCCGGTTCCCGCAGCGCTCTTGGACGCCAAGGGCCCCGTGGTAGGCTATTTCGGCGCCGTTGATGACCGACTGAACTTCGACATGATACTTGCCGCCGCAGAGGTTCACCCCGAGTGGACGATCCTCCTCGCCGGCCCCTGGCTCGCGACGAGGCCACTTTCAGAGATCGAGTCGCATCCAAACATCATCCTGCCAGGCCTTGTCCCCTATGCCAAACTGCCAGGTTACCTCGCCCGGTTCGATGTCGCGGTCCTGCCATTCGTCCTGAACGACCTCACGATTCACACCCACCCCACAAAGGTGCTCGAATACCTGGCATCGAAAACCCCGGTCGTCTCGACGCCCATCCCGGACATCGTTAGGTTCTATGCGGGAATCATCAAAATAGCCACCACGCCCGATGACTTCATTGCTGCCGTTGAGGCGTCCCTGGAGCGGCCGGACGACGACGCAATCAAACGGGGCTTTGAGATGGCGCGCGCCTCGTCGTGGGACGCCATGGTCGAGGGGATGAAGCTCGAGTTTGAGCAAGCACTCGCTGGGTCTCTGAACGGATACCCACCCGAGGCCACGAGGGATGGCCGTGCCTGACCAACCGTTCCCCACGGCGACGCTCTGCGAGAAGCCGCGAAATCTGCGTAATCTGCGGACTAATAGCGTCCTATTCATCGTATTCCTCGCCGCGCTTGCCGTCCGTGTGTGGGGCGTCAACTGGGCGCTTCCGGCGGTCATCCACCATGACGAGCGAAACGTTGGCCTTACAGTGCTGAAGGCGCTCTTCTCGCGCGACCTATCCCCCCAGTTCTATTACTACCCCGCGCTCGCAGTTCTCATGCACTACGTTGCGGCTGTCGCGGCCTTCCTGATGCGAAGTTCATCGGGCCTTCTGGGGACATTCACCGACCTTAGGGTTCAGGACTATCTACCGTACGCGAGGCTCCTTTCCGCGATCGCAGGGGCCCTTACCGTTCTCGTTGTGGCGAAGACCGCAAGGAGCATCCACCCGAGCGCGGGCATCCCCGCAGCCGTCATAGCGACCTTCTCCTTTCTTGGCGTCCTCCACAGCCACTACGCCACGCCAGACGCCGCGCTGACCCTATTCGTCCAGCTCGCCATCTTGTCTTCATTCCTCAGCCTGTCCCGCAATCGCGCTCGCTTGAGTCTCTCGGCGGCCGTATTCGCCGCAATTGCCGCGTCGTTCAAATACACAGCAGCCCTCGCTGTCATCCCAGCGTGCCTCACCGCGGCGCTTGCCGGACCTAAGCGGCGCTGGCTAAAAAGAGCCCTGCGACCCCCGTTTCTGGGACTTCTACTCTTCGTTCTCCTAAACATAGGCGCCGTCCGGCGCCTGCCAGTCTTCCTCGAACATATACAGGCCGAGGCGGTGCACTATTTCGAGGCGGGGAACCTCGGCGTCCCACAAATGTCATCAGAGAACCCGCGCGGGGGCGTGTTCCACATCCGCGCGATGCTCGGGGACGTGGGTTACCTCGCGGCAGGCTTCGCCATATTCGGCATAATCGTCTGCGCTTCGTCCCCAATTGGAAGGAAGTACTTGCTCGTTCTTGCGGCGTTTGTCATACCGCATGTCGCCCTCTTCTCCGCCGCGCGGGCCGCGTTCCCCAGAAACGTACTTCCGGTAAGCCCGGCCGTGGCCGTTCTTGCGGGGGTTGCCGTCGTCCGGACCGCGGACGCAATCGCAACGGCCGCTATCCGGCCAAAGGTCATGGTTCTGGCGACGGTGCTTGCGGTTTTTCTACCTGCGCGAGCAACGCTCCTGAATGACTATCTCATGACCCGCCCGTGCACGCTAACGAAAGTGCAGGAGTGGTTCACCCGAAACGCCGAGCGCGTCGCAGGGCCGGGCTACCGCGTCGCCTCGCTGCATTCGTTGTGGACGCCGAGAACCGTGGGCGGCCGTGATCTCTCGATCGG
This sequence comes from uncultured bacterium, assembly GCA_965372715.1. Classification (GTDB taxonomy): domain Bacteria; phylum B130-G9; class B130-G9; order B130-G9; family B130-G9; genus CAYZPW01. The sequence continues at coordinate 7,551 of CBDVDH010000023.1, read as the reverse complement.
TGAGACATTCCTACTTCACGCAAGGAATAAGAAGAGCCTGCCTGACCCCACCTGGTTCGTCGAGCAGGGAGTCGTCTTCTTCACGGTCGAGAAATGGGGGATCACCCGCTACTGTAACTTCGAGTGGCCCGCGCGTATGCTTCGCCTCATACGGCAGCACTGCGTCCTCGTTGAGACCATCCACGGCTGGCCGCCCGAGCCGCGCTGGTTCCCCGACCACAGTTTCGCCGCGCCGAAGATCGGCCCAAAGACCTACTTCGGCCCGACCACCGAGATATACATGCTCAAACCCTATCTCATTCAACCCAACGCCGATCGATAATTGGCACCCTCATCTCCCCGCTCTCAATCGCCTTTCTGGCGCTGCAATTGGGTCAAAAGGACTAGTCCCTCGACGTTCTCTGGCTCCTTCTTAAGACCGGCAGTGACGGCTTCAAGGGCGTCATCCAACCTTCCCTCCGCCATCAGCAGCTTGGCAAGGCGGAAGAAGTAGCTGGGTTTGGCGTCCTCGGACTTTGTTGCCCGTCGGTAGTATTCAAGTGCACCCGCGAGGTCCCCTTCGACGGATGCGAGTTCGCCCATGATGTGAAGCAATCGGCCGTCGTTGGGGCATCGTTCGAGACCCTTCTCCGCGACGAGTCTTGCCGGCTTGCGCTCCCCGACGGACGCATACAGCTGAGCGAAATGTGCAAGGACGGCGCATTCTTCGTGCGGCTGAACGGTAGCAATCGGTAGGACAGCCAGGAGTGAGATTGCGATCCCAGCGATCACCACACCCCGCCACTCCTTCTTGCAGAGCGATTCAATGACGTAAGAGACTGCGCAGCCCGAAAACACGAGAAAAGGCGGGATGATCGTGACGCGGTAGCGACCGACGACAAAGAACATCGCAATCGAGGCCGCGTAGAAGAGACAAAGCACGGCAACCAGGCGGTGCTCACGCCTTTTGCGGAAAGCCATACCCAGACCGAAGAGCCCGAGCGGGGTCAAGATGGCAAACGAGACGGGTAGGAATCTGAGCATTGATGATTCCTGCCGGGCAACTGCATAAGAGTAGATCTGCGGTACCTCTCTCGCGCCGAAGAACAGCAGACCTTTCTTGAAAAACCGCAGGACGAAGTCCCCCCACCGTCCCCGGGCGCTATCGTAGGTCGCCCGGAACCAGAACCGCGACGCCTCGGATGGGCTCAGGCGCCGTCCGACGATTGACCGCGCGAAATCACGCCCGTCCAGGTCCTTGAGTGCATCGAACCCGCGGGACTCGTCGTGGCCCTCAATCTTATCGAAAACGCCGCTCGACTTCGCGTGATTACCGACGTAGAAATTGAAACCCGCGTTAGAGCTCAGCAGCACAAGGTCCCGTTCAGCGTGGTAGTTAGCCGCTGTCACAAGCCCGACCGGCACCATGACGCCGACCAGAATTGGCAGCCCGACCCGTCGCAGCGTCCGCGCTCTGTCCCCGCGCGGGGTCAATAGGAAAAAGACCCCGAGCGCAAGAAGGTACAACAAAACGTTACCCCTTAGGCCCGCACACAGCCCCAGCGCGACGCCGGCCAGAATTGCGAGGTGAGGTGAATGCCTCCTAATCGCGCCAAGTAGCAGCAACAGGAAAACTAGGTGAAAGAAGCACAAGGAGCTTTCGGCAAGAATCAGACCCTCCGTGAAGACGAGCGGGCCGCACAGAAGGTGCAGAACCCCAGCGATGGCGCCCGCCCGGGCTCCGAAAAGCGACCTCCCCAAAAGATATGTTAGCCCACATCCAATTGCGCCCATAAACGCTTGCCAGAGCCGCGCGACGTTCGGCGTTTCGGTCCCCGAAAGCCAATAGACGGCGGCGAGAATGTAGGGATATGCGGGGCTCATCCTGAAGACCTCTGTAGGTAAAAACTCCCCCTTCAGAATCTCTAAGGCGCGGCTCTGATAGACCTCCGAATCGAGTATCACGAGTCTCCCAACTGGTGACTGGCTCGCCTGGAAGAGGTAGGTCAGCCGAATGCCTAGCGCGAGCAGCACGAACAGCGCGAAAACAGCCACCGTTCTGGGACTGGTTTTCACGGATTCGCCGGGCCTACGGGGCACAGTTGTGTCATGAATGGCTCCTTTAAGTCAGTCTAGCCTGGGGCGCCCCCGGTCCCACTCCCCAGAACTTCTGGATTAACCAGAAACCGAGGGCGCTCACCGCAGAGCGCGGCAATCAAGTTTTCAGCGGCGAGCTTCGCCATCAGTGAGCGGGTCTCAAGCGAGGCGCTAGCAACGTGTGGGGCAAGGACAACGTTCGGGAGCGACGTGAGGAGCGGATTGACCTGCGGCTCATCCTCGAAAACATCGAGCCCCGCCGCGGCGATTGTCCCGTCGCGGAGCGCCTCGGCCAGGGCCTGTTCATCCACGACCGGGCCGCGTGATGTGTTAATGAGTATCGCGGTGGGCTTCATCATCTTGAGCTGCTGACGACCAATCAGATGCCTGGTTTCGTCCGTCAGCGGGACGTGGAGCGACACGAAATCCGACTCCGCAAAAATACCATCAAGCGACGAATACATCGACCCAAGCGCGGCCTCATCCGCCTCAGCCCTGACAGGGTCATAATACAAGACCTTCATGTCGAACCCCCGCGCACGCCTCGCCAGGGCCCGGCCAATCTTGCCGAAACCCACGATGCCAAGCGTCTTGCCGTGCACGTCCCAACCGAGCATCAGCATTGGGTCCCACCCAATAAACTTGCCGGCCCGCAGGAAGCCATCCGCCTCCGGGACGCGCCTGGCCGCGGCCATCAGAAGAGCGAATGCGAAGTCAGCGGTCGTCTCAGTCAAAACTCCTGGGGTGTTTGTCACGACAATGCCCCGCTCTGTGGCGGCCGCGACGTCGATATTGTTGAAGCCAACAGCGTAGTTTGAGATGCAGACGAGCTCTCCGGCCGCGGCGATCACGTCGGCATCGATCGAGTCGGTCAGGAGGCACAGAAGGCCGTCGATGTCGCGGGCGTTTTCCAGCAGCTCCTGCTTGCTGATCGGCCCTGGCTCGTCACGAACTACAACGTCGAAATACTCATCTAGGAGCGAGATACCCGGCTCGGGTATCCGTCTGGTTACATAGACCTTCATCCTCGAAATGTCGATGTCCATCAAGCTCATCACTTCACCCTCAATCTTGATCGGAAATACATGCCAAACGCCTTTTTCATTGCCCAAAGCTTCGCCCGTTTCAAAGGGTATTGCTTCGGATTATCGAGGAAGTACCGCCCCTCGTCGGGCAGCAAAACGATGCTTACCTGGATGTTCGGCGCGATGCCGATGGGCAGGTTTCTCTCCATACACAGCTGATAGAGCCTTGCGAAAACGGGGGCCATGTCGTTGGTTCCGGGTGGGGGCACGTTCTCATAGTCCGTGCCCTTGAGCGGACGAAAGACGCACACCGTCGGGATGGCGCCCACGCCGGTTATCCAGTCTATGGCCTTAAGCGTCGTCTCCACCGGCTCCAGGCCCGCGATTATCTCACCGTTGGTCGTGTCAAACATCCGGGCACAATACCGGATGGCGTCCAGGTAGCGCTTAAGACCCACGTAGCTGCTCTTGCCGGGACAGACTTCCCTGAGCCGCGACTCGTCCATCAACTCGAAGCAGAACGAGATGTTGTTGACGCCCATCTTCTTGAGCTCGTCGTAGCGTTTTAGGTCTGGGTGGGGTGGGGTCTGAACGCCGATCAGAAGGCCCGTCTTCTGCTTGACGGCCCCCACGAAAGGCGCCAGATCATCGAGATACGTGTCGCCATCCTGATAGCCCGTATTGAGGTGCACAAACGTTATCCGAGCCTCGCGCCTCGCCTCAAGGACGGTCTCAAGGACGTCTTCGACGGACTTCTCGCGCGCCTCCTTGGTTCCCACGTTGAGGCCGACCGAGCAGAACTTGCAGTTTTGCCTGGGTTCCAGCGTCCAGTAGTAGCAGACCCGCGTGGGGTAGATACCGAGGTAGGTCCCCTGCAGGACGCCGATCTGCGACATAGGCTTGCCGCTTTGGGTCAGCGCGTCATAGAAACCCGGCCGCTTCGGGAGCGATACGTCGAACACAACGGTGTCACCGTGCTTCAGGAGATACCTGCCGTTCGCCTTGTGCAGGCAATACGGCGAATCCCTCGCGAAATCCTCCTCGACCGGGGCGTTGACCCACACATTCTCTGGCAGGAGCATCTCGAGCCCGCTGCCGAGACCCGCCCGGGTTCTCAGGATCGGCCGGCCATCATGCGCCAGGTCACAGCTTTCGTCGATTCGCATCCCCTTGCAGAACAGATCGAGCTTGACGTATCCAGGATTGGCCTTCCTCAGTGCCGAGTAACTTGCCGCCAAGACTCAGAGCTCCTTGGCGAAGTTCTTTTGAAGCCTGCTAAAAACCGATTGGCCGACGACAAGCGCAAGAAGTGCGCTGACAACCGCAACTGGCACTGCAACTCTGAGAACGTCCGACGACTCGACCGCAAACAAGGCGTGTCGATACAGGACCATGATGGAAGCCATCGGGTTCAACAGATATACGGTCAGCAGCTCAGGCCTCCCTATTTCGTAAACTTTAGTTTGCAGCATCCGCAGCGGATAAATGATCGGGTTTGCGTAGAACCAGACGAAGATGACAATTTCCACGAGGTTTCCGATGTCCCGGAACATGACGTTGGTTGACGCCAGGAATAGCCCAAGTCCAAGTGTGAAGGCCAAATGGACTAGCAGGATTAGCGGAAGATACGCCCATCTTGCGGAAAAATGCCCGTATCCCGCCAGAAATGGCAGCATAACGCATAGCCCGAGGCCGAAGTTGACGAGGCACGCGAGGATGCTCGACATCGGGAATATCTCGCGCGGGAGCATCACCTTCTTGATCAGGTTGGCGTTGCGGATGATCGAGGTGGCCGACTCGGACAGCGACTGCTGAAAGAATATCCAGGGCATGAATCCAGTCAACAGATAAAGCCCATAGTGCTCCATCTTGATCCTAATGATGAACGTGAAGACTACGGCGAAGACCACGGTCGAGACAAGCGGGTTCAAGAGGGCATATAGGAAGCCAAGATATGAGCCGCGATACCTGACCTTCAGCTCCTTGACGACCAGGTTGTAGATTATCTCGCGGTCTTTGCAGATTCGGACAAACCTTCTTATCATCTCGCCCCCAATTCTATCCCCTGCCGCGCATCTTGCAATACCGAGAGCCTCCGCTCCCGTATCTTCTTTTACTTAGCGCCGCAAAGGTCGGCTCGGCGACTGCGCCGGCTCGCCTCCGACAGAGTGCTACCGCTCGCGAAGCTCCTATTACTTAACGCCGCGATTGTCGGCATCAGCCTGTAGGGGCGGTGTCTCAGACCCGCCCGCCTACATGAATTCCTGCGGATACGAGGCATCTTATGCGACCATCAATTCGAAAGGGCGGGTCTGAGACCACGCCCTTACACAACCGCAATCGACTTATGACCCAGCTTCGGAAAGCCCGTCCCAGGCGAGCCGTCCAATTGCATTCGCCAGCAGAAGAAGCTACGGGAACGGAGGCTCTCCGTCAGCCGGCTGATTCCTTTGCAGGAACTCGTTCATCCTCTCAAGCCAGTGCGTGAGCATGTTCGATAGCTCCAGCAAATCGCCGCTGCGCCTCGCGGCGTCAAGGGCGCTCTCAATAGCACGTGGAATGAATCGCAAGAAGCCAGTATTGCCTCGCCGACTCGCCATAAACGCATACGTGCCAGCAGCCTTCAGGCATCTCTGCGTCTGGCAAATATCAAACGCCCTGCTTACGCCCAGTGCGCGCAAGGCGTTGCGGGATTTGGCCGGCAGCTTCGACACGTAGTAATCGATTAGCTCCTGTTGCGTCTTTGCGCTCAGCGACACGTAGGGATCGAAAACAAGCGACACGATATCGTATAGGATGGGGCCGAGGCGCGCATCCTGGAAATCGATGACGTAGAGGTCATCGTTTTTGATCATGACGTTGCGCGAGTGGTAGTCGCGATGCGTAAAGAGCAGCTCCTGCGTCATCATCTCCTCGCATATAGCCGGGAAAGTTCGCTTTATGACCTCGTTTTCGGACGCTGTTAAGTCCCTTTTCAGAACGACCTCCGAGAACGGCTGGGCGAAGGAGTTCAGCTCCCAAAGGAAGCGGTCGGCCGAAAACGCGTAGGTATAGGCGACGCAATCCCGGGGCACTGACGGGGGCGGAAACTGCGTGCGAATGAGGTAATCGACAAGTTTCGTGTAGGTCTTCTGGAGCCGTCCCACGTCCATCTCATCAATGACGTCGTAGAGCCGAGCATCGCCTAGGTCCTCGATGACCAAGAAACCCAGGTCGTGAATGGCGAGATGTAGCGCCGGGACAGGCACGCCACAGCGCTCGATGTATTTGGTTACGTCAACGATGACGCGGGATGCCCTTGACGCGCCTCTCCTGGGCAGCAGCATGGCGACCAGAACGCGCTCTTGGGCCTCGTGATGAGTGAAGTGCTCCGACGCCAGGTCTGCCGCTTCGGAGCAGCGCTCCACGAATCGCCGGGCGGAGGCCTCCTCGGTGAACTGGAACCTGAAATACTGTCTAGTTGAGACGTCGCCCTTCAGCTGCTCGACGGCGAGGCCCGGCGTATCCGCCATGATTGCCTGGAGGCGGTCCGGAAACAAAAGCAGGTTGTCCACGGCCATAAGCGTGGGAAATCCTTGAGAAATGTTTCGCTATCTTTCCGGGCATCGGCTAATACACAAATATGGCGGCGCTTAAGGTTGCATTACAAACAACCTGGAGCGCCGCCAGCATCCATAACTTCAGTTTAGCGGAGTCAGAACAAAAAAGAACGTATCCCTAGCGCAAAGCGTCCTGGAGCTTCGACCCAGCCTTGAACTTCGCCTTCTTCGAAGCTGGGATGGTCATCGGTTTCTTGGTGTTGGGGTTGAAGCCCTTGCGAGCTTTTTGCTTCTTAACCATGAAGGTGCCGAATCCGATGAACGTCACCTTCTGGTTACTTTTCAGTGCGTGGATGATTCCGTCCAGCAGGGCAGTAAGCGCCTCATCCGCCTGTGCCTTAGTGATCTTGGCCTTGGTGGCCATGTGGTTCACAGCATCCTTGCGATTCATTGTGTCACCTCCTCCCGTGAAAATTTCAGAAACGGTTCATACGCAGCTATAAAGCGATAGCGTAATTCTCATTCATACACGGAACACTACCAATCAACAACCAATTTGGCAAGCATCTTGACACAAGAGATACTGATAGACGCACACGATGTCAAGCAACTATTAAGAGATTCGCTCATTGGGGAAACGGGCGGAAGGGAAAAAAGGCGAAAGGCGAAAGAGGGTGTCCAATAAGTCCGGTTGTCAGGGTTTTCCTGTTCATTTGCACAGTAATGATACAGGAAACGCGGCCAATTGTCAAGATCGGGAGCGGCCTTGTTCAACCCTTGCGAGGCGTCGTAACATGGCTTTCGAAGGGGAATGAGGTTGGTAGGGGCGGCTCACGAGCCGCCCTCAATTCGCGGTCAGACATTGGAGAAGGGCGGCTCGTGAGCCGCCCCTACAACGCGCGACGCTGACT
>CBDVDH010000022.1:0-51191 GCA_965372715.1 uncultured bacterium | reverse complement strand
TGATGTGAACCGAACATGAGGGGCGGGGCAAGCACCGCCCCTACGAGACACGGCACCGAATCGTGCTTCAGCCTCTAAAGTTTCCCCCCAAGACCTCCGTAGAGTCTCGTGTAGAGGGGTATTGATAAATGGTCGAACCAGTCAGTTTGCAGACTTCGCTTGCTCAGACCGTCGCCGCGGAGAGGGTGACGCAGGTTCAATCGCATCTGGGCGATGCCAACCAGCAGCTTTTCGCCGCGGAGCTTGCCAAGCAGGATGATCACCGCGCCCACGAGGTTCTGAAGACCGACCAGTCTGAGCAAGACGGCCGCATTGACGAGCGTGAAGAGGGCAAGAAACACGCTAACGACGAGGAGTCTCGCTCTGAGGAAGAGCAGACCGACGACAGCTTCGACGAGGAGATGTTCGCCAGCGAAGAGGGCGAGCATTTGATAGACATAACCGTCTAGCTCTGATAGCGTTACCCGGTCCAATAGTAGTTTTTTGGTTGACGCTGGATTTTCTTTGCGGCTAGTTATGTCTTCTATGATGGTCTTGACCTACGCTCTGCTTTTTCTTTTCGACGTTGTGCTTCTCGTCCTTATACTCCTTGTGTTTGCGGAAAAAAGACGCATCCGCAAAGACATGTCAAAGCTGCTTGACTCCGAGTCCAGCGTCGCCGAGCTCACGAGGAGCATGGAGCATCTCATCGACGAGTATAAGCGCGTCGCCTCGAGAATACAGGATGATACGAGTGCGAAGCGGGACGAGCTGATGCGCACAATCCAGCGGGCGGACCGGCTCTTGATGGAGTTGGTAAGGCGCTCCGACAGATTCGAGCTTGCGGCGGAATCGTCTGAGATAAGCAGCGAGAAGCCTCCGGGGATACACCAAGAACGTAAGGAGGCTGCTGCGCCGACGAGGGATAGACCCGCGGAAAGGGTCGCCGCGGCAAAAGGATCCAGTGTCGAGCGAACGACTCTTGAGCGGGCGAGGCCCGTCCCAGGCGCCGAAGAAGGGACGCTGGCTCGAGCACCATCGATTGCTGGTTCCGAGACTCCAAGACCCCGCCGCACTCAGACAGAATCGGACGGCACACGTCCGCAGGCGCCTCGGAAGACTTCGGATTCGGGCAGGCGCAAGGAGGCGCCGCCGGCTGTTGCCCGCGGGAAGACGCCCGTTTCCAAGATTCGCCCATTTGTCGCACTCGCCGAGAAGAAGGAGGCCGAGCCGAGCGAAGTCCGAAGCGACGAGGAGGAGATGCAGAAAACCAAGAAACTGGTGATGGACCTCTCGCGACAAGGGCTGGACGTTGAGGCAATTGCAAGGAGCCTTCGGGTTCCGGTTGGTCAGGTCAAGCTAATACTTGACGTCCAGAAGAGCAAGCGTAGCTGAGCGATTCGCCGCATATCAGGGGCGAAGCATGTCGGCGTGTGGATTCTCGCGCGTAGGCAGCTTCGGACTTCCGACCCACCCTCGACAGAGGCTTTTGCACACACAACGCTTTCGACTGTTTGCGTCCTAGGAACTCCCAGTAATCACATTGATGGAAGCTGGTTCTGTTTTATGGAGTGCGGCGGCTTGACGCCGCTTTCTTTGGTGGTGGCTCGACACCACCCTCTGATAGACCCCTCCTTCGACTTTGGAGGCGGCCACCCGGGGAGTAGGCTGTTGCCGATCAAAGCGGATGCCGCGTCAAGCCGCGGCCAGCGAAAGCGGCGTCAAGCCGCCGCAGTCCAAATCACCCAACGGGTGAGACTCATGAAGGGCACCGCGGTCGTAACAATCGCCGACTGCAAAGGCAAAACCAGTGGTCTCTGCGAAACCAATCAGCATCAATCTGATTATGAGGCGAACTCCCACAGGTTGAATTGGACCGCTTGCGCAGCTATATTTGTTTACCCATTTCAGATTGGCGGTCTCGGAGAAGGATATGTTCAGGTTTGAGAGCGCTTACTTGCTGGGGCTTTTGGCGCTCGTCCCATTGTTGTGGCTTGCACTGACTAGAGTCGGGCATCTGATTGCCGGCTCGCTCAGGTATTCCCACGTTACCTCGTTCTTTGGCGGTCGGAGCAGGCCCACGTATCCTCTGCGGTATATCCTGACGCTTGCCCTGTTCCTTTGCGCACTTTCGCTGCTGGTCCTTGGCGCAGCCAGGCCGCAACTCGTCAAATACGACGAGCCCGTCAGCGCGATGGGGAGGGATATTGTCCTGGTGCTCGACATCTCCGGAAGCATGCGAGCAGAGGACTTCCAGCCCAACAATCGGCTGTTTGTTGCCAAGCAGGTCGTCGCGGACTTCATCGAGAGCAGGGAAAGCGACAGGATAGCCCTCGTGAGCTTCGCTGGCCAGAGCTTTACTCAATGTCCGTTGACGCTGGATTATGACATGCTTATCTCCCTGCTCGAGTCGGTGGATTTCGATATGGTTGAGGACGGGACCGCTATCGGAAACGCCCTCGGGACGGCCCTCAATCGGCTGAAGGACTCGAAGGCGAAGTCCAAGATCATCGTCCTTTTGACCGACGGCGAGAACAATAGGGGAGAGATAGACCCGCTGACCGCCGCCGAGATGGCAAAGACGATGAGCGTTAGAATCTACTGCGTAGGGGTCGGCAAGAGGGGCGGCGCGAGAATCCCCATTTATGACAAGAGATGGGGCAAGAGATACGCCGTCGGCAGAGACGGCAGACCCGTCCTGACGAAACTCGACGAAAAAACACTAAAAGGCATCGCCAGCGCCTCAGGCGGAAGGTATTCTCGCGCCACGGATGCTGAATCCCTGAAACGCATATACGAACAGATAAGCGAGACAGAGAAGTCCGAGCTCGAGGGCAAGCGCTTCTCGACGTTCAAGGAGCTCATGCCGTATTTCGTCCTGCCGGGGCTCTGTCTGCTAGTTGTCAGCTTGGTTCTCTTCAGAACTGCTGCGCGCGTCGTACCATAGGAGGCTAGGTCGCAAATGGATTCATGGCATTCTGTAGGGGCAGGCCCCCGCGCCTGCCCTATCTTATTGATCGTAAAGGGCAACCGCGGGGGGATTGCCCCTACACTGAGCGGGCGGCCACTTATGACCCAGCCTCCAAGCACCGCCCCTACACAACGTTGCCCGGCAATTATGGCCCGTCCTCACGCAGGTCTGCCCTTACAGGAATCGCGTTCATGCATTCGTGAGAGGGATAATTCGGTACAGATGACGTGAACTACAACATCCGCGGTTATGTGGAGGTCTCATTTCTCGATTGGGTGGGCGCGGTCTGCTCGATAATATTCTTGCCCAACTGCAACTTCCGATGCCCCTATTGCCACAACGCGGAGCTTGTGCTGCATCCCGAGAAGGTCCCCAGGATTCCTGAGGCCGAGATATTCCCGAGGCTCAGAAGGCAGAAGAAGTGGATCGAGGGCGTGGTTGTGACCGGCGGCGAGCCAACGCTTTCCCCGACGCTGCCTGACCTCTTGAGATCGCTCCACAAATACGGCCTCAAGGTGAAGCTCGACACGAACGGCTCAAGGCCGGACGTTCTTAGGAGCCTGATCGAGAAGAAGCTTCTCGACTACGCCGTCATGGACGTCAAGGCGCCGCTCGAACGGGCCAAGATGGACGCTGTAACTGGCGTGACCGCGTCGCTCGAGGCGATTGAGAAATCGATAGAAATCATGAAGAGCTGCGGCCTGCCGCATCAGTTTCGGACCACATTCTGCCCGAAGTTTCTCACGTTTGACGACCTCGACCGGATTGGCGAGGCGATACGAGGCGCGGACGTCTGGACAATCCAGAACTTCAGGAACAAGAACACGTTAGACCCGTCCCTTGCTACGGTTGAGCCAATGGACGGCGAAGAGCTGCTCGCGCTGCGGCCGCGCCTCGAACGCTTCGTCAAGAGGCTTCAGATCATCCCATAAACCCCCGACGCAACTAGGACGCAAACACATTGAAAGCGAAGTCGCGTTTTTCGTCAGCAATCGATGCCTGGCGAGCATCGCGCCAATGGCTGGGCCTCCACGAAGGGTGGGAGTTGACGGAGCCTAGCGACCCCAGCCCTTCTGCACGGCATATCTACCGGTTCCTGTGCGCGCTTCTCAAGGTGTGTTTTGCTTACTTTGTGGCGAATTGGATTGCCGAGGCTTTCGAAGGCTCATCGCTGCACCGCTGGACTGTTGAGTCGCTATGCCTGAGCTGGAAAGTGAAGGGGTGCAGAAGGGAGGTTCTGATCGCTTTTCGGGCGGGGCTTTGGGCGGTCTTCTCTTGGGCCTTGTTCCGTCGCGATCTCAAGGTGCTTTATCGCACGTTGGGTCGAAAAATGCCCTGGCGAAGCGCCGTCAAACTCCTCGTTGTGTGTTCCTTGATATACACCGGGGCCTACATCGGCATCCAGAAGGCGATGCTACCTCACGGAAAACTCGTTTCCAAGCGCATGTCGGCATATACGATTAAGGTATATGACATTATACCCAAGAAAACACGTCCCGCCGGGCTCATTGCCGTCAGCAGGTTCATCATAGTCCCGCTGGGCGAGGAGTTGCTGTTTCGCGGTGCTATCCTCATTGCACTGCTGTATCTCTTGGGCAGATGGCCTGCCGTAATCGGCTCCAGCTTCCTGTTTGGATATGGGCACTTCCACCAGTGGGGGCATCTCGGCTGGTTCCCCGTCGTGTGCATGGCAATCTGGGGTCTTTTTGCCAGCGTCATCTTATTCAGGACGGGCAGGATGAGGTGGTGCGTTTTATTCCACTCGCTGCACCTGATGCACAGTTACCTCTTCCGGGTTGCTATCCCGCCTCTGGGCATCGAGTTCTGAGTCCCATCTCAAACAGCCTTACGAGCCGCGCATCTTGCCGAGCTGTGCCAATAGCCCGTCGGCCTTGTCTGAATAACCCCTCATCCCCTTGCTGTTGGCGAGTTCCCCAGCCTGCTTCGCGTGAGCCTTAGCGTTGGTGAGGGCCTCGTCGCGTGAAAGGGGAGGCTCCTGACCGCTTCTTCTCTGATCAAACCACCTCACCATACCAAGATAAGCCTTAGCCAAGGCGAGGTGACAGTTGATGGCCGCCTCGGGCTCATTCTGCTCGGATATTCGCAGGGCCTCTTGCGCCTGCTTGAGGCCTGCATCCCAATCGCCGGCGCTAATGCTCACGTTCGACAACACAATGAGTGATTCGACAAGCGCGCGCAGTTCCCCGATCTCCCTGGATATACGTTCGGCCTCTGAAGCATGCTTTTGCGCCTCATCCCATCTGTTTGTCTCAGCAAAGACGTTTCCTATGCCGGAGAGTGTGAACGAGATACCCGCCCGATCACCTAACTGGCGAGATATAGACAGTGCCTCGCTTAAGGACTTGAGGGCCTCGTCGTGCTTTCCGCGAATACTGTATATCTCGCCGATGTTGTGCAGCGTCGTCGCAACACCCCGCCGGTCACCCAATTCTCGTTTTATCGAAAGCGACGGCAGGTAGTATCGAAGAGCAGAATCGAAATTGCCCTGGGCAAAGTAAACGACCCCGATATTGTTGAGGCAGTGGCCCATGCGGGAGCGGTCCGATATCTCACGGCCTATGTGAAGTGATTCCTCGAAGTGGCGAAGCGCCTCGTCATATTCTCCTCGACGCCTGTAAACGAGGCCGATATTATTGAGCAGCCCGGCGGTCAGCCAACGGTCGTTCAGACGACGGGCTATGGCGACCGACTCGTCATAGCTCTTAAGCGCCTCGTCAACGTTGCCGCGGCAGGAGAAGACGTTGCCCATTATGTTCAAGGCGTCTCCCTCGGTCTTGGCGGCGCCGCCTGCCCTAGCGTTCTTGAGCGCCTCTTGAGCAAGGGCCAACGAGCGGTCGTAGTCGCCCATGAAGAGCCTCGATTTGGCCTCCTTCGAGAGCGCGAGAGCCATTCGCGCTGGGTCCTCGCCCGCGCTTGAAAGGAGGGCGTGGCACAGCTCAAAAGACTCCTCGTAGCGCCCCAGAAATTGAAGAACTTCTATTCGACTGACTAGAACCTCCTCCTGCTCCTCTGGCGAAAGTGGTTTCTCAGTCAAGTCCTTTGACAGACGCCCGTACCTCTCAAACGCCTCCTGCGCCGAGAGATGTCTCTGCCGTTTTAGATTGTAGATTCCCCATAGGGCGGAATAGCGCGTTGCCCGACTCGCATCGCCTGCCAGCTCCCAGTGGCCGGAAAGCATCTCATAAAACTCCTCGATCCGGTCACAGTAGAGCTCCTCCACCCGGACCGCGATAAGCCTACAGAGCTCTCGACGGAGACTCTCCATGAGACGACGGTTGAGTATCTTCCGTATCAGAGCGTGCCTAAAGACATATTCCGGCTCTGAACTGCCGGGCTTTTTGAAGATGATGTCTCGCTTGACGAGCGCATCCAGGGAATCCGAAACGTCCTCCAGGCCGCCGAGTGAGTCGTAAACGTCAGCCAAAAGGCTATAAGGGAACGCACGACCGATAACTGCCGCACAATACGCAACCCTCTTATCGCGCTTAGACAACGTGTCGATGCGGTCGGACAGCACCTCTGAGAGCCTTGTCGGCAGAGGCATCTTCTCCACATCCTGCGTGAGGCGCAGCATGCCATCGTGCTGCTCTAGCTTGCCTTGCTCGTACATCAGGTGAAGCAACTCTTCCAGAAAAAGAGGATTGCCTTCTGAGTACTCCAGCAGCTTTCGTACGAAAACCTGCTCTCTTGCCCCGGGATGGATATACGAGTCCAAGAGCTCTCTCTCCGCTGAGGAGGAAAGCGGCGACAGCCGGACCTGGGTAAACAGAACCCTCTTGGCCCTCGCAAAACTTGGCGTAAACTCCGGGCGATAAAGAAGGATGACGAGCATCGGGAAATCACTGACGAAATCTGACAAATAGTCAACAAAGTCCGCGCTTCCGTCGTCTGCCCACTGCATATCCTCAAAAACAAGAACAGTAGGCTTGATCTCAGTCCATCGGCCGTAAAGACGCCTGACCGCCAACCATAGATTCTCCTTGATCGTCTTCGCATCCAGCTGGGCGAGACGGCCCTTCTCATCCTCAAGACCAAAGAGGTGAAACAGATAGGGAAGCACCTCCTCTTTGTCGCTCTCAAGAACCGGAAGCTTCAGAAGGCGGTCACGGATCGCTTGCTGAGAGCCAGTCATGTCAAAGCCTGCGCCGGACGAGATAGTCGCCTTTAACGACCAGTAAAGAGGCGTCTGGCCAATGGTCCAGGCGCTTCCAGCAAGCCAGGTGAAGCCGTCCTCTCCCAGAAGAGCACGTAAGTGATGCTTGAACTCACGCTTCAGACGCGATTTGCCGACGCCAGCCTCGCCTGCAACTCCGAAGATGCGCGAAACATGACGATAGGCGCGCTCCCCGGGCTCACAAGGCTTGGGGTCCGGATAGCAACGTAAGAGGCTCTCAAACGCTGATTTCAATTTGCCCAGCTCGGCATTACGGCCGATCATGGGAGCGTCCAGGCGTCCGAATCTCGGGTGCTCCGTCCTCGCAGTCTTAGGACCCCGCGCCCGAAAGACGCGGGTTGGTCTATCGATCCCCTCAAGCTGGAGCTCTCCGAGGCCCTCAAACTCGAAACGCTCGCAAGCCCGCTCTCGGGTCTGCTCACAGACAAAGACTGCACCCGCGGGCGCCGCATCAGTCAGTCGCTTGGCGAGGTTGACGGCCTCGCCCAAGACCGTGTATTGAAGCTCCCTCGAATCGCCGAATCGACCCGCCTCCACCTCGCCGAAGGCAATGCCAGCGTGTATCGAGAGAGGCGCAGGCAGTATGTCCCTGAAACGGTAGTTCACGCCCCCTAGTCCAATCGCTATCTCGCTGGCAACCGTTATGGCCCTGTCACAAGGGTGTTCGAGCGCGATCGGCGCACCAAAGAGGGCCATCGCCTCGTCTCCAAAGAACTTGTCAATGTAGCCCCCGAATTTGGTGATCCCTTCGGTCATGACCGAATAGACATCGTGCATCACCAGCCTGAGCTGCTCCCGCGAAATCACCGAAGACATGCGAGTGAAGCCCGACACATCGACAAACATTACCGCGATGTCTCTTCGTTCAATCGAGAGCCCGTCCCGAGCCATGTCCCGAAGCCTGGAAAGATACTCGTCCGTCTCAAAGTGAGCTCGGATATCGGCTATCTCCCGCTCGCTAAAGATGGCCCGCCTCGAGGGTCCTTGCTTCTCACCGCATTCCGGGCAGAACTTGGCGCCTCCGGACAGTTCGGTCCCGCAGCGAACGCATCTCATTTAACTCCCTCCAGACCTGAAGCCGACAGTCTTTCTTCATAGAAAGATTAGCCACGCTCTGTCATCCGGGTCAACCCCTCGCGCCCAAGAACGAAGCGCAAGGTGTCAACCCACGGACCAGGGAGGCCGGGACATAAGTCGTTGCGGTTGTGTAGGGGCGTGGTCTCAGACCAGCCCTTTCGAATTGATGGTCGCATGAGATGCCTCGTATCCGCAGGGATTCATGTAGGCGGGCGGGTCTGAGACACCGCCCCTACAGGCCGATTCCGACAATCGCGTCGCAAATGAAAACCGCCGCGTTGATCTTGACAATCGGCCGTGTTTCCTGTATCGTTAGTCTGTGAATGGACAACGAAATCCTCGCCAATCGACTTATGTCCCAGCCTCCAGGGAGCGTCCAAAAGCACCCGGTGGCCATGAAGGGATAGCACGTTACACGCAAGTACCTGTTTGGCGCTTTCAGGGCCGTGTTGTCGCTTTCAGAACGGAATCCGTTGCGTCGGACGCACGTTGTCCATCGTATTCCTCTTGAGGGAACCAGCGGCAGAAGAGAAATCACCTGCGATTCAGATATAACCCCTGCCCTTTGCGGGTTTGACTCAGTGTCAGTCCCCACTTACCATAATGATTAACATTGTGGAGAATCTATGAAGCCTGGGAGGGTTACACCGATGTCGATACTCTTCGAGAAAAGATGGCGAAGGCTGTCTATTCCAATTCTGATAATCATCATTGGCGCTGCGCTCACTGGACTGTTGTTTCCCGGATACTCGCCGCCCGAAACTGAGCCACTCTCTGCCTCCGAACTTCACCAATGCTCAGATGTATCAGTCGCCTTTGAGCCCTTGACTGCATCGCCGTATTGGCAGCAATTCGGATACGATGGAGCGCACAGCGCGCGCTCGGGCCTGCGCGGCTCACAGAGCGCGAGGCTGCGCTGGACCTACGACGCGGGGGATGACCCGGTGGACAGTATCGCCATTTCTGGCGACGACAAGGTCGCGTTCTGCACCGCCCCAAGCTCTTACCCAGGCTATCTCTATTGGCTAGATATCGACGACGGGACCAAGGCCTGGAGCTATACGTTCAACGATGCAGCGACATTCCCGGCACTCTCCGACGACAGCGAAGCAGCCCACACAGTGGCGGAAGGTTACCTTTACGCCATCGATTCAGGCGGATCCCGCGATTGGTTCTATTACATGGGCAGCGGCGGCAACTTCACGGGCCCGACGGTCGGCGATGACGGGACGGTCTATGCGAGCTTCGAGGAAAATCTCTTCGCAATCGATTCGTCGGGGGACTTCGACTGGTCCTACGCGCTCTCATATCGGACGTGGCTCACCCAGACGCCAGCCGTAACATCCGACGGCTTCGTCTATTTCGCAACCAACGAGGACAAGATATATGCGCTCAACTCGTCCAGCGGCTATCGCTGGTCATATAACACCGGAGGCGAGGTGGATGGCGTCTTAACACTGAGCGAGGATGGCGGATGCCTATACTTCGGCTCAGCTGACAATAAACTTATAGCCCTGAACTCCGGGGGCTCCTTGGACTGGAGCTTCGACACCAGGTCCACCAGCAATGTTGTCGGCTCCGTGGCCGTTGACTCCGACGGCGCCATCGTCTTGGGGGCAACTGATGGTAACACTGTAACGGACCTCTGCGTCCTGCGGTCAGACGGAACGCTGAGGTGGTCGCTTGCTCTTGCCGACCCCGTAGATACGTCCCCAGCGATTGATGGTGATGGCTCGATCTACTTCGACTACAACTACGAATGGCTTTACGCTGTCAACTCCTTCGGCCTCACAAAATGGTCATACCAAACGGGTGACAACATCTGCGCTTGCCCCGCAATCGGCCCGTATGAGACGGTGCTCTTTGGCTCCAGCGACAACAAGGTCTATTGCGTCGAGTCTCTGCCACGATTATCTAATGGCCGAGTAACGCCGAGTGCTGGCGCCGATTCGGACTCCTACACATATTGGGTCTATTACCACAGTCCGGCGGGAAGGACGCCAAATCTGATACGGGTCAACATCGTTCTCGGCGACGGCACTGATTACGACATGACGCTTCATACGGGCGCCGCCCACGACGGGTTATACTACGCCGATGGAATCATGGGTCCGGAGCGTGTCGGGGCGTTCAATTTCAGGGCGCGCGACAAGAGCAGCGCTCCTCTCGTCTATCTTCCTTCTTCAGGCCGTTTCTCCGGGCCAATTGTTGACAACGACGGCGACGACTACGAGCCGGACGATAGCTGTGCTGAGGCCCAAGGCAACGGGCGCACTATTCAGACGGACGGCACGCCGCAGCAAAGGACGCTCCTCCCTGGCGACGTGGATTGGGTCCAGTTCGAGGCGCAGAAATACATATCATACTTCGCACGCACGGCCCTGGCCTCCTCAGATTGCGATACAGACCTCTACATCTACGATCCTAGCTGCGCAGAGGAGCTCGCTTTCGACGGCGGCTCGGGCCTTGCCGGTGGCTCTGTAATAGGATGGACCTGTCAGTCCGACGGAACCTATTTCCTGGCGGTGGAACACAGCGACGGCGCAAATGCCACGGGTGAATACTATCTGAGCGTTGAGGTGGCGCACTGGCCGGTCTTCAAATGCGGAGCCACCCGGCGATCGCGGTCCCCCGCGCTGGGCTGCCCCGGCGACAACGTCGATTGGTCGAAGAACGGCTTTGCGGATGACCGCATGCCGGTCGTCGATATGGGCGGGAATCTCTATTGCGAGAACTCAACGGGCTGGCTGTATTGCCTCAACTCGGCTGGCGCAACTCAATGGAGCTATGACGCCAATCTGGCCGACTACACCAATGTGTCGATCGCGCGAAGCGGCAATGTCTATTTGAAGTCGCAATATTGTTGTATTTACGCGCTTGCGTCGGACGGCGGCTTCCGCTGGTCCTACGGCGTGGATGACGATTCCGGGGGGCTGGTTGCGCTCAGTGCCGATGAGCAAGTCTACTTCGGGAGAGGTGACTGGCTCATTGCGCTTGAGAGCGATGGCTCCCTCGACTGGACCTTCAATTCCAGGCACGAGATAGTCGCGCCGCCGGCCATTGGCATTGGAGGACGGCTCTATTTCGGCAACACGTTCGGCTTCCTCTTCAGCCTCCAAAGCGATGGTTCATTCGTGTGGTATAAGGACCTTGAGCAGGGCATTTCAACTACGCCTCTCGTGAACTCGACAGGTGACATCCTAACCTTGACCGACGACGGCGTCGTGTTCTGCTTTGAGCCTGACGGAACGCTGAACTGGACCTACGAGTGCGATGGCGGCGACGTTACAGCGTCCCCAGCCCTCGGCCTCAGCGACAGAATCCTCATACCTAAGGGGACTGACAAGCTGTTCTGTCTCGCTTCGAACGGTTCCTTCCTCTGGTCCTACACCGGCGGGATGGACTTGCACAGCACCCCGGCGGTTGACCGAGACGGCTATATCTACATCGGTTATGACGGTATGAAATCCCTGAACCCGGACGGGACGCTCCGGTGGACGCACAATGTAGCCAGCCTGAATGCCGATTCATCCCCGGCAATCGGCCCTGATGGCTCGGTCTATCTCGAAGTGGGCACGAGGCTCTACAAGTTCAGCGAGGCGGACTTGGAGCTCAGTGGCGGCAACGTTGATCCTGACCAGGGACGTGGCTACTCCAACTACCTTTTTGACGTGAACTACCAGTCAACCGTCGCTCCGGACGTGATACAGGTGTACATCGACGGCTCCCCGTTCCGCATGTCGCTCAAGGATGGCGATGCGAACGACGGACTCTATCGATATCAGGCCAGCGGCCTCGATGAAGGCGCCCACGAGTTCTATTTCTATGCGGAAAGCCCGACGGGCAGATGGGACCGCGACCCAGACAGCGGCGTCTATGACGGGCCAGTCGTTGACGATACAGCTCCCGAATCAGAAACAGACTCGCCGGCGTACTTCTCATCTGGAGATATTCCGGTAGACTTCGAGGCCTCGGACCACGGGGCGGGAATAGATACTGTGTTTCTCTATTACGCGTTCCAGGACGGCGGGTGGACGGAGTTCTACTCCACAACGGCCACGACCGGCGCTGCCCGGTGCGATCCGATTCACGGGGACGGCGAGTATCACTTCTGCTCACGTGCGACTGACGGCGTGGGCAACCAGGAGAACTACCCGCCCGACCCGGATAGCACGACGATCTACGACTCCACGAAGCCGACCTCGAGCTGCACATCGCCCCAGTTCACAAACGCCTCGCCCTTCGGTGTTGATTTTGACGCCGATGACGGCGGCAGCGGCGTGGCCGAGGTCGTGCTCTGGTTCAACAAGGACGGGGGCGGCTGGACCTACTACGAAACGATATCGGACGCAACCCAGGGCACGTTCGATTTCACGCCTTCAGGCGAAGGTGAATACGAGTTCTACACCCATGCTGAGGACCGAGCCGCCAACGTAGAGGACCCACCGGCATCCCCGGACAGCAACACGATTTACGATACGACGAAGCCTACTTCCGAGTGCTCATCTGCCCCCTTCGTGTCGACTTCCCCGTTTGACGTGGATTTTGTGGCCGATGGCGGCGGCAGCGGCGTGGCTGAGGTTGCACTTTGGTTCAACAAGGATGGCGGCGGCTGGACCTACTACGACTCGACACCGAATGAGACTGAAGGAACCTTTGCTTTCACGCCTTCAGGCGAAGGTGAATACGAGTTCTATACCCGTGCTGAGGACCGAGCCGCCAACGTAGAGGACCCACCGGCATCCCCGGACAGCAACACGATTTACGATACGACGAAGCCTACTTCCGAGTGCTCATCTGCCCCCTTCGTGTCGACTTCCCCGTTTGACGTGGATTTTGTGGCCGATGGCGGCGGCAGCGGCGTGGCTGAGGTTGCACTTTGGTTCAACAAGGATGGCGGCGGCTGGACCTACTACGACTCGATATCGAATGAGACTGAAGGAACCTTTGCTTTCACGCCGCCCGGCGAGAGCGAATATGAGTTCTACACCCGCGCCACGGACCGAGCGGGTAACGTGGAGGACCCACCGGGGGCGCCGGACAGCACGACGGTTTACGACAGCACAAAGCCAACATCATCCTGCGACTCGCCTCAGTACGATAAGGATGTGCCCATCCAGGTTAACTATCAGGCTGATGGTGATGGGGGCGCGGGTATTCAAAAGGTTGAGCTTTACTACCGGTTTGAGGGAGACGAGTATCATCTATTCGGAGACGTGCCTGACGAGACGGGCTGCTTCGATTTCGACGCAATCGCAGCGCCTGGCACTTATGGCTTCTACACCATCGCTTATGACGATGCCGGGAATGTGGAGGACCCGCCCGGCGAACCCGACTCGGAGACGTTGTTCGACAACGTGGCCCCCACGTCGGCCTGCACTTCGCCTGAGTTTGTAACTGGTGGGACGATTGCGGTTACGTTTGTTGCCGCAGATGCCCATTCAGGCATCGCTCAGCTCGATCTTCTGTGGAAGACAGAGGGCACGGCGTGGGCTGTGTTCGACAGCGTGAACGATCAGGAAAGCGGAACCGTCGGCTTCAACCCACCCGGGGACGACAAGTATTCCTTCGCAACAAAGGCGAGGGACCGCGCGGGGAATGACGAGGATTTCGATGGAACGCCCGACAGCCAGACGGTCTATGACACGCAGCGCCCAGCGTCCGACTGCGATTCCCCCCAATACGTGTCTGGCGCTACGATAGCCATCTCCTATTCCGCAGAGGACGCGGAGTGCGGCGTCAAGAACGTCGAGCTGTGGTACCGCCTCAACGATGGCACGTGGACCTTTAGCGGCCACGTCTCGACCGAGTGCACCGTCGGCACATTCGACTTCATCCCTGAGGATCACGGAACATCCGGGTTTCTGGACGCAGACGCGGACGGTCAATATGACTTCTACACGCTCGCGTTCGACCGGGCGGGTTGGGAGGAGGAGCCGCCTGCCACCCCCGACGCTAGCACGATGTACGACACTATGGAGCCGGAATCGACATGTTCCTCGCCAGGCTTTTCAACGTCCGCATCGATCATCGTGAGGTTCGTGGCAACCGACACAACTGCCGGCATCGCGTCAGTTGAGCTCTATTACACTCATAGCGGCGCAGACTCAGGACCTATTCTATGGGGGACAAGCACTGCTGGCACAGTGGGGGTATTCGACTTCGTTGCCACGGATGCTGGGTACTACGAGCTCTTCACGATCGGCCACGATCACGCCGGCAACGTTGAGGGGGCGCCTGGCGCTCCCGACTCCCAGACGCTTTACGATGATTCCGGTCCCACGTCGGAGGCGAGCTGCGATGCCTTCGCATCCACCTCGCCGATATCCGTTTCGTTCGAGGCGCAAGACGATTCGTCCGGTATCGATCGAGTTGAGCTCTACCTCAGGGATGGCTCCGGGTGGGTGCTCTCGGACGAGGCGCAGGGCGCTGCCTCGGGCACATTTGAGGTGGCGGTTGCTGGCGAGGGGGTCTATGAGTTCGCAACGATGGCCTATGACCTAGCGGGGAACGATGAGAGCCTCCCTGGTCAGCCCGACTGCTCTTGTCTTCTCGACGCCACTGAGCCGGCATCCGTCTGCTACGCCCCGCAATACTCAAAGTCCTCTGCATTCGACGTTGATTATGAGGCGCAAGACGCATTGTCCGGGATAGACAAGGTTGAGCTCTATCTCAAGGATGGCGACGGGTGGGTGTTCTCGGACTCGAAGCCTGATGTGTCAGTCGGGACTTTTGGCGTAACGTTTGCCACCGAGGGGGTGTATGGGTTCGCGACGATAGCCCACGATTTCGCAGGCAATATCGAGGATTTCCCCGCGGACGCGGATTGTTCATGTCTTCTGGACATGAGCAGCCCCTCCTCAATTTGCTACGCCCCGGAGTTCGCCAGCACGGCCACGTTTGAGGTTCGTTTCGAGGCCAGCGACGGTGGATCAGGCGTAGCAGCCGTAGGCCTGTTTCACAGTTCGGACCTCGACGGGGCCTGGCGTCCCTACGGCGAGAGCACAGCGGGAACGGTTGCCTCATTCGCCTATAATGTGCCATTCCCAGCCGAGAGGCACGTCAGATACTCCTTTTTCGCGCGTGCGACAGACAACGCGGGCAACAACGAGCTGCCGCCAGCGACTCCGGACGCGGAAACCATCTACGATGCGGCAGCGCCAACGACCTCCTGCACGGTTCCGGCCTATGCGAGCTTGAGCACGATTGAGGTCGATTTCGCAGTTGACGAGCGCCTCGCCGGGCTAGATTGGGCGAAGCTCTACTACCGATACGCCTCTGACGGCTGGAGGGATGGCTCGCAGGCGACAACTGCAACGATCGGCGTGTTCGCCTTTGTGCCCCCGGACGGGGATGGTCGGTATGAGTTCTGCGTGGGGGCTGGGGACAGATGCGGCAACGTGACCGTCCCTCCCGACCCCTGCTGTTGGGCAACGTATGATACGGTCAAGCCTGTCTCGAGCTGCTCGTCTCGTAGTTTTGTGACCGGGTCATCGATTGATTTGAGTTTCACGGCGTCCGATGAGCTATCGGGGCTCGACTCGGTTAGATTCTGGTGTAAGTATGCCGACGGGGCGTGGCGCGAGACTGGGCTGGGGTCTCGTGACCCATCAGGGGTAGTGTCTTTCATACCGGCCGACGGCGACGGCATCTATAGCTTTTACTCAAGGGCCACTGACAACGCGGGCAACGAAGAGGATGCGCCGGGGGATGCCGACTGCGTTGTGGCGGTTGATAGAAGCCAGCCGGTGCTGTCGATCGGGCGAGTGAACCCGCAAACCGGGACACCCGATTTGGACTATACGTTTTCGGTTGTTTACAGGGATGCTGACGGCGCGCCGCCTTCCGAGAGTACAGTGGTCTTGGATGGGGTCGCCTGGCCGATGACGCTAGCGAGTGGGGACCCTGCCGATGGAACATACAGCCATACGACCCGCCTCGCGGGGGGAATCCATACGTTCTTCTTCTACTTCGTTGACGCCTACGGGCTTGATGTCAGGCTGCCGACGGCCGGCGCGTTTTCGGGGCCGGCTGTCAACTCGGTCCCGGCGCTCGATGACGGCAAAGTGGCGCCGACCGTTGGCGACACTGAGACGGTGTTCGAGTTCTCGGTCGATTATCATGATGACGACGGCGACGAGCCGCTCGGTGTTCAAGTGGTTATCGACGGCGCGGCGCTCGATATGGTCCCCGCAACGCCGGCGACGTGCGACCCCTATGATATGCGATATCTCTATACCAGGAAACTCGCTGAAGGCGCCCACGATTTCTTCTTCAGGTGTCAGGACTTGAATGGCGCCTCCGATAGGCTGCCAGATGCAGGTCAGTATGCCGGGCCAAATGTTAGCTCGTTCGATGGCGCCCCGCCATATTGTAGGGATATGGCACCAGCGCCGGGCGAGACGGACGTGCCGTCTGATACGACGATCTCGCTGAGAATCGTTGACGACATGTCTGGCGTTGACCCATCGTCAATTGAGATGACGGTTGGTGGCGTTGTGGCAACTCCGTCGGTGATGGCGACCCCGGGTGGGTATCACGTTAGCGTCACCCCGATGCGGCCATTTCCCGAGAGAATGGTCGTGCAGGTCACGGTCTCAGTGTGCGACACGTCCGTCCGGCGCAACTGCCTGGACCGATTTGAATACAGTTTCACGGTTGAGGATACGACGGCCCCTATGATAATCCCTGGCTCGATTTCATGTGCCGCTGGCGACAACGTGGCTGTCGTCGAGTGGTTGACGAACGAGCCCTCAGATAGCTTGGTCGAGTATTCCCCTGAGGGCGGCCTTCCGTCGGCAACGGAGTCCACTGTCATGCGGTGCTTCCACACGGTCTGCGTGCGGGGTCTTGCCCCGGCCACCACTTATCACTACCGCGTCGGGTCAAAGGACGAGGCCGGCAACGGTCCAACATATAGCAGCTGGCGGGTCTTTGTTACGTTGCTAGAGCCTGACAGCTCGCCGCCGATAATCGTCGCGGGGCCGGCGGTTACGGTGTTTGAGACAAGCATAACGATCGTATGGGCCACGGATGAACCCGCGACGAGTTCGGCAGAGCTCTCGGCTTCTCCAGGAGATGGCGCCCGGGGTCGAACGACGAGGGTCGTCCAGACCGACGATGAGTATCGTCGCAGACACGCGATGTTCATGAGCGGCCTGGCGCCGAACATGACGTATCACGCGCGGGTCATCAGCTCCGATATGTCCGGCAATACTGTCCGATCGAGCACCTTTGAATTCGCCACTCTGGAGATGCCCGACACGCTACCTCCGGAAATTCTCGAGGGACCACGCGCCATCTATGTTAGCGATTCGATAGCTGTCATCGGCTGGACAGTCGATGAACTTGCCCTGTCTTGGGTACAGTTCGGGACGAGTGACAGTTACGGGCAAACAGCGAGCGACCGCCGCACCTCGCTGGTTCACGGCGTCTTCTTGGCGGGCCTCCTACCCGCCACGGAGTATCACTACAAGGTGTTCTGCATGGACCTCATGGATAACGGCCCGAGCTCGTCGGCAGACCTGACGTTCACGACGTTGGCGACGTCCGACAGGGCCGGCTTGTTCTGCGTTTCGGGTCCGGAAGTGGCCTACTTGACCGACAAGCTCGCGAAGATCGAGTGGGTAACCAACCGAGTGAGCGACACGAGGGTTGTGTTTTGGGAGGCTATGTCGGGACCCGAGGAGGGGCAGGCGTGGCGGGACGGTCGATTTAGGCGCCTGCACGAGGCGTTCTTAGGCAATCTCAGGCCGAACACAACGTATAGATACATCATCTCGTCAACGGATCCATCGGGCAATTCCCTGGCCTCACCCGAGAGTGGCGCATTCACGACGCTTGCGGACCCGGACACCCAGCCGCCCACGATATCCGGCGTAGGACTTTCGTATAATGCGGAGGGTAAGGTACGCATCGACTGGCGGACGTCGGAGCCAGGCGACAGCAGGATCGAGTTCTGGAAGAAGGGCTCTCGGCAAAGGAGCAAGGGCAGCTGGGCCGGGTCTGAGAACAAGCAGGAGCACTCGGGTTGGCTGGGCGACCTCGACGCGGGTCTTGAATACGAATGCAAGGTTGGCTCCGCTGACTCGAGCGGGAATACCTCGTGGTCCGCGTCAACTACGTTCAGTTCTAGTTGGGAAGACGACGTGCTTTCACCGTCGTTCACGTCCGGGCCTGACGTGGAGACGCGGCGGGGTCCCGCGCTGCTCGCAATCGTCTGGACAACCGGCGAGATTGCTGATACCCATCTGGTCTATTGGAGGCGGGCCGAAGAGGACACCGAGAAGTTCACATGGGCGAGCTATGAGCACTCGACCGATCACAGGGTCGAACTCAGCGGCCTCGAGCCGGGCGCCTATGAGTTCGAGGCGTCCTCGAGGGACCCGGCCGGCAATTCGACCGAGCCGCACGACGGCGCTTTCACGATTTCCGGTTCAGCGGACGCCCCGAGGCTTTCCAATCCGTATGTCGAGCCCGGGTTTGGCTCGCCCGCGACCGACTTCACCTATTGTGTCAACTATATCCACTCAGGGGGCGCTGCGCCTCGGCAAATGAACGTCGTGATCGACGGAAATCAGGCGCGCGTTATGTCGCTTATTCAGGGCGCTCCGAACGACGGCGTGTACGAGTTTTCAACGAGGCTTTCAGCCGGATATCACACCTTCGCTTTCAAGTTCCAGAGCTCGTCGGCCGAGTGGGTTATGAGTCCTGAAAGCGGCGCCTACGAAGGGCCTGTGGTAACTACGATTCCAGATTTCTCGATCAAGGTGAGAACCGACAGAGACAGTTACCAGGTGGGGGATGTACAGACCGTAGTGGTCGATGCGACGAACAGAGGAGAGTCCGCTGACGTCGACTTCTATGCTTGCGTCCTGACCTCCGGAGGCGATCTACTCTTTTGGCCAGACATGAGTACGGATGCGGCGCCGTTTTCACTGACGCCGTTTCCGGGCCACAGCTCGTTCTTGGACTTCGAGCTTCACTCCTTCACGATACCAGCCGGCTGGGCGCTCGGGGACTACGTGTGGTTCGCGGGTTTGACCGAGCCCGGCACGTGGGACACGGTCTGCAAGATAGCGACCAGCAGTTTCACGGTAAGACGTCCCGATCTCGACCTGGACCTGACCCTCAACGACACCGTGTTTATTCCGGGAGACGAGATGATCGTCAACCTTTCTCTGTCAAATCCGGGAGATGATATCGACGCGGACCTTTACGTGTATGTGACTCTGCCGGATGCGGCGTCGCTCTACCTCCCGGGCCTCACGACGGCGCCGACTCCTTATGCCCTGAGCGTCCCAGCAGGCTTCTCATATACCGACTACGAGATGTTCAGGATCACGATGATAGAGGGGCTCCCTGATGGGCGCTACACATGGTCGGCGTTCCTTAACGAGCACGGTCTGTCGGAGAGAATTAGCAACACAACATCCGCCGATTTCGAGATATTCAACGTCAAGTTGACAATGTCGGTGAACAAGACCGATTTCAGGCCGGGCGACGAATTCATCGCCGCGGTGGGCGTGGAGAATTTCGGCCCCGACATCTACCTGGAGCTTTATAGCTGGGTTGTGACGCCCGACGGGATGTTCTTTTACCTTCCGGGCCTCGACATGATCGTGAACCCCGCGTACAGCTTCAGCCCGTTGCCTGAGGGAGCCAAGTATGGCGCGATACCCATTCTTGAGACTACGCTTCCCGCCGGGCTTGCGAGCGGCGTCTATTGCATTCAGGCGGCGCTTCTTGTGCCGGGCGCCGAATCACCTTCGGGCAGAATCGCCGAAGCGTGGTTCACGCTTTCAGATGAGTAGTCTTATTCGAGGTGGCGTTTAGGTGCACTGCAACCAATGCGGCGCGGCCGTCCAGGAGGGTGGCAAGTTCTGCGCCAAATGCGGGGCGAAGCTCATCGCGGTCTGTCCGTCCTGTCAAGGGCAAAACCCTCCCGACAGCCGCTTTTGTCGCCACTGTGGGGCATCTCTGACGGGAGCGGTCGCGCCGCCGAAGGCTTCGCCCAAACCCGCGCCAGCCCCACCGTCGGCCCCTGAACTCGCGGGCGAGCGGAGAATCACCGCGGTCATATTTGCCGACATCGTGGGTTCGACCCCGATGTCGGAGGCGCTGGACCCGGAGGAGTTCAGAGATGTTATGAATCAGTGCTTCCACGTCCTGACAGAGCCGATCGTTAGGTATGATGGCACGGTGGATAAGTTCATTGGCGACTGCATAATGGCGCTTTTCGGCGCCCCTCACGCACACGAAAACGACGCTGAGCGAGCGGTTCGAGCCGCCCTCGAGATGCAGCAGGCAGCACATCGGCTTGCTGAGACGATGGAGCTCCCCATTTCGGAGCCCGTCCGCCTGAGGGTAGGAATAAACTGCGGTCTAGTCATCACTGGTGAGGTGGGGTCCCAAGCGAAACGTGATTACACGGCGATGGGGAGGGTCGTGAACGTTGCTGAGCGAATGCAGAAGCTCTGCGAGCCCGGGTCGGTGATGGTTTCCGAGTCAGTTTACAGCGCCACACGGCAGCTATTCGAGTTTGAGGACGCGGGGAAACATTCGGTGAAGGGCTTGGCGCGTGAGATCGGCGTATATCGGGTTCTTTCGGCGAGGCCGAGGGCCGCGACGACGAGAGGTCTTCAGGAAATCGGTTTCACGACTTACGTCAACAGGCGGGAGGAGCTTGAGAGTCTTAAGCGCACGGTCGAGCAGGCGCTTAAGGGAAGGGCGACGATGGTTGCCATCGAGGGGCCAGCTGGCATTGGCAAGACGCGACTCCTATCGGAGTGCCAGCGTGAGATGGAGCCTGCCGGCATAAGGTGGTTCTGGGCAAGATCGCTTGAGTATCAACGCAATGTGCCATACGCCCCGGTCGCGGAATTGTTCGGGCAGATACTGGGTCTTGAGCCGGAGGCCAAGATGGTCACTGCGGCGCACGTTGAGGGCGCTTTGGGAGCTGTTCCTCCATCGCACGGGCAGTGCCCAATCGCGACGGGGCTCTCTTTTGTCGTCAGAGGCGGCACCCAGGAGGCGGAGTTTCAAGGTCTGCAAGGCGAGGAAATCCAGAAGTGCATCTACCATGCAGCGGAAAGCCTGGTAGGGGGATTGCTTTCGCAGGCCGCGGTTGCGATCGTAGTAGATGACCTTCAGTGGTGCGACCGGGCGTCGCTGGACCTGTTCTCTCATATCCTAAAGCGCTTCTCCTCGTCCAGACTGATTCTCTGCACGTCGTATCGCCCATATTCCCCGCCGGTATGGGACGACCTGGACCATGCACAAAAGATCAAACTGGGCAGACTCTCGGAAAGGGATACGCAGAGATTGGTGTATTCAATCCTCGACAAGACAGATGACTACGAGGCGCTCACCAAGGTCAGGGAACTAATCCTCGGCAAGTGTGAAGGCAACGCGCTGTTCGTCGAGGAGATGGTCAAGCTCTTGATGGATAAAGGAATCCTCGCACGGGAGGAGTGGCGCTGGAAGATAACCGGCCACCCCGACGAGGCGCAGCTTCCCGATAGCCTTCGGGGGATGGTCATGGCGAGAATTGACCGGCTTCAGGGCGCCCAAAAAAAGCTCCTGCAGACGCTCTCCGTTCTTGGGTCCGACACGCCGTTCGAGGTCTTGTCGGAGCTTACCTCTGGCCTCGACCGCGATACCGCCCGTAAGTGTGCTTCACAGTTGGTCGGTCTTCAGATCCTGACGGAGGAATCCTCGAACGGGCGAGCATCGTATTCGTTCAGTCGGGCGTTCTTTAGGGACGCGATCTACGACAGTCTCCTGAAAAGCAGGCGCCGGGCGCTGCACTCTAGAGCGGCGGCGTTTCTTGAGAGCTTCCTGGGTGACAAAGACAGGAGTCGCTCGGCGCTCCTTGCGTACCACCACGAACGAGCGGGCCATTTCGAGAAGGCATATTATCACACGAGGGAGGCGGCTCGCCAGGTAGCTCTGATCTACGCCAATAGCGACGCGATCGACCTTTTCGAGCGCTGTATTGAGCTGTTGAAGAAATGGCAGGACGAACCCGACGCTCAGGAGCTCCTGGGCCTGATGAACAACCTTGCTCAGGTCCATTACTTGACGGGTAATCTCAAGCGCTCGATCGATGTGTTGGAGGAACAGATAGAGCTGGCGCGCCGCGCCTCGGATGACCTTTTCGTCGCAAGGACGCACAACAACATCGGCCTTCTTCACGAGCACGAGGGCAACTGGGATACAGCCAGGGGCCATTTCAGGCGCGCCGCTGACATCGCCTGGAGAATCGGTGATAAGCCCTTAACTGGCCAGTGCCTGATAAACCTGGGCACGTTGGACGTACACGTAGGCTCGTTGAAGGCCGCTCGGAAGTCGTTCGATGATGCCCTTCGGATAGCCGAATCGGCCGAGTCGAAACGCCTCGAGTTCGATTCACTTGTCAACCTCGCGCTTGTGAGTCTATTCCGATGCGAACTCGCTCAGGCACGTGAATTGGGGGAAAAAGCGCAGCAGCTGGCGGTCTCGGAGCAAGATGACTACAACCTAGCGTGGTCACTACGTGTTCTTGGCGAGACGAGCTTCTATCAGGGCAGGCTGGGCGAAGCACACAAGATGTTCGAGCGGTATCTGGAGTTGGCCACGAAGATGGAGGCGTCCGAGCTTCAGAGCGCGGCGCATAGGTTCCTCGCCGACACAAAGACCCTCTTCATGCCATCCGAGGACGTCTTGGTGATGCTCAGGCCAGCGCTCAGCGGCGCAACGAGCTCCTCGCACAAGGAACAGAAACTGGAAGCGCTCGGGAGCCTGCTAAAGGTCTTCCTCTACTGCGGGAGATTCGAGCTGGCGGGCAAGATATCCGATCAACTCACCCAGCAGGCCGAGCGGTTTGGGCCCAATCATCTCAAGATAAGCGGCCTTCTTGACCGCTGTGAGTGGGCGCTCGCGGTCGGCAGGACCTTCGACGCGGACGAGCAGCTGTCCAAGGTTCAGCCGTTAATTGAGATGTCCGGCTGGCTCCTCCACAGGCCTCGGTACCTGCTTTTTCTGGCCCGGGCGGCTCGCCTGTCAGGCAGGGGGGAGGAAGACCTCAACCCCGCCGAAAAGTCGGTTCGGTTCTGTCGAGAAAAGGGCCTGCAAGTCCTCCTTGCGCGGTCCCTCGTGGAGAAGGCGCTAGTCCATTTTGACCGGGCCGAATACGAACTGTGTGAGGCTGCCTGCAACGACGGCCTCGACGTCTGCCGAGCCTTTGAGATGCCGGACGACGAGTCGCTGAAGTCGCGGAGAACGTGGCCCGAGGAAGACCTGCTGATCGTCCTGGGACAGTGCATCCATGAGGCCCATAAGAAAGCCCTGCCACCTCACGTCGCGGAGGGGCTGAGCTACATCGCGCAGCGGCCAACCTCGCTTGTGCGATTGGTCAAGGCACTGTGCCTCCTGGGCATGTTCGAGGGCACTGACGAACATCTCGACCGCGTGCTAGAAGGCCTTGAAAGCATCTTTGGGCGAATAAAGTCGGAAGAGATCAGGCGCGGTGTCCAGCTAGGCCTAGACATCTCCTGGTTTGTGCGACACACCGTGGACGTTCTCGAGAAGCAAGGGGCCAAAAGCAAGATCAAAGCCCTCTCGAGATTCTTTGACGGCCTCCAGACTCGAAAGGATGAATTATGAAGGCTGAATCATCAATTGTAGCGATCCCGCTTCATCCTTCATCCTTCATCCTTTCAAAAGCGCGGTGTATAGCTTGTCCGTCTTCTCGCACATTCGCTCGACGCTGAAGTGCGAGGCGCGGTCTTTGGCCTTGCTTGAGATACTTCTGTAAAGCACTTGATCGGTCAGAAGGGCGAGGACTCGCTTCGCCAGAGCGTCGGGCCGGCGAGCGGGCACGATGAACCCAGACTCGCGATCGACGAGCGCCTCGGCATTTCCCCCAACATCGGTCGCAACGACGGGAATCCCAGCCGCCATCGACTCGAGGACCGAGTTTGAGAAACCCTCCTTGTCCGAGCACATCGCGACAACGTCGGTCAGCGCGAGTAAGCCGGGAACGTCGCTCCGGTGTCCAGCGAATATCACTCGCTTCGATATGCCAAGTTCGGCCGCCTTCTCTTCGAGCTCCTTTCGCAGTTTGCCCTTGCCGGCGACGAGGAACTTCACGTTCGGAAGCACTTTGAGCACGTCTGCCGCCATCGTCAAGAAATCAACGTGGCGCTTCTGCTCGACGAGCCTTGCGAAGACGGCGACGACTCTTTCGCCCTCTCGAACGCCAAGCTCAGTTGCGAGTTCGGGCTCGAAGACGGCGGCCTGGAAGGGTTTCAGGTCCACGCCGTTGTGGATAGTGATGACCTTGAGGGGGGAGATGCGGGTCCTTTCGAGGTAGTTTCGCCTGACACCCTCCGACACGGCGACGATCTTGTCCTTGTAGCGAGCGAGCATCCTATCTGCGAGGAGCTGCTTTGCGTCATCCCACTCGTTGACGTTGTGGACATTCGAGATCACCACTTTGACGCGGGCAAGCCGCGCCGCGACGGTCCCCGATGTGTTGCACCGATACATGTGGGTATGGACGATGTCAACACGGCCCCCTCTCAGCCATCGCGCCAGCTGATTCAGCGAGCGAGGTGACCAGCGCGACCTGAACGGGATGACGGAAACTGATATGCCTTCGCGCTCAAACAGCGGCGCCATTTGGCCGGCTTCTCGGATGCAAACGACGGACACGAGCCAACCAATGTCCCGAAGCCGGGGCAGAACCGACAGAAGGCGCCGCTCCACTCCGCCGTAGGGCAAGTCCGACACAATCCGAACGACACGGCCTTTCGCGTCAGGCATCACTCTTTGACTTCATCGATTATGCAAAGGGCGATTCGTGAATCGCCCCTACAAACTCAGGTTCCAGCATCTCCCGATAGACGGCCATTGTGTCGCTTGCGAGCTTCTGCTCGGTGAACCTCCTTATCACCTTCGACCTGCCAGCCCGACCCATCTTACTCCGAAGCGAGGGGTCCTTCAGCAGGCGCCTAATCGCACCCGCCAGAGCTGAGGCGTCGCCGGCCTGCACTATTAGACCATCAGCCTCATGGTCGATTATCTCCGCCGCTCCGCCTATGCTCGTCGCCACCACAGGGACCTGCATCGCCATCGCCTCCTTGATTGAGGCAGACGAGGCGTCGCAGTCAATTGATGGGAGGACGGAGACGTCGGCCGCGGCCAGCACCTTTGGGACGTGTTCACAGAAGCCAAGAAAACGGACGTTGTCGGATAGGTCCAGCTCCCGCGTCTGCGCCTTTAGCGTCTCTTCCTGATTGCCCTCGCCAGCGAGAAGAACGACCACGTTTGGAAACTCAGACCTCAGCGAGGCCACCGCCTGGAGCAGGAAGCTGTGGCCCTTCTCCCGCGCAAGTCTCGCCGCCGCAACGATGACCGGGGCATCGCATGGTATATCAAGCGCATCCCTCGTCTCCCTTTTGTTTATCTGTTCTGGGTCGAACCTTCCCACCTCGATGCAGCTGTGGATGGTCGAGACCCGCTCCCGCATGATGACGCCGCTCTCGATGAACTTCGCGTATCGCTCCATCACGCTGTCGCTGACGATGATGAGCCGGTCGATCAGCCAGCGATAGAGGAATCTGTTCACAAGGCTGTATTTGACCGGGAACGTGTTGTGCCTCGTCCGGACAACTGCCGGCCGCCAGCGCCTCGGGCAGCGGGCAGCGGCCACAGAGCCCGACCAAGTGTCCTGCGAGCCATGCGTATGTAGGATGTTAATGCCGTTCGCGACAATAAACCTCTTAATCGACCGCACGTCTTGCCAGAAATCGGCCGGTTGAAATCCTTTTGAGAAGCGAACGTCGCCGAGGGCGTGGATTCCTGCATTGCCGCATTTTTCGGCCAGGACGCTTCCCTTTGGCGCAGCGACCGCAACATCGACTCCCACGTCTCGAAGGCCTTTGCACAAGAAAAAGACGCGAGCCGCCTGGCCACCCCAACCCAGGTGGAAATTGGTGTGCAGCACGCGGATTGAGGTATGGGTCGCTCGGCCTACCCGGCGCTGCACGCGGTCCCTAATGAGGTCTGCCTGCTTCAGGACTTGAGGCTCCGCGTTGCGGCATTAGAACTGGGTCTTGCCCGAGAAATTGAATCCTCGGATAAGAGCGCCAGGGACTCTCATGCCAAACCAGCCGCCTATGAACATGGTCTCCTCGGTCAGCCCGTCCAGGCTATTGAACGCGTCGATCATGCTCATCGTGAACCGTAGGTTCTTGACCGCTTTCGTCATCGAACCGTTCTCGATCATGAACGTGCCATCCCGTGTCATTCCCGTGAAGACCGCCCTCTTCAAGTCAAGATACGGATTGATATAGTGGAATCTCGTCACAAAGAGGCCCCGGTTGACCTTCGATACAAGACCATCAAGCGTGTCGGAGCCAGGCTTCATGAACATGTTGATCGGCACGGGGCCCCACGTGTTGCCGGCGGGCAGTCCGTGGCCCGTCGATTCCTTACCCTCTTTGCGAGCTGTCGCCGTGTCATAGACCACGTTCTTGGCCACGCCATCCTCGATCAAAACGACCTTCTGCTTCGGAACGCCCTCAAAGTCAAACGGCAGCGGCATGCCCGATGCGTCCAGGCCATCGTCCCACACTGTGAGACTGTCGCTGAAAACCTTCTGGCCCATCTTCTCGCTCATGAAGCTGCGCCCCTCCTGCATCGACAAAGCGCCAAACTCCAGCGCACACATCATTGAGATCAAGTCCGCGACAGCGTAAGGGTGAAGCACTACGTCGTGCTTGCCAGGCTCCACCTCGACTTGGTTCGCATTCCGGCGGCAGACGCTGGCCGCCTCCTCTGCGATGCTCCTTATGTCTATGTCGGCCACGTGGTTTGAGCTCGCCGCCGCATAGCCACATTGGTCGCCCTTCATCACAACGGTCGAGACCTCCGCCGCTGTATTCGGAAAATACGCAGCCACGCCGTTGGAGTTCGCTATCGCGAGCTCACCCTCCTCAGTCTTAAACGAGCCAGAGGCGATGATGGAGTCCTTGTCGCAGATATCGACCAGTGTCTTCACGGCGTTTGCCCGCTGAGACGGGGAATAAGCTGCCGTCGCCTCACAAAACGCATTTACGTCGTGGATCGGCGCCGGGCCCGGCATACCCCGATAGTTGGGGTTCTCCTCCTGGAAGTCTGCGATCATCGACGCCGTCTTGACGAGGTTCTGGAGGCTATCCTCGTCGTGAATCCGGTCGGTCGAGGCGACGCCAATTCGCTTTCCTTTGACGACCCTGATGTTTACGTCCGACGACGACTGCGAGACATTCTGATGAATGGTCGAGTTCGCAAACCGTGTCAGCGAGCTCTGTTTTGAGGTGAGCATCGCATCGGTTTCGTCCCCGTCGGACATCGCAATGACTTCATGTAGTATCTTAAGAGCTCTTTCCTTCCCGATCATTTGCTCACACCTACCTTTACGTTTCTGAATCTTGACGGCGCCGTCCCGTGCGCAACGTGCGCAATCTGAGGAGGTTCACCCTTACCGCAGTTGGGAGTTCCCCAAACCACCCAGTGCTTCTTGTTGCATATCGCATCGCATGAGTTCCAGAACTCGGGAGTTATTCCTGTGTACGTAGGATTCTTGACCATGTCACCCAGCACGCCGTTTTTTATCTCCCAGCCCGCCTCGCATCCAAACTGGAAGTTCAGCCGCTTGTCGTCGATGCTCCAGCTCTTGTTGGTCTCGACCAAAATCCCTTCGTCTGTGTCCCTGATCAGGTCGTCAAACTCCCAATCGCCAGGCTCGAGGTTCACATTGATCATCCGGATTAGCGGAATGTTCCACCAGCCGTCGGCGCGGCAGGTCCCATTGCTTCTCTGGCCGAGCTTGATCGCCGTCTCCCGAGACGTCAAATAGCCCACGAAGAGCCCTTCCTTGATTATCGGAGTGCGCTGCGCGTTGACACCCTCGTCGTCGTAGCCAAACGTGCCCAATCCCCCCGGCGTCGTGGCATCAGCATAGATATTCACGATGCTCGAACCATATTGAAGACTATTGAGCTTTTCTGGCGTCATGAAGCTCGTCCCCGCGTAGCTCGCCTCCATCCCAAAGACGCGGTCCAGCTCAATCGGATGGCCGCACGATTCGTGCACCTGAAGCGCGAGCTGGGAGCCGCCGATGACCAGCGTGGTCGTCTTGCTTGGGCATTCCTTCGCCGTAAGCAGCGCCACAGCCTCCTCCGCAACACGAGGCGCGTGGCTTACGAGGCTAAGCCCCTCGACAAACTCGTAACCCGCCGTCCCGTAGTTGCCACGGAAGCTATTGGGATACGAGCGAATCTGCATCTGGTCGCCATCTATCGCCGTCGCAGCTATCCCGCCGCCTGACTCGTATATCACCTGATCTATATCGGCGCCCTCGCTGCTGATGAACGTCTTCTCGGTCCTAAAGAACCGCATGTTCGTCTCAGCGATCTTCACGCCGTTTCTCGCGCGAAGAGCCCTATCCGCCTCCAAGAGAACCGCCAGCTTGGCCTTCAACGGAATGCTGAAAGGGTCTTTCTTGATTGGTGTTACATACTTGTCCTGGCGTATGTCCGTCTCAGCCAAGACAACGTCGTCCTTCTTCAACGTCGAACTCGCCTTCGCAATCTGCACCGCGAGACCGGCGATGCGCTTCATCTCATTCTCGTTGACCAGCGAACTACTAGCGAAGCCCCACGAACCGTTCGCAATAACGCGAATACCGAATCCCCTCGTCTCACGGGACGTGATTGCCTCAACGGTCCCGTTCTTGACCTGGATGTTCTCGGTGACGAGGTGAAGCAGCCTTATGTCCGCATAGGACGCGCCGAGCTTCGACGCGTGGTCAACAGCGCCTCGCAGCCAATCCTTCATCGAATCCCTCCTACAACCCTAATTTGACAACCTACAAGCATACAAGACAATCTATACTACTTGCGGGCGCGCCCGCTGTCAACGGTGTGGAGTTCCAAGTTCAAAGTTCAAAGTTCCAAGTTCAAAGTTTCGAGTCGAAAGTCGAAAGTCAATCCGCAATCCCCAATCCGGCACATATCGGCGTCCGGCTGGTTTTCCTTTTGGGCGAAAACGATACTATGCAGAGCGTCATTTGGGACCGAGAGCGTTTTGGCATTTTGGGTCAACAAGCGAATGTTGACAGAGCCGAGGTATTCTGTCATGTTGGAGTTGTGAAAGGCGGACTTTCGACGTTTGGTTTCGTGCGGGGTGCAGCGTAGTGCAGGGGCTTTGGCTGGGCATCCCAGCATTCTTACTTGCGCTGACGTGTCACGAAGTTGCTCACGGCTATGTCGCAAAACGTTTGGGCGACCCGACAGCGGAGGAGCTCGGGCGCCTGACGCTAAATCCCATCAAGCACATCAGCCTTTTCGGCACGATCATGTTCCCGCTCATGCTATATCTCGCCCATTCCCCCGTGATTTTCGGGTGGGCAAAGCCCGTTCCCGTTGACCCACGCTACTTTCGCAATCCGCTCAAAGGCATGATGTGGGTCGGGATGGCTGGGCCGGTTGCGAACTTCATCCTGGCGACAATAGCCGCCGCTTTTTTCAGGCTGCTTGCGCCGCTGACGTCCGGACAGTCTATATTGCTGGAATTTGTGTTCTTCTTCATGTTGGTGAACCTGGTCCTCGGCTTTTTCAACTTGATACCGATTCCGCCGCTGGACGGGAGCCGTATAGTTACGGGACTTCTGCCAAGAAACCTCGCGATTGAATACATGAAGCTCGAGCGATTCGGCTTTCTAATTCTTTTCGGCCTGTTGTATCTGGGGGTATTCGGGCTGTTTATTCTTCCGATCGCAATTCGGTGCGCCGAGTTTCTCGTTGGCTACTGATCGGGCGGCAGGGATTGAGGCTGAGATTGATTTGACCAAACATTCTGGGGAGGCTGTGATTGGAAGCGCAGGAGATCGAGCACAAGCTCAAGGAGCTCTCGGCTCGTATTGAGACGATACGGGGGTATCTTTGACGTAGATGCCGCCAAGCAGAGGATCAAGGAGCTCGACGAGAAGCTCGAGTCGGAGAACCTGTGGTCGGACCCCGCCGCCGCGCAGGAGCTCATGAAGCAACGGGCCGTCTTTGCCAAGCGGGTAGAGGAGTTCTCAGCTCTTAATAGTCGGTTCGAGGACGCTTCAGTCATGGTCGAGCTCGGCGCCTCGGAGGACGATGCCTCTGTTCTCAAAGAAGCAGCGGATGAAATCAGTGCAATAGACGAGGAGCTCTCTGACATGGAGGTCAAGGCGCTTCTTTCCGGCGAGAGTGACGAGCGAAACGCTATCCTTCAGATTCAGCCCGGCGCCGGGGGCACCGAGGCGCAGGATTGGGCGGAGATGCTGATGCGGATGTACGCTCGCTGGGCGGAGACGCACGGTTACTCGTCCCAGATTCTCGACCGTCTCCCGGGGGATGAGGCGGGCATCAAGAGCGTGGTCATTCAGATCACGGGTCTTCATGCTTATGGCTACCTGAAGGGCGAAACCGGGGTCCACCGGCTTGTTCGGATATCGCCGTTCGATGCCAACCGCCGACGCCACACATCTTTTGCGGCAGTCTCAGTTACACCCGAGGTGGATGACTCGATTGAGATCAACATCGATGAAAAAGACCTTCGCATCGACACATTCCGCGCGAGCGGCAAAGGCGGTCAGCACGTCAACACGACCGATTCAGCGGTCCGGATGACGCACATCCCGACCGGCGTGGTCGTTCAGTGCCAGAACGAACGTTCGCAGCATCGCAACCGAGAGGTGGCGATGAAGATACTGAAATCGAACCTGTATCAGCTGGAGCTCGACAAGCGGCGACAGGTTGAGCAGGACGAACACAGCGCCAAGAAAGAAATCGCCTGGGGCAGCCAAATCCGCTCCTACGTGCTGCAGCCATACCAAATGGTCAAGGACCATAGAACCAACGTTGACGTCGGGAACGTCGATGCCGTCCTGGACGGCCGCATAGACCCATTCGTCCGGGCATATCTGACGGAGGAGGCGCGGAAGTAGGCATGAGTCTGGCGCCTCGCAGAGGCGTATTTAGGCCGATCGGCATTCTAGTGGTCTTGCTGTGTATTGCGACGGGCTGTAGCGAGGAGAAGCCGGTCGCGCCGCCTCGAAGGCTAGTTGCCAAGTTCGGGTCCCAGGTGATAACACGGGACGAGTTTCTGGCCAGACTCGTTAAAGCCAGTTACCGTCAGGCGTCGGTCTATCTGGAGGAGATGGCGCTTCAAGAGGTCATGATGCAGGAGGCCGAGACGAGCGGCGTTGAGTTCACACACGCGGAGCTCGCAGCCTACGTTCAGGAGCTCAAGGATGCCTACGGGGCAGACCATTTTGAGCAGTATCTTTCGCGAAGTGGTCTCAGCTACGCTGACTGGTTGAGTCAGGCCAAGGCCGACCTGATACGCTCGAAGCTTATAGAGGCGAACGTTACGGGCAAGGTGGAGATATCCGAGGCCGAGCTAAAGAACTACTACGATGAGGGTAGTTCGGAGTTTGAGGAGCCTCGAAGGGTCAGGGCGCGTCAGATACTTGTGAAAAACAGCGAGACCGCGAACCAGCTGCTGCGGCTTCTGTCACGTCGCAAGCGGAGTTTTGAGAGCCTGGCGGCCGAGTATTCGGCGGCGCCCGAGGCCGCGCAGGGCGGGGACTTGGGTTGGGTCAGAAAGGGCGACCTTCCGCCAGAAATGGAGACCCCGATATTCTCGCTCTCCGAGGGCGAACGGAGCAAGGTTATTCACACGTCTTTCGGTTATCACATCTTCCAGGTGGACAAGATACAGGAGGCACGGGTGGGGCCCTTCGCCGAGGTCAAGGAGAAAGTCAGAGCTAGGGTTTTTGACAGCAAAGCCAAGTCGCGGTATGATGAGTGGGTGAAGGAGCTCAAATCAAAGTGGCAGCTTCAGGTATTCCCGGAGGAGATTCTGTGATCATCGCGTCAAGAGCGATACTGTCGCGGCTGTCATTGCTTTGGCTGATGGTCACGCTGGCCCCTATGCTTTCGCAAGACGTGCTTCTCGCGGAGCAGCCGGCCCAGAGGCAGCTCGCGGACAGGATTGTTGCGATAGCCAACGATCAGGTGGTAACCAAGCACCAGCTGGAACAGGCCTTGTCCGCAGACCGTGACTATCTCTCGCTGATGCAGCAGATACCCTCCAGCGAGAGGGCCGAGAAGCTGAAAAAGCGAAAACGGGAGATGCTGGACCTACTCATCGACAGACGTCTGATGGTTTCAGAGGCCAAACGAATCGGCCTGAAACCGGATGAGGCACTCATTCAGAAACGAATCGATCGAACCATGGAGAGATTTGGCATTGAGACGACCGAGGAGTTTGACCAAGTCCTTGCCCGGGAGGGCTTCACGCTTCCTGTGTTGAAGGCGCTGTATGTCGATGAGTACATGGAACAGGCGGTGCTCGATGCCAGGGTTCGGGCGATGATCGACGTTTCTGATGCCCAGATCGTTGCTTATACGGAGGAGAACAAGGGGCTCTTGGCCTCGGCCGAGCAGGTCAATTTCGCCCAGATACTCTTTAAGGTCGCGGACCCTGACGACGAGTTGAGTGTTGCGGCCGCCAAGTCTGACGCCGAACGGGTCCTGGAGCGGCTTCAGTTGGGCGAACCGTTCGACAAGGTATGCCAGTCAGCTGATAATGCGCTGAGAGGCTGCGATGGCCTGGGATTTCTGAGCAAGGATGAGATGTTTCCGTCGTTGGCCGAGGTGGCTTTTCAGCTAGAAACCGGTGATGTGAGCGGCATTATTACGAGCCCGATGGGGTTTCACATCGTCCGATTGCTCGAAAGACGGGGCGGCGGCTTCGAGATAAGTCCCGAGCTCAAACGAAAGATACGAGAAACGCTCTATGTTCGGGACTTCGAGAAACGATACGACGCTCTTATCAAGGAACTTAGGGCGAAAAGCTACATTAAAATCATGCTCAATGCGCCTTGACCTATTCCTTAAGGCCAGTTGTTTGTCGAAGCGCCGCTCGGTCGCGAAGCAGCTATGCGATGAGGGTTGCGTGAAGATAAACGGCAACACCGCAAAGGCCGGGCGAGCGGTGCAGGTCGGCGACGAGCTTGAGATAAGCAATCGCGGGCACGTTACGAGACTCAAAGTGCTAGAGCTGCCTGAGAAGTCGTTCAGCAAGGCACGGGCCGGGGAATGCTACGAGCTACTTGAGGACTCCAGCGATGACTAGTGTTTCGCGAGATGACCTCAGAGATGCTCCCAGGATGATTCACAACGCTACGTATATGCTAATGCCATAAGTAACCATAAAAACAGGAGGCTTTTTGAATGAAGATGGACGATACATCACTTCGCGAAGCTTTGAGAGCCAAATCAGAGAACTTCAGGAAGCTCGAGGAGATGCACGTTACGCTTGACAAGAATCTAGTCGCGCTAGCCGAGAGTCCAGATCCATCCCCGGACAAGGAGATAGAAGAGAAAAGGCTCAAGAAGATGAAGTTGAGGGTAAAAGATGAGATGTATCAGATGATGACACAATATGCAGAGGAGCAGAAGAACGCCTCGTAGCGAGTTATTCTCATAGTTCGAGTGTGTGGCGCGGCAAGGCTGCATCCTTATCTAGTGCTGGCCTTGTCCTGTTTTGGGCTTCCGCCGGCCGTTCTCCATGGCGGAAGAACAGCAATAGATTCTAAGATTTCGGTCAGGATTCAACACATAATGCGATTTCCTATGGCCGCGGATGGCCTTCCGTTCGTATTGGGCCTCCTGTTGGTTTCGGCCCTGCTAGTGTTCTTGGAGTGCTATATCATTGCGGCGGTTGCCTTCGCAATTTGCATTTTGGTGGGCTGCTTCTTTCGCGACCCCGAGCGCAACGTGCGCCCAGAAGCCGGCGTTCTGCTTTCGCCCGCGGACGGGAAGGTCATAAGCGTGAGTGAGGCAAAGCCCTCGGGGAATCGCGAACAACCCAAAACGAGAGTGTCCGTGTTCATGTCAGTCTTCAATTGTCACGTCAACCGCTCACCGGTCACGGGCAGCGTTGCCGGTGTGCAGCACACCGACGGCCGGTTCTTGGCCGCATTCAGGGAGCGAGCGAGCGAGGTCAATGAACGCGCAACCATAAAGCTCGTGGACCATTTCGGCGAGAACATACTCTGCACCCAGATCGCAGGCCTCGTCGCAAGGCGCATCGTGTGCCGGCTAAAGAGGGGCGATAGCGTTACGGCCGGTCAGAGGATTGGCATGATAAAGTTCGGCTCTCGCGTCGATGTTCTGATACCTTCCACTTACGCTGTTTCCGTGCGTGTCGGGGAGAAGGTGAAAGCGGGCCTGGACGTCATCGGTCGGTGGCGGGCGGAACACCAATCGACAACGCACGTGGCTCGAAAGAGAACCGGATGAGGTAACTCTATCATGGCAAGACGTGGGACAAAGGGTTCAGTTTCAACGGCCAGGGGCGAGAAGCGAAGGGCGCAAAGGCGGGCCACAGTCCAGAAGATCAAAATCCGCATTAGCCTTCTGCCCGGCATCCTGACGACCGCCAACGTGCTCTGCGGGTTCTACGCGATTATGTGGGCAATGAAAGGCATGTTCTTTGGCGCGGCTGTTGCGATAATCGTTGCGGCCGGACTCGACGCCCTGGATGGCCGAGTCGCTAGACTCACTAAGACCACGAGTGAGTTTGGCGTTGAGTTCGATTCGATGGCGGACGTCGTGTCGTTCGGCGTTGCGCCGGCCATTCTCGCTTACAACTGGGCGCTTGCCGGCTTCGGCAGGATCGGCTGGATCATCGCGTTCGCCTACCTGATCTGCGGCGTGCTGAGGCTGGCGAGGTTTAACACACGCTGCAAGGCTGTCGAGCCTAAGTTCTTTCTTGGCCTGCCCACACCCGCCGCTGGACTCTTCGTCGCGACATCGGTAACGCTTGCCGATGGCGAGCCAATCGGGACCTTTGCCAAGGTACTCTTCTTGTTGCTCTTCGCCGGCGTCTCATACCTCATGATCTCCAACGTCAAATACCGCTCCTTTAAGCAGCTGGACTTCGCAAAGATGCACCCGTTTGGCACGCTAGTTACCATCGTCGGCATAGTCATTGTCATCGCCTCGTCCCCCGGGACCGTTCCGTTCTTCCTGATCCTCGGATATCTCGTCTGGGGTCTGATCGAGACATTCGTGCTCAAAAAGCGGGCTCACCGAGAGGCCCCAGAAGAAGAGGTCCTATGAACCGACAGAACGTCGCGGTCGTCGGGGCCAGGGGACTCGTCGGCAAGGAGGTTCTAAACATCCTTGAGGAGAGGGATTTCCCGCTTCGCAAGCTCACCCCACTCGCTACGGAAGAATCCGTGGGAACCATCGTCGAGTTTCGCGGCGAACCATACGTCGTCCACCGCCTCGAAAAAGACGCCTTTGACAGCGTCGATTTCGCCATCTTCGCCGCAAGCTGCGAGGCGAGCGCCGAGTATGCGCCCGTGGCCGCGAAGGCTGGCGCAATCGTCATCGACAACAGCGCGCACTTCAGGATGGCGCCAGACGTCCCGCTCGTCGTTCC
Organism: uncultured bacterium; assembly: GCA_965372715.1. Taxonomy (GTDB): domain Bacteria; phylum B130-G9; class B130-G9; order B130-G9; family B130-G9; genus CAYZPW01. Next base: position 15,453 of record CBDVDH010000022.1, on the reverse strand, counting down.
CGAAATAAATGGCCAGTCGGCGCACGAGCACAAGGGCGTCATCGCAAACCCTAACTGCTCGACGATACAGCTCTTGATGGTTGTTCATCCGCTTGACCTGAAGTTCGGCGTCCGACGCGTCGTCGTCTCGACATACCAGTCGGTCTCAGGCTCCGGCAAGAAGGCCCTCGACGAACTCGCCAACCAGTCGCTGGCGATGCTCTCGCTCAAAGAGCCGACTGTCGAGGCGTATCCTCACCGCATCGGCTTCAATCTTCTGCCTCACATCGGCGATTTCGACGACGACGGCTACTCCGGCGAAGAGACGAAACTCAAGCGAGAGGCGGCGAAGATACTCGGCCGGGACGACGTCCTCATCTCACCCACCTGCGTCAGGGTACCCGTCTTCAACTGCCACTGCCAGTCCCTCAACATCACGCTCAAATCCCGCGCCTCGTGCGAAGAGGTCCGGGACGCCCTGTCCAACTTCCCCGGCGTTGAAGTCATCGACGGTGTGTTGGAGTCGCGGCTCGGCATGGCAAACCGCGAGGAAGACGTCAACGACTACCCGCTCCCCTCACAATGCAGCGACCGGGACGAGGTCTTCGTAGGCAGAATCAGGCTCGACGACACCGTCGAGTTCGGCGTCAACCTCTGGTCAGTCATGGACAACCTACGCAAAGGCGCCGCCCTCAACGCCATCCAGATAGCGGAGCTCCTCGCTTAGCCGCGGTCTCGCGCTCTGCCAATGCTCTCCGTGGGAAGCTCGCAGATAATGCCGCTGTTGAGCGCTCCTTGTGTCGTGGCGAATTCAACTTGACAACTGTGTTCCGAGAGCTTAGTGTTGTATTGGATGTTCATTCATAATAGAATGAATGATTTAGCCACCAGGGAGGATTAGACGATGCCAGCCTCAACGCAGGACTACACTTACTTTGCTGGCACCGACACGGCTTCCGCCACCGGCGGGAGTATGCGCGATCCCATAACCCTGGCCCGCATGGACGCCGAAGGCTTGATCGGCGGCCACATCTCCACCAGCGGCGGCCTGGCGTCGCGGCCTTTAGGTAGGCACAGTCGGCTCAGCGGGGGCAGCACTGGCGTGCCTCTCCCCGCGGCTCTGCGGCTCTTGATCGCCCCATCTTACAGTGATTAGATATGCGTGCCTGATTTCGAGCCCCGAGAAGTTACAGTTTTCCACCTCCGCCACACCGTGCTCCACGTGAACCGCCTGCAGCGCGGCGATTGCCGGGTCCTTGGGCTCGAGAATGATGATGCGGGAAAGCCTCAAAAGCTCGTCCTGCGACAGTGAGGCGGTCACTCTGCCCGAGATGTAGCGCAAAGCCTCCTCCTTGCCCCCTTCTATCCAGGGCGCTGCCACCAGCAGGTCCCACACCCCAGGTGCTTCTTCCGGGAGGAAAAGGCCAAAAAGGACAAATGGCCCCTTCTCAGCCGAGATCTCTATTTCCATCAAACGAAACTTCTCAGCTAGTTCTTTCATATCTTCCTCAGAAGAGTCGTGGCAGACGAAATCATGAGCTCCGCCTCCGTTCTTGTTGCCGTGCCGATTCTATACCTCACTTCCGGGTCCCATTTTGCGACCACCGACCACTCGAAAAAGTAGTTTCTCTTCACGATCTGCTCGCGGCCTGTCAGGTGCAGCAGCACACCGAGGTTATGCACTTTGAAGCTCTTATAGCCCTTAGTTAAGGGATAGTCTTGCCATCGCAACGTTCGGCAGATTCGCGCCTTCAAGGCGCATTCGACCGCGTAGCCACACAAGTAAACTGCACCGTCATATCTCCTCGCGGCAAGAAGGACGGCTGCGTCCTTAAGGCGCACCGCTGCGATTCTGAGGAGCTCACTGGCCTGGGTCATTGCCCTACTTGAGTTCTATTCTACCCCTGGGTACCGAACACAAATCAAGTTATGTATGTTAACGTCTGCAAAATATGAATCATGGTGTTAATCATCATCGTTATCATAAACTCTTCACCCGGCGGTCGTCAATAGGTATCTTTGGTGCTCTCTTAGCAGTTCCATATTGAGACATCGGATGGCAATCTTCGTGAATCTCAGCAGCGAGCGCTGGGACCAACCGCAGGCAGTTCTGGGTGCTGGGGAAGACGCGGACTACGCGGGTCCGACCCCGGCGAGCATCTCGGTTGAGGCGCAGGTGATAAACAATGGACCGGTCGTTGGCGTTGACGTTTATGTGGCGCTTGAGCTGAACGGGCAGCTGCTCTATTGGCCGAACTGGCAGCTGGAGCCTGCTCCCGTCCAGGTCAACCTGCGCCCTGGGCACAACCAGACCGCAACCATCATCTCCGCGCCTCGCTCAAGCATCCCGCCCGGTGCCTACACGTTCTGGGCCTGCATGACCGGCCGCAACACCGGCAAGCTCATCGGCCCCCTCGACCGCAAGTTCGAGACGCTCACGATCGAGGTCGATTGATCCGGCGGCGCCTGCGTCATGATGCGGTATCGGGCATCGTAGGGGCGGTGCTTGCTCCGCCCTAAAGGTAGAAGGGTGCAGTTCGCCGCGCGGCGAACACCCCTACGGGACTACTGGCCCGCCAGAGGCAACAGCCCTCCCAAACCGGTTGTGTTGTGTGCTCTGTTGAGGCATATATGTAAGCCAATGGTTTAGTGTTGAGAGGTTTGCTGGCAATTGGATTACAGACCGTTTCTTTTCGAGATTGGGGTGGAGGACCTGCCGCCCGGCTTTGTCAAATACGGCCGGGAGCACATTCAGAGAACGGTTCCTGAGCTCTTCAGGAAGCATCGCGTCGAGTCCGAGGGCTTGTCGGTCTATGGCGCCCCTCGTAGGCTCGCCTTCGTGGTCGATAGCTGTGCTGTGCAGCAATCGGATTCCACTCAGGTTGTGAACGGACCGGCTCTGCGCGTTGCTTACGACGCAGATGGCAAGCCCACGAAGGCGGCGATTGGCTTCGCGCGGTCTGTTGGTGTCCCCGTTGAGGAGCTTGGGTCCGTCAAGAGCGACAAGGGCGAGTATGTTACGGCCAGGAAGGTGGAGCTCGGCAAGCCAGCCGTTGAGGTTCTGCCTGAGATCGTCACATCGCTCGTCGAGTCGTTTTCGTTCCCCAAGATGATGCGCTGGACCGAGCAACGATTCGCGTTCGGGAGACCAGTCCGCTGGCTGGTCGCTCTTCTGGGCGATGAACTCGTCAGATGCTCGGTTTTCGGCATCGAGTCGTCGAATGTGTCAAGGGGCATCTGGACTCAGGGCGACAAGGAGATCAGGATCGCGGACGCCGGCTCGTATGAGTCCCAAATGGCGAAGAATCTCATAGCTGTCAGCCACGAATGCCGCGTAAATAGCATCCGTGCGGGCATAACAAGGATAGAACAGGAGCTCGGCTGCGAGGTCGTCTGCGACGATGAGATGCTGTCGATCCTGGCCGACTCGGTCGATTCGCCGCGCGTAACGTTCGGCGATTTCGACGCACGCTTCCTTGAACTGCCGGAACCCGTCCTAACGACCTGTCTTTGGCATCATCAGTACTTCCTCGCGACGAGGCCCAAGTACTTCGCCAAGCCATCTGGGGGGTTCAACCCAGATGAGTCGGCCTCAAAGCTGCTGCCCCACTTCGTTGCGCTGTTGGCCAATCCCGAGGCCCAAGAGGAGACGGTAAGAGGAGGCAACGAGGCGGTGCTCGAGGCACGGCTTGAGGACGCGGCGTTTTTCTTTGCTGAGGACAAGAAAACGCGGCTCGAAGAGCTGCTCCCGAGGCTTCAAGGCATGGCGCTGCACAAGGGGCTAGGTGATCTTCTGATGAAGTCCCAGCGCCTCGCCAAGCTTGCCCCGGAGATAGCGTCGCTGGTCTTCGCCGGCTGCGATTCAGTTGATGGGATGTCGCTCGAGGAGTTCGCGGCTCACTGCGGGCGGGCGGGCGAGCTGTGCAAGGCCGACCTTGTTAGCCACATGGTCGGCGAGTTTGCGGAGCTTCAAGGCGTCATGGGCGGAATATACGCTGGTTTTCAAGGTGAACCCGCTGCGGTCGGCGACGCGATAGCCGAGCATTACAGGCCGCGCGGCATGGACGACAAGCCGCCCAAGACGCACAGCGGCAGGGTACTCGCACTCGCTGACAAGCTCGATAGCCTTTGCGCATTCCTGGGTGCGGGCTACTTCCCAAAGGGTTCCCAAGACCCGTTCGGACTGCGGCGAGAGGCCCAGGGCATCGTGTCGATCCTGCTTGACGCCGGATACAGGCTCTCGCTCCTGACTGCGCTTGACAAGACGATCGAGAAGCTCAAGAAAGACGGCCTAATGAAGCCCAGAGATGGACTGGCCCAGGAAATACTGACCTTCATCAAGCAGCGACTATCGTTCAGCCTCACAAGCCGCGAATCGCTGCGTCAGGACCTGGCAGCGGCAGTCATCTCGCATCCGTGCGACGATGTGGTTGATCTCAGGGCACGGGCCCTAGCTCTTCAGGAGTTCTCGAAGGATGAGCAGTTCGAGGCGCTAACAACCGGCCTCAAGCGCGCCTCGAACATCCTAAGAGGCGAGAATTGGGGCGAACTCGATACAGGGCTTCTCGTTGAGGAGCAAGAGGTGCGTCTGTTCGACGAGATCAGTAAGATTGAGGATACCGTCTATGATTGCATTAGGAGCTGCAAATACCTTGACGCATTCAGGCTGATTGCGGGACTCCGGTCGTTTATCGATGATTTCTTTGACCACGTAATGGTCATGGTCGATGACGGCAAGCTCAAGCAGAATCGACTTGCGTTGCTTGCCAGATTGACGAGAATGTTTGGCTCTATTGCTGATTTTTCCAGGATAGTTGTTGAGAGAAAGTGACTCTGATTCGGCAACCTGATTATGCCGGACTGCAAGTCGAATCTCTGTTCAAGTAATCAATTCATCGGAGGTAGCCAAGAAATGGCACAGAAGTATGTTTATGCTTTTGGCGGCGGGAGCGCCGAGGGCGGCGCTGATATGAAAGACCTGCTCGGAGGTAAGGGCGCGAACCTTGCGGAAATGACCCGGCTGGGTATCCCTGTTCCGCCGGGCTTCACGATTGACACCGAGGCCTGTATCAAGTTCTTTGTGAGCGGCGGGAGTTATCCGGGCGGCATGTGGAAGCAGGTTGAGGAGCACCTCGCTGAGGTCGAGCGGCTCACGGACAAAAAGTTCGGTGAGGCCAAAAACCCGCTCTTGGTTTCGGTTCGCTCCGGGTCGAGGGTCTCGATGCCGGGCATGATGGACACGGTTCTGAATCTGGGCCTCAACGACGAGACAGTCGAGGGACTAGCGAAGAAGGCCGGCGATGCCCGTTTTGCCTACGACAGCTACAGAAGGTTCGTGACGATGTTCGGCGATGTTGTGCTGGGCGTGCCGCATTCCGAATTTGAGAAGATCCTAGAGGAACAGAAGGAGAAGCAGGGAGCGAAGCTCGATACTGAGCTCTCCGCCGACAGCCTCAAGGCCATCGCTGAGGCGGGCAAGAGGCTCGTCGAGGAGCGCACCGGCAAGCCGTTCCCTGATGAGCCGATTGAGCAGCTGAAGCTCGCCATTAACGCCGTGTTCAACTCCTGGTATAACGAGCGAGCGAAGACCTACAGAGCGAAGTATGGCATTCCCGAGGATTGGGGAACTGCGGTCAACGTTCAGGTGATGGTCTTCGGCAACACGGGCTCAAACTCTGGCACTGGCGTGGCGTTCACGAGGGACCCCGCGACCGGCGCCAACGAGTTCTATGGCGAATACCTAATGAATGCTCAGGGCGAAGACGTCGTGGCTGGTATCCGCACCCCGGAGGAGATCTCAAAGCTCGCAGAGCAGATGCCGGACGCATACGAGCAATTGCTGGACATCCGCGAGCGGCTCGAGAAGCACTATCGCGACATGCAGGACGTTGAGTTCACGATCGAGCATGGCAAGTTATACATGCTTCAGACGAGAAGCGGCAAACGAACCGGCGCCGCCGCCATCAAGGTCGCCGTTGACATGGTCGAGAGCGGCATGATCACCAAGGACGAGGCGATGCTCCGTGTGGAGCCCGACCACATCGAGCAGATGCTCCATAGAGGCATCGATCCCAACGAGCAGCTGAACGTGATCGCCAAGGGCTTGCCCGCGTCGCCTGGCGCGGCGGTGGGCGGCATCGTCTTCACCGCGAACGATGCCATTGCAGCAAAAGAGGCGGGAAGGAAAGTCGTTCTGGTCCGGGCAGAGACATCACCCGAGGACGTCGGCGGGATGATCGCCTCGGAGGGCATATTGACCGCGCGCGGGGGCATGACCTCTCATGCGGCGGTGGTGGCGCGTGGGATGGGCAAGTGCTGCGTGGCCGGCGTGAGCGCGCTCGTCATTGACGAGGAGAAGAGAACCCTCACGGTCGGTGGCCTGGTGCTCAAGGAAGCCGATGTCATCACCCTGGATGGGGCCAACGGGCTGGTGGCCACCGGCGCTGCCAAGCTAGTTGACCCGGAGATGTCAGGCGATTTCGGCAAGTTCATGGGCTGGGTGGACGAAATTCGGAAACTAGGCGTCCGGACGAACGCCGATACCCCACGCGACTCCAAGCGCGCCAGAGACTTCGGCGCTGAGGGCATTGGCTTGACCCGCACGGAGCACATGTTCTTTGAGGCGGACCGCCTCCCGGCGATGCGGGAGATGATCCTGGCCGAGGACGAAAAGGGAAGACGGGCGGCGCTTGCGAAGCTCCTCCCGATGCAGCGCGAGGACTTCATTGGCATCTTCAGGGCGATGGACGGCCTGCCGGTCACGATACGTTTGCTCGATCCGCCGCTGCACGAGTTCCTGCCCTCCCATGATTCGGACATCGAGGCGCTGGCGAACGACATGGGTGTTTCGTTTGAGCACCTCAGGAACAAGGTGGAGGAGCTTAGGGAGATGAACCCCATGCTCGGCCATCGCGGGTGCCGGCTGGGCATCTCCATGCCGGAGATCACCGAGATGCAGGCGACGGCCATCTTCGAGGCGGCCTGCAAGGTCAAGAAAGAGGGCGTCCAGGTTTTTCCTGAGGTAATGGTGCCTCTGATTGGCAAGGTCGAGGAGCTCGAAAACCAGAAGAAGGTCATCGACAAGGCCGCGAAGGAAGTCTTGGCAAAGGAAGGCATCGCAGTGGGCTACATGGTCGGGACGATGATCGAGATACCCAGGGCTTGCCTGGTCGCCGACAAGGTCGCAGAGGTTGCGGAGTTCTTCTCCTTCGGGACGAACGATTTGACGCAAATGACGTTCGGCTACAGCCGCGACGACGCCGGCAGGTTCATCGCCGATTACCTCAAGATGGGTATCCTGCCGGACGACCCGTTCCAGTCCATCGATGTCGAGGGGGTCGGGGACATGGTAAGGATGGGCGTCGAGCGCGGCCGGTCAACCAACCCCAAGCTCAAGATCGGCATCTGCGGCGAGCACGGCGGCGAGCCCCGCTCGGTCGAGTTCTGCCACAAGGTCGGCATGGACTACGTCAGCTGCTCCCCCTTCCGGGTCCCTGTGGCCCGCCTGGCCGCAGCCCAGGCCGTAGTCAAGTTCGATAAATAAATAGTATGGGGCGGGCTTTCTAGCCTGCCATTCTGGCGTCACGGCGTTGCTGCTGTTGAATACAATAAGCAGCCATCAAGTTGAGATCAACCCTGGGGGGCGTTCCGTCGTCCCCCTTGTTTTCTTGCTGCCGCGAGCTCGGCAGGTATGCGTCCTCAAGTGCAGCTGTGAGACAAACTCTCGCCCGGATTCCGCCGGCACCGTTTCACTCTGTCCCGGTTCCAAATATGCAGGAAGCCTTTTGCCATAGCATTCTTGACATTCCGCGCATCATACTCCATATTCTCTGCGGTTCTCAAATCAGCAAAGGAGGATTGCAGTATGTCCCATTCGCCTGATGGGCCTCAGACTGGGCAGGATGTCTTGCAGGAACCCCGCCAGCGATCGTCGGTGGCCGGGACTGCGTCAGAACAGACGGTGCCTCAATTTGACGCGGTCAAGGAAGCCGAGATTACTCGGCGGCATACGGAGCTTCTGGACAAGCTGCTCGCCATGTCTGCGAAGGACCGCTGGCCTTACTTGGAGGCTGCCGCGGACCTCGCGGCCCGGTGTTATGAGAACGATCCGTCTTTGACGGAGTTTACGTGTTTGGATGGCGAGGATTTTGAGGACTACTCCGAATAGGGGCGAGATCTGGCTCGTTGATCTCGGCACTACGAGGGGGGCTGAGATATCGAAGCGGCGCCCAGCCCTGGTTATGAGCTCTGTCAAGACCGGAAGACTGCCCTTACGAATCATTGTGCCCGTAACCCGATGGGAAGATGAATACGCAGGTTTCCCTTGGATGACACGCATCTATCCCGATAAGCAGAATGGCCTGTCAAAAGTCTCCGCGGCCGACGCGTTTCAGGTCCGATCCATATCAGTGAAGCGATTTGTCAAGCGCCTCGGCGTATTGCCCGACGAAATGGTTTCGAACATCTGCAAATCTATTGCCCTTTGCATAGACCTGGACTTGAAAAGATGATCGCTGCGTTCGACACAAAAAACCGCCCACTGCCGACACTCACCTGACCCAGACACCCACATCGTCGCCTTCGAGCTCCTTTGCCGACGCGGGCGTCTCGACGATGCCGTTGGGGCCGGCTGAGAGGCGCCAGACGTTGTTGCCCGGCTTTGTGCCGCCCTCGAAGCCCGATACCGATATGACGTAGGCGCGGCCCCAGGGGTCGGCGAGCTCGCGCGGGAGATACGGCCCGTTCCAGCCATCAAAGCGGCCAGACACATTCTTGAAGTAGTCATACCACGCCTTCTTCTCTGGGCCATTGCTGACCAGATACGAGTGCAGGTCCTCCGACCGAGCGCCCCACGACTCGCGGGCGCCTTCGGTGAACTTCGGCAAGCTGCCGACGCCGTAAAGGAAATCGACCGGCTCGTCCTCGTCGGCTGCGCTCTTCACAGGCCAAGTGCCTATGTCCGTCTTAAAGGCCGAAAGCGCCGTCGCGATGTCGCGGCAATCCCTCTCCGCTCGCCAGGCGACGTCATTCAACTGGGCGCCGGCCACCCCAACGGCTTGGGCTAGCCCACTCCGCTGCCTACTCATTTTGTCAACCTGCTGCCTCGTCGCCTCGACCGCCCCCAGCAAAGGGCTTGCTGGAATGCCGCCCCGCGTCTCGGTTCCGCTCGGCTCACTTGATTGAGGCCCAACCGCGAAATACACAACCAGCGCGATGATCCCCGCCGCGAGCACGACGGACAGTATCAGGCCAGCAGACGCTCGTCCGGACCTGTCATCTATGATCATGAACTTCACATTGAGGTCCCTGTTCCTTACACCGTATCGCTTAGATTCGCTTGGCTGTTGGCTATCAATGTAGGGGCGGCTCACGAGCCGCCCTTGATACGTTCGGTCAAATCAAAGGAGGGCGTGTCTGAGACACCGCCCCTACGCACCGTTCGGTCCATTATGGCCGTGCGTCTAAGCACCACCTCCACGAAGCGCCGGAATCCATCGAGCTCACAACTTCCTGCTATAGATGACGACCGGTATGATCGCGACCAGAAATAGAAGCGGGGAGAGAGAGAGCACCTTTAGGACCCATTCCTCGTGGACGTCAATCTTCAGCACGAGTCCCCCGACCGCCGCAATTACAGCCCCGGCCGCGAAAAACCATTTGCCGCCGTAGGCATTGATCTCATACCAATTCTCTTCAGAATCCCAGACCTTCAATATCCACAGCCGAATACCATAAGCATAGTTCATAGGAATCAACCGGAGGATAAGTGGTATCGATAGCACCATCGTCGCAAGCCCGATAATAAGGTTCATCGTTCCGGCCTCAGATGCAGGCATGATCTTCTCCAGTGATCCGTGTGGTTATGAGAGGCATCTTACTCCTCCTTCTGTATCGGTGACCAAGAGCAGCACCGTATCGCCGATCGTCTTCTGGCGAATTGCGAACCCACCCGGGAGCTTGACATCGGCGAGTTCGAACTTTGAGGTCTGTATCGCAAGCACCCGCGTGGGTAGGCGCTCGGGGCGGAGAAGAATGTGAACGAGTATCTTGAGGTAGCCCCGCTGGTAAGGGGGATCGGCGAAGATGATGTCGAACTCGGACGGGTCGTCTCTCTTCTTCAAGAACGAGACCGCGTCAATCGGGAACACGCGACAGCTCCGGGCGACCCCGGCCGCCTCGATATTTGACCGAAGCGCCCTCACGACTGCCCGGTCCCTTTCCACAAACGTCGCAGACGAGGCGCCCTTACTCAGCGCCTCGAGCCCGACCGAACCCGTCCCCGCAAAGAGGTCGAGAAAGGCCGCGCCAGAAACGTGCTCGGCGATTGTGTCGAACAGAACCTTTCTCACGAGGCCCGTAGTCGGCCTGATATTCAGCGATTTGCGCGTCGCAATTCTAGATGTCATGTCACGTCTGTTGCTCTCATTCCGGAGGCTTCTGTACGGGTTCGCCGCGCGGCGAATGTCCGCCCTCGGTGATTCAATTGGACAGGGCAGGTGCGGTGACCTGCCCCTACCGCCAACTGCCAACTGCCAACTTACCCGGCGATGGCCTCCATCGCCTCGCAGAATACCTGGCATTCCTCCAGGGTGTTGTAAGGGCCAAACGAGGCGCGGACAACGTCATCGCCGCCGCGAGTGCTGAACCAGTAGTGGACGCAGTTCTTGCCGGCGCGCACCATGACGTTGAACTCGTCATTCAGCCGTTTTGCCAGCGGTCTTGCCTCTATTCCCTCGACGCGGAATGACAGTATCACACCTCGCTCGCGTGCGTTCTGTGGCCCCACGATAGAGAGGCCAGGTATCTTGAGCAGGCGAGTCGTCGTGAACTCGTTCAGTGCGGCGACGTGAGACTTGATCTTGTCCTGTCCGAGTGCCTCAATCGTCCTGAGCGCCGCGGCGAGGCCCATCACGCCGGGGCAGTTCTGAAGGCCCGCCTCAAGGCGCCACGGCAGCTCCGTGGGAATGACCCCCTTTGTCTTGGATATCCAAAGCACAGTTCCGCCTCCCACGAGACAGTGGCCCAGCTTCTCTAGTAGGGCAAACTTGCCGTAGAGAACGCCCACTCCTGAAGGCCCAATCGCCTTGTGGGATGAAAACGCCAGGAAGTCGCAGTCCCAATCCTGGACGTCGATCTTTGATGTCAGTGGGCTCTGCGCCGCATCGAGGACTACTACCGCGCCATGCTCGTGAGCGATCTCTGCGATTTTCTTGATTGGGAACTCCACCCCGGTCAGGTTTGACTTGTGCAAAACGCTGACGAGCCTGGGCCTCTCGTTTTCCACCATCGAGGAAAACGCCTCCAAATCGAACGTCGAGTCCGGCTTCATTCTAACGAACGAGAGCTCTATCTTGCCCTTATCTCTCAAACATAGCCAGGGAAGGGTGTTCGAGTTGTGCTCGAAGTCCGATACCAGCACACGGTCACCTTTCTCAAAGGGGAAGGCTTGGGCGATGACGTTGATCGCCTCCGTCGTGTTCTTGGTGACCACGACCTCCCTTGCAGAGCTGGCATTCAGCAAGCCTGCTATCGACTCTCGCGCCTCGTTCCAGGCGTCTGTCGCGAGGTGGCCAAATCTGTGGTCCGCGCGACCCACACAGCCTGGGAACTGTGTGTAGTAACGTTGCTGAGCGTCTATTGCTGCCTGACAGATCGCCGTCGTACATGCACTATCGAGATAAACCAGCGGCTTCCCGTCAAATGTCTGACATATCGCCGGGAACTGTTTGCGCAACTCTTCAACATCATAAACCATGCGTCCGTCCTCTCTGTAATTGCCCTAAGCCGCTTTCTGGTTCATTCGCAGATATAAAAACGGAGGCTTGGCAAAAACCCGCACCACCCGCCACCTTGTCGTCCTTGCCGGACACCATCTCCTTCAGCGTCTCGATGTAGCGCACCGCGATGAGGCACTTGGCGGGGTCGCCTTTGCTCTCTGCAATCGCAGCCGACTCGCGCCCGTGTATAGTGTGTGCAGGGATTCATCAGCCTTCGGGACCTCGCGCCCGCTTAACAGAGGCTGCTTCGGCACTAAACGAGAACCTCGACCTCACGGATGGATACCGTAAGCGGCATGCCCCGTTCGGCGCGGACCTCGAGGCATTGCCCTATGGCGTCTTTGATACTGTCAAGCGCCTCTCGTTCTGTCTTGCCCTGACTAACGCATCCGGGGATTGAGGGGCATTCGACGACCATCATGCCGTCCTCAACCCTTTCCAGCGTTACGACGAACTTCATTGCTTATCTCCCTCTTGCCCCTTTTGCAGAGAAGAGAGGGCGGGTCTGAGACCGCGCCCCTACATCGGCCAGCGTATGGTTACGACGTCCGGTCTATGAACCACACTTACTCCCAGCTCTCCTTCTTCTTGCTAACGCCCTCCAGCATCTCCTTGATGCCGCCTATCGAGCTCAGGACGCCCGTCGCCTCGAACGGGATATAGACCACTTTGTTGTCCTTGCCGGACACCATCTCCTTCAGCGTCTCGATGTAGCGAACCGCGATGAGGTAATTGGCGGGGTCGCCCTTGCTCTCCGCAATCGCCTTGGTCACCATGCCGATCGCCTCGGCCTCCGCATGGGCGACCTTCACGCGCGCCTCGGCCTGCCCCTCCGCCATCAGGACCTTCGCGCGTTTCTCGCCCTCGGCCTTGTTGATCTTCGCCTCCCTGTAGCCTTCCGCTTCCAGAATGCGAGACCTCTTCTCGCCCTCCGCAGTGAGGATGACCGCCCGCCTGTCGCGCTCGGCCCGCATCTGCTTCTCCATCGCGTCGCGGATGTCCTTCGGCGGATTGATGTCCTGAAGCTCGACGCGGTTGACCTTGACGCCCCACTTGTCGGTCGCCTCGTCCAGTATCTCGCGGAGCTTGGTGTTGATGGTGTCCCGAGACGTGAGCGTCTGGTCCAGGTCGAGCTCGCCGATGACGTTCCTGAGCGTCGTCTGCGTCAGCTTCTCTATCGCCTCGGGAAGGTTCGCTATCTCATAAACAGCCTTCATCGGATCGGTGACCTGAAAATACAAGAGCGCGTTGATCTCGGTAACGACGTTGTCCTTCGTGATGACGTTCTGCCGAGGAAAGTCATAGACCGTCTCGCGAAGGTCGATCCTCTTGACCTGGCGCCGCAAGACGATCTTGGCGCCGCGGTGGTCCTCCCGAGTATAGCGCCACTCTATCTGCCTCGGCCTGTCAACGATCGGCCAGATGATGTTGATGCCCGACGTGAGCAATCGGTCGAACTTACCGAGCCGCTCGATGACCAGCGTCTCTGCCTGCTGGACGATGACAAGCCCCTTAGCCGCAAAGATGATGATGAAAATAACAACCGCAATTAGAATGCCCAAACCGGCTCCCATAGCTACTCCTCCTCTTTTTTCAGAACTTTCTTGACGAACAGTTTGGTTCCCTCAACTCGAACGACCTCGACCTTCTCGCTCAGCTCTATCACGGCGCCATCCACCGAGATGGCTCTCCAATTGTCGCCTCCTAAGACAACTCTGCCCACATTGACATCGGGGTCAATCCTCTCCGCAACCATACCCACCTTGCCCACAAGCGCATCCACATTCGTCTTCGTGGCCTCATCGTCAGAGCGATAAAAGCGCTTCGCGAAGAGCGGCCTGACTGCAAAGAAGGCAACTACTGACGCGACGCAAAAGACGATGACCTCAACTGTCAGACCCAAGTCAAACGCGGCGAAGATTGCCGCTACGAGGCACGCCACGCCGAAACACGCCAGCACGAAGCCCGGCGTGAATATCTCCGCGATCAGCAGGACAATTCCCGCAATTACCCATATATGCCAGTGTTCCAATACCTCGCCTCCTTATTGCCTCATGAATGTGCCATCGTAGATAGAGTTACCATAGTAATAAGGCAGGACATGCGATTCAAGATTGATCAGTAGTATAGGGAGTGGTCCTCGGCGATTTGGAGATCGATCCCTCATCGAATGTAGCTTCTGGCGATGCAGGGAGGCGCACGAGTAATCAACGAATTGAGCTACAAACGCGCAAGCCGTAGTAGGTGATCAGGTAGCTCGGCTCATCCCAGCTTCGGCAAGCCGATCGGCAGTACAGGGCGCTGCTGCCCCAGCCGCCGCCGCGCAGGACCCGAGTGGCGCCACTGCCAGGGCCCGCAGGATCGCTATCCGGATCAGGCTGCGTCCCATAATAACCTTCATCATACCAATCCCAACACCACTCCCATACGTTTCCATGAGTGTCATAGAGGCCAAGACCATTTCCCTGTTTCTGAGCAACCTCGTGCTTCTGAGAACAATCATACCAGCCCGCTCGAGCAAGATCTGAATCCGAATCGCCCGTATAGAAACGAGTCGTCGTCCCTCCACGACACGCATACTCCCACTCGGCCTCCGTCGGCAAGCGAAAGCCGTTCGCCTCGAAATTGCACGTCACGTCCGCCGATATGATATGATTGCCGCTATAGCCGATATTCGTGATCGCGTAGCACTTCGTGTAGCCGTGGATCTCGGATAGCTCGTTGCAGAAACTCACGCAGTCGAACCAGGTAACATTCTCCACAGGATAGCTGTCCCCACACTTGGAGGAACAATCGTTACAGCCCACGACGTCTTCCCACTGCTTCTCAGTCACCTCCGTCTCAGACATCTCAAACGCCGAGATGTTCACCGTCCGCTGCGGCCCCTCATCTGAAAAACGCCCCGCCTCACCGACCGGCGAACCCATCAGGAATGACCCGGCCGGGATGCAGACCATCGGGATATCCGCCGAAGGCCCGGCTTCATACGAGAATGGCGCCAGGCTCAGCTCGGACATCCAATCGGACGTTCCTGAATACGTGAGAACCGCGGCGAAACTGTAATCTCCTGCCTCTTCTATAGGTGGCGCTCCGCATGGAAGATCGAATGTCCAGAAAGTAGTAGGCTCCATCTCGAACCAGGCTGGGACAAAGATATCCGGGATCCAGGGCTCGATAGAATGGCTCCAGCCATCGTATTGCGTGGACCAGATGTCTCCGTCTGGCAGGATGATCCCAACATAGACAGCGACTGACATCGCTTGGTCATCACTTTGAGCCGATAAGCTCACCTCAATAGTGTCACCGGATTGATATGTGTCGGCGTCCGTGTAAATGGTGATTGTTGGCTCGGCTGTTGCTGTCGTGCACACCAGAAGAGTGACGGCCAAAGCCACGAATAGGGTTGTGAATCTCATGTTCATGCTCCTTCACATTTGGATCGCGAGCGGTTTGGCTCCAACGAAGAAGGAAATGCCAAACATCGCAGAGATACTCCTGTAATCGTCTGAGAGGATTGTAGCGATGCAGATGAGTTGATTCAACCATCCTCTCCGTCGGTTCTGGAGAATGTCATCGCTTACATCGGGGGGCAGGTCTCTCATCGCCCGGCTTCAGCCGAGGCGATGCAAAGGGGCAACCATGATCCTAGTGTAGTGTAACACATTTCACTTGATGCTATTTTCGCTTTCTGTTATGA
>CBDVDH010000021.1:0-53073 GCA_965372715.1 uncultured bacterium | reverse complement strand
GGATACGAGGCATCTTATGCGATCATCAACTCGAAAGGGCGGGTCTGAGACCACGCCCCTACGGACCAGCATCGGAGGCATCGACTGCGCATAGGGTTTATTGGGCTCGGGCGGGTAGCGACGGCTTTCGCTCGCGGATTTGAGCGGGCGAGCCTAAGAATTTCGCCGAGCTTCGACAAGGACCGTGAAAGGGCGGACGCCTGGCGACAGCTTGGTTTTCCAGTGGCGGAGATCGTTGATCAGGCCGTCAACGGCGCCGACGTTATCTTCATAACAACCACGGATGATGCGATTGAGGGCGTCGCGGAGCGCGTCAGCGAGATAGCCAATGCAGAAAACCTGTCAGCCGTTTTCCATACAAGTGGCGCAACGCCCACGAGCGTGCTGTCGTGCCTCAAAAACCGCGATGTGGATTTCGCCAGCATCCATCCAGTTATGAGTTTCTCCGGAGAGATCGAGGACACTGACAGGCTCCACGGCTGCACGTTCTGCGTCGAGGCGGGCACCGAGCCCGGCGTCGAGATCGCTGCCGAGTTGTGCGAGCGGCTCGGGGCCCAGGTCGTGAAGCTCTCTGGTGAAGCGAAGGTTGCCCACCACCTCGCCTGCGTCCTTGCGTCCAATTTCGCGGTCTTGCTGATGGATAAGGGCCGGCGTGTGCATGAAAAGGCCGGGGTCGAGCGCGAGGCGAGCCTGGCCATGCTTGGGCGGCTTGTGAGGGCGGCAATTGAGAACACGAGGCGGCACGGGCCCGAGTCCGCTCTGACAGGGCCGTTCTCTCGCGGAGATGTCGAAACCGTCGCTTCTCACGTTCGATGGCTCACCGAAAACATGCCTGAACTGCTGGAAATCTATGCGACCCTGGGCCGCAAAACGGTCGAGCTCGCCCTCCGCGCTGGCCGCATCACGGCAAAGCAAGCGGCAGCGCTTCAGCAGGCCCTGTCAGCCATGACGGGCGGGTCAGAGACCGCGCCCCTACAACGACGTGAACCGACAGATGAGACAGCCTCGTAACTGAGTCACGGTCGTTATCACCCTTCATCCTGCGACGTGACACCCAGGATTCCCGTTTGCCGGAAACTGCGACGAATGCCCAATTGGGCGCCTTAGACCCGCATCTCCGAAGTCAGGGACCCGGCAGCCGAATCGCTTGACTATTCGCGTCCGACAGCATATTATATAGATGGGTAAAAGGTACAGACAATAAGGGAGTTCTGCATGAAAGATATGGATACGGAATTAGCGGACGAACTTGACCAACGCGGTGCGGCCGGCGGGTCAAAGGTCGAGGTTCCGGACGAGCAACGAGGTGACGCGCTTTACGATGCTGAGAGCATAAAGGTCCTCGGAGACATCGAGGCGGTTCGGGAGCGTCCGGCGATGTATATCGGCAGCACGGACGAGAGCGGCCTCCACCACCTGGTCTATGAGATCGTCGATAACTCCATCGACGAGGCGATGGCCGGTTTCTGCACCAGGATAAAGATAACCATTCATTCCGACAACTCGGTAACGGTTTCGGACGACGCGAGGGGCATTCCCATCGATTGGCACGATGGCGAGGGCAAATCTGCGGCCGAGGTCGTGATGACGACGCTGCACGCGGGTGGGAAGTTCGAGGCGGGGGCATATAAGGTCTCAGGCGGTCTTCATGGCGTCGGTCTATCAGTTGTGAACGCACTCTCCGAATGGCTGGAGCTCGAGGTAAAAAAAGACGGGAAGATGTACCACCAGAGCTACAAGCGAGGCTTTCCTGTGACGAAGCTCAAGACTGTCAGCGGAACCAGGAAGCACGGAACAAAGATCAGGTTCTTGCCGGACAGGAGCATATTTGAAGACACAGAGATGAACTATAACACTATCGCTCGGCGTCTGAAGAACCTCTCGTATCTCAACCGGGGACTTCGGATCGAGCTGGCAGACAGCCGGACCGACAGGCAAGATGTGTTCTACACGACAGGCGGACTATCTTCTTTCGTTGCGGACTTGAATCGCGCTGACCGGCGGCAGATGCTTCTTAGGGCACTGGCGTTTTCAACACACGTCGATGAAGTTGGGGTGGACCTCGCGATGGGCTACAACGACGGCTACAGTTGTCAATTGCTGACGTTCGCCAACAACGTCATGACGAAGGAGGGCGGGACGCATCTGTCGGGCTTCAGGGCCGCGCTGACGAAGACAATCAACACCTATGGTCAGAAGAACAACCTATTCAGGGAGCTTAAAGAGCTGCCGACCGGTGACGACGCACGTGAAGGGTTGATCGCGGTCTTGAGCGTCAAGCTCCGGCGCCCGCAGTTCGAGGGCCAGACCAAGACGAAGCTCGGCAACAGCGATGTGAAGGGCATCGTCGAGTCGGCGGTGGGCGAGTTCCTGCGGACTTTCTTCGAGGAAAACCCGGCCGAAGCAAGGAAAATCATCTCAAAAGTGGCCAACGCCGCGAAAGCAAGGTCAGCCGCAAGAAGCGCAAGAGAGCTTTCGAGGCGCAAGAGCGTTCTGGAGTCGAGCCCGCTTCCCGGCAAGCTAGCAGATTGCTCCGAGCGTGATCCCGAGAAGACCGAGCTCTTACTTGTTGAGGGCGATTCGGCGGGGGGCAACGCCAAACAGGGGCGCGACCGGACATTCCAGGCGATACTCCCGTTGAGAGGCAAGATCCTCAACGTAGAGAAGGTTAGCCAGGACAAGATGTTGGCGAACGACGCGATCAAGACAATCATCTCTGCGCTCGGCGCGGGCGTTGGCCAGGAGCAGTTTGCGATAGACAAGCTCCGCTACGGCCGGGTCATAATCATGACGGACGCCGACGTCGATGGCTCGCACATTACCACTCTGCTCTTGACGTTTTTCTTCAGATACATGAAAGAGATCATAACCAGCGGCCGTCTTTACATCGCACAACCACCGCTCTATAAGGTCCGAAAGGGCAAGAAGGAAAAGTATCTCAGACAAGAAAAAGAGCTTGAGCGATACCTCATAGAACGAGGCGCGGAGGACTCCGTCCTTCGCAATGACGGCGATGAACTGGAGGGTAAGGAACTCAGGGCATACTTGCGCAAAGTCGCGAAATATCGTGACGCGATAAGCCGCATCAACAGGATAGGGCTGCCCATCAAGGTTGTTGACGCACTGGTCAAGCTCGACATCAAAGACGAAAGTGTCTTCGAGACAAGTGAGGACGCCACCGGGCTCATATCGCGTCTCAGACAAACGATCAACGAGCCGGCGATAGACCTTGTGATCCAGCTTCTGCCGAATGATGATTCGGGGCTGTATGAAATAATGGTTACGGACCGGCGCCATCCTACTGCGAGGCTGTCCCGCATCAACTGGTTCTTCATCTCTTCGGGGATGTATCGCGACTACGTTGAGCTCAAGGACCAGCTGTGGAAGCCGCCGCTGGTTCTGGTCGCCAACGACAAGACCATCGACATCAAGTCGTATGACGTGCTGATGGAGAACGTCAAGGCCGTTGGCAGCAAAGGCCTCACTATTCAGCGATACAAAGGGCTGGGCGAGATGAACCCCTCTCAGCTCTGGGAGACGACAATGGAGCCCGATAAGCGAACGTTGGTACTAGTAATGATCGAGGACGCACTGGCCGCCGACGACCTCTTTACCAAACTCATGGGGACCCAGATCCCGCCTCGGCGCGAATTCATCGAGCAGAACGCCCTGCTAGTGCGGAACCTGGATGTCTGAGTCTGTAGGGGCGTGGTCTCAGACCCGCCCGTCCATGTCAAGTCTTCAAATGAGGCATCCTCGACATGCTAATCAACTAGAACGGGGGTCCCTGAAATGTGACAATTGTGCGGATATTTCAGATGATGTGTGTCGGGGGCGTCATCGCCCGGCTTTAGCCGAGGCGATGCAAGGGGGCTATCATTGTTCTAGCCCCCATCTTCAGATGGGGGATTTGAGGCAGCCCGATATCCTCCTTTCTCCTCTCCAGATGAGGATTCCGGGGAGGAAGGGAGGAGCGCTCCAGGCTTCTCTGGCCACCCGACTGAAGTCGGGTGTTATGATAATGAGAATCATCTATATCACCGCATTGAAATGCGGTGATTCAGAGGAACATACCCCTTGAAAATGCGTATGATTGTTAGGTCTGAGACGCCGCCCCTACAAACCAAGACACCGATCCTATGTCGCAGCCTGGGAGCTTCAAGCGTTTAGATGATTGAAAAGCACGTCTTAGACAACGGGATAACGCTCCTTTGTGAGCCGCTTGAGCACGTCAAGTCGGTCTCGATCGCCGTGTGGGTGAACACAAGGCCCCCTCTTGAATGGCGGCAGAAAAGCGGAGTGAGGCACTTTATTGAACACCTCGTCTTCAAAGGAACCGAGCGCAGAAGCGCCCGCGAGATCGCAAAGGCAATTGATAGCATCGGCGGGGCGCTCGATGCCTGGACCGATCACGAGGCGACGACGTTTTCAGCCAAGGTCCTCGACAAGCACTTCGATATTGGGCTTGAGATACTCTCCGAGCTCGTCACATCGCCTCGATTCGACGACGAGGACATCAAGCTGGAGCGCAAAGTCGTTCTGGACGAGATACTCAGAGAGATGAACGACCCGGGCTCGAACACAATTGACCAATACCTCATGGACGCCTGGCCGAATCACCCCAGTGGGATGCTACTCCTGGGAACCGAGCGGAATATGTCGAGGCTGAGCCGAGAGACGGTGGTTCAGTACTACCGCGAGCACTATGTGGGCCGAAACATGGTTGTGGCGTGCAGCGGTAACGTCGATCCCAAGTGCTTCGTCGAGGCGGCGGAAAGAACCCTTGGCAAGCTTCCTGCCGGCCATGGCCACAGTGTGGCCGAGACCGAGCCCCCTACGTATTGCCCCCAACAGAAGGTCTATGAGAGGAAGTTCGACCACATCAACTTGTGCCTGGGCGTCAAAGGCCTGCCTCACGACAACCCGTACCGCTACGAGTTCGCGGTTTTGGAGACACGGCTGGGCGGCGGCATCAGCAGCCGTCTATTTCAGGAGATAAGGGAGAAGCACGGCCTGTGTTACTCAATCGGTACATTCTCCGTCAGAAGAAGAGATACCGGCCTGTTCGCCATCTATTCAGCGTGCGCGAAAAAGAGCGTGCGACGCCTCATCACACTGATTGTGGAGCAGCTCAAGCGCCTCGTCGAGGATGGTGTGACCACCGAGGAGACGAGCGCGACCAAGGAGCAGCTGAAGGGCAGCCTGATGCTCGCACTCGAATCGACTCACGCCCGCGTGATGAGGCTCGTGAGGGGACAGGCCTATTTTGGCAAGGTATTCACGCTCGACGAGATCTGTGCTGGCGTAGATGCCGTTACACCGGATTCGGTCAACGATCTTATCCGACTGCTGCTCACAGACGGAGAGCTCGGCATCACGATAGTCGGCAACCTCGACGGTTCGATCCTTGACAAGATCGATCTGTCGCTCTCGTAACCGTAGGAGGCTCAACCACGAGGGCGCGAAGACACAAAGAAAACAACTTGGCGCCCTAACCGCCACTACTAATCACACCAACTGCCCCTCCCGGCCATGTGCGGAATCAGGCACGCATATACGATCCCCGCCAGCTGATTAGCGGCGTAATCGCCCGAAAACTTGACGATAGCCCCATTTTCGGTCATACTTAACCGAGTGGGATAGCGAAACAGAAGGTGGGCGCCGGGGCTATCTCAACACGCCTCCTTTCCTACCATCTGATTTACTCCGTTGGGCGAGCGCCCAACAGGTCCCTCCTCATTGAATTGCTTTTCTTAAATGTCCTTTGGTGACGGGATTGGGCAATAGAAGCGGGGCGACCAGTATATATGCGACAGCCACAGACCTGCCTTACAGCTTGACGCGTGCCTAAAGCTCAATGTGGGTCAAGAAGGGAGACCACTGATGAGACTTCGAATAACTGTATTGGTGATCGCCATTGCCGCGGTCTTCGCGATCTTGGCGGGCGGCGCGTTTGCAGCAACTGATTACTACGTTGACAAGACCAATGGCAGCGACAGCAACTCCGGAACGAGTTGGGGAGATGCCTTTGCCACCGTTCAGAAGGGCATCGCTTCGTGCAACACCGGCAGCTCAGGGGATGCGGACATCGTCCACGTTGCCGCGAGCACTTATTATGAAAACATAGTGCTTGATAGTTACGTCACGCTTCTCGGCGGATATCCGCCCGGTGGAGGAGATCGAGACTGGGAGACGAATCTAACGACTATAGACGGAAGTCAAGCCGATGTCGTGGTAAATCTCTACGAAGATGACGGCGTCACAATCGATGGGTTCACTATCGAGCACGGCGAGTCTCAATACGGCGGCGGGATAATGTGCGAGGAATCAAAGCTGGAAGTCCTGAATTGCACGGTGCGTCACAACAAGGCGTTCCAAAGCGGCACTGACGATGCCCACGCGCGGGGTGGAGGGCTGTACTGCAATGGCTCCACCATTACAATGTTCAATTGCACAGTCAGGGATAACACCGCGGAGGCAGACGCTACAACCTACTCGTGGAAAAGCAAGGCCTTCGCCTACGGCGGCGGCATCTATTTCCGCGACTGCATGGCCTCGTTGATTGAGTGTACGGTTAGGGACAACACAGCCTACGCTGACAGCGAGTCATACGTCGGTTACTGGGACGATGCCTACGCGGAGGGGGGCGGCGTTTACTCCCTCAGCTCCTCGCCCGCTGATACACACCACGGTCGTCAGTAATACTGCTTACGCGAGGGCCTATTGGGAAGGCAGTTACGGTCAATCCTACGGAGCAGGTGGGCGCTACTCGCCTCTCTGCGGCATCGGGGACCGTTACGCGTCTGCAGTCGGTGGAGGTATCTGGTGCCGAGACTCATACAATCGCACGACCCCGCCCCGTCTCCGCAACTGCCTCGTAGCTGAAAACGTAATCCAGACTTCCATACCCTGGGGATACTCTGACAGCTACGAAGCAGCGGGCGGGATCTTCTCCTACGTGGCTTATAGCTATAATCCCGCGCCGGTACTGACCAACACCACCATAGCCGACAACACCAAGCACGGCATATACTCCGCTGGCTACGCCGAACCGACCCTGACAGACTGCATCCTTTGGGGCAACAGCGATGATGTGTATGGCGTCAGCTGCTCAGGTATAACCTACTGCGACATTGAGGATGGGGACTGTGCCAGCGGCGAGGGCAACATGTCTGAGGACCCGCTGTTCGTTGAAGGATATTACTTGAGCCAGACGGAGGCCGGGCAGGAAAACCAGAGCCCCTGCGTTGACGCAGGCAGCGACGATGCTCTCTCGCTAGGCCTCGCCAGTCGGTCCACCCGAACTGACGGGGAGCCCGATCTCGACATAGTCGATTTGGGCTGGCATTACCCGTCCAATGTTGACAACCATGACCCCACCTTATACGACGGCAGGGTGGAGCCCGAGCACGGCAGGGAGGACACCACGTTCACTTACCGTGTGCGTTACCATGATCAGGACGACGACGCACCTACCGTCAGCAAGGTCTATATCGACGACGGCGTAGGGCACGACATGACGCTGGAAAGCGGCAATGCGGCGAATGGGACCTACTTCTATCAGACCAATCTTCCGGAAGGCGAGCACGAGTTCTATTTCTATTTCGAGGACGGAAACGGCGGCAGCTGCCGGGACCCGAGGGACGGCACATACCAGGGCCCTTCGGTGGACGGGGATACTTCACTTTCAAACGGGGCAGTCGAGCCCAGTTCCGGCACAACAGCGACTGTCTTCGAGTATACCGTCGATTACTATGACGCCAACGGGTATGCGCCCTCACTTAAGAAGGTCTATATCGACTACGATTCGGGCCATGACATGACGCTCGATTCGGGCGATGCCGCGGACGGCACTTACATCTTTGAAACAACGCTGTCATCAGGCGATCACAATTTCTACTTCTATTTCGAGAACGGTCACTCAGGCAGCGATAAGGACCCCGAAACCGGTGTCTATGAGGGCCCCACCGTCAACGACCCGCCGGTCCTCTCGGACGGCCAGGTCGATCCCGAATCGGGCACGACTTGCACGGAATACGCATACACGGTTCACTACCTCGATCCGGAGGGCCATGCTCCATCGGTAAGCCTGGTCACAATAGATGGCGAGTACGAGTATGAAATGTCTCTGGAAAGCGGCGACCCGGGGGACGGGGTCTATCTCTATCGGACAAGGCTCTCTGAAGGGGACCACACCTATTACTTCTACTTCGAGGACGACCACTCGGATAGCGACAAGGATCCGGAATACGGGGCGTACGACGGCCCCACCGTAACTTGGTCACAGTGTGAGTATTACGTTGACGCGACGTACGGAGACGACGACAACGATGGCCTCAGCTGGAACGACGCCTTCGCATCCATACAGGCTGGTATCGATGCCTGCGGTTCAGGAAGCAAAAGCGATCCTGACATAATCCACGTTGCGGCCGAAACCTATTATGAGAATATCGCCTTGGACATTTACGTTGTCCTTTTAGGCGGATATCCTGCCGGCGGGGGCTCGCGCGATCCAAATGCCAATGAGACGATCATCGACGGCGGCGCAAGTAATACCGTGGTGAAGATTGACACCGAATCCGAAGTTACCGTCGATGGCTTCACGATTCAAAATGGGAGCGCGCAATTCGGCGGCGGCATCTACTGCGAGTGCAGTTCTCCGACGCTGACCAACTGCACGCTCTCGGACAACGAGGCGAATGAGCACGGCGGCGGCATCTACTGCGAGTACAGTTCTCCGACGCTGACAAACTGCACGCTCATCGGCAACGCGGCCAACGATGGCGGCGGCATTCACTGCTGGGACGACAGTTCTCCGACGCTGACTGACTGCACGCTCTCGGACAACGAGGCGAATGAGCATGGCGGCGGCATATACTGCGACGACAGTTCTCCCACGCTGACAAATTGCTCGATCAGCGGCAACAGTGCGAAATACTACGGCGGCGGCATCTATTGCCACGAGTCTGCACCGACGATCATCGAGTGCACGCTCTCGGGCAATTCGGCCGGTTATGACACGGCCCACTCCAACTCTGGCGGCGGCATCTGCTGCCAGGACTACAGTTCTCCCACGCTGACCGACTGCACGATCAGCGGCAACAATGCAATCAATGAAGGCGGCGGCATCTGCTGCGAGGCCTACAGTTCTCCAACGCTGACAAATTGCACGATCAGCGGCAACAGTGCGAAACACTACGGCGGCGGCATCTGCTGCGAGGACTACAGTTCCCCCGCGCTGACGAACTGCACGGTCTCGGGCAACACGGCAGCTAACGGTGGCGGCGGCATCCGCCTCTCGGGCTCCTGTTCAGCGACGCTGACAAACTGCACGATATCAGAGAATACAGACAATGGCATCCTCTGCGACAGTTCACCGACGCTGACAAACTGCACGATCTCGGGCAACACTGGATACTATGGCGGCGGCATACGCTTATCCTCTGGTTCAGCAACGCTGACAAACTGCACGATCAGCGGCAACACGGCCCAACACGAGGGCGGCGGTATATGGCTGTGGGACCACGGTTCACCGACGCTCACAAACTGCACGATCACTGGCAACGTCGCGGGCGTCCGGGGCGGCGCCATCCGCTGCGCCGACACGAGCTGCAAGCCGAATGTTTTGAACTCGATTCTATGGGAAGACAGCCCGGACGAGATCGTGGGGAGCGGCGTTTCCGTCACATACTCGGATGTTGACGGCGGCTGGTCGGGCGAGGGCAACATCGATGAGGACCCGATGTTCTGTTACAGAGGCGGCGACACTAATTATGACGGTTATTTCCTTAAGCAGGAGAACGACGGTCAGGGCTGGCCCTCATCGGAATGGAGTCCCTGCATCGATGCCGGCGACGCAGACTCGGACCCCTTCGGTGGAAGTGCCAACACCGAGTATTCGACTGCCGTTAACGGCTTCCTCGACACCAACCGGGTTGATATGGGCTACCACTATGAGTATGGCGGCTGCACTTATATCGAGCTCGTGTCGTTCGAGGCGAGGCCAGACGATGGATCTATCATCTTGACCTGGGAGACGGGCGCCGAGATCAGAAACGCCGGCTTCGCTCTATTCAGGGAGATCGCCAGCACGCAGGACTATGTCCAGATAAGCGATCTGATCGCCGCAGAGGGCACACCAACTTCCGGAGCCTCGTACAGCTTCACCGACAATCGCGTTGACCCGGGCATCACATACAACTACTGGCTGGTTGACATCGAGACGAGCGGCAACTGGACCGCCCACGGACCCGCAACAGCGACGACCGCCGGCATAATCCCTTATCTTGATCCGCAAGATTCGGGCATGGTTCTGCGGTAGGATTACAGCCGGGGACTTGCCGTGATTCCATAGGCGGGCCTCGGTGTTTGGAACGCGCCTCAATGCCGCGCCGCGAAGCAGTGTATTCGGGCTGATTTCGGCAAAGGGCCGCGGGAAGACCTTGACCAAAGCGCCCGCCAGATTGGCCGGCCCTTTCGGCCCGACAAGTCCTACTTGACGAACTCAAGCAACGGTTGTATTCAAAGCTCAAGCCTGGACACATCAGAATGACAGATGGGCATGAAAAGGAATTGGGCATTATTGACGAAGGCCGGCATAGCTTCTGAGAAGATTCATCCACGAAGACACACGAAGTTGCACGAAGACAAGATTACCTTAGTGGCCCTTCGTGTCCTTCGTGGATCGATACTTCTTGCCTCACGAGGCTTTTGACTTGGGAATGGATCACTACTTCGGGAAGAGAAGGACGCTGGCCGAGCTTGAGGGAATAGTTCCTGCGCTCAAGCAAGGGGGCAAGACAGTCGTTCTTGCCAACGGGTGCTTCGACATTCTGCACGTCGGCCACACGCGTTATCTTGAGGCCGCGAAGGCGCTCGGGGATTGCCTTGTGGTAGCGATAAACAGCGACGCGTCGGTCAAGGAGCTCAAAGGCCCTGGGAGGCCGATTCTGGATGAGAACGCGAGGGCAGAGATAATCGCGGGGCTTGAGGCGCCGGATTGGGTCTGCACCTTTCACGGTAATGACGTATCAGAGGTGATCAAGCGGCTGAGGCCCGATATACATGCCAAAGGGACCGACTACACCGAAGAGACCGTGCCTGAACGCGAGGTCGTGAAGAGCTATGGCGGGCGAGTTGTGATATGCGGCGACCCCAAAGATCACGCGTCCAGGAGCGTCATCGAAAAGATAAGAGACGGCGCGGAGTAGTAGGATTGAGGGTTTCCGTCGTCATCCCGACCTACAACAGCAGGGAGTTGCTTTCTGCGTGCCTGGAAGGACTGCTCGGGCAGGATTTCGATGCTTCGCAGTTCGAGGTCGTGGTCTCAGATGACGGCTCGACCGATGGAACGGACGCGCTAATTGACGGATTCGCCAGCCGGTTCGAGGCACAGGGGACACTGCTCAAGTATCTTCGCAACGAGCGAGGCGGCGCTTCGGCGGCGCGGAATGCCGGCATCCTCGCATCTAGCGGCGAGATCGTGGCGTTTACGGATGCTGACTGCGTGCCCGGCCGCGGCTGGCTGAGCGCAATCGACAGGCATTTTGCCGAACACCCGGACCACCTGGGCGTGGGCGGCAAGACGGTCTCGGAACCAGAAAAGATCACGCCGTTCACGCATCAGGTTGAGAACAGCCTCGAGTACAGCTATCCCACGTGCAACGTCGCATACAGGCGAGAAGCTCTTCTAAAGGTTGGGATGTTCGAGGAGTCGTTCCCATACCCCGGCTGCCGCTTCATTGCCACGCCGGACAACGAGGACTGGGACATCACGTTCAAGATCAAGGCGCTCGGGGATATAGGTTTCTCAGAAGACGCGCTGGTCGTTCACCCGCCGCGGCCAACCACAATGCGAAAGCTGCTGACGCGGACCAGGAACCTGGAGAGCGAGTTCTATCTCTATGAGCGGCATCCTGAGTTGTACAGAAAGTCCGTCCACTGGCATCCCTTGCGGGTGCTGCTATACCACAGGGCCCTCGTTCAGCCGGCGGTCAAGGTATTCCGCTTCTTTCGATTCTCCTACAAACGACCGTTGGTTTATCTCAAGATGCTCGCCCTGCTGAGCCTTCAGTCGGCGTACATCTTTCTCCTGACGCCCTATCTTATGATAAGATATCTGAGGCGCAAGAAGGGATATGGCCCGTGGCGGCCGCCGGAATGAGAACCTTCGGCGCGGACCCGCTCCCTGCTCGCCTTAGATCCACTCCTTGTTACAGCCGCACGGCACTGAGTCTATGGAGCGCGGACAAACATCCCACGTGAGACAACTCAGCGATCAGCTGCCCCTCGGGAGAATCCCTGGCTTCGAACCACTTCCCCTTTTCCCTTTCTCCCTTTTTCCTTTTCTCCCGTTTCCGCCCTCACGGAAACGCTTCATGAACTCACGCTTGCGAAACTCACGCTGCATGGCAGAATCAACGGTAGAAGAATCCGATACCAAGTCACTATTTCCGAGACACGCAAGGCCATGAGAACAAAGATCGTCCTGGGCACACTGCTCTTGATCGTCTGGGTATTGCTGACGTTTCTCGTTCTGATGCGGATGCCTCAATTCGCCGGCGAGCACGTCAGCGCCTCGAGCGTCGCGTCGCCGCCCAAGGTCAGTGTAGTCGTTACGATACCGATCCTGAAGGACCTCGTTGTTCGGACGTGCGGCCAATACGTGAACGTTACGAGTCTCGTCACGGAAGAGATCGAGGTCTTGGGCTTTCAGCAAAGGCCCAGGGACGTGGTCAGCGTTTATGAGGCGAACCTGTTGATTAAGGTTGGGGCTGGTCTGGACGACTGGGTTGACCACATAACGCGGGACTTGAATAGGCCCGATCTGAAGGTCATCGACCTCTCGAGAAGCGTGGGCCTTCTGGACAAGAACGGCCGACCCATGGTCGGCGCCCCGTCCGCTCTTGCTGGCAGAGCTGACCCCTATTTCTGGCTTGATCCGGGCAACGTTCGCGAGATGGTCCTGGCCATACATCTGGGCATAATCAGCATCATGCCCGAGGCGGCCAAATACCTTGAGCAAGAGCGACAGGCCTACTTCGTCGAGCTCGACAAGCTTGAATCGGAGATGGCGTCCGAGTTGGCCTGTGCCTCCGGTGTCAAGATGGTCGCCAGCTGTAACGGCCTGTTCTATTTCGGGAAACGCTTCAACCTCTCGGTCGTCGGCCGTCTGGAGCAGATGCTGCCCCGAATCGCCGAGCCGAATGCTATCAGCGGCCTAGCGAAAACGCTCTCGGCCAACAACGTGAGGGTCATAGTCCTGGACACACTGTCGGAGCAGTTGTTTGCCCAGCAGCTCGCGAAGCTGGGCCCCTTCAAGATCGCCCTTCTCAGATCGGCGGTCGGAGGAGGTAACCACTCAAACGGCTATCTAAGACTCATGCGACACAACGCCCGGAGCCTCGTGGCAGCAGTGGAGGAGCTTCAGCTTGAAGAGAGTAAAAGCCCAGACTGATGTGGCCAAAGGATGTGAGCTCTTGCCGAACCATGCCTAATCGCCTAGTCCAGCCCGAGCCAGCGCGTCGAGCAACTCCCTCTCCGTCATGGTCCCCTCGCTGCGAAGAACGAGTTTCCCGTTGGCGTCGAATAGGACAAACGTCGGCAAGCTGTCGATCCTGAACTGCCTGGCAAGCGCCGCCTCTTCCGACGGGTCTATCACACGAACCTGGAGCCTGTCGCCGAACCTGGACTTCATCCTCGCCAACAGCTTGCTCATCTCCTGGCAACTGTAATGCCAGCCAGCGCAGAAGCAGGCTAGAATGGGCAGCTTCGCATCGCGTGCGTCCAAGAGGATGGCATTCTTGTCTCCGCGCGTCGAATCTTCTATCCGCTCGGCGGAAGGCGCCGTCGTCTGGACATCGGGCTTGGGCCTCTCCTTCAGCAGCTCAAATCTGCGGTTGAAATGCCAGATGAAAAGCAGGATTACAACGATGGTAATCCCCATGGTCAGGATGCTTCTGTTGGCCTTTCTCCTCAACTTACTGCCCCTTTGGCAGGCTAGAAAGCCCGCCCCACACACTAAGCTCAATGGGTTGTGGCGAATTCACGAATCACATCTACCTATGGCGTGCCTGTTCGCAAGAAACTCACAGCAGCAGCGTGTCGAGCACAATCGTAACCGGGCCGTCGTTTTCCAGGGCCACAATCATCTTCTCGCCAAACTCGCCTCGACACGTGGGAATGCCCGACTTTGTCAAAAGGTCGCAGAACCTCTCGTATAGCTCCTTCGCTTGGTCGGGCGGAGCTGCATTCGTGAAACTGGGGCGCCTCCCCTTCCTGCAATCCGCATAAAGCGTGAACTGCGAGACAACGAGCGCCTCGCCCGACACGTCGCAGATGGACAGGTTCATCTTGCCCTCTTGGTCCTCGAAGATACGAAGAGCAGCGATCTTATCGGCCAGCGGCTCCGCCGTATCCCCGTTGTCATCCCGCGTAAGGCCCAGAAGGATGAGAAGGCCCTTGCCAATTGCGGTAATGCACTCACCCTTCACGCTGACCGAGGCGCTCCTGACGCGCTGGAGCACAGCCCTCATTTTCCTTTCTCCTTGCCTGAGAACCAGGAACGGTCGAGCTGCTCAAAGCCCAACATCAGGTTCACAAGATCGTCCTTTGTCTTGGCGTAGCACTCGTCGGGAGCGACATACTTGAACTGACACTGCCTCGAGCCGTATTTGATCACCCCGGCCGCCACAGTTCTTTCGACATAGAACTTCTCGGCCCCGGAGTAGAGAATCTTGCCACGCGCGGCAACGATAACGGCGGGGAAATCGCCCACGAAGAACTTTTTCTTGTCCAGCCACTCGAACTCCCCGTCGAAGCTCTCGACTGCGATCCGTTCCGCCTCCTCACCGTATTCGCCCGAGAAAAGCCACTCGGCGTTCACGATCACCTTGCCGACGCACTTGCGGCTGACAAGGGCGAGCAGCGCTCTCTTGACAGGCGCCACTTTCCAGACGCCGGGCGGGATGTAGAGCTTGAAGGCGTTCACCTTGTCAACGTAGTTGGCGTGTCTGACCCTGGGGTTTATCTCCTGGTCGGTATCGAACCACCTGTCCTTCTTGGCGCAGCCCACCAGTCCGGACACAAGAATAAGGAGCACAAATACAACGTATCTTCGCATAATCACCACACGCTGAGGAATGGCCACATTGCACCCGACTGGCCGTTCTCGTCAACCGGCTTCAGGCCAAACAGGTAATTGCCCGGAACGTAGCCGGGGATAATCGGCGCCTTCAACCCAAATATCCCGTCACCCGCCGCGAAATCACCGTGCAGGCCATCATCACAAAGCTGCGCGCCTATGAAGACTCCGTCAAGAAAGATATCAACACGCAAGACGCGTGCGCCTGACGCTCCCGGACCAACAAGCGCAAGAAGCGTTGTCTCGCCCCCGCTAAAGGAGGTTATGCCGTCAGTGAGGAAACCCGCTGCGATAATAACCGGCCCGTCGCCTTGCGAAACATCAAACTCCCAGTTTGAGGACCCGCCCGTCGCTGAATAGTCCGGCCACGGCAGGCCCCAGCCCCGAACCGCGAAATAGGGGAAGTAGGAGCTCGTATTGCCCATGCGGTCGGACGCGCGGAGCTCCAGCAAGTATTGTCCGGGCGCAAGACCTGGTCCGACGTCAATTCCGGTATGGAAGACGCCAGGCAAGACCTCTTCAAGGACGAGGCCTGTGGCGACGCCGTTGTAGTATATCTCGACGCGTTCGACGTCATCCAGCCCGTCGGGGTCCTGAACCATCGCGTAGAGGTTTAGGCGGCCGCCGTGCTCGTTCGTAATGTGCGTGTCCGCATAGCCAGCCCCGATGATGGACGGCCCTCGGGAGCCTGAAACACCAAACCTGAAGCATGCCTTT
The DNA here is from genome assembly GCA_965372715.1 of uncultured bacterium. Taxonomy (GTDB): domain Bacteria; phylum B130-G9; class B130-G9; order B130-G9; family B130-G9; genus CAYZPW01. The sequence goes on along the minus strand of CBDVDH010000021.1, from coordinate 37,214 downwards.
TCGGACACGTGGCTCTTGCTGCCTTCGTTTAAGACCGCTCGAACAACCGCGCAGTATTCGAGCGAAGCTCCGCCGCTGAATAACGTTATCTCCCGCTCCTCTGGGGGAACCCAGAACGTGTAGCCGTCATCACACGGGCTCAGCGGCGCCGAATGAGGTTCCTGTCGCTCAAATGCGCAGAGCTCGAATCCGGCCAGCTCCTCGACCGAAGCCGGATACTCCCAAGAAATCGTAACCGCATCGCCTTCCACAACGGCCGCAACGTCGCTCGGCGAGGGCGCCGGCGGCACATTTATCCTGAGCATTGGGTCCGAAAGCCAAGTCTGGCTCGAGGCGAGCGTAACGTCCTGGGACTCCTCGTAGAACTTTAGCTTTGCCGCCATGATCGCAAGACCCATGTCGGTGCTGCCGCCTTCGAATATCTCCTCCAGCAGGTATGTCGTGAGGAAATAAGAATTCCAGACCGTCGTCAGCCCGGTCGAGCCCCAATAGGCCACAGAGCGGCTCAAGGCGTCCCCTTCCAGGATGAACCGTTCACCGATGCACGGCGTCTTGGGATTGGCGTAACGGCCCGTATGGCACGTCATGCTGACCACCATCGACATCTTCCCCTCGCAGTTGAGGCCAAAAAGGTCGGAGCTCTCGAGCATGAAATCCCACAGGTTCCTGGCCCCGTGGCCCATGAAAATCGTGAGCAAGGCCCCGCGTGTCAGTTCATCGAGTATCCTCTGGGCGTAGTAATCCTTGTCGTCCCACCCCTCGGTCTCTTTGAAAACCTCCGCGAACTCGAAATTGTCCGGCATCTGGGCCTCAAAGTCCCGGGCCTGCTCTATGAAAGTCTCCTGTTCAGGCCAGGTGAAGCCGCCAGTTACCAAGAGAGCGCGCCTCGTCCAATCCCCTGGCGGCGGGGCAGCCTCGTAGCGGATCACGTTGACGATCATCTTGGTGAGTTCCCCGGCGTCCTGCACAGGCATCCGGCCTACGGCAAAATCGGGATACCAATCGGACTCTTCTCCGGTCACGTTGACGAACTTGTCGTCCCGCGCCGGGTCGAGGTATGAGGGCACGTAGTTGGGTATGACACTATCGGGATCTAGGAACCTGTAGTCCCACGATGCGTCGCCAACGAGCAAGACGTGCGTGGCGACCGGCTCAGCCCAGCTGTTAAACGCGAACCACAGAAACGACCGCATCGCGAGCGGGTCGAATATGCCGTAACTGAACTCGTCGAAGATGTCCTGAACGTCAACAACCTTCACGTTGACGCCCTGCGCATTCCTAAACTCAACGAGCTGCTCAAGAGGCGCGAAGAACTCCGGAACCGTAATGATTATCATATCTGCTTGATTCGACGTGCCGCGCAGCGTTGACGGTTCGTCAAGCACGGCGTCCGGCAGCGTCAGGAATGCGCTTTCCCTTGCAGCCCAATACAGCGATCGCTCGGACGGCTCGGGATCGACAAATCGCAGCACCCATTGCCCGCCCTCGTTTGAATGGGAATACTCAGGGAAGGACCTCGCGGTGGCCAGGTCCAGTATCAGCACGTCGCTCTGGCCGAAGCTCTCCAGGCGATACTGGACCGGGCGGTCGTCAGAGCCCGGAGGCGGCACAAACCACGCCTCACCTCGAATGGCTTGATAGCGCCGCGGATACTCAACCTCCACCCAGTTGATGTAAACTGAATCAACGATCGCCTCGGTATCTCCCGGACTAACCACAGTGATCCTGTTGCGGCCATCCACGAAGTTGCCCGCCGGCACCTGAAAAGGCATCGTCTCGAATTCATATCCATCCCAGAAATAATCGGCCAAAGGTGTGTCATTATCATTCACGTAAAAAACCGAGTGGTGGTCGGGATTGACCAACACCACACTGGACTTGCCCTTTAGTCTGACCGACACGGTTGCGGCGCTCGTTACCGCCTCGTCAAACGCATGAAGCGTGAAGCTGACGGCAGCATAGTCAGGCGCATTCCAGATCGTCTCCCAAAACCAGCTGTCCTGGTCAATGTCGTCGTTCCAGCCGTCGTAGAGGACGTCTTGCTCGAAGTGCTCCTTTGCCCAAAAGAAAGTGTCGGCATCGAGCACCAGCAACGGGCCCTCAACGTCCTGAGAAACAGCCTGATATCGCATTCCCTCGCCATCGTCCCAGCACAGCCACCACACTGCCTCGTCCGTGTATTCGTCCAATGCCCATCCAACCTGCTCGCTGCGCTTCCTGCCGCCAACGAACGCAAAAAAATCGCCTTCATCGAAGGCGCCGTCCCCGCCGTCAAACAGCACAATCGGCGCCATCTCGCCCCGATAGTAGAGCTTCAGGTTCTCGGTATCGATGACAGACGGGTCAACGCCGTGCGATTGCAGGAAGTCGTAATCGACCTTATACACGCCGTCCTCGAAGGTGGACACCTTCAGATACGTCGTCTCGGGATCGTACCAGTATTCCTCATCATCGACCTCTTGCACTGAACCACGTCGCGAGACGAGGCGGTAGAACTTCGCCTGCTCGTAGTTGGTCAGAAGGCGCGCAAGCATCGGCTCGAAGCGGGACTCATCGCGAAAGCCAATCCTGGCGTCAACCGGCAACGTGGAATCGTCCCGCACAAACTCTATCTCTACGGACGCCGAGGTAATGATGCGCAAAAGCTCCTCTTTGGGGTCGAACTGAACGGGGAATATGCTCAATAGCGCGACCTTCTGGCTCCTTATGAAGCCGATGCGGCTGACCTTGACCGAGCTCTCCGGAAACAGACCAGGGCGCTCATAGACATTCTCGTCCAGCAGATCCCCTCTCTCCGTCCCGGGCTCGCGCCATGGGAGAACGTTACAGTCGCACTCGATGACGTAGCTCTCGGAAAGGATCCTGACTCTGGCGGACGATACGTCCGCGGGAATGCCGACGTAGAAGCCCTCCACCGGCAGCGAAGGCTTGCCGCTTTCCATGATGTTGCGCAGCCCGGGCACAGAGACGAGCGTGCCGTCAGAGCGTTCGAGGGTTCTGTTCACGCAATACTCGGTCAAACAGAAATCGAAGCGAATGCTGTCGAGGTCCGGTGAGCACTCAAGCGGCGAAACAACCAGGCCATCTGAGGCGCGCTCGGCGGCGACTGCCCCACAAAGCACGAGGCAATGACCGATAGCAAAGGTCGCTGCCAGCAACAGAAGAAGACCGCGCGCATCGTGGCGCCTCAAATCGCTGCGCATTGCCGTATCTCCTTGGGTGGCCGTGATTCCGCTACCGAAAAACGTCCCGAACGCTTATGTCCCAACGCCGGCCCCGCTTGGCCATCTCCTGAACGTAGAGCCGCTCGAAGTGGCCTTCCCACTTGAGCGAATCGCGCTTGACCGACTTCATCCCCTCAAGCCGATCAAGCACAATCTGAACGACCTCGTCCTCGAGCTGAAGCTCGGAGGTGATCGTCCGTTTGATGCAGGCTCGGATGACATTCGCCGACGTCAGGAACTTCGCTCGCTCGTCCTTCTCCAGCTGCAAAGTCATCTTGAATGTGATGTCGCTTATCTTATCGTCGTTCAGTCGCATCGTCTCTTATTTCCTGACTCCCGATGAGTATGTCAGATAACTAGGTTGCGCTCCTCGATGAGGCGCCTCTTTATCATCTTAAACATGTCTTGGTAGTTGATGTTCTCTTGTCGCATCTTGTCCCGATATTGGTCGAGCAGCTTCCGGGCCTCCTCGTTCAGCTTGTCCTCTATGAGCAGCTGCTCAAGCAAAAACTCATCGACCATCACGCGAAGCATCTCAAGATCGGACCTATCCACTTCGATCAGTTTTTCTTTGAGGAGGTCATCGAGAATCCGACGCGCCACAAACTGCGCCTGCTCTCTCTTAAGCCTCATAGTCCACCCATCCGCTGAATACAGGCTCGGCCTGGGCCCGCATGACTATCTCACCGTCGTTCTCAATACCGATTTGAAGCGCGCCGCCAGGCATCCAAACGCGAACGGAAGGCGCCACCTTCCCCAAACGCTCTGCTATGGCAACGGCGGCCGAAGCGCCAGTCCCGCAAGACAAGGTCGGTCCAGTGCCGCGCTCCCAACTTCGGACCTTGAGTTCTTGCCCGGACACAACCTCGACGAAATGAACATTCGTCCGCTCCGGAAACACAGGATGCGTCTCGATCGCCGGCCCCAGTCTCTCGATAGGAGCCTTCGACGCATCGTCGCAGAACACCACTGCATGAGGGTTGCCAACCGAGGCCGCCGAGACAGTCAGCTTCTCGTCGGCAACCTCCATCGGCTGTTCGAGGAACTCGTCGTTCGGGTCCCCCGTAACTGGTATCTCACCTCGCTTGAAGAGCGCCTTGCCCATCCTCGCCTCCACTAGGAGCTTGCCGCTTGCGTCCTGAGCAACCTTCGCGAGCACGCTCCTTGCAAACGTCGCTATCCTGACACCATCTGGCGCCACATCCTTGAATCCCTTACGCTCATAAGCATGTCTCGCAACGCACCTGAAGGCTGTTCCGCATGAGCCTGTCTCCGAACCGTCGGGGTTGAAAACTCTCATCGTGAAATCGGCATTAGAGCCGCCCGGCTGAAGCACGATAATCCCGTCTGCGCCGATGCTGAGCCGCCGCTGGCACACCTTTCGGGCGAGCTCGGCAAAGTCAATACCATCGAGCTCGTTCTCGGCCGCGTCAAACAGCACATAATCGTTGCCCAACCCGTGCATCTTCACAAACGACAGCCGCGTCATCCAATTACCATTCCCACGTATTCGATTTCAGACTTGGAACTCGGAACTTGGAACTTATCTAGCTTGATAATTGGGGGCCTCCCTCGTGATCATCACGCCGTACGGATGGCTTTCCCTGAGGCCCGAGGCGGTTACGCGGATGAATCGTGCTTTCTTCTTGAGGTCATCGATAGTGCGTGTCCCGAGGTAGCCCATCCCGGCCGTAAGCCCGCCAATCAGCTGGCAGACGAGCGAGGAGACGGAGCCTTTGTAGGGAACCATGCCCTCTATGCCTTGAGGGACCATCTTCTCCTCCGCGTCCTCCTGGTAGAAATAGCGGTCTCTGCCGCCAGCCTTCATTGCGCTCAGCGAGCCCATCCCGCGATAGGCCTTGTAGCTTCTGCCTTCATAAAGAACGATCTCGCCCGGCGTCTCCTCGGTCCCGGCGAACAGGTTGCCTATCATGACGCAGTCGGCGCCCGCTCCGATCGCCTTGGTTATGTCCCCGGAGTATTTGACGCCGCCGTCCGCAATTAGCGGAATGCCACACTTCTCGGCAGCCTTCGCGCACTCGAAAATGGCCGTCAACTGCGGAACACCAACGCCCGCGACGACACGCGTAGTGCAGATCGCCGACGGGCCAATTCCGACCTTCACCGCGTCTGCGCCCGACCCACAAAGCGCCTCAACGCCCCCTGGCGTTACGACATTGCCAGCCAGAAGCGCCGTTTCAGGATGCTCGGACCTGAGCCGCTCGACCATGCTCAACACGACCTTCGAGAAGCCATTGGCCGTATCGACCACCACTACATCAACACCCGCACCAATCAGCGCATCGACCCGGTCCGGAGTATCCTGCGAGACGCCAACTGCCGCGCCAACTCTGAGCCGCCCGAGCTCGTCCTTGCAAGCCTTTGGATAGAACATCGACTTCTCGATGTCCTTGAAAGTCATTAGGCCAACCAATGCGCCGCTCTCATCAACGACGGGCAGCTTCTCTATCCTGTTCTCGTGAAGCAGCGCCTTTGCCTTCTCCGTGGGAGTATCGGGCGGAACCGTTACGAGCTTTTCAAGTGGCGTCATCAGCTCCCCTACTTTCCTGGACGTATCAGGCTCGAATCTCAGGTCCCTGTGCGTCAGAAGCCCGACCAACTTGCCCGAAGAATCTACAACCGGAAAGCCCGAAACGTCATGCTTGCGAACCATCCTCTTGGCCTTGCTGACTGGCTCGTCAACCCCGATCGTTACCGGGTCCATGACGACGACGCTCTCCGAGCGCTTGACCTTATCCACCTCCCATGCTTGAGATTTGATGCTCATGTTACGATGAATGACCCCAAGACCGCCCTCACGCGCAAGCGCTATCGCAAGCCTGCTCTCCGTTACCGTGTCCATCGCGGCGCTCACAATCGGGATGTTGAGGGTTATACTCTTGGTGAGAATTGTGCGTGTGTCCGCCTCGTGCGGCAGTATCTCCGAACGAGCGGGAACCAACAGCACATCGTCGAAGGTTAGACCTTCCTTGCCGAACTTGTCCTGGAACTCCATGGCACTGCCCTCGTCATTATCGCCCACCCTCGCGCCTCATCGTTGCGAGCGGTGCAACCCATATCGAAATATACACACGCATCCGATTTGCGGTCAAGTCCGCGTAGATGAGTCTTCTCGTGACGGGGATATGGGAGAATCTGCCGTAGCTGACGCTATGGCGGACGAGTCGGCATCAACCAACTTGAAACTTCGAACTTCGAACTCGCACAAGAGGCTCTTGTGCGCTCCGGCCACGCCCGCGTTTACGAGAACTTCGGCCTCGACCCCCGCTACCGCAGGCGCCTGCTCGATGCCCAGGAGGCCGCGAAGGAAGAGAGCAGAGGCTTATGGGGACGACATAACAATTGAGGGCAGAACCGATTGTCATTCTCACTCGTGCATATCTGCAGGCTTCTATAGGTGATAGGTCATTCATCCTCGCTATGATTAACATTCAATTTGTCAAGTTCCTTCTGAAGGACCTTCACTCTCTCGGAATCATTCTCTGAGTTGATCATTGCGTTGACCAAGCCGCTGGAGAGTCGCTCTCGGAGAACAGGATCTCCAGGATGGGTTTTGTGCAGGACCTTGAGCTCCTGCAGGAGATCATCTGCCCGCTTCGGATCATCCATTGCGTAGCCGATTGCGTTGACAAGGCCACGCGCAAGTCGCTCTCGGAGAACAGGATCACGAGAATAGGTCATATGCAAGCCCCTGAGTTCTGCCAGGAGATCATCTACCCGCTTCGGATCATCCATTGCGTAGCCGATTGCGTAGCCGATTGCGTTAGCGAGACCACTGGCAAGTCGCTCTCGAAGAAAAGACTCATCAGGATGGTCTCTTTGCAGGACTCTGAGTTCCTGCAGGAGATCATCTACCCGTTTCGGACTATCCTTGGCGCGATTTATGGCATTGAATATGACTATGGCGAACGCCTTATGGAAGCCGGCGTCGTCAGGATGAGTCCTATGTAGGGCTCTAAGTTCATCGAGTAGAGAATCGGCTTGTCTTATGTCATCCTTGACGCTACTGATTGCGATTAACAACCCGTTACCGAGATTCTCTCGGATAGCGGGATCATCAGGATGCGCCCTTTGGAGAGCTCTTAGTTCAGCAAGTGAAACACCGACTCTCTCCGCATCATCCCTGGCGCCGAGGATTACGCCGACCATACACTTTGCGAGCTTCCCCAGGATGACGGGATCATCCGGATGGATCTTGTGGAGATCCTTTAGTTTATCAATCACAGCGTCTGTGCGTGCCGGGTCGGCCATGACAAATGCGTTGGCCAAGCCCCAGGTCAGTTTCTCTCGAACGGCGGGATCGGCGGCGTGCGTTCTTTGCAGAGCCTCTAATTCTTCGAGCAGAGCATCGACTTGTCGCGAGTGGTCCTTCGCATAGGCAATCGCGTTAACCAAGCCCGTGGCTAGTTGTTCTCGGATGGTGGGATCATCGGCGTGCGTTTCTCGGAGAGCTCTTAGTTCATCGAGTAGACCATTGGATCGTTTCCGATCGCCTTTCACAATGTTGCATGCATTGACCAAGCTCTTGGCGAGATTGTCCCGAACGTCGGCGTCATCAGGATGTAGCCCTTGGAGAGCTCTTAGTTTATCGAGCAGAGCATCGACTCGTTCCGGGTTATCCTCCGCGTCGGCGATTGCGTTGAAAAGGGCCTTGGCTAGTTGTTCTCGGCCGTCGGCGTCATCAGGATGTAGCCTTTGGAGAGCTTCTAGTTCATCGAGCAAAGCATCGACTTGTCGCGGTGCACCCTTCATGATTCTGGATGCGTTTAATAAGCCCCTAGCGTGTGCCTCTTCGACGGTTGCATCATCAGGGTGTAGCCTTTGGAGAGTTCTTAGTTCATCGAGCAGAGCGTCGGCTTGCTCCGGATCATCCTTTGCATAAACAATCGCGTTAACCAAGCCCATGGCTAGTTGTTCTCGGACGGCGGGATCATCAGGATAGACCTTCTGGAGAGTTCTTAGTTCATCGAGCAGAGCGTCGGCTTGCTCCGGATCGTCCTTTGCATCAGCGATTGCGTTGAACAGGGCCTTGGCTAGTTGTTCTCGGATGGCGGAATTATCGGCGTGCGTTTCCTGCAATGCTCTCAGTTCATCGAGCAGAGCGTCGGCTTGCTCCGGGTCATCTTCTACATCAGCGATTGCGTTGAACAGGGCCTTGGCGTGTGCAACTTGGATTCCGGGATCATTGGGATAAACCTCACGCATAGCTCTCAGTTCGATGAGAAGAGTGTCAGGTCGCTTCAGGTCATCCGCAACATCAGCGCTTTCTTTGAATAGGCCGTCCGCGAGCTGCTCCCGGATCAAGGAATGATCGGGATCAGTCAAACGCAGGATTCTCAATTCGTCGAGCAGAGTATTGGCTCGTTTCCGGTCGTCCTTTGCACTAGCGATTGCATTGAATACACCCTTAATGAGTTCCTTTCTAACATCGGGATCATCAGGATGTATCCTTTGGATAGCTTTAAGTTCATCAAGTAAAGAATCGACTCGTTTCCGGTCGTCCGATGCGTGGGCAATTGCGTTGGACAGGCCATTGGTGATTGCCCTAAGAAAGTCTTGGTCATCGCGATAGATCTCATGGATGGCTCTAAGTTCATCGAGCAAAGCATCGACTTGTCCCGAGTCGTCCTTTGCGTCGGCGATTGCGTTGAACAGCCCATTGATGAGCGCCTTTTGGACCTCGAGATTATCAAAGCGGATTCTGGGAAGGCCTCTTAGCTCGTCGAACAGAACATCGGTCCGCATCCCATTTTCTCGGGAGAAGGCAAATGCTATGACTAGGCCTTGGGCAAATTCCTTTTGGACGGCGGGATTATCAGGATAGATCTCGTGGAGGCCTCTCAGTTCATCGAGCAGTGCATTGGTCCGCATCCCATTACCCTGAGAGAGAGCAATTGCAATGACCAAATCCTTGGCGAGTTCCTCTCGGACGGTGGTATCACCAGGATAGATCTCGTGGAGGCCTCTCAGTTCATCGAGCAGTGTGTCGGCTCGTTTCGGGTCGTTCTCTGCGTTGGCGATTGCGATGAGTAAATTCTGCGCGAGCCGCTCTCGGATCAAAGAATCATCGGGATTGGTCATACGGAGAGCTCTTAATTCCTCGAGCAGAGCATCGACTCGTTTCGGGTCGTCCCTCGCGTTGCTGATTGCGTTGCTCAAGCCGTTGCCGAGATTCTCTCTAACCTTGGGATCATCAGGATGGGTCCTATATAGGGCTCTTAGTTCGCCGATTAGAGCACCGATTCTCCTCTGATCATCCCCCGCTTTCGCGACTGCGTTGACCAAGCCCTTGGTGAGTTCCTCTCGGATGGCGGGATCATCGGCGTGCGTCTTCTGCAGCGCTCTCAATTCCTCGAGCAGAGCATCGACTCGTTTAGGGTCCGGATCCTCCTTGGCGTTGGCGATTGCGTTGACCAAGCCCCAGGTGAGCTTCTCTCGGATGGCGGGATCATCGGCGTGCGTCTTCTGCAGCGCTCTCAATTCCTCGAGCAGAGCATCGACTCGTTTAGGGTCCGGATCCTCCTTGGCGTTGATGATTGCGTTGACCAAGCCCTGGGCGAGCTTCTCTCGGAAGGCGGGATTATCCGCGTGCATCTTCTGCAGCGCTCTTAACTCATCAAGTAGAGCGTCTCCGCTCTTCCGATTATCCCCGGAAAGATGAACCGCGGTGGCCAAGCCAGTGGCCAAGATTTGGGACCCTGATGAGGAGAAGGAGGCGAAGTCAGCATTCTTGACCGACATCGGCAGCGAGTCCGGCCAAGGGCGGCCTAACACCGCCGCGGCGGCAGCTGCAAGATGTTGATTGACGAGTTTCCCCCTCAGCAAAGCTAAGGGACTCTGCAGAAGAGAGAGCAGTGCATAGCGGTAGAGGGAATCGCTATCTTTGCTTGCAAGACCCGCAGTCAGGTCAATGCTATCTGCCAGGTCCTCGGCCAACGTCTCCAGGGCACGTTTGGCGTGTGGTCGGAGCTTGTCATTTGTCTGAGCAAGGTGCTGAGCGGTTTCGTGCCGCGTCGGGTGCCCGAAGCTCGGCAATCCCTCCGGTGACGGACGCAGGTAATCCCAACTCTGGAATGAAGTCAACGCGTCTTCGTCCAAATCGCCCAGGACTGCGCCTTTCACCGCCGACCACACTTCGTCTGATCCCAGTGGCGGAATGATCGCCAGCCTGAGGGCCGTTGCGAGAATCTCGCTGCAACGCTCTCCGCGACCCCCCGGCTCTGGCACTAATCTCAGGAGAATACGCTCGATCTCTGGATAGAGGTTATGATGCGCGTCCTTGGCTTTCGCCCTAAGGATGGTCGGATCTGCTCGGCCGTCCTCATCGAGGTACAGCCATTCGTCCAGCACGGCGGGATTGCCCGCGATGACTTCTGACAGCAGTTCGTCAATGTCGATCCCCTCTGTCCCCGGGAAACACTCTCTAAGCCATGCGAGCATCTCTTCCCGCGTCGTCTCATCCTCGGCGAAGGTAATTGGCTCTATCTTGATTGTCTCCGCCGAGGGATAACTGGCCAAATCTCTCGCCTTATCCACCGCATCCTGATTCACATTCTGCGGCTTCAGTGGGCAGCGCAGGTGAAGCAGGACGTGCACCAAAGGCCAGTCGTGGGGGTTCCGCAGGAAGGTTGAGAGCGTGGTGAAGTCGTAGTTAAGAAACAGGCTGTCTTCCCACTGGTTGAGGACGAGGACGACGGGATGCTTGCGGTTTTCAGCAATGAACCACAGGAGGGACTTCGCCTCGTCCGCCTGAAGAGGCTCAATCTGCAATCCCCCTGTGCGCAGCTCGTCACCGAGTTGTCGCAACCCGCCGAAAACACCCTTGATAATGGAGCCGGCAGACTTGGCTCCCGGCACGACCTTGTCCGCACCCGCCACTCCCTCGCCAATTATCTTCCCGATCGCCGTGCCCGCGCGGAGAACAGCACTGTCCTTGTTCCTCTTCCACAGAAGCCTCAACTGTTTGCGGGCCGAAGCGGTCTTGAGCCAATGGTCGTAGGCGTCAGCGACGGCGCGGAGCAGCGAGTCGCCTTCGTGGCCTGGCTGCTCCAGCCAGCCGACTGGGATCCGCTTCTCTTCGCGCCGCTCTCGCTTCGACTCAGCACGCAGTAGCTTGACGAACTCCTCGAGCAGGCGGGACTTACCGATCCTCGGCCGGCCCTGCACTACTGTCAGCCCCGGCTTCAGGACACGCCGCCTCAGCTCCTCAATCTCACGTTGCCGCCCGAAGAAGGGCGGACGCTTGTATTCTCGTTTCTCCGTCATGAGCTAATGATCCCTCGAACATAAAGCGCTGTCAACAAACGGACTCATCAGGACAACCGGCAGCTCCTTTCCAATTGAAACTCTCCCATTGTTTCGAATCTTTCGACATGATACCGTGTCTCAAAGGAATCCACTGCCGACGGAGCTATTCAAAATTGTCTGAGGAAAGAACCCAGATTCTACTCACGCATAGTCTTCGTTATGTTGACCTAAATGATCAGCTTTATGCGCTGTTTTACGACGACAATCTATCGATTGATCACACAAAGGATGCCATGGAAGGCCTGAGACTCGTAGAACAAACGGATAAAGAATATGACGTGGTGGTTCTAGGTCCCGTTGCCAGAAGTCAAGAATTCCCGCAGGATCTCAGATGGTTTCTCTACGAGAACTGGCCGGAAGCTCTCAGACCCACGACCCCTCGTCTGTTCCTCACAGTTTATCCGGAGCCGATAGCTCACCTCGTGGAAACTCCGCCTCTAGTCTATTATTGTCATATAGGACGTCCACCCGACCCCGCCATCGTGCCCCACTATCTATACGACACCGTCATGCAGTTGGCATCCGAGTCGCGAACCAGGATTTACGATCGTCCGCCTCTTATTCCTGAGTTGCAGAAACTGGTCAATTGCGAATTCTCCGAGATTAACGAACAGACCCTCCGACATCTGAGCAGAGATCCTCGACTCTTATACCAATTGGATCCGAGAAAGGTCGAGGAGGTGGTGGCCGAGATAATGCGGCAATTGGGATATGACGTTGTGTTGACGCCGTATCGAGCTGACGGAGGGGTTGACATATTCGCGGTCGATAAAACCGGGATAGGGACTTTGTTGTACGTTGTTGAGGTCAAGAGGTATTCTCCCGAACGGAAAGTAGGCGTGGGTCTCGTTCGATCTCTATACGGAGTGGTCGAGGAGAAAAGGGCCAACTGCGGTGTTCTGGTCACGACTTCGCATTTCACAGAGCCAGCTCGCAGCTTCCAGGCAACGATAGGTTCACGTCTCTCACTCAAGGACTTCAATGACCTCAAGAAATGGCTTGCCATTGCGACGCGATTGTAGGCTATGCCCAGTGTTTTCAAACTCGACACGAAAGGAAGATAGGAGGATTTAGTCATGCCCAATGTTGCTCTTCACAAACCCGTGGAAGGAGCGCAAAACTTGCGTCGCGCGCCGGATGGGCCTCCGGAGGCGACTGACGGCAATGTCACGAATTACGGCAGCTATGAAGGCTGGAGTCACTTCAGATGGCCTGGTCACCTCACCGTTGACCTTGAGAGCATCCAGGTCATTACCTGTATCAGGTTCTTGCTCTATGATAAGCAGGCGGAGAGAAGATACAAGTACCGCCTTCTGACCTCTGAAGATGGTAAGAACTGGGATGTGCTATTCGACACTGGGGAAATGGGCAGACTCGGCTGGCAAGTATTCTGGATGCCGCCGAAGGGATTGAGAGCGCAATTCGTCCAGATTCACGGCCTATGGAATTCCGTAAGACCGGAATTCCATGTCGTTCAAGTCGAGGTCTATGACGATGAACCGCCTCAACTGGATGCCACCAACATCAATCTTCAAGTAGGGGTGATACTCAGGCAACTCATGATCGAAGCTGACCAGACCATGGATATTGAGCGGCAATATAAGAAGGTGCGCAGCATGATCGAGAGAAGTGAACGTAAGAATCCTGGTTTCACTCCACCTTTCTTCCTCAATACACTTGAGCAGCTGCGGCCCCGAGTTCGGGACATCGCAGATGTTCTGCGTAGCGTCATAGGCATAAGACGAGAGATAACGAAACAAATAGAGAGGGAGTTACGGTCCAGTAAGAGATTGAACATCGTTCTGTCGTTCTTGGCAATCCTCTTGACGGCACTGGGCCTTTACTTCGGCGACCAGCTCCGCAAGAGCGTGTTGGACACCGAGCAGCGTATCAACGCTCTTATAGAGAAGGTAGAGGTCGGAGTAGATGGGGAGTGACCTGCCTTATCCCACCTCCTCGTCCTTTCTGCGGTTGCGCTCGATTGTCGGGGCCATAGTACAGTCTCTCTTCAGAACCTCACATTTCCGCCCGATGGTTGTCATACACCGAGCGCCAGGGAATTGACCGGACCGGCGGGGAGGGCAGTCAGCCGCTTGACAAGCCCATGCTGCGCCAGGATCGCAGGCGTCGGTTCCCGTTCCGAGCACCCCCCCTAATCCGCAATTCGCAGGGTCGTCACGCCGATATCGCACAGCGGGACGAGCACTCCTGCCTCAGTGGCCCCGGTGAGGAAGAAATACTGCCCGACTTTGTCGAACGGCGCATCTGGCAGCGTTATCTGCCAGAAATCTTCCAAAGTTGTCTCCAACCCTCCCGGGAGGTACACGTCGGACAGCCAGGGTGAAAGCCCGATGCCCCAGGAATAGTCGCCGGCAACGGACCATAGCTGCCCAACTGGGTCCATCATCACTAGATAGATGTCGCCGTAGATGGTCTCCTCTGGGATTGAGACGCGCAGGCCTATCGAGAGCATGTCCCCGAAACTGCATTCGCTGCTTGAGAGGATGACCTCGAAGAATGCGTTGGACTCAACATCAAATGTGGTCGAGGCGAGATCGGCGATGAAATTAAACGTGCCCGGCTCGAACGCAGCCAGCAGCACTGTGTATTGCCCCGCTCTCGGCTGACCCAACACATACTCGGGAATCGGCATATCGAGAAGCGTCGCCTCAAGGCTCACATCAGCCTCCAGAGACGCGCCCGGCAGCCATGCGACTATCCCGTCTTGCCACTCACCGAATCCGACCGCTGACCAGAAAACCTCCTCGGGGCCGCCCAGGTCATACGCGAGCGCAAAGTAGATGTCCGCAGCGACCGCGTCCTGATCGTTCTCGGCCGCGACCGTTACAGCCATCGTGTCGCCGAACCCATACGTGTCCGCATCGCTCGCCACGGCGAGGTTAAGGCCTGTAGGCGCCCTGCCAGTCCCAGTCATGTCGATCGTCATTACCGGCGTCTCTCGGTCGTTGGATTCAATCGTCAGCTCCCCCGTATAGCGCCCCGCAGACCGCGGCACGAACTCAATCTCGAACGAAACGGAGTGGCCAGGGGCAAGAGGGAATGGGGGCTCGAGGTCCCCAAAGCTCAGTGAGAACCCTACTGCCTGCTCTCGGATGCGCGAGACTCCAAGCTCGCCATCGCCTACATTCCTGATTACTAACTCCTGCGACACGGTGCGACCAATCCTGACCTCACCGAAATCGACGCTCGCAGGCTCGACCTGAATATCCGGCGCGGTGAACACCACGTCAACGGTGCAGTCTGCCTCCTCCGGCAGCGCCTCGTCGTTCCCCGCAGCATCTCGGGCCTTTGTGACGAAGCCATAAACGCCCTCCTGCTCGTCAGCGGGCGTGAAGTCGAATGCGCCACTTAATGAACTTGAACTGAGGCCGGTGTCCAACCACTCGCTTTCATCGAACTGATACCACAGCGACACCGAGGCGAGGCCGCTCGACGCGTCGCTCGCCGTGTACGTTACCCCAACCGGGAACGTCCGCGACTCCGACGGACACGAACAGGTCGAGGCCGGCGGCACGGTATCGACCAGCGTCTCGCTGTCCGCATCCCCCGGCAGCGCCTCGGAGTTGCCCGCACGGTCGCGCGCACGGGTCGCAAATCCATAGACCCCGTCGGGATGCTCCGCCGGTGAGAAGTCGAACGACCCGCTCGTCTCTTCGGATTCGAGCCCGCTGTCCGTCCACGACCCGCTATCGTGTCTATACCACAGCTCAACGGATGACGCGCCGCTCGCTACGTCGCTGGCCGTGAACGTTACGGCTATCGGGAATTGTCTTGTGAGTTCCGTTGAATCGCACGACGACGCAGGCGCGACCGTATCCACGACTGTGGTGCTGTCCACCTCTTCCGGAAGCGACTCCGAGTTGCCTGAAAGGTCTATCGCTTTAGTCGCAAAGCCGTAGGTTCCGTCGGGTGACACCTCAAACGCAAACTCCCCTTCCGCCGCCGATTCTGTCAGGCCGGAGTTGACCCACGCGCCCCCGTCGTGCTGATACCAGAGGGCAACAGAGGCTATCCCGCTCGTGGGGTCTGAGGCAGTGTATGAGACCTGCACGGTTCCTGTCTTGGAGTACGCTGGTGACGAGGCGCCGGACGTTGGGGCGGCGGTGTCGTAGATGGTCGCCGCGTCGGGCTCGGCCGGGAGTTCGCTCGAGTTCCCTGCTAGGTCGTCGGCCGCGACAGCGAATCCGTATTCGCCCTGGCCGTCAGCTGGCTCGTAATTGAACGCGCCTGTTGGCTCGGAGCTTGAAAGGCCCGCCTGGGTCCAATCATCGGCGCCGGGCACTAGGTGGTAAAGATTAACCTCTGCAACGCCTGCCAGCCCGTCGGTGGCCTCGTAATCGAGCGTGATTGGGCTCGCGTTGGCGTATTGAGGCGCTGAGACTGAGACGTCGGGCGCCGTCCAATCGACAACGGTCTCCGTGTCCGGCACGTCGCGCATCGCCTCCTCGTGGCCAGCCAAATCTGTTGCCACTGAGACAAAGCCATAAACGCCCTCGAGCGCCTCGTCCGGCGTGAACGCAAGGGTGCCCTGGGACGCTTCAATCGCACCAGCGAGGACCCAGTCCCCTCCGCCTAATGAATAGTACACCGATACTCCGGTCACCTCAGTTATGGCGTCCGTAGCGACGGCGGAGGTCATGATGGGGAAGGACTGGGAGTATGCGGGCGCCGAGACCAACGATTCCGGCGGGGTGAGGTCAACCCTCAGCATCAGGTCCGGCTCTTGCGGCGCGGCCTCACGGTTGCCGAAGCCGTCCACCGCGATTGACCACAGCTCGTATATCCCCTCCTGGGCGGGCGCGAACTCTACCGAGTCGCTTGCTATGGTGGCCGGAGTACCCTCAAAGACGGCTTCGAGCACGTGTTCGCCGTAGAATGAGTACCAGACCTCGACCCACTTCACCCCCGAGAGGAAACGTCCCTCCTCGACCAGATCGCTCCCATCATAATAAAGCATCACCGGCAGAGAGCCAGTTATACTTGGGCCGCAGACCGAAGACGATGGCACGGTCGCATCGACAGCCACCTGGCAATCGCAGGCGCTGGGGAACGGCTCCGCAAGCAGGTCATCGTTGAGGGAGATCGTGCAGAAACGGTA
The DNA here is from genome assembly GCA_965372715.1 of uncultured bacterium. Lineage (GTDB taxonomy): Bacteria > B130-G9 > B130-G9 > B130-G9 > B130-G9 > CAYZPW01. Next base: position 20,543 of record CBDVDH010000021.1, on the reverse strand, counting down.
GTAGCCATCACCGTGCGGCGTCTCGAAAACGAACGTGCCGTCGGTCGCCTCGGAGGTTACACCACTGTCGAGCCACTCATCCGGCCAGTCGGCGCCGTCCGCCGAGAACGCATACCACAGCTCTACGTGCTCAAGGCCCGCCTGGCCAATGTCGGCAGCATAGACAATCGCCAGCGTCGCAGATGATGCCTCTGACGGCCCCCAGCAGGTTGAAAGCGCGTAGTCCTCATTATAGTCGCAAGCGCAGTCCGCCGTGTCCTTCATCGCCTCGAAATTACCCGCTTTGTCGCGCGCGATGGTGAAGAAGCGGTAGAAGCCGGCCCCATACGGAGGCTCGTAGGTGATACTGCCTGCTGTGCCATATTCGTATTCGCCCGTGTATTCCCACTCGCCGGTACAGGCTGCTGTGGCTACCGTCGAGAAGCAGACATAGAGCTTGACCCCGTAAGCCCCCGAGAGCGCATCAGTGATCGCAAAAGCAACCTCGATGGTCGGGTCGTTCTCAACCTCAGGAGCGCTGGAGACCGAGCATGGAAGCCCAGTGTCGAATACCGTTGTGCAGGCCCTGGCCGCAGAGATGCTCTCGACGTTCCCGGCTCCGTCGGTCGCCACGCTAACGAAGCGGTATGTGCCGTCAAGACCAGCGAAATCATAGGTGAAGTCCCCCGTGGCCTCAGCGCTCTCAAGGCCAGTATTCTCCCACGCGCTGTCGTTTCGCGATACGAAGAGCCGCACGAGCGCGACGTCGGACAGCCCATCGGACGCGGAATACTGAACGCTAATCGTGGCGGCCGACGTGTATTCAACGTCAACGGAACACGACGATACGGGCGCCGTCGTGTCAAGGACAGTCTCACAGTCCGCCTCGGTAGGGAAATCCTGTTGATTGCCGGCGTTGTCGAGCGCCTGCGTGGCGAAGTAATACGTCCCGTCGCCGAGATAGGCCGTGAACTCGAACTGGCCGGAGGTCCCAGTCTCCGGGTCAAGGCCGCTCGTTCCCCATCCGCCGTCCTCATAATTGAAGAGAAGCGCGGTCGAGGCGACGCCGCTCTTGTCGTCGGAGGCAGTGAAATCAACGGGCATCGTGGCCTCGTTCGTCATCGCGAGTGAGGTGCAGCTCGAATCGGGCGTGACGCCGTCGTAGCCCATGACGCAGTCAGCCTGTGCTGGCGGCGCCTCGACATTCCCAGCGTTGTCCGTCGCTATCGTATAGAACTCAACATCATCAACGCCGCCCGGCAGGTCGAAACTGAAGCCGCCGCTCGCCTCGCCATCGGCCGTATCGTATTCGGTCCATGAACCCGAAGGCAGCGGACGGAACCACAGCGTTATGCTGTCAAGCCCTGCCAAATTGTCGCTGGCGGTGAACCACACGTATATCCACTCACGGACGCTCACCCACGGCGAGCAGTCGCAAGATGAAACAGGCGCCGTGCAGTCATAGAAGACCGAGCAATCAGCGCTGCCGGGGGCAGACTCGACGTTGCCCGCCTCGTCCGTCGAGATTGTGTAAAACTCGTAGGTTCCCTCGCCGTCCGTAAGGTCGAACGGGAATGTCCCCGCGTCACCCGTAAGCGTCTGGCCGCTGTCGGTCCAGGCGCCGCCCTCGTAGCGATACCAAAGCGCCGTCTCGTCAACGCCGGTCAGAGCATCGCTGGCCGTGAAATCAACATCGATGGGGCTGGAATTGGACGAATCCTGGCAGCTCGCGCTCGATTCGGGTGCTGTGCTGTCGAATACGATCGAGGCGTCGGGAGACCCGGGCGCGTCCTCCTCGTTCGTGGCCCGGTCCGTCGCTATCGTGTAAAGGTCATACGTCCCGTCCCCGCTTCCGAGCGCTATGGTGAAGCTGCCGTCTGGGTCGGTCGATGAGTGGCCTGAGTCGTAATAGCCATGACCGTCAAACTGCATCCAGAGCGCAATCTGAGCCACGCCTGAGTTGTCGTCCGACGACGTGTAATCGACATCGATGCTGCTGCTATTGGTCACGCTCGGGGCGGTGCAGCTCGATTGCGGCTTCACGTAGTCGTCATAGACCATCGGCCCGTCAAGCTCGCCCGAGGCGGGCAGCCTCACGTCCTGGCCCAGCGAATCGCTCGCCTCAAAGTGATACGTTGATTGGCCGTCCTCAGGGATGGTCCCCGTCCAGCTGTATATACCGTTCGCAGCCGTCCCGCTTTGCAGGCTCATGTCGTGCGCCGTCCCGTTCACGAAGACCTCGATTGAGGACGGCTCGCTTCCGGCGGGGCTGTAATAATGAACCGTGAAAGTGAAGTTCACGTCGGTCCGCCCAGAATCTGGCGCGTGGGTCGGGGAGGACAATTCCGGCCCCGTGCTGTAATGGTAGCCCATGTCAACCGTGCCCGTGTCGGGGCGCCTGTCCGTGCAGGTAGTGTAGGCGTCGAGGCCCAAATCGGACGATGGCCGGTCCCCCGCGTCTATGCAAGGGCTATCCTCGCCCTCGGTATCATAGTGCGACAGATAATAATCGCCATCGGGGCCCGTCACGAAGAGCGGGTCCTGGGAGATGTTGCCGTCTGAGCCCGCGCCGTCCCCGTCCGAGATGTCGCAGTGGCTGATGATGAGTTCGGTCCCGGTCACGTCCAGATCGTCGTCATTGCCCCAGAAGATGCAGTTGTTGAGCCTAACGCGCCCACTGTCAGCGGAACGAATGCGTATCCCGTGCTTGCTATTGTTGATCACAGTGCAGTTGGTGAGCGTGATGTAGTTGCTCGCCTGACTCCAGATTCCGCCTCCAGCAGTGGATGCGTCCGGTATCGTGTTGTCCGCGATGAGGCAGTTCGTCATGGTAAGATTCACCCAGTAGGCTATTCTGATTCCTCCCCCGTTCGCTTGGTCGTTGTTTCTGATGAACTGCGAGTCGGTGATATGGTACGACCCGTGATTTGTGGTGCGCAAACCAGCGCCATTGTCGTTGTCCCGTATCACACAGCGCTCGATGTAAAACCAGTCGTATGAGCAGGTCCTTATTCCGCCACCGACCTTGGTGCCAACGTTATCTCCGCCTGTGATAGTCAGGTCCGCGAGTGTGCCATGGTCGGATGTCATCTCAAGAACCCCATAGACTCCCTCCCCATCTATAGTGGTCAACTCAGCCCCAGAGCCCAGCAGACTAGCGGTTCCACGCTGATAAACGATTGGAATCGTTTCGCCATTAGTCGATGGCGAATAGACGCCGGGCGCGAGATGCAGAGCGCATAGGTTCTCGTCAGCGGTTGCCGCTTCGGCATACGTAATTGTCTTCCAGGGATTGCCCTCAGTGCCGTCTCCGCTCGAGTCGCTGCCGTTGACCGCGTCAACGTACCAATCGCTCCCGGTAGCACTCAGCGCGATGGCGCACAACGCTAGCGCGATCACGACAACTAACAGTCTATTTGCTCTCATTTGCCTTTTCTCCTCTTCCTTTGGCTGCGCGTTTCGCCTGAATGGCGCGCCACCTTGCTTAAGATTGAGCATATTAAAAAGAATCATTGATCTGTCTATCTCCGCACGTATTATGACTATCGTTTAATCGGCCCCGCGCGAGGCGCACATGCCCCGCGCAAAGCCACCTTTTGTTCAGGGGTTGGGGCCCAGATATGTGGAACAGCCGGAACCAAGACGGATTATAGGGATATTCTGTTGAGGATCGCCCTGAGAGGTCGGGCGGTTCGTGAACCGCCCACTACGTCAGTCGTGTAGGCTTTGGGCTGCATCTTGACTTCGCACCTCCCAGGACTGTGAAGTCCTGTCGGTAACGGGCGCAAGACCGTCCATTGCCGCGTAAAATCAATTACAACGTAGTTCCAGGGTTGTGATAGACGCTATCGCCCTGAATCCTGTATTCTGCGCTCATCCTAGCGTCCGCTCGAAAACTTGTCAAGCGTTTTCTTGCACTCAATCATAGAGTTTTTGTGCCTCAATGCGAGCCAAGTGGTGAGATACAGCCCCGGCACGCGGATTTGGCGCTCCGGGCAATTTTTGCCTCGAGCTCGATTGTCCCGTTCGGCACGGCCATTATTCCATTTTGTCCCATTTGGGACAGTTTTTGGCCGGAAGTTGTCCCATTTGGGACAATCAAAGGAGAGGACCGGTGTGTGCAGACTTCGCCATAGTAGCCTTGGCTACGTCGGCTGAAAGGGGCGATTCACGAATCGCCCTGTATCACCAATCGACTGAGATTTGCCGCGTGCCGTGGTCGTGAATGCACAGAGGGCGGGGCAAGCACCGCCACTACGGACCACCGCACGTATCTGATACGGGTCGTTGTTGAAAGACGGGCAGATAATCCATATGTTGTGACTGCGTATAGAACATCCAAGATCGAGAAGTGCTGGGAAGAGGAATGCTGCAAACGCTTGACGCCATTGTTGAACGGTTGGCTGCTGGCGAGGACAGTTTCGTCGAGTTCAAGGAAGTCCGCGTTGGAGCAACTACTGTGCTCTCGCCGAACGCTGACGAGCTGGCCTCGGAGATCGTGGGGTTTGCCAACGCGGAAGGCGGGACGATATTTCTTGGCGTGGCCGATGACGGGTCGCTGCAGGGCCTTTCCGATGATTCATTTCGCAAGGTTGAGGAATGGGCGGTTAATGTAGCAACGAACAACTGTGACCCGCCGGTCAGACCAATCATCCGGAGTGTCGCGCTGCCCACCGAAGAGGGCCCAGCGAAGCGCCATCATGCTTCTTGAGGTGAAGAAGGGCCTTTACGTTCACCGTACGCAGCGTGGTAGATGGTTCATGCGGGTCGGCTCCACGAAGCGCGACCTGACGCAGGCCGAGCTATCGCGGCTATTTCAGGAAAGAGGTAGGACATTTGTCTTCGATGAGACGCCTGTTTTCACGTCAACAGCAGAGAACCTCGACAGCGAGCTTCTTGAGTCGCTTTTGGGCACTCCAAAGGGGATCGACCGGAGACAGCTCTTGGTCAACCGGAGGGTTGTCGTGGAGGACGACGAGGGGGCGCTTCGACCGACAGTCGCTGGACTTCTCTGTTTCTGCCGAGACCCTTCCAAACACCTGGCCGGGGCTCACATCCACGCGGCAGTATATCGCGGGACGAGGCATCACTCGGACGACTTGGTTCATTCCGAGGAGATACGGGGGCCGGTCAACTGCCAACTGGAGGAGGCGCTGCGATTCGTGGACCGTTTCATGCTTAAGCCAGCGCGCAAGGATGTCGGCCGCGAAGACCATCCACAATACGCCCTGGGCGCGGTTCTTGAAGCGATTGTCAACGCCGTGGCACACCGTGATTACTCCATTGCCGGGTCCAAGATTCGCCTTTTTCTCTATGCGGACCGCCTCGAGCTCAGAAGCCCCGGCGGTCTGCCGAACACCTTGACGCCTGAGACAATGCGCTATCGGCAGTTCACGCGGAATCAGCTACTTGTGTCCTTTTTGTCAAAGATGCGGAGCCAACGAGACGGACGCTTCTTCATTGAGGAGCGAGGCGAGGGCGTGGCCCGCATCATCGAGGAGAGCACGGTGCACTCTGGGCGAGCGCCCGTTTACGTCCTTCACGGCGATGAGCTCCAGCTCACCATTTGGGCGAAGGCCTCGCCGCACGGTGAGGCGTAGGGGCGATTCACGAATCGTCCTGTATCATAATTCAGGGATTGCGTTTCTGTAGGGGCGGACCCCCGTGTCCGCCCTCGTGATTCAATTGGGTAGAGCAGGCACGGAGGCCTGCCCCTACGCTGGATAGGGCAGGCGCGGGGGCCTGCCCCTACAGGTTCTCGACGAGGAAGTCGTTGATTGCGAGGTAGTCGAGGTGGCCGAGTGTGAACGCGCGGATGGCGTCGTATGGCGTGCAGACTATCGGCTCCTCGTGCATGTTGAATGACATCGACTTGCTTCATCACGGCTTACAGCGGGGGAGTGCAAGTCCCTTCGTTGGCCTTAGGTGCTTGGTTGGCTCCATTGCAGGAAGGAATCATGCTCGGATTCAAATATTGCGTGGACAGTAGGTCTACGGAGAAAAAACGAGCTATAGGAGCAATGAAGTCCCCAGACAGCGCTCCACAATGGGTCGTCTTTTGCAAGCTCAATGACTTTCAGTCCCATACCGACCGCGTCATCAGAGTCAATAACGCTCTGATGATCCAGCCAATAGTGATTATCGACAAGTTTCTTCGCTATCGACGCTGCTTTCTTCTTTCTATCGCTGCTCGGCAACGACTTAAACATATGCTTCTCAAGCCATTCTGTGGTGAGTTTCGTTGCCGCCTGGACCGAATTACGGCACATCCGCAAGTAAGACGGATTCAAGCCTTCCAGCAAGGGCAAGTATGCCTCGCTAAGGCCCCCAGCCTTGATAGCCTCATTTGCGATCTCATTGAAGCCCTCGACAAGATTCTGCGCCGATTCGAACGCGGCTTTGCCACCGTACCCGTGCCTGACATGTGGGTCGATGGGACCTAACTCTGAGGAAAGTCCCATCACAATCTCGTCTGCGGCAAGAGCTAATATCGTGGCCGCACTCTTTGCATAGACAGGAATAATCACGCGCAGCGACTTTGCAACCTTCCAGATCATACGGGCCATCTTGTCGGCGGTGTTAATGTCCCCTCCAGGACTCTCAATGATTAGGTCAATGTCCGAATCATAGGGAACAGCCTGCAGGAGATCGCACAGAGGGGTCGCGTAACTCTTGACCATCACACCAAGAGAGGAAATGGCACTTTCGAAAACCAGCAGGGCCCTGCCGGTTATGTCTTGTATCTCTCTGATGTTTTGTTGTCGCTCCTCACGACCTCTATAGAGCTCTTTAAGATACTTCTTCTGCCGCTGATTCGCCTCAGTCAAGAGAACATACTCCTAATTCTCTGTCGATATAAGTCGCTCAGAGAATACCGCGCCCTTATCCTCCGCCCCATGCAAGCGCTCGATAGTTGCAACGTATTCTCGATAAGTACTCAAAATACCCTCACTCTGGGTCTTCTCAGCTGCCGATATCTCAGCAACATACTCATACAATTCTTCCTGATATCGCTTCATCTCGACTTCCCTTCCAAATAGGATACTAACATTTCTCAAGTCTTGCTCAATGCATTCCGAACACCTAGCTACCCACACAAACAATCGGCCAACTAGGTCTATTACTTTAGTTCGCTAACGCCACAAAGGTCAAGCCGGATTCCACTTATACCCACATTAATAGAAGAAGAATTCAACTTGGAAGTGAAGTTTAAACTGCGCCCAACCATGGAGTCAACACCTATTGTTTGACAAATTCTCCTCGATATGGTGTTTGTCCCGTTTCTGCACCATCCGAAGCTAGACAAGTTTGTCCACTGAAGCCCTACAGCGGTTCCGGCAGGCTCTCGGTGGCTCAGCTTCTGCGCCCACATCATTGTTGTCAATGTGACCTCTCGCAACCCAATCAGCTTCATTCTTGAGTGGATGCGAAATCCTGAAGTTCAGAGCAGCACCGGCGAACTTTCGCGTATTATATGCCTATGTCTCCGTGATGAGGGGGGCAACAGGGCAGGTCCGAAGAACATCTTTCAGCATTCTCGACGAGGAAGTCGTTGATTGCGAGGTAGTCGAGGTGGCCGAGTGTGAACGCGCGGATGGCGTCGTATGGCGTGCAGACTATCGGCTCCTCGTGCATGTTGAATGACGTGTTGATGACGCTTGAAAGGCCCGTCAGCTCGTAATATCGCTTCACAATCTTGTAGTAGCTGGGGTTGTCCCGCTCGTGGATGAGCTGGGGCCGCGCGGTGCCATCGACGTGCACAACGCCGGGACATTCTTTCTTCATCTTCGGCGTGCAATCAAAAGCTATCGTCATGAACTTCGCCGTGTATTCACCGCCTTCAAGGCCCAGGTAGCACTCGTGCGCCCTCTCCGCCAGCGTCACCGGCGCAAACGGCATGAACTCAGTACGCTTCAGCTTATCGTTCAGCCAGTCGTTCACAGTCGGATCGGTCGCCTGATACAGTATCGTCCGGTTCCCAAGCGCCCGAGGGCCATACTCCATCCGGCCCGCGAATCTCGCCACGACCCTGCCGTCCGCAAGTAGCCTCGCCACCGTGTCCTCGATGTTCGGGTCCTTCGTAACCTTCAGCCCGTCGAACCTGCCAAGCTCCTTTTCAACTGCGGCGTCATCGAACTCAGGGCCGAAATAGACGGTGTCGAGCTTGAACGGCTTGAGCCCGTTGGTCTCCGCCAGGTGCATTAGTCCGGCGCCGAGCGAGAGGCCTCCGTCGCTCATCCCGGGATGGACGAATATCTCGTCAACCAGCGGGAGCTCGTGCAGCTTCTGGTTCATCCGGACGTTTCCCGCAACGCCGCCGGCCAGCACGAGGCGCCTCAGCCCCGTCTGTTCAAGACCATGCTGGACGAAGTCCACGACGACATCCTCGAGGCGCCGTTGAGCGGCGGCGGCGATGTCCTGCGCGCTGAACATGGCGAGCTCCTTATACAGGCCGTTCTTGAAGCTTTTGGTCAGAAGAGGCGGCAGGATGAACTCCTTTCGATCTCGTGAGAGCGAGAAGAACTTCATCATCAGCTGATAGGCGTTGAATGCGTCGCCGCGAGCCGCGAGACCGGTGACCTTCCCAGCGTGCTTCAGCGGATTGAAGCCCAGGAATTGAGTGATCTCGCCGTAGAACTGCCCGGCCGATGCGAGCGCGGGCATACCGTACATGAGCCGGACTTTGCCGTCCTTGCAGTAGAACATCCCGCCTGAAAGGCCGTCGCCGATGTTGTCTATCGTAACGCCGAGTGCTTCGGGATAGCCGGACGTCATGTACGCCGAGTAGGCGTGCGTCATGTGGTGGTCATAAAGCACGATCTTCCGCCCCAGGCTTCGCTGCACGAGCGCCTTGCAGCCCCACTCAATGAGCGATTGCAGGGCCCGGCTCTTCAACACGAGGTTGTGGTAGTGCATATAGACCTTCTGCTTCAGGTTCAGGAAGTCGTGGTTGTAGTCCTTGAACTGCGTGGGGAACAGCCGATACACGAAGTGGTACTTGTTGGCCGCGATGACCGTATCGACGTCGGCAAAATCGATCCCCGCCTGGGCCAGGCAATACTTGATGGCCAGCGCGGGGAAACCCGCGCTGCACTTCCTGCGGTTGAAGCGCTCTTCGGCGGCCGACGCGGCGATCTGCCCGTCGATGAACAGCGAGGCGTTTGAGGTGAAGTCCTCGCTGAAGCTCAATACAATTCGTTCCTTGGGGGGATGCACTACTTCTATTTCCTTGATTTATGCATGGACTTCAGCCAGGCGGATATGACTCCCCGGTCAAGAGAATACAGGTGGTTGTATTCCGTGAAGCACGAGGCGTCGCATGCTTTGCAGGACACCTTCTTGGTCGCATCAAATGCCTCTTTGAAGCCGACTTCCAGGAAGTTCTTGGCCTCCATCAGCTCGATCAGGAGTGAGCACGGATAGACGTCGCCGTTTGTATCGATATTGCAGTAGAGCTGCCCAGCCCAGCACTTCAGGCCCCGTGCCCGATACGGCAGCCTCGGGACCGAGTAGTCCTCCCAGGCCAAGAGATACTCCAGATATGGCAACGTCGATGCCAGCGGCGCCCCACGCTTTTTCTCAAGTATCAATTTCCGAATCGCCGTCTTGTAGTCCTCGTTTGTGGGCACAAAATCGTGAATGTCAACGCCCAGCCGCTCGTTGTGATGCACCACCTGAAAAGTCGTCAGGAAGTTATACTTCCTCGCCATGTCGAGTATGTAATCTATCGAGTGAAGGTTGTGCTTGGACAGCACCGTTATCGACCAAAACGGTAGCCTGTTGGACGCAACTTCGATCGCCTCGAGGGCGCGCTCGTGGCTGCCGGGCTCGCGGTTGAGCTCGTGCGCCTCCCTGTCGCCATCAAACGCGATGATCATGTGCTCTAACTTACTGAGCTCGTGTATCCTGTCCGGCACCAGGAAGCCGTTGGTGTCCAGCGTTGTGTAGATGCCCTTGAACGAAGTGTAGTTGATGATCTCGGCGATGTCGTCGCGCACAAGCGGCTCGCCGCCCCAGAAGCCGATGCGTGTGCAGCCCGTGCTTTTGAGCTGATCGACGAGCGAGAATATCTCATCGGTCGTGAGCTCGCGCTGCTTCCTGAGCGGGATATTGCAGTAGCGGCAGTGGCTGGTGCAGCGATTCGTAACCGACAGCATCACGTTTAACGGCAGCCTGTGGCCTAGGTAGTTGGCCCTCAGCACGCCCATGCCCATTTCGATAACGTTTCTTAGCTTCATGTCTTACCACCTCATGGGGAAATGCTCGAGCCGAGTATGGCAACCCGCCCTGGAATCAACTCGCAAACCCCACTGAACTAAACAAACGTCCTATCAGATCAACCTCCTCCATTACTGGACAACTGCGCCCGAATAGGCGACCTTTGGCCAGGCCTAAACCGGCTTGAGCTCAAGCTCGATCCTTCTCTCTGTCTTTTCGTCGCTTGAGAACCTCAAAGGCCATTGCACAACAAGCGTCGTCGCCTGCTTGATCAGCTCGAAGCCGCTCTCAGACTGCGAAACCGTCTGAAGCGGGAACCTGAAGATGCTCGCTTCAACATCAAAGGACAATGAAACCTCAAAACCGCGATACGGATCGACGAGGCGCACCGCTCTGACGCCTTTGGGCTTTGCCGTCTCCGCAAGCGCCTCCCAGCTATCGCCCGCACGACTGAAGTGGCAATCGTCCTTGCCGCCGTAACACGCGAAGGAGAACTCAACTGCGAATATCGCCTCAAAACTCTCCTGTCCGTCGTAATCTATCGAATAATCACAACGTATCCGGCCACTGTCCTTGTCAATCGCGAAGCGCTTGCCGAGCTTGACGGGCTGCGGCACGTGCCCCTCATAGACCACGCCGCGCCGCTTGAATCGAACAATGGCAGCCTTATCCGAACACGTCGTGTCAACCTCGAAACTAGACCTGACGAAATCGCCCAGGTCTCTGTATTTGCTGTCTCGTATCTGAGGAAGGTCCGTGCCAAGTGGTAAAAAATGGTCCAAGAATGACCATTTCTGATGCCAGTCATAATTTAGATTCTTCAGAATGCGCTCGCTCGTCTCATACCGGCGGTCGTGAATCGAGGCGTGGGCGGAATCCGACGAGGGATCTTCAGATTTGCCAAGATGCGCGTGGTATGCCTCTTTGCGCCGCGAAAGCGTGTCTAAGACGTTTGTGAATGACCCGCGGCAATCGAGCTCCACCATCGCGCCGCCTACGGGCGAGAAAACGCAGGCAAGACTACGGTTCTCAACGAGCACCTCCTCGAGGCCGTCCGAGTTGATGTCCTTCTTCGAGAGCAAAAGCCACCCGTTTTCGCCATGCTGCGCCCTTTGAACAGCCGCCTCCGCCTCTATCAGCTTCCTGTAGATCGCGAATCTCAGATGTGGCAGATAAAGGCCACCGAATACGCCATGCCAGTAGGCGCAATTGCACTGGGCGCGCATCAAGTCCGCCTGGGCCCGCGCCCGCTCTGCGTCGCCAATCTGGGCCTCGTGAACCTGTCTGCTCACGTGCCACATCCGCTTGTGCATGTAGTTGCTTTCGGGATACTTGGCCAAAAAGCCCCGCCAGAAGCCGCCGCGAACGAAAGGCTTATACCGATCGAGGTTATTCTCGCTCTTCAGTCGCGCGACGAGCTCATCGTAAATCAGCGCGGGCTCGGTCGGCAGGGCCCACTCGCCCATCTCGTAATAAGAGCACGTCGGCAGATAGACACGCCCCCTCGGGTCAAAGGAGGCCATGTATTCGGACGGCGTGACCGTCTGGACGAAATCAGCCTCCGAAATCATCGTCAGGAACTTCTCAAGCCACTTCTCAACGAACACCCACTTGTGCGTCCCGGGCCAGACGCCGAACTTCTCGCAGTCGTCGATCATGACCAAGAGCCGCGTCTCGTCGCCCGAGGCCATCCTCTGAAGAAACTCGACAGGCTCGTGAGGCTGCGCAAACGGAATCTGGTAGCGCAGTCGCTCACAGATGGGGAACACTGCAAGCCGCTCGCCAGCGTCCTCCGTCATGAAATAGCCAAACAGCTCAGAAGTCGGCAGCCCCGCCGCGTTGAAATGATAGTCATCAAGAACGACAAACCTGATCCCGCCGCGAACGATGATGGAAGCAAGCTGAGGCTCCCAAATGCGCTCCGCGACCCACATCCCGGCCGGCTTGCTTGAGAACCGCTCCTCGATGCGCAAATTCATAAGCGCTATCTGCGCCTGCTGGTCCCAGGGCGGGATAACGGAAAGAATCGGCTCGTAGAACCCGCCGCCGAGCATCTCGATCTGGCCACGATCACAGAGCATCTTCAAAAGATCGAAATACTCAGGATGGTGGGCCTCAAGCCACTCCCACAACGTCCCGGTCACCTGGACCGCGACCTTTACCCGCTCGAAACGCTCTATTGCCTCCATGAACGGCAGATAGGACCTCTTATACGCCGACTCGAATACGTGGTCGAAATTGCCAAGCGGCTGATGCAAATGAACACCGAACGCGAAGTTTATCTTTGCCATCTATCCCTCAGGGTCTTCTCATCCTACAAGCGTCATATTTCCGCCCCGAAAGATATGTCATCCCCCCAACCCCGTCAAGGGCGGCGAGCCGCCGACCGAGAGCCTCGGCGCCCGCAGCTCTTTCTGCCTATTGCCGCAAGGGTCGGCTCGCACCCAAAGGGAGCTCGCCTTGGGCTGAGACGCAAAGACGGGCAGGCTAGAACCCGCTCCACACCGAGCTCGGCTTCGTGCCTCTTCGTGTCCTTCGTGGATCATTCGCTACATAAATCGCCGGTCTTCGACTTGAAGAAGATACGCCCCGCAGAGGCCTTCTTCTATCCTCTGCCGGACAACGCAGAACCTCGAGAGAATGGGCCACACTGGCCCTATACGCCTGAAATCCGCGCCCGTCAGAACGAGCCAGAATCGCTGTGGACGTCCCGCTAGCGCCCATCCGCGGCCGATCTGGTCGAGGGTTAGCGTCCATTCTCCAAGCCTGACTATCTTTGCCCGGTCGTTCTCTTTGAAATACAGGCGAAACGCGTATGACGCGCACTTGGAGACCAGAATCGGCGCCGGTTCTGGCTCGACCTCAGACAGGCGTTGAGCCACGGCACGCATCTCCTCCGCCAGCCACAGCTCACCGCCCTGAATGTGGATGGTGGCGATCGCCCAGGCGAGTAGGCTGAGCACAAGAACGGCCGAGACCGGCTTAAAGAGGGCGCTAGGTCGGAAGCGCCATATCGATCCGAGCCCTTTTGTGAGGCAGACGAGCGCAACAGGAGCAAGCCACAGTGTTACCCTCTCGGCGGAAAACGGATAGACTCGAAAGATGGCCGCGCCCAACCCAGTGACAATAGCCGCCACTGAGAAGACCGCCACCGAGCGGTCCCGGCGCGTCAGAAATAACGCGATAAGTCCCACCAGGCAGACAAGCGCCCAAAACGCATGCAACGGAGGATAGCCGACAAGATAATCAAAGACCTGGACGAGAGCCGAAACGGGCCACCACGCGAGATTGCCCAGTGGAAAACCGTCCCGCCAAAACTCATAGAAGAAACCGACCACTTTATACTGCCTCAAGACGATCAGCCAGAGGACCCCTCCTACCGCGACCGTGCTCAAGCCAAGAATGGCGGGAGCAGCGAATGAGTTTTTTCTCTTGTCTGTTATCGCGGAATGAAGCGAGACCACAAGCAAACCGCAGAGACCGAAGACAGCCGTCAGGGACAGCGCGATGAGAAGTGGGAGCCCCGCGGCAAGTACGCCTCGCCGAAACTCTGAGATCCGGGCCCAATTGAGGGCGACAAGCAGTAGAATGAGAGTAACCGCACAGTCCGTCGAATAATGTTTGAACACCGTCGAGTATTTCACGTGCACGAAGTGGAGCGCAACTACCGTGGTCGTGCCAGCCGCGAACCAGCCTGGCACGAGGCGCCAGGCCAAGCGCGAGAAGAGCCACAAGGCTGCGATACCCGACAACAGGGGGACGAGGCGCAGCGACAGTTCAAGGTTCTTGAAGACAAATAAGGAAAGCCTCGACAAGATCAGGAATAGCGGAGGCACGACCTGATTCTCCTCAAGATTCAGGAGCGCGTCGCCCAGCGGCCTGAACACCACATTCACAGCGAGGAGCGCCTCGTCCCCGAACAGGGACTTGGCGTGGAGAAAGACCGCCAGCCTGAAGACAGCGCCGCCAATCACGACGAAGGTTAGCGCCTGTTTGGCGCGCCGGTGCGTCGACTCGCCCGTCGCACCGTGAAAACGCTCAACTATTGCCTTCTGTCTTACGATCATCAAGCTTCGGTTTCCAGGCGATCACGCGTAGGGCACTGGCAGGCTGGAAGAGGCTGGGTCATAAGTCGATTGGCGAGGATTCCGCTGTCCATTCAGACGGCAACGATACAGGAAATACGGCCGATTGTCAAGATCAACGCGGCGGTTTTCTTATGCGACGCGATTGTCGGAATCGGCCTGTAGGGGCGGTGCTTGCCCCGCCCTTCATATCCGCCTTTGGCGAGACTGCGCCTGCCGGCGAGCGTTCGGTCACATCAGAGGAGGGCGGAGCAAGCACCGCCCCTACGATGCCCGACACAAGCATTTCTCGCGTTTCTTGTCCACCGTAGCCTCCGCCGTCGCCAAGCTTTGGCGGACAGGTCAGCCGAGGCAGATTCTCCATTTCCCTTTTCTCCCTTTTCCTCGTTCCGTCTTGTGATTAAACTACCGCCGTTTGATGTATAAGCAAATGACGTCATATTATTATATCGGGTTTGAGACTTGGGCGGACATTCAGCGCGACTCGTGAAATTCATTTGGGCATATAAGCTCGGCAAGACGCGGCTTTCTTACGCGCCGATCTTTGTGTGGCTCGAGCCGACGAATCGGTGCAACCTCAAGTGCCCGCTCTGCCCCACTGGCGAGGGACTCGGCCGCGAGCGAGGGGACATGACAATTGACGTTTATCGCGAGGTTCTTGGCAAGCTCAAGCAGACACCGCCGCTGCTTTTGACGCTGCACCTGGCCGGGGAGCCACTACTTTCAGGGAACATCTTCGAGATGATCAGGTTGGCGAAAGAGGCTGGAATCCAGACGACGCTCTCCTCCAATGCGACCCCACTTTCGGAGGAGATGAGCCGACGACTTGTTGCGGCGGGACTCGATTCGATACGGCTGGACTTCTGTGCGGACAAGGACAAGTTTGAGCAGGTTCGCCTGGGATCATCTTGGGATAAGGTCTATGCGAACATAATCGGCCTTCTGAAGGCCGAAGCCGAGATGAACGCTGAGAGGCCGTTTGTCCGGATAAAGGACGTGTCAGCGGCCGGCGCCTCGCGCAGGGAAAGGGCCGAGAAGATAAGGGAGCTCAAGTCCATGTTCCGAGGCTATCCCATTAAGGGCTTCAGCTCGCTCGAAGTTCACAACTGGGCGGGGACGTTTGCCTCGGAGCACGAGGACCTGAACGTGGCCAAAAAACGCCGGAGGCGCCCGCATCCCTGCTCGCATTTGTGGACGAGTCTGGCGATAACGTGCAACGGCCTCGTCGTCCCCTGCTGCCGGGACCTCGAATGCGAGTGCGTGCTGGGCGACCTCAAGACGCAATCGCTCGACGAAATCTGGAACGGCGAGAAGCTCAGGAACATGCGAAAGGCGATGATCGAGAGGAATCTCAAAGACGTGTCGCTCTGCGCCAAGTGCTCGCGCCTGCATCAGAATCCCCGATTCATGTTACACACCTTCGGATTCATTCACATGAGGCTAGACCTGCTTGTGTCTCGCCTCATAGGTCCGAGGCGGAGATCATCCCGAGGAGGGTAGGCCTGGGTCTATGAATGATCTGAGCAAGGGCAATCGCCAGAGCAGGGCACGGCATTGACCACCGACTGTCCCAGATAGGAGAACCCTTTTGCCCGTTTGGGGAAACTCCTTCGGCCAATTGTTGTTGAACTGTGGGGGGAGATGCCTATGATCTCTCCCGTATTCTGACTTCCGAACATCTTAGACAAAGGAGGATTCAATGACTTCACAACGTATTACCGTATGTCTATTGGCGATCGCAGTCCTGTTTATGGGCTTGCCGATGCTCTCGGAGGCCTTTGTCCCACCGAAGGCCGATCTGCCTGTTGCCGAGATTCCGCTTGCGCCTCACAGAGCAGCGGGGCCGACCGACGCTCAGATTGACTGTCTTGATCTGCTTACGTCTCAACAGCCAGTTACCGTCAAGTTCAGCGACCAGACTGGCACGCCTCGCGTCGTTTCGGGCCGGCTTCTGGCGGTCAAGGGCGCGGACGAGGCGCACTTGGCAAGACAAGCGATTGACAGTCTTGGCGAACTTTATGGCATTCGCGCCGACGAGGATGAGCTCGCGCTCGTCAAGACCACGAGGTCATACAGCTACTCTCACAGTGTGTTTGAGCAGCAATACAGCGGCATCCCCGTCTGGCGCTCAGGACTCGCTGTCCACACGGATGGCGCCGGCGTTGTCCGCAAGATTAACGGCGAATTCTACCGGGACATAAACTGCCAAACTGAGCCATCGCTCACTGGCAGGGACGCAAAAGACATCGCTCTTTCGTTCGTCTCGCCGAGAGATGAGACTGATCTCTCGATACAGGAGAGGCTAGTCATCGCGCCGACCGAACGATTCCGACTCGCACACGAAGTGAAGCTGTTCTGCCGCGATCCGCTCGGCCTGTTCGTGCTTCTGGTCGATGCCCTGGACGGCGATGTGCTCTATTTCAAGAATGAGCTGCTCTTCGGGCGCGTTACGGGCAATGTCTATGACGAGAACCCGGAGAAGACGCCCTTGGCCGAGATGCCGATACGCGACATGAAGGTCTCGCAGAGCGGCACGACGTATTATAGCGATGCGGATGGCTATTTCGACGCAGAAGGCGAGATCACGGCCAGTCTGGAAGGCCCATATTGTAGGGCCATAAACGACGACGCCTCACAGGCCTCTTGGCGAGGCGATGCCACATTCGTCTGGGACTACTCGCCGATGAGCACCCACTTCGACGAGGTCTGCGTCTTCTATCATGTCAACTTGATGCACGCCTGGTTCAAGGAATACCTCGAATACGACGGGATGGATTTTGCGATACCGGTGACCGTCCACTACGGCAACGATCTGAACAACGCGATGTACAGCCCCAGTAACAATAACATCTATCTTGGCGATGGGACGCTCAAGGACCCAGCTCACGAGGCGGACGTGGTCATGCACGAATACGGACACGCCGTTGTTCACAACACGGCCTCGGCTGATTTTGCGTCCCTGACACTTGATGAGGGCTACGCTGACTACTTCACGTGCAGCCTTCACGATGACCCGCTTCTCGGCGAGTGGTGGATGCCGCCGTATCTTCGGAATCTCGACAACGACCTTACCTATCCGTTCGACATGGTCGGCGAGAGTCATCACGACGGTCAGATATGGTCTGGAGCGCTTTGGGACATTCGGTCGATGTTCGGCGCCGGGGTGTCCGACAGGATCGCACTGGGCACGCTCTTCTACTACGGCAGTGCATCGCCTTCCTTCCTCGATGCAAGGGACGCGGCGCTCGATGCGGATGAGGAATACTTCGGCTCCGAACACCGAGACGCCCTCGTCGAGATATTCTCTAAAAGAGGCATCTCAGAGGTCACGATCGCCAGCTGGGCGCTGAACGAGGTCGAGGGCAATGGCAATGGCAACGCAGACCCGGGCGAGACGCTTGACCTGGCCATGCAAATGAGGAATCTAACTGACCACAGGGTCCTTTCGTCGTATCTTTCTCTGAGCTCCGAATCCGAGCAGGTCCAGATAATAGAGGGGCTGATACAGGTCCCGATAATCCAGCCGTATGGCAAGGCGGC
Organism: uncultured bacterium; assembly: GCA_965372715.1. Taxonomy (GTDB): domain Bacteria; phylum B130-G9; class B130-G9; order B130-G9; family B130-G9; genus CAYZPW01. Next base: position 2,721 of record CBDVDH010000021.1, on the reverse strand, counting down.
GCCCACGTCGGCATTCCGCTTCGTGATCTCGCCAGATTGCCCGGCGGATGTCGTCATCGAGCTCGACCTCCGGATGGGTTACGGCACCGGCGAGCTCATATTCGCCGACAGCGTCAAGATAACGCTTGGAAGCAGCCCCGAAATAACGGTGCTAGACCACCAGATCTACGACTACGTGGGCAATGGGGATGAGATGCCAAATCCCGGCGAGGTGATCGTTATTCTGCCGACCGTGACGAATACCGGCAACGCGAGCGCTATTGATGTCCGCATGAGAGCTTTTGTGAGAAGTCCATACGTGAACGCGAGAGGCGGCTACCACGCGCAGATCTACAACGACAGCGCCTCGTTTGGCGACGTTGAGCCGGGTGACACAGTCGAAGGCTCCGCGAACGATGACAGCATCATTCAGATACTGGAGTCCGATACGCCGGACGGTTACGAGTATGAGGTCGATTACGACATTCTGGAGAAAAGCAGTCGCAAATGGACAGGCAGCCTCACCGTAACGGTCACGGGCGAGGACGAGACTCCGCCCTGGGTCGCATACTCCGAGGCGTACCCTCGGCTGCTCAATCAAGGCGGCTTCTTTTACATTTATGCGCTCGTGATCGAGCCCGGGAGGATAACGTCGCTCAGCGGCTCGCTCCATAACAGAGAAGGCGACGCGCTCGGCCAAGTGCGTTTCGCCCAGTACGTGGAAGGGCTATACATAGGTTTCGGGACGATGCCGGCCAGCGAGGATGTATTCCTCGACATCACGGCTCGCGACAGCAACGGCAATGAGGAAACCAAAAAGAACGCCTGCGCATTTGGGCCGCCGAACTTCACACCCCAGTGCGATATCCTTTACGTTGGAGATGACTTCGCTGACGCCGACGGGACAAGATCGGCGACGCTCGATGCGCTCGCGGCAAAAGGGCTCTCGGCTGACATTTGGGAGACTGAAATCAGGCAACTGCCCGGCAAATCCACGCTTTACAAGTACACCGATGGGCTCGTGATCTTCGAGGCCAAATACAACCCCTACTACATGTCTCACTACCCGTATCTGGCGTACCGACCAACCTCTGTGGCAGACGCGATGGAGTTGGGCGCCGATGTGCTTCTCATGGGCCAACTCATAGGCTCATATTATCACATCTATAACGAAGCCGGGACATTCTTCGAGGACACCTTCAACTGTGAGATTGCTGGCAATAAGGAGAACGGTGAGGAGTTCACGATCGCTGGGGAGGCCGGAGACATCATCGGCGACGGCCTGAGTTTCAGCCTAGTCGGCACTGAAGACCTGCCGGTTACGCCCGATTTCCTCACGCCGCTTTCTGGGTGCAGCCCGGTCTTGCACTTCGGTGATGACGAGAGCCAAAAGGCCGGCGTGCGCGTCGAGACCGACAACTCGCGCGGCGTCTATCTGACATTTGGCCTGAGCGATGTTGAGAGCGACGAGAGCAGGCAAGCCTTGTTCTCCAGAACCATCGACTGGCTCATGGGGCCAGGGGTGACCCCATTCGGGGTCCCGATCTTCGCGGCCGGCTTTGGCGACACTGGCCTAACTTCGGCCGGCGGCTCGTTCGAGATGCAGGCCTACGCCAACCCATCCTACCCCTTCGAGAGCATCGAGATTTACTTCGCTGGATACCCACTCGGCATCTACCTCGACGAGACATCACCCGACTTCTACACGGTCGAAATGGACGTGGGGGCGCTTGCGCCCGGCCAATACACACTGGAGCTCGTTGCCACGCTTGAAAGCGGCGAGCAGATAGTCGTGTGGCCGTACCTCCCAATAGGAGGTTATGACAACTGGGGCGCCTTGCCAGGCGTTATCTACGACCCGGGCATGGGGCTAACTAAGGCGGACGCGCCTAGGATACTCGTTGCCGGTTTTTGCTCGACGGACCTTCCTGCCGACTCACGCGGCGTCCTGCACGTAGTTGCTCTTCTCGACGACCCCAACGGTCTCTCCGACGTTGCCTCAGTAACAATGGACTGCGAGAGCGCTGGCCTGGTCAACGTGGAACTCTTCGACGACGGCGCAAACGGCGATTTCGCGCCCGGCGACGGCATCTATGGCGCAGTGATCCCCGACATGGAGCCTCTGGAACCGGGTTTGTTTTCCGCCTCTATTACCGCTGAGGATTACGACGGGAATACTGGCCATTGGCCTTCGCTTGTGGTCGGAAACGAGTAGAATGTTGAACATAGAAGTGATCAAAGCGACGCCACTATTCGAGGGCCTAAGCGACGAGGCGCTCGCCTTCTTCGACAGCAGGGTCATCACTAGCGACTACGAAGCCGGCGCCGTCATAACCGCCGAAGGCAGCCTCGGCGACAGCATGTTCATCGTCAAATCGGGATTGGTTGACGTCATACTCAATCGCGACTCAAAGGACATGGTCAAGATCGCCAAGCTCTCGCCCGGCGACTTCGCGGGGGAGCTCTCGCTGATCGACAGCCAGCCCAGGTCCGCGTCGCTTGTAGCGCGCAACGACACGCAGGTCTTGATCATCACGAGAGCCGCGCTGCTTGACCTTCATAAGCACGATTTCGACGCATTCATGAAGGTCATCGTGAACATCTCCAGAAGAATAGGCGACCGGCTTCGGGAAACTGACAAGATCCTGGCCAGCATCGCCAGATGATTACGTTCGACAATTGGTTTCGGGTGGCTGTAGGGGCGGTGCTTGCCCCGCCCTTCATACGCTCGGTTACATTAGA
>CBDVDH010000020.1:0-57485 GCA_965372715.1 uncultured bacterium | reverse complement strand
TATCCCGCCGCCGGCGTTGTCCGAGATCGTGTTGTTCTCAATCGTCGGCGAACTGCAAGAGTGACAGTATATCCCGCCGCCGGCGTTGTCCGAGATCGTGTTGTTCTCAATCGTCGGCGAACTGTCATAGCAGTATATCCCGCCGCCGCGGTATGCCGCGTTGTCCGAGATCGTGTTGTTCTCAATCGTCGGCGAACTGTCCCAGCAGCCTATCCCACCGCCGTGCCAGCGGGCACTGTTGTCCGAGATTGTGTTGTTCAGGATGGTCGGCGAGCTGTAGGCGCAGCATACCCCGCCGCCGCCGTAGTATGCCCAGTTGTCCGTGATCGTGTTGCTTCTGATCGTCGGGGAACTCTCATAGCAGCATATCCCGCCGCCGTCGCTGACGGCAGTGTTGCCCGTGATCGTGTTGTTTGAGATCGTCGCTGAACTGCAAGAGTGGCAGTATATCCCGCCGCCGTCCGAGTATGCCCAGTTGTCGGTGATCGTGTTGTTCTCAATGGTCGGCGAAGTTTCATAGCAGCCTATCCCGCCGCCGTATGTGGACGAGTTGTCCCAGATCGTGTTGTTCTCAATGGTCGGCGAACTGCTGTTATCCGACCAATATATCCCGCCGCCGTCGTCGTAAGCCGAGTCGTCCGAGATCGCGTTGTTTGAGATGATGGGCGAACTGTAGGCGTAGGCGCAGCCTATCCCGCCGCCGCCCGAGTATGCCCAGTTACCCGTGATCCTGTTGCTTCTGATCGTCGGCGAACTGTTGCTGTCCGCACAATATATCCCGCCGCCATAGCCGACGGCAGTGTTGTCCGAGATCGTGTTGTTTGAGATCGTCGCCGAACTGCAAGACTGGCAATATATCCCGCCGCCGTCGTCGAAGGCTGTGTTGCCGGTTATCGTGTTGTTCTCGATCGCTGGCGAGCTTTCGTAGCAATATATCCCGCCGCCGTGGTCGATGGCAGTGTTGTCTGAGAACGTGTTGCTTGAGATGCTCGGCGAACTCCTGACGCAGTATATCCCGCCGCCGTCGCCGAAGGCTGTGTTGTCCGAGATCGCGTTGCTTGAGATCGTCGGCGAACCGCGCCAGCAGTATATCCCGCCGCCGTCCGGGTATGCGGTGTTGTCCGAGATCGTGTTGTTCTCAATCGTTGGCGAATTTTCGTAGCAGAATATCCCGCCGCCGTACCAGGATGCCGAGTTGTGCGAGATCGTGTTGTTCTCAATCGTCGGCGAACTGTCATCGCAGCATATCCCGCCGCCGTAGTAGTTGGCAGTGTTGTTCGTGATCGTGTTGCTTGAGATCGTCGGCGAACTGTCATAGCAGTATATCCCCCCGCCGCGGCAGTCGATGGCATACCACATGTCCCACCTATTTGCGAGGCCACCCGTTATGGTGAAGCCCTGTATTGCCAGGTTATCGACCCCGTCGCAGTAGATGACGTGATACGCAGCCCGTTCGGCATCGAGGATCGTGCTCCCTGAGGCTTCGCCCTGAAGCGATACCCAGCTCTTCATGTGCAGTGGGAAGCTCTCGCCGTTAGTCGTGCGGGAATAGGTGCCGGCCGCGACGTGGATGGTGGCAGGGGTGCTGAGCGCGGAAGCGAGGGCGTGGGTTATCGTTCTCCACGGGTAGCTTTCAGACCCCTCATTGAAATCCTCGCCCGTTTCACCGTCAACGTAGTAATTCGATACCGCAGAGGCGCCAACTGTAAACAGTGCCAGACTCGGCTGGCTTACCCACTCCAACGTTCCAGGATAGGTGAGGACCGAGGCGAAGTAATACTGTCCTTGCTGGCTGATTGGCGGCACGGAGCAAGGCACATCGAACCACCAAAGCGGCGTCCGGTCCATGCTAAAGCCGGATGGGACATAGATATCGGGTATCCACGGTTCGAGGCTGTCGGTCCATCCGCCCGGCCCGTAGGCGTAGATGTCCCAGTCGGGCGTGATAAGACCGATATAAACGTCAACCGACATCCCGTCGCCCACATTCTGCGCCGATAGGCTCACCTCGACCGCATCGCCAGATTGATACGTCTCGGCGTCCGTGTAGATTGTGATTGATGGCCCCGCGATCGCCGCGACCGACAGCAACGCAACGACCGCAAGAATGATGCACAGGGGTGCTGCTTTCATCTCTTTGCCTCCTTCTGTTTCAATAAACTGATAGTCACTCTAAATATATCACAGTGTCACCAGTTTCGACAATGATACTGCCACCTAATCACATCGCATCCGGGGCGGAGACGCCGATGAGGGCGAGGCCGTTGGCGATGACCTGGCGGACGGCGGCGGATAGGGCGAGGCGTGCAGTTGTGAGGTCTGGGTCGTCGGTCAGGACCTTCGTCTTGTTGTAGCAGCTGTGGAAATCGGACGCGAGGTCGATCAGAAAGTAGCAGACGTTGTGCGGCTCGAGTTTCTCGGCCGAGCGCTCGATTGTCTCAGGGAAGCGGCATAGGCGCTTGGCGATACGGACCTCGTCCGCGTCGAGTAGAGACAGGTCGGCGGAGGGGAGGTCCTCGTTGTATTCCACGCCCTTCTCGGCGGCCTTCTTGAAGATGCTGCACACGCGAGCGTGGGCATATTGCACGTAATAGACGGGATTTTCGGGCGTCTCCTTCTTGGCGAGGTCCATGTCGAAGTCCAGGTGGGATGAGGCGCCTCGTAAAAGGAAGAAGAACCGTGCCGCGTCCTTGCCCACGTCGGCCAATAGCTCGTCCATCGAGATGAAGTCGCCCGCCCGCTTCGACATGGCGAGCGCCTCGCCGCCCCGAAGCAGCCTGATGTGGCCCGAGATGATCATCTTCAGTTTTTTGGGATCGTAACCCATCGCCTCGACGCCGCCCAGAAGCCCTTTGACCTGCCCCTGATGGTCGGGACCCCAGATGACTATCAACTCATCGAAGCCGCGCTCGAACTTGTCCCTGTGATAGGCCAGATCGCCGAGCAAATACGTTGCCTCGCCGTCCTTCTTGACAAGGACGCGGTCGCGCTTGTCGCCATAGTCCGTCGCTCTAAACCACTGGGCGCCTTCGGACTCGAACGCCTTCGCGCTATCGTCCAGAATGGCCATCACCTGCCTCAAGGCGCCTTTCTCACGCAGCTTCTGGTCGCTGAACCAGACGTCGAACTCAACGCCATAGTCGAGCAGCGTCCGCCGCTGGCATTCGATCATCCTACTGAGTGCAACTGTGTTGAAGCGATTGAAGACCGGGTCCTCATTCATGTCCTCGAAATCGCTGCCGTGTTCCTGGTATATGCTCTGAGCAACGTCCTCGATGTAATCGCCCACGTAGCCGTTTTCGGGGAAGGGATACTCACGGCCGATGAGAGCCACGTATCTGGACGCGACGGACTTGCCGAAGATGACGGCCTGATTACCAGCGTCGTTGACGTAGTACTCGCGCTCAACGGTGTGGCCCACGGCCTGAAGGAGATTCGCCATCGAATCGCCCAGTGCGGCGGCCCTCGCGCTGACGACGTTCAACGGGCCGACTGGGTTGGCGGAGACGAACTCGATCTGGATTTTCTGAGGCGAGTCGCATTGGAATCGGCCATATTCCGAGCCGTCGGTCAGTATCTCACGGACGGCGCCCTGCCACCACTCGTCTTTGAGGAAGATGTTTATGAACCCTGGCCCGGCGACCTCAAGCCGCTCGATGCTACCGGATTCGGCCTTGACCTTCGAGATGATGGCCTGCGCCACGGGCCTCGGATTCGCCCGGACTCTCTTTGCGAGAACCATCGCGACGTTGCAGCTATAGTCGCCGAGTTCCTCGGACTTGGGCACGCCGAACGTTATCTCAAGCCCGCCAGGAAGCTCCCAGCCGAGCTCGTGGGCAGCCGCCTCAACCGCTTCCTCAAATACTGATCTCAAAACGTCCTTCCTCATCGTCCCACCATTGTATATGCGTTCTCATGCCCTGCAACCCCTCGTGGAAAATCAGCGAGCCACGAAGGCCACCAGGAAGAGGAGAGGAAACCACGAATTAACACGAATTAACACGAATTAAGGAGAGATCAGCTGAATCTTCGTGCGGCTTCGTGGTCTTGGTGGATGAAACATCTAATAGAACCCGGGTCCACGAAGGACACTAAGGAGCACGAAGGCGGCGACCTCGTTCGCCCTCATTCGCGCCTATTCAGGTTTGTATCACTGGTTGGACGCGAGCTCGGCACGTGCGAGCTGACTGGCGCATCCGCCGGCCAGGACAGCTCCGGGGGCGGAGGCTCTCCGCTTCGTGTTCATTCGTGGTTCCCACTTTCTCCAGTCAGCCGAGTAAGATGCGCCGCTGAAGCTTTTTGAGCCGGCCCATCAGCGAGTATCTAGTCTTCTTGAGGGCCTTGCGATAGAGCGTTTGGAGCTCTTGGGGGCGCACCTTGTCCAGCTTTATCATCTGCCTGGAGACGGTGTTGAAGTTCTCGTCGCTCGTGTCGATCAGCAGGTCTCTCTCCACGCAGTAGTCGTAGAGCGGCGAGCCCGGAAGCGCCTTGGGCAGGTTGAACTCAGCGAAATCGAGCTTCAATCTCCTCGCGAATTCAATCGTTTCCTTGATCGTTTCATTTGTCTCGGTAGGGTAGCCGAGCATGAAAAAGCCCATCGTCAGAATGCCCCGCGCACGCGTCCCGGCAATAGTGGCCTCTATCTCGGACAGCGTCGTTTTCTTGCCACAGAAGTCGAGCAGCCGTTGATTGCCGAACTCGATGCCGAACATTATGAGGCGGCATCGGGACTTTTGGAGCCAATCGAGGACGCTCTCAGATACGCCGCCCGGCCTTCCGGTGCAGGCCCATTTGAACCGGTCGTAGCCCCGCTCGATCATCCCCTGGCAAAGCTCTATCGCCCATTTCTCATTGAGCAGCAGCAAGTCATCGGGGAACAGGAGCATCCCGATGTTGTATTTTTTTGCGCATTCATCGATCTCGTCGAGCACGTTCTCGACCGACCTTCGCCGCTGCACGTTCCAGAGGTAACTTGAGGCGCAGAAATGGCAGTGGAATGGGCAGCCGCGGGTCGCGGTGATCGTTACGACGCGATCGTCGGGCCGGGTGAAGCCATATATCCGCCAGTGATATACGTGCATTGGGAGCAGGTCCCTCGCCGGAAACGGCAATCTGTCCAGGTCCTTGATGAACGGGCGATCTGGGTTAATGACAACCTCGCCGTTTCTACGGAAAACAAGCCCCTTGATGGCTGATGCGCCTGCGCCTCGTTCGAGCGCGGACAGCAGTTCGAGCATCGTCTCCTCGCCCTCGCCGCGAACGCAGAAGTCTATCCATTCGTGGTCTTGCATCATCTGTTGATACATGAAGTGGACGTGCGGTCCGCCCAGGACGATGATGGCATCAGGAAGCGCCTCACGAACGAGCTTACCGAGCGTGGCCGCGGAATTGTGCGTTCCGGAGACGACCGAGATGCCGACGACATCGGGTTTTGCGCTCAGTATCCGAGCCAGCGACTCGGCGTGGCCAAGCCCGAGATTGGTTGCGTCGAGGATAGCGACGTTGCAGCCGTGTTGGCGGACGAAGGATGCGATGTATGCGGGACCTGCTGGCGGCAGGGGCGCGAGATTCTTGCTCAGTGAGGGGGGGTTGACGAGCAGAAGCCGCATGAGTTGATTACTTCTGCGTGGTACCTTGCAGGTATTTGTAGAACGGCGAATTGGCGTCGATCACGAGCGTAGTTTTGTCGTCGATTGTGTGCTTGTACGCTTGAAGTGTCCGCCAGAACTCGTAGAACTGCGGGTCCTGAGAGAATGCCTTAGCATATATCTCTGTTGCTTCGGCGTCGCCCTCGCCCTCGGTCGTCTTGGCTTGCTTGTAGGCCTCGGCCAGAATGACCGTCCGTTCCTTGTCGGTCTCGGCCCTGATCTCTGTCGCCGTCTGCCGACCCTCTGCGCGATATTTCTTCGCCTTTCGCGACCGCTCGGCCTCCATTCGCTCAAAGACAGCGCGCTCGTTCTCCTCGGGAAGGTCTGCTCGCTTGATGCGTACGTTCACGATCTCAATCCCGAATTCCGTCATCTTTACCGTGCATTCCTCGGAAACGGTGTCCATTATTGGGGCGCGCTTCGATACGATCTCGTCGAGGTTGTGCTTGCCAAGATCGACGCGCAGCACAGAATAGACGATATCGTCCAGCCTCGTCTGGGCGCCCGCCTCGTTCACGACCTTTTTCATGAACAGCAGCGGATCCGCTATCCGCCATCTGGCGTAGTTGTCAATCACAAGCGTCTTCTTGTCGCCCGTTACGATCTCGCGGGGCTCCGCGTCATACTCCAGTATCCGCTTGTCGAGAATGCGCACCGTCTGTATCGGATAGGGAACCTTCGCGTGAAGCCCAGGCTCGCGAATCGCTCTCACGAACTTGCCGAACTGGAGGACCACCGCCTGTTCCGTCTCATCGACCGTGAAGAAGATCATGTTCACGACGATGGCCAGGAGTATGAACCCGCCAAGCAAATACAGGCCCTTCGGTATCGGAGTAGCGTTCTTTGTCATCTGCCGCCCGCCTTCTTCTTGCTCGGTGCAAGCGTTTGAAAATCGCTCGACAAAAGATTCAACAGATTCACCTGGCCCGACTCGGTGAGAACTATCTTCTTTGCCGCCGGTAGAACCTCCTCCATCGTCTCGATGTAGAGTCGCCGTCTCGTAACATCCTTGGCCATCCTATACTTCTCGAGCGTCTTGAGGAACTTCTGCACGTCGCCCTCGGCACGCTTGATCCTATCGACCTTGGCACCCTCGGCCTTGCGGACCATCTGGGCCGCCTCGCCCCTCGCCTTAGGAAGCACTTCGTTGCGATAGCCGTGCGCGTTGTTGATCGTCTTGCTTTTGTCCTCTTTGGCGCTCGCAACGTCCTTGAAGGCGTGAATGACCTGCTGGGGCGGATGAACGTCCTGCAACTGAACGGCCGTTACGTGAACGCCAAGCGAGTAGGACTGGAGCAGCTCGTCGAGCTTCTCACGAGTCTCGTCCTGAATTTGCTGCTTGCCAGCCGTCAGAACGTCGTCAATGGAGTGGATGCCGATAACCTGCCTAAGCGCTGATTCGGTCGCGTCCCGTATCGTCCCCACTTGGCCCTTGACGTTGAAGAGGTAAGCTCTGGCGTCGTTGACGCGATACTGGACGATCATCGTCACGTTGACGATGTTTTCGTCGCCAGAGAGCATGTGCGACTCTCGATGCACGTTTCGCGCAACGCCCTGGACAGTCCTGAACCCTACCTCGAGGCGCCTTATTCCCGTGAGGCTAACCTTGTCAACGGTCTCTACCGGGTAGGGAAGGTGGTAGCGAAGGCCCTCCTCTGTGCTGTGAACGTAGGCGCCAAATCGCCTCACGACGCCCTGTTCGCCAGGACTCACCACGTAAAACCCAGTCAAGAGCCAGATTGCGACTGCGGCGAGAACAATCCAGCGCAGCGGAATCTTGGGCAGCTTGATGTTACTCAGGTTTATCTCGAAGTCCTGGCCTTTGCGACCCTTCACCTTCATCTTCCTGAGGTCAAAATCCTGTGGCGGCATTAGCCAGCGCCCTTAAGTGCGATTGTCAAATTAATCTGTATCTAGAAACTAACAGTGTGATTCACTGATGTCAAGAGCTTGTTCTTGCCACGACGAAACGCTTGACTGAGCGTGTGGATTAGTGATGATTCACCACAGAGACACAGAGAACACTGAGGTCGGAGGATGCGGGCAATCCGGAAGAAACAGGTCATGGTCAAAAAACTTGATACTCGCCACTTGTACTTTTTCTCTGTGTCTCTGTGTCTCTGTGGTGGAAGAGACTATGAGGTGAGGATGTGAAGACGCTGGACCAAATGACGCTGGAAGAACTTCGGACCTGTAAGCCGGAGAAGGTGGAGTTCGGAGTCATCCTGGAGATGGCCAGCAAGCTATCCAGAGCTTTCAATCCTGACAAGATCATCTTGTTTGGAAGTTACGCACGGGGAGAGGCGACAGAGCATTCTGACATAGACTTCCTGGTCATCATGCCAACTGACCTGCCCAGACCGAAGCGGAGCGTCCCCATGTATCGGTTACTTCGGAATTATTTGCTATCCGTGGACATTATCGTTCGGACGCAAGAGGAGGCGGATGAATACGCGAACCTTCCGTTTTCTTTTGTACAGACCGTCTTGCGAGAGGGCGTGACGCTTTATGATCGAAAAGCTTGAGCACATCCAACGGCTGGTCTTCAAGGCCCGAAATGACCTCAGGTCCGCGCAGGATTTGATGCAGACCGCCAGCCCAGCGACGGATGTGGTTTGCTTTCATTGCCAGCAGGCCGCGGAGAAGATGCTCAAGGCGTGGCTGCATTGGCACGAGATCACTGTCCCAAGAACCCATAACTTGGCCGAGATCGTGGAACTCTGCGAGCGGACCGACCCGGCATTTTCCCAGCTTCAGGGAGTGGAGATTCTCACGCCATACGCGGTGGAAGTGAGGTATGTCGATGATTTCTATTTCCCGCCTCTGGGTGAAGCGCTAGGGGCAGTCGAATTGGCGGAACAGGCGGAACGATTCGTCCTTTCCAGATTCGAGGAGCTGGGCATCGATCCGATTAAGAATTTCCTTGATGATTATTCCCCTGCGTAACTCTGTGTCTCTGTGGTGGGAAGACTTATGAGGTGAGGGTGTGAACCACAGAGACGCAGAGACACAGAGGGCACTAAGGCGGGAGGATGCGGGCAATCCAGAAGAAACGGCTGCGGAGAGGAAGCGCACCATTTGGCACAAGCTTTTTCTCTGTGTCTCTGTGGTAAAGAAGTGCTGTGAGGTGAAAACGTGAACCACAGAGACACAGAGACACAGAGGGACCCATTGACTGGGAAGGTTATCGGGCTGGCGATTGAAGTGCATCGACATCTCGGTCCCGGACTCCTGGAATCTGCCTACGAAGAATGCATCTGCTGGGAGCTCAAGCAGGCCGGCCTTAGTGTTCAACGGCAGGTAGCGCTGCCTGTAGTCTATAAGGGTGTGAAGCTTGACGTCGGCTATAGGGTCGATGTAATCGTAGAGAACAGGCTTATCCTTGAACTGAAGACTGTGGAGAAGCTGTTGTCGATTCACGAGGCGCAGCTACTGACATATCTGAGACTAACCGGTCTGAAAACAGGTCTTTTGATCAACTTCAACACTGCTGTCCTAAAGGACGGGATAAGGAGATTAGTCCTTTGACCTCTCTGTGTCTCTGTGTCTCTGTGGTGAAGTGCATTTGATGCCGAAGAAGAACCTGCCGCCCGTATCGATTATCGTGCCCGTCTATAACGGTGAGGGGACGATAGCGGAGTGCGTCCACGCTCTGCTCGCTCTCGATTATCCAAAGCGCCTCGTCCAGATCATCGTCGTTGACAACAACTCGACCGACAACACGTCCGACATCCTTCAACAATTCGATAGCATAGACGTCGTCTTTGAGCCAAAGCAGGGCGCGTATCAGGCCCGAAATACGGGCATTGAGTTGGCCGAGCACGACCTCATCGCATTCACCGACGCCGATTGCATACCGAAACCACGCTGGCTCTTGCGCCTCGTCGATTCCCTGAACATCCCTGATTCATCAACCCTCAATCCGCCGTCGCCACAAGCTATTGCGGACAAGCCGCCAATTCGCCGTTCGGCGAACGTTCCGCTGCCAACTGCCAACTGCCAACTGCCAACGGATGGCGCAGCCATCGTGGGTGGGAAGGTTGAGGCGTATCCGGCGTCGAATCTTGTCGAGCGTTACATAGATTATCGTAGGATTCTGGACCAGGAAAAGATGGTGGAGGGCGGGGAGTTTTCGCTGCCGTTCTTCGTTACCGCCAATTGCCTCGTGAGGCGTGAGGTATTCGATAGGATTGGCGTATTCGACACTTTCTTTAGGATAGCGGGCGACGCAGACCTTTGTTGGCGTGCTCAACAGGCGGGTTTGAGGCTCACGTATTGTCCCGACGCGGTCGTCGTCCACCAGCACAGGTCGAACCTGCTCGGGCTTTATTCGCAATCGTTCGAATACGGCTTCGGCCGCGCCTCGCTCTTCGCAAGACATCATCGTCTTTTCGGGAGCAGGTTCAGGTTCGATTGGAAGGAGCACGTGTTCCTCGTCGAGAGCATTTTGAAAAGCCTCGTTGCTCCCATCGTGCGGAGGCCGAAGTTCGAGGCCCTGCTGCCGATCTTTGACACGGTAGCGTTCTCGGCGCTGACGCTTGGCAAGCTCTACGGGAGCTTCAAGAGAAGGACACTGGTGCTATGAAGGTTTGGCTCTGGTTTGACGGCCGAGCTGCAGCTCTGGATCGGCATCGCCGACGTGTAGGGGCGATTCACGAATCGCCCTTAACATCCGTACTTGATCAGACTAGGGCGGCTCGTGAACCGCCCCTACAACACCCAATCCCAACCTATACAAAGGCCTTTGTAATCAGGTGAGCGCTGAAACTGAACACCTGAAAGTTGCCGCGGCCATCCCGTGCTACAACGCGGCCAGCACGATTGGCAATTGTGTCAGCTCACTCAATTCGCAGACCAGAAGACCTGATGAGGTAATCGTCGCCGATGATGGCTCGACGGACGGCAGCGCCATTCTCGCGGCGTATGCGGGCGCCGAAGTCATCTCACCCGGCGAGAACGTCGGCCTTTCTGCCGCAAGGAACCTTTTGTGGCGTCACACGGACGCCGATATAATCGTCTTTTTGGACGCGGACACGGTCGCGCACGAGGACCTTATAGAGCGGCTTTTGCAGCATTACGACTCGGATGATGTCGCAGGCGTCGGCGGGCGGGCGGTCGAGGCGCGCATTGAAAGCATCTACGACCTATGGCGGAAGCACACGGCGGTGCAGACATTGGGCGACGAGTTGATTGAGGATTCTGAGGTCCTCTTTGGGCTCTGCTGTTCGTATCGCAGAACTGCGCTTGAGAAAGTGTCGGGCTTCGATCCGTTCTTCAGGTCGAACGGCGAGGACCACGACGTCAGCATCAGGCTGCGGCAGGTGGGCTACAGGCTGGTGTATGAGCCGGCGGCCATCGTCGATCATCACAAGACCGACACGTTCAAGTCGCTCATGCGGATGCTCTATCGATACGAGCTTTTCACGCAGCTGCCGAAAATCCGAAACCGTGTGCCGATCGAGAGCCACTACACGACGTTCTGGAAACGGGTCGGCTTCTTCTTCGGCCGGCTTTCGCAGATCCTGACAAAGGGCCAAGGTCTCAAGTTCTCGCTCATCGATCTTGCCGCGCTTGTCCCGGTATTCGCCGCCTGCCATAAGGCGAAAATGATTGCATCGCGCGAACGTCAGCAGGCTAGGTCACGATTCGTTGTTGGTCTGTAGTGGCGCGGTCTCTGACCCGCCCGCGACCTTGTAGGGGTGCTGCTTGCCGCACCCGTTTGTCTTTCCGGAACGGGTCTGAGACCACGCCCCTACACAAAACTCCGTCGCTGACTGCGAACCGCCAACTGGCAACTGGCAACTCGGAATCCTCACCGTCGCTTAGAGAGATGTTGATACGCCTCGTTGATTGCCTGAAATCGCTGGTTGGCGAGCTCGATGAACTCCTTGCCCAGGTGCGAGACGCGGTCGGGGTGATACTTGCCCGCCTGCTCGCGATACGCCTTCTTGATCTCGTCATCCGACGCGTGTTTGGCCGCGCCGAGCACCTGATAGTAGCGGTCCTCGTCCGAGACAAACTCTGACGCTATTGACCTCTTCTCGCTGTCTGAGATTCCGAGGTGCTCTGCTATCGTGTTGATCACGCGCTGCTCCTCGGGATGGAACTCGCGGTCCGACATCGCGACCACATAGAGCGCCCTGAGCAGCAGCAGTCGGTCGTGACGCTTTGCTATTCGGCTGAATTCGCTGCAGACGCCGGCGAGGTCGGGCTTCTGATGCGCAACCTCCTTCATAATCCGTCTGATCAGGTTGAGGTCGCCCCCAGCGAAACCGTTCCGCTTGAAGAACGATAGGATCGAGCGCTCCTCCTCGGGTCGGAACACGCCATCGGCCATTGCGACGGAGACGAGCAGCGTGGCGAGGTTGGTAACGAAGATGAGCTGCCTGTCGTCGTTTGATAGGTCGCGGACGCGGTCGTAAGTCCGGCGCGGCCTTCTGCGCTGCGCCTGTTGGTAGGCGTGTGCCTGTCCGGCCCACGGGTCAGAGCCCGGACGTCCCTGGCCTTCTAACGCCGCCCTCCTATTGGCCTTCTCATCGTATCCGTGCCCAATGATGGCGCCGATGATCGCCCCCAGCGGCCCAAAAACGAACAGGCCGATACCTGCTCCTATCGCTTTGCCCTTCCAAGTCGCCATTCTGTCGTCACCTCACGAGGAATCTGCTGAACGGATATGATAGATTCTTATTCTGCGTCGCGGTCATCGTAAGATCAACATCGGGCAGCGACGTTTCGTTTCTTGACCGCGAGGCGGTATCTGGCATAGATTGACTCCGTGAGAACGAAACACTGGAGACAATAGCCCTTGTCAACTGACACAACCTCGACTGCGCCTCATCCCGCCACCTCACCTGGCCCTCGCTGGCTCCGGCTGCGCCGCGAGCTGCTGATAATTCTCTTCCTCACAGCTTTCGCAATAGCAGTTACGTGGCCGGTTGTCACAAAGATGACGACCGAGATCGTCGGCGGCATGGGCGATTCGCATCTTTTCTACTGGAATTACTGGTGGTTCAATCACGCGCTGTTCGAGCTGAAGCAGGACCCATTCTTCTGCCCGCTCCAGCTTTATCCATACGGGGCAGACCTCGCCTTCCATACGTTGTGCCCCTTCAACTGCCTTCTGGCGTTACCTTTTCAGAAGCTCTTCGGCATCGCATTTGCGTATAATCTCGTCATTTTGTTTTCTCTCATCGCAGCCGCATACACAGCCTACAGACTGGCCTTCGATCTGACAACTGATCGCGTCGCCAGCGTGGCTGCGGGCATCATGTTTGGGTTTTGTCCTTACCTTCTGATGCGAGCAACAGGGCACATCAACCTCGTCGGTGCGTGGCCCTTACCCTTAGTGGTGATGTTCGCGATGAGGGCTTTCAAGACAGGCAGATTCCGTTGGGCCGCATTCGCGGGGCTCTTCGCCGGATTGCAGCTGTGGATATCGATGTATTACGCGCTGTTTGCTGCCATCGTGTTCTTTCTCTTGATGTTGAACCAATTGCTGTTTGAAAAGGCTCGCAGCACGCGCAAACTTCTTATCTGTGTGCTGGCCACCACGGCCGGAGCTGTAGTTGCTGCAGCGCCCATTCCATTTCTTATGCTACGGTCTGTTCAAAAGGCAGGTATGTTTTTCGCGCCGCCAGCAGGCAAGGCAGGTCGGCTGGGCGCAGACCTTCTAAGTTTCTTTGTTCCCTCTCATATAAGCACGGTTTTCGGGCATCTAGCCGAGCCAGCGTATAAGCACTTGCACGGAGGGGTAATAGAAGGTCTAGCGTTTCCCGGTATCTGCTGCCTGGTCTTTGCTGGAGCTGCGATTTGCTGCGCCCGATGGCGGGCCAAGTGGCTCTGGACAGCGCTTGCGGTTCTCTTCGGGATTGCCACACTCGGTGAGAAGCTTCACATCTACGGTTACGACAGAATGATGCTGCATCGAACATGGGTTTCCCTGCCTCTGCCGATGGCCATTGCCGACCAGGTCCCGATCCTCGGTTTCATCAGAGCCTCCTCCCGCTTCGCCATTCTGGTCCAGCTGGCTCTTGTTTGCCTGGCAGCTCTGGGACTCGCCCATTTTCTGAAGCGTGTTTCAATGCGCAGTCAAAGAGTCGCGATTGGTGTGCTTTTCCTTTCGCTTCTTCTCGACCTCTCTGTTGCGCCCTATCACACTTCGGAGATTAAGTATGGTCGCCATTACGAAATACTCCGAGACATCCCCGGGAACTTCTCGATCATGCATGTCCCGTTTGGCGCCGGGGACCCGATTCGCTACTTTGGGGCAAACGTTCCTGACACACAGCATTGGACCGCCGCACAGGTGGTTCATCGAAGACCAATTCTGGGGACGCTCATTGCTAGGATAAATCCGCATATCTTGAGGAAGTTCGAGGAAAGCCCACTTATCAGTGCGATCCAAGCAGCACAAAGCGGAAGAATGACAGAGGCGATACTTGAGGCGTTGACGCCAGACGTGCTCAAAGAGCAGCTGGAGCACTTCAATCTGAAAGTGATTATCGCCCACCACACGATGCTGGGTCCACACGCCTGTGGACAGCTAACCCATCTCTTCAACCACCTCGGCTTTCATCTGCTTTACAGGGATAAGGAGGTAGCAGTCATCGAGACGCCGCTTGGACCATCGCTTGAGAAGCACGTGCCGAAGGCAGATTAAACTTCAAGCGCCGAGCGAAGCCCGTTCAAGCTCCGGGTTTGGCTCGCACGAGGCTGAGAGGCGTGTCAGACCATCCAGAGATCATTGATGTAGAGGATCGCGAAAAAGGTCATTAGTATCGCGAAACAAGCCATAATCGCTGCGTACAGGCTTTCTTTCCTGCAATAAATGGCAAGAAGTATAGTGATCGGGAATAGCACCTGAGCAAACCGGAGTGTGCCTTCGACTAGCCCGGCGCAGATTGGCAGAAGAATGCCCGTCATCGTGAAGATCGCGTATGAGATCCCAAGATGGCGCGCTATAGGAACCAAAGACAGAAGCACGAGCGTGCCAACAAGCAGCCAAATGGCATTCATGAAATTATACTGCAGGGCAAACAGGTCCTGGCAAGACAAGTTTAAGTGGAGGCGTCCGAATGCCTGTGCCAGCAGTGTAAATGGATTTGCTGGGTGCCTTCCCCAGGCCTTGGACGCCGTGAAATTGGCAAACATGTCTCCTGTCTGGGAGTACAGTATAAAGGTGAATATGGCACAACCCAGTGGGATCAGTAGCAGCCACGCAACGTTGGGACGTATCCTCCTGGGTCTGAAGTGAACCTGCTTGAGGTATTCCCAGACGGCAACCAGAACCAGCATGAGGCCTATCGATCTTGTCAGAGCGGCTAGCATCCCGCAAATGCACCCAAGCAACCAGCGGCCCTTGAGCGCCAAGATGAAAAATCCGAGACAGCAGAGGAGGAACACTGATTCGGTATACATTGCCGAGAAAAAGAAGGAGGCAGGGCCCAAAGCCAGCAGAAGAACAGACCTTTCAGCTACTTGCTTTCCCCATTGTCTGTTCGCGAGGTGATACAACAGACACAAACAAACGGCGAACGCGACGTTAGAGACGATGTGTCCCGACGCTGTTGTACTGCCAACAAGCGCGTTGGAGGTTCTGATCAGAAAGGGATACAGCGGGAAGAAATTGGGTGACGCCCCCTGGCGAGCCAGATCATATCCCCATAGCGGGATATCATGATAGAATGCAGCATCCCAGTGCACCCACATCTCGCGTGTTGACTTCGGTGGGCCATGCATATAGAGCCTGCTAACGTATGCGATTAGCGCGAGGGGGATTCTGGTAGCGAAAAAGGCAAATAGCGAATAGCTAATGAGCCGGCTTCCACCGAAGAGTAGCGAATAGGCCTTCCACGCCAAGTAGAGCGCGAGCGACAAAGTCAGGAGCCGGACAAACGCGTAGTTCCTGGCAAGGAATTCTGGATAGGAGAAGGCGACGAGGGCAATGGCGGCCACAATTATCTTGTAGGCTAGCTTCTTTCGATTGAGGAAGGCGCTGCGATACCACAGATAAGTTCCCGCGAGGATCGCGACTGAGGCCGAGACAATCAGAAAGGCTCTTGAATGCACAAGCCAGAGAACCGCGATGCCTAGGATAGGGCCACCGATCAGGCCAATCCTGAAGGCCTTGGGCCACTCAATGCCATGATTGCCCCTAGCGAATGCGGTGACCAGGAGCACAAGAATGGCGACCAGAGTGACTATGATGATCTCGGGTAGAAGTCTCCTGAAGACGAAATAGACCGTCATGGCCGGGTTGGGGTCAAGTGCAAGAATGGCGTGCTTCCCCCAAAGCTCCGCGACCGGGGAGAAGCGACCGTCTCTTCGCGCCGAAATAAGAATGTATGCCCCGTTCCAGACAGGCCTCTCCTCGATGCTGCATCCCATTTCGGTCAGCAGAGTATGAAACTCCTCGGAATGATGTGCTGATGAGAAGCCGTGGGCGACCACGACCGTCACGATGTCGTCGGGAATGCCGGCAAGGACCTCTGAGAACATCAGATCGTCGTCAGCGGTCTCGTGCGTGAGCGAGCCCTGCCAGATGATTCGTCCGGTTTGAGGCGAAATGATTCCCAGACCGAATCCGCTGCTTCGGACGTAAAAGACTTGATCACCGAGTCGCCAGCGCGAATAACCGCTGGCGCCCGCGCCTCGAGACTCGGCTATCAATTGCGGCGAGCCAGCGATTGGCGCCGGCACATCCGGCGAGGCGAACGTGATTCTTGCGTTTTCCTGAGGCGGAATGAAGAAAGCAAACGCAGCCATCAGGCAAGCAATAATCGGTAGTCTGAGATAGAATGGGGACCGCAAAGCCAGCCATGTCCAGAAGTTGCACGTCCATTCGGCTGCCGTCTTGTGAAGGGGTTTCTCAACCTCCCTCAGTACATCGAGCCTCGTTGCCAAGAGAGCCGCCGCGACGATCGATGCGAACAGGCCCCACACGAGCCTGTAATACCGCGGGGTGAGATAGGCAATCAGGGAGTTCTCGCTCCCTGAGCCGTAGAGCAGAATCGTTGCGATCAGGCTGAGCACCAAGGCCAACATGACAACATTGGAAAGAGTGAGGGCCAGCCCTGTAACCCATTCGCTTGTTATCGCATTTCTGAACCGATCAAGCATTCACTGCGTCTCCTCCGCAGAGCAATCTGGGGATACACGGGTCAAATGAATAGGGATACAGGAACACGAACGTGCACACCAGAAACAGGCAGCAGGCAAACCAGAACCACCGACGCTCAGCCTTTTCTTTCATAATCAGTCCCCAGAATAGGGCGCGGGCACAAATACCTCAACGAATCACGCCGTCATGGTTGCCGATCCGGTACTTGGCTCTTGCCCTGGCCATCCTCAACGCTCCTCGGCGCACTACGTAATCTTCCCCTTTCTCGTCCGCAGTAGCTTTCGGCGAAGGAGGATTCGCCCGTTTCCGCTTCGCGGGAACTGTCCCCGCCGGGCTTGACAATGGGAGGGTATCTCTGCAATCTTCGCGTGGAATGCTCTTGTGAATCTGTGATTGAATCCATTACTCAGAGCGGAGGATAGCTGAATGTGGAGTTACGTAGGCTGGGGAATAGTCAACATTGTCTCGACTGTTCTTTACTGTTTCGTTGGGTTCGGACTTCTCGGGATTGGTTACAAGGTATTTGAATTTATCACGCCGTACGATTTTGACAGGCAGATAACCGAGGAGAAGAACATCCCTCTGGGGATTATCGCCGGCTGCGTGATCGTAAGCGTGGCTCTGATAGTGATCTTCGTCATTCTCAAATACGCTGGCCGGGTTTACCACTGAATCGGCTGCGAGTTCCGCCTTATCCGGCGATCCGCCGGTGTCTGAGGCTCTCTCAGCACATTTGATGGTCTCGTAAAAGGCGAGGATGGTCCATGGCGCGCGGCGAGGCGCAAGATGAGAAGCCCAGGATAGCTTGGTCAACCCTTCCATTTGTCGAAAGGCCACTGACCTCTGTGGGGGTCATCGCGCTGCTCGGCCTCATCCTAACGGGTGTCTATTACTGGTTCCACAGCCCCTACTGGGTCGTTATCGCGGGGATAATGCTCTTTTTCTCCCTTTCCGCGTATTTCGTTCCAACCTACTATGAGCTCTTTGACGACCGCATCGTCATCAAACGGTTCCTGACCACTCAGAAGAAGAACTGGGCCGATTTTAAGAAGGTCTACCGGGACAGAAGCGGCGCATTCCTCTCGCCGTTTGATTCGCCGAACCGGCTCGAGAACTTTCGTGGGGTTTTCTTGAGAATCCCTGAAGGAAGGGACGATGTCCTCAGATTCCTCCTGCTCAAGGTTCCCGGAGGTGAGGCGGGCGGCGCGGCGAATGCGAGCCCCGCCAGCGATGAGACCTCCGCCAATCCCAAGAGCGAGGGTTGAGCAGCATTCGCGTCTTCATCTCCTTTGCTTTTTCAGATGGGTGTTGACCGGAGAATGCTATAACGCGAATAATTCGAGGTCATGACTCCGGCGGGTGTAGGCAGGCTTTCCAGCCTGCCAAAGTCAGGGTTTCGCGCGAAAGAGTGTTCCATGTGAGAGATGCAGCAATTACTACAAAAGGCAGGCTGGAAAGCCCGCCCCACATCTCATCGGATCCGCAGTTTATGAATAATACGGGATAAGAATGACCGGAGAGATCGTCGAGAAAGGATGCGTCGTATGTGTTGAAGGGCCCATGGCGAGGGTGAGAACAACAAGGTCAGAGGCGTGCGCGATGTGCTCGGCGCGAGGCATCTGCCACCCGTTCGATGAGGAGACCAATGAGATACTCGTGAAGAACACAATAGGGGCGGAAGCAGGCCAGGAAGTTCAGCTCGTTATGAGATCATCCTCACTGATCGGCGCCTCATTGCTGCTGTATCTTCTGCCTCTTTGCTTCGTCATTGCACTGGCAGTAGCAGGGCACTTTCTTGCCAAGGAAACCGGTTTGCTTTCGCTTTCGACTGGCCTACTCATTGGCGTGGGGCTGGGCCTTTTGGTCAGTTTTTTCACTGTTCGGTCTCTCGCCCGGCGCCTGGAGAGGTCAAAGACGTTCGAGATCGAAATGGTCCGGCCAAACGCGGGGAATCGCCCGATGTCCGTCCGATAAAAGTCAGAACCCCTGACGCTTCTGTGCTTACCGCATGCGGCGCCAGGGGCCAAACGTCTCAGAAGGTCAGGAGGGGGAGCGACAGCACCTGCAACCTATACTAATTGACTACTCGCCGTAAACAATAACCGTCAGCTTGGCGTAGATCCCAAGAATGTTCTCGCACTTGTAATCTACGTGGTGGATTATCGAGATTCCACCGTTCTCCATGGCAGCCTTGATGCTGGCATCGCCAGTCGCAACCCACCCCAGAATCGAGGTACACTCGGACGTTCCGACCTTTGAGTAGCCTGCATTGCCAGTTACCGCATGGGGACCCTTGACTTCGGAATACAAAAAGCCAATAGCGGGAGTCATAACGCCCGCACAACCTGCTAGAAGCATTGTGGCCACCATCAAAGCGGCCATCGGAAGAAGCGCCTTTTTCATATTTCTATTCCCTCCCAGAGAACTTTGGTCGCAGGTGCCCCTTCGCATTTCCCACCAATCACGCTAGGAGTTAATTCCTAGTCAATGTAATTATAACGACCTCATTCAGCTTGTCAACGATTCCCAACCCGAAGAATCAGATTGGGCTTGACCGGCCTCGGGGTTCGAGGCCATTTGGCGTCTCCCAAGGCGATTGCCTGCGCGTCCAGTGCCGCTGTCCCCGTTGGGTCAACCTGATTCTTCGGGCGTGAGGCTTTACATCCGCTTGGGCGTCAGCTTATGCTACGATTGAATGCAGACGATTCTCTAATTCACAAAGTGAAAGGAATACACGGCAATGTCGGCACTTGCGAGAATCTACTCAGGTAATGATATAACACAGGCTCATGTTGAGCCTTTGAGATTGGCTCTTTTCATCTCCGCGTTCACCGTTGCCAGCGTAGCGATTCCGTTTGCGACGCACTATTTCGGCGTCCAGCTTGGCCGCGCTCTGCTGCCGATGCATTTCTTTGCGCTCACGGCCGGGGTGGTGCTGGGATGGCGTGCCGGCCTCGTGGTGGGCGCCGCAAGTCCAATCGTGAGCTGTCTGCTTTCGGGATTGCCCTCGGGCGCCTCGTTACCGATTCTCGTCATCGAGATCGCCACGTACGGCCTGATCGCAGGTCTTGTGCAAGGGCGGGCTAGGAATCTTTGGGCCTCCCTGATCGCGGCCATGATAACCGGCCGCGTCGTGCTGTTCGTTGGGGCTGCTTTGTTGTTGCCAAAGCCGCTGCTCGCCTATATGGGTTTTGTTCTCTTAGCCGGTATTCCAGGAATGATCCTGCAATTTGGGCTGATCCCGCCGTTGGCAAAGAAGCTTACTAACTGGTTGAATCAGCATAAGCCAGCTTGTTGACGCAGACCCAGCCTCGAAGGCGTCAATTGGTCAAGGTTACGGACGATAACAACTGTTTTGCCTGCGGTGAGAAGAACCCGCAGGGGCTTCATCTGTCGTTTGAGTATTCGGACGACGGCGAGGCGGCGTGGACGCATTTCACGCCGGGCAATAATCACGAGGGTTGGGCGGGCATCGTTCACGGCGGGATAACAGCTGT
Source organism: uncultured bacterium (assembly GCA_965372715.1). Taxonomy (GTDB): domain Bacteria; phylum B130-G9; class B130-G9; order B130-G9; family B130-G9; genus CAYZPW01. Next base: position 37,221 of record CBDVDH010000020.1, on the reverse strand, counting down.
CGTCTTGGACGAGGTCGCGGCAAAGCTCGTTCATCACTTGGGCATCCGCGCGGTGACTGGGAGACTTGACGTTCGATACATCAAGCCGGCGCTGGTGGGGGAACAGCTAGAGTTCCGGGCGAAACTCCTACGGCAGCGCGGCCGGCTGATCGAGGTGAAGGCCGAGGCGCGGAGGGATGACGGCGCCCTGATCGCGAGTGCTGCGGCGGTGATGTATAGGGTTGAATAAAGCCCCTGGTAGGCACGCACTTGGTACGAATGTGGTGCTGGAAAAGAACCGTTTGGCGCCATTTGCCCTGCTTGCGGTCTCCTGCCTGACGTTTCTGATTCTTCTCTCGACGCTATCGCCGTCGGTTCACACGGGGGACAGCGGCGAGCTCATTACTTCGGCGTGGTCGCTGGGCATCGCCCACAATCCGGGCTACCCGGTCTATTCCTTGTTCGGACGAACATTTGGATTCCTGGGTCTGGGCAACCCGGCGTTTCGGGTCAACCTCCTGTCCGCGGTCTGCGCCGTTTTAGCGTCGATATTCGTTTTCCTGACGGTTCACACACTCTCGGCACGAGTATTCCCGGCCGCGATGGCCGCCCTGCTGCTGTCCATCTCGGCCACGGTCTGGTGGCAGGCGTCGGACGCCGAGGTCTATACGCTTTACCTTCTCTCGCTCTCAGTCTTGGCCTACGCCCTGGCCCGGTTTCTCACAAGCCACGACCTCCGATGGCTCTACTGCGCCTCTTTCATATTCGGTCTCTCGCTCGGCAACCACATCTCGCTGGTCACGATGATTCCGGCGATCATGTGCGTGTTGTGGGGGCACAGGCGCATCAAGAGCCCCAGAGCGATTCTCGTGTGTTTGATGTTTCTTGTTGGCGGCCTTTCTTGCTATGTGTATCTGCCGATCCGCGCCGCTGCCGACCCCGCTATCAACTGGAGCGACCCAGACACGCTCGAAGGCGTCATCTACCACGTTGGCGCTGCTGAACATCGAGGCAAGGCGATACTGACGACTGGATATGAAAGCCCTGGGCAGCGATTCGCGTCTATCGTCAAGCTCTTCGCTGGGCAATACGGGCCCGCCACACCAGTTTTTCTTGTCATCGCGTTTTGGGGGCTGTGGTCGCTGAGGCGGCGTCGGCGATTGGTCATCGCGGCGGTATTGGCAGTCGTCTTGAACGTCCTTTACATTCAGTTTATCAACACTGTGCCGCTTCAGGCGACCGGCTTCGGGTATCCGTCGTATTTGGTGCTTGTCTTACTCTTCGCGCACGGTCTCACGCGCATCGTCCGAAAGGCCCCTCGCGTCGCGTTGGCCACCACAGTGTGTGTCGCGGTGGTCGGGATACTCGCCAACTACTACCCAAACGATCGTTCTGAGGATTACCTTGCATATAACTATGCCCGAAACCTGCTCACGCCACTTCCCCGCGGAGCAGCGCTCTTCGCCAAGGGCGACAACCAGATATTTTCCCTCCTCTTTCTTCAGTCAGTGGAGCGATGCCGCCCTGATGTTTCGCTTTACGATGCTTATGGGGATATCGGGATAGCGCTGAGGTCATTCGCGGGTTTCAGGCGTGGCGATCAGCAGCCGAAGATCGAGCAAGTCTGCGGATCCCACGACGCCTGCTTTTTCGGCTTTACGCCCGATGAGCAGCTCGGCTCATGGGCGAAGGATGCGGAACCAGTCGGCGTTCTGTTCGGCCTCGGCGACACTGCAAGACCGGTAGGTCCTGTCTGGGGCCTTTATGAACTTCAGGGCATTGACGATCGGGGGATATTCAAACGGATTCTCGCGCAGGAAATCGCCTCTGGTTACCACTTCCATCTGGCAAGACACCACCTGACGCGCGGAGATAGAAGCGGTTGGAAGAGAGAACTAGCCTTGGCGGCGCGCGCCGGCCGCCAGGTCGATTTCATGCGGGCGAAAGTCGGGGATGAATACGCTGAGGCAGGGATGATCGATGACGCGATACAGGAGTTCAAGGCGGCGCGGGAGCTCAACCCTTATCAGGCGGATTACAGCAATCAGCTAGGCGTCCTTTACAGGAGGCTGGGCAGAAACGTCGAGGCGGTCGAGGCCCTTCGGTTGGCGCATGAGATCAAGCCTGACGAGAGCGTCTATGCCTACAACCTAGGGAACGCGCTCAGCGGCGCCGGACGAATTGACGAGGCGATTTCGTCTTACGAGCAGGCTCTGAAAGGCGCAGCCAATCCGGCCGAGATTTACAATAACCTGGGCCAGGCGTATCGTCGGAAGGGCAGCCTCGATCAAGCGGTCAAGCACTTCAGAGAGTCGATGCGCCTCGACCCTGCATACGTCGCGCCCAGGCTGAATCTGGGCGTTACGTATGCGAACATGGAGCAATACGATCAAGCAATCGCGGAGTATCTGGCCGCCCTAGAGATTGAACCCAATTCAAAGGAGGTTCACAACAATCTTGGCACTGCCTACAAGCGCAGCGGTCAGGTTCCTCTCGCCATTGAGCACTTTGAGAGGGCCGCAGCAATTGACTCCGAGTTCATTGCGGCTCGTGTCAACCTGGGTTCCACCTACGCCCAGATGGCCAAATACGAGCTCGCGGTCCCGCACTATCAGGCCGTCATCCGCATTGATCCGAACTACGCTAGTGCCTATTTCGATCTCGGCTCGATCTACCTGAATCAGCGCAACTTCAGGATGTGTAAGAAGACGTGGGCAAGGTTCCTTCAGCTTGAACCCAGCGGTTCTCGAGCAAATAAGGTTAGGGCCGTCCTGTCAGACATTGAGAGACGATGAGATTAGACTCAATCCGACCGAAGCGAGCAGATAGCGCATAGGAACACTTGCCCAACCACAAGGGAGCCTATTGAGAACCGAGCGCACCTCAGCAAGTCATATGGTCTGGCTATCAAGGCATAGGCTGTAAGTTCGACGGTGGTCACTTTCAGATCAACCACGCTCTCGGACAGTTCTCTTTGGGTGGTATTCACGTGAACAATGCCGAGTCATACTTCGCCTTGACGAAGCGAGGCGTTCACGGCATATTCCACCACGTGTCGAAGAGCCACTTGGCTCGATACTGTCACGAGTTCAGCTTCCGTTCGAATCATCGCAAGATTGACGATGATCGAAGGACGGAGGCGGTGATACAGTCTGTTGCTAGTAAGCGGATGATGTATAGGGATCTGGGATCTAAGTCTTCTATTGTAGGGCTTCATGATAGACAGCCGAATGCATAACAAGTATTGTGCCCTATCTTCGCTGCAGAACGAAAGCGATGTCGAGCAGTTCCTTGTGGTGCATCTTCTATCCGATTTGGGATATGGCTCTGACTACGTGCAGACGAAAGCAACCATCAAGAAGACGGTTATAGGCAAAGGGAAGAGACGGAAATCCTATGTCCCAGACTATCTTGCCTATCTCACCCGCGACAAAGACAAGCCTGTACTCGTCATTGATGCAAAGCATCCGAATGAATCTGTAGAGGATGGCGTTGATGATGCCCAGTTGTACGCTTCGATTATTCGGCGTCATATGCTAGCACCAAAGCCTGATCAATACTGCGTTGGGGTCAACGGCCATTGTCTCATGGTTAAGCATTATGATAGCGATATACCGATTCATGAATTATCCTTCCTGGATTTTATTGACGGAAACCCAGCTTTTGAGGCATTGCGTCAACATTTGGGCCGCGAAAGACTGGCGGCTAAGACCATTGCGAAGAAACCAATTAACGATTTCGAATACAGGGCGGTTTCTCCGGTTGAACTCCCAGCGATTTTCGAGGCGTGCCATAGGACCATTTGGAAGGCAGAAAAGCGCGGTCCTGCTTCAGCATTCTTTGAGTTCGCCAAGCTGATGTTCGTGAAAATTGATGAGGATAGGCGTCTACGCGAGTTGCTTGTGCAACACAAGATAGATATTGCCTCGGGGAGCATACCCTCAGATGTAGTGCGATTCTCCGTGGCTTGGATGGAGCAAATGGAGCAAAACACTGACAATCCCATCAACACAATCCTGTTTGCGCAATTAGCAGAGAATCTGGAGACCCAAGTTGCCAAAGGCCAGAAGAAGCGCATTTTTGAGCCGGGGGAAGGAATAAATCTAGCTCCCTCGACAATCAAAGAGGCCGTCGCATTTCTTGAACACTTCGATCTATATGCTGTTGATGAGGACCTGAATGGACGGCTATTTGAAACTTTTCTCACCGCCACGATGCGTGGAAAGGACCTCGGACAGTTTTTTACTCCGCGGTCTGTCGTGAAATTCATGGTTAAGTTGGCAAAACTGACCTTTTCCCTGCGCAAAAAGGACACCGTATTGGATGGATGCTGTGGAACAGGTGGCTTCCTGATCGAAGCGATGGCAGAGATGAGTGCAGGGATCAAAGCTAACCGTGCTCTTACACGAATGGAGAAGGACGCCTTTCATAAAGAGCTACGCACAGAGAGACTGTGGGGTATTGATGCGGGGAAAGACCCCATGATGGCACGGATCGCGAGATTGAACATGCTTCTGCATAAAGATGGTGGCAGCCGGATCTATTATGCAGACGCCCTGGATAAGCAACTCCGTGTGGAGGCGGGGCTTCCGGTCCAAACCAGGCTGGACATCGAGGAACTCCGTGCTGCCCTTGTAACAGGTCATACGCGTATGTCTGCTGTTCTTACGAACCCTCCGTTTTCAATGACGTATGGAAAGAAGAAACCGAATGAGCGCGCAGTGCTTAGCGATTATAAACTAGCAATAGATGGGAAAGGCAAAACCAGAACGTCTCTTCGATCTTCCGTGATGTTCTTAGAGCGTTATTGGGACCTGTTAGATTCTCGCGGCCGGCTTATTACTGTAATGGATGAGAGCGTGCTGAATACTCTTACACGTCAACCATTTAGAGAGTACATCCTACAACACTTCATTCTTAAGGCAGTTATTTCGCTTCCAAGGAATACATTTGTCAAAGCCCAGGGATCGGTGAAAACATCCGTTCTTTATCTTCGCAAGAAGTCCGATCTGACTGAGCCACAGCCAGACATATTCATGGCGATTTGCCACAATGTCGGGCACAGCGATTCCGGAAAAGAACGTCCACATTTGAATGAGCTTCCTCGTCTTTTGGGCGAGTTCAACTTCTTTGAAGAGCATGGTAGATTATCTGTGCAACTAAGTGGCACTAAGGACTTCACCGTTTCAGATGTAACTTCTGATAATCCGACCATCCGGCTTGATGCCCACTGGTTTGATCCGCGATACTTCAAAACGATGCAACGTTTACGTGAAGTAGCCGAATCTAGGAAATGGGGAATTGTCCCACTTCGTAGTTTATTTCGTGACAAAACCGACCTTACCGGCGGAGAGACTCCACGCGGTGCCGCGTACCCTGACGAAGGCCCGAAGTTTATACGAGTGCAGAATGTTCAGCCCAATTCATTGGTCTGGAACTCCGACAGAGATCCCTGCATTGACTCGCGAACGCATACAACTCGGCTAAAAAGATCGCAATTGAAAGCCGGGAATGTGGTGCTCACCATTACCGGTACGTACGGTATAGCAGCGGTCGTCCCGCCCGATTTCGGAGAGGCAAATATAAACCAGCATTGCGTGAGGATCGATGTCGGAGATGCAGTTCTTCCAGAGTATCTATGCGTCTTTCTAAACTCCAAGTTATGTAGACCGCAATTTGAACGAGCAGTGACTGGATCATCCAGGCCCGCTCTCGATTATGGCGCGATCCGAGAGATTGAGGTCCTGTTGCCCCCTGATGAAAAAGAACAGCGCCGAGTAGCAGACCAAGCGCTTGATCAATTGAAACGGGCAACTAGCTTGCGAGAAGAGGCGGATGCGCTCTGTAAATCTGTGTCAGAGCTGCTATAGCTTCTAAAATGTCGGGAACCAGATCCGAGAAGAAGCCAGCCAAAGACCCCAAGCCCCTCTCCCTCTATCCTCTCAATCTAGATGAAGTGTTGCGGGCGATTCTGAAGGTCAAGCCAAAACAGAAACAGACGAAAAGCGTAACGCGATCCCCGCAATAGCGGTGTATCTTATGGGTGCGCTAAGTGCATAATTCCGTCCCACGTTTGAAAGCTGTTGCGATACGGATATGATTGACAGCCGTTAGTATATCAGTTTATCAGGAGAGGCAATGACACTCAAAGGCGCTCGGACCAATCCGCCATCTGGTGAAGGATTCTCCGGCGGCGTTCACGTTGGCGAGCCGTTTTCACCCAGCAAATCCGCCTTTGGCGAGAGTGCGCCTGCCGGCGAGGGGCTGGTGCTGCTCGATAATGTGCAGTTCATCTATGAGCTGGCGCTTGCGCGGCTTGAGCTTCTGTCCTTTGGCGTGCGGTTCGAGATCGTCGATGGGTTCCGGGATTTCAAGCTGCACGAGGCCGGGGACGAGCAGCTGCTGCGTCGAAGGCTGGCCTATTTCAAATCCGTCAACGGTTCAGAAACAGATTACTTCCACATCATAAAGAAGAACAGAACTAGGTCTGTCAATCAGTATCTCACCCACTGGATATATCCCTATAAGGGCAAGTTTCATCCGCAGATGATACGTGCTCTCCTGAACATCATCGGCCTCAAGCGGGGCGAGACTGTTCTGGACCCGTTCATGGGGAGCGGCACTACTGCGGTCGAGGCGCAGCTTCTAGGCGTCAATTGCGTGGGCGTGGACACATCTTCGCTGTGCGTCCTTCAGAGCAAGGTCAAAACCGAATCCGTTTTGGCCATTGAGCAGATTCGAGAGGTCAGCCAAGACATCATAGAAGCGATACAGCGTAGTCTATTTGACCGGGGCGCCGACGCGGTGAGGGCACCCATTGATTCGCTCCCGGCTGGCCCGGCGCGCAACTTCTACAAGATGGCTATGCTGGTGGCAATCAGCGACCAGGCTAGGCGAAGAAGAGATTTTTCTAATTCGTTTTTGAAGAATCTCGATATGATGCTTGCCTCTGTGGAAGATCAGCACACCATCACCGAGGCCCTACGCCTCGAGCTGGGCGAGGTCAACATCGTGGAAGGAGACGCACGGGCGCTGGAGCTGGCCGATAGCTCTATGGACGGCATAATAACGTCCCCGCCGTATTCGATTGCGCTCGATTACGTTGAGAACGACGCCCACGCGCTCACGGAGCTCGGCCATGATGTGTCGGAGATAAGGGACCGATTCGTCGGCCTCAGGGGCAAGGGCGACGCGCGGATCGGCCTATATAACGAGGACATGCGGGCTTGCCTCGACGAGATGTTCAGGGTTCTCAGGCCCGGCAAATGCGCCGCAATCGTCATCGGCGACGCCAAATACTTGGGGCAAGAGGTCGGGACCGTCGCGCTTGTGATCGATTGTGCCAAGAACATCGGGTTCGAGCTTGCGGCCAACGTCAACAAGATCATCTTCGGCCTCTACAACGTCATGCAGAAGGAGAACGTCCTCATCTTCCGGAAGCGCTGCGCCACTCCGTTAGAAATCCCGACTTGGTCGCCCCTCACGGGACCCTGATGCAATGGAAACAGCTAAGAGCGGGAGTCGCTAGCCCAAGATGGCCCATTCTGTAGGAGTTTTGTGGACCGCCGGTATAGCTATAAATGGAACCGCGGATTCTCAAATTTCGACTTGACATAATGTCTTCTGGGCACTATATTTCTTTTAGAAGCTTGAGGGAGAATGTTCATCTGGGCTTTAGAAAGCCCTGTAGGGCGGGAATAGCTCAGTTGGCTAGAGCATCACCGTAAAGTGTTTTTGTTTTGGATAGGATAAGTTAATGGTTTTGCCTGTGTTGGTAGATCGTTGGTGGCGCGCTCCGCACTTAGTGCATGCATCTTGTCTGAGCACGAACGGTCAAGCGCCGGATACGTGTTCTCTGTCATTGCAGCATGGCACCAATTAAGGAACGCGGCGCTAAAGTATCGCCTCGTTCATCCGATAAGACCTACCGGTAGTACAGGCCCGAAGAAGAGAGAAGGTAAGAGGATGCCGAAGACACAAGAGCCGGAAGGCAAGGTTGCATTGACCAAGAGAGAGCTTGACCTCCTTGCTACCTTGGATGCTCCATCGAGAAGATACACGCTTTGGAGCAGCTGGGAAGGAGATTTGGATTTGGAGGATGGCGGTGCTGCAGATCAATCCGCCTCAGACGAGCCCAGCTCCTCAGCTCCAGAAAGCTAGAGACTCCCTTCCCGCTCGATCTGTGCGGGACGCATTGACAACCATGTGCGGTTGGCTGGCGTATGGGTTGAATGTCGGCTCCACTGGGCAGAGAATGGTGCCACTATACACGCGGCAGCTGATTGTGTTAAGATGTAATTGGCGCGCAGGCTCTGTACCTAATCGAGGCCCCGCGTGCGCGACGGAGCGATGTGTGCTGCAAGCAGCTGAGTATCAAGACCTGAAGGGCTCGCCTGAGTCAGCTTTTCAGAACGTCTTTTATCAACCATTCTGACCGACACCTCATGGCGATGTTGAGCATGCTAAACAGTGTTGCTGCCCGCAATCGGAAAACATCTTGGGTATTTAGGATCTCTCGTTCTGCTTCATCTTTCTCGTTGAACTTCTCGAAGAGATTCCCGTCGGAGACGCCGACTTTGCGCGGTTTGTTGGAGGCTATGAATGCGAATCCCTTGTGAGACACGAGTGTTGTACCCATGTCACTCGTGAATTCATAGTCGCCGCCGGGCCGACCGTCCTCGCGATTCTCCTGTGTCAATAGAACACGATCTCCGAGGTTATGCTCATGATATATCAGCCCCAGGTGGGAAAGCATAATCTTACGCAAATGGAGAAATACTAGGTTCTTATCCAGAGCGCAGCCTACAGGCAAGTTGTCCGCGACAATGTTTCCTGTAAGCAAGGACTCTTTCATGTGAGCGAGAGGATCGGCCTTACCTCTCTCTCTACCTGCGATCTTATCGCATAACTGACGAAACAGAAATGCCTTATGTCGTCCTTTCCCATGAATCTCCAGCATTAGATCGAAGAGCTTAGCACTGAATGTAATGAAGAGGCCTCTCCCATATTGTTCCATTAGCGTGACTCTCTTGATAATGTACTTAGAAACCTCTGCCGCATCAACCTCTCTTCTTCCATCTCTGCTCGCCAGTTCCATCATCTGCTCAGAGAATCGCGAATACTCCCCAAGAAGGTAGCTTAGCCTGCCGGCAATCGCTTTCTCATTCGCTTCCCTACCGGGCGGATTAGTGTATGTTGGCGATGGCGTATCGCGCGGAAGTTGCCATGCCTTGTCGCCAGTTAGTCTCAGAAGAAGAACGCTCCTCGTCATATCTCTAATGAAGTTGTAAACTTCCGTCTGACAGCTCATTTCTAAATCAAGTTTCGGCGCTCTTTCGGCCCATATCGTTTTAAAGAACATCTCATCATCCGCTAGAAAACCCGCGTAATATGCATATAGATCGCAGAGCGTCTCTTCAAAATCACATTCCAGATGATTCAGGACCTGTTTAGCAGAGAAACCAGGATCTTGTGCAACGCGTTGAGCACCATCTTGGTTTGACGAAACTTGAAACATCTTCAATATCGAAGTGAATCCAAGGGGACGATCCCTCCTGATTTGTTTAGTGATATCCGATATGGTTATTGCGGCTCCGGCTTCCACTGGGGGCTCATTATCCAGTGCCTGATTCAGGCCACCATAATCCTGACGGAATCCCTTGAAGCCCGCTGTGGCGAATAGAGCATGTCCTGCTTCGTGAAACAGGGTACTTATTTTTTCAACTTGGAGAAGATGATAGAGATTGAGTTCCACTGCTGATCCTGCGAATACAGGCCGAACGCCAATCTCATCCAGATTGGAGATGCAAGCAAAAACGCTTGGTTCCACGGCTTCTCCCGTCGTCGGGTCTTTTCCCACTACAAAGGGACGCAGAACGCTTTGGATGAACCAGTGCACCGTGCTGAGTGCTTGAATCAGTCCCCCCTTTAAGTGCATGCTGACATCCGGTACATCAGTCATTTCATAACTGCCCCGAAAACGCGATAAAAACGCCAGCGTGAAGCCTTCGATTCCCTGTCTCAGCTGCTCAAAAACACGTGATTTGGGGTGGCCATGTGATTCGGGGGGCGGACGGTCTTCGTTTTCTCCGGCTGGTGCAGGGGGCGTACGGTATTCGTATTTCCCAGCCGGTTTGAGTAGCGCCAATAAATAACATATATTCTCTACGTAAGTTCTCAAGTCGCAGAAGTACTCTGCGAGCACCGGGTCCGAAATCGCAGTCGCAAGCTCGCGGCAAGCATGAATCAGTGTTGTTCTCAATATCGCTGGCAGCCCGAGATCGTAGCTGTTGAGTCTCAATCCCTCCGTTTTCTTCGCTAGTTCCTTGGCCTTCTGATCAATAGCTAGATGATGGAAATTATGATCCGAACTGTGCAGCTCCCTCAAAGTGTCATATAGTCTCATGCGGCACGAAGTCGCCCTTACATGTGAACCGCCAAGCAGTCCCATGACCTGGGTAGTAACATGTTCTGGTTCTTTCTCTCCGCGGAACCAGTTCTCGAATAATCCGCTGAGGATTCCTCTTCGCCAGACAAACAGTGCGATAAACTCGGACAAGTTCTCTGGAATACCGGGCTCAATGAAGACGAAATCGCGGGCGCCGATACTGATGCCGGGCAGATCCGCATTAGCCCCAGAAGCGCTCGACGGAGCATTCGCATCACACAAAGCACGAACGAACTGCATGTGTCCAGGCTTGCAGGTCAGAGTCCCATATGGAACGACTGTTTTCTCGGCTCCTTCCTTCGTTTCACAGTGCGGAACGATCCTGTTGACAATGTCCTGCACGATCTGAACTCGTTTCAGGTCTTCGCGAATCTCCATCTCGATCGTTTCGTTTATATCAGCAATCTGTTGTGCCTCAATGTTCGCATGAGGCTCCATCTCCTCGTCAACCTTTTCTCGAAAGCCGCGATAGTATCGATCTCTGATCACATCTGAGAGCTCGCTCATGCAGATGTGATCAAATCCTATGTTTGTTATGGATGTCGAGAACACATGGTTTCCGGGGAACTTATCCGGCGCATTTTCCTTGTATAGATCCCGAAAAGAGATCTCGCGGAGCTTCAGGACAAGGTGTTTTGTCAGGCGGAGATCACCACCAATAATGCAAGCGACAAACTCCCCCCAGTCAAGAGAGAGCATGGGGACAAAGATGTGAGGCGGATTAGCCTCCCCCCTCATTTCCTCTTCAAGGATCTCCACCGCCTTGCCGATTATTGCAGAGATTATGCTCAGTCCGTAGTATCCCGTTGCAAGATAACTCATCTTGAATCTGCAGAGAGAAATCCGGCCAATAAGCGACGAGTCGTGGGGGGCCTCAAAAAAGCCCTTCAGTTTTGAGATCATAGGGCTGAGATCGCATTCGCCGTAGCGTTGCACAACTGCGCAGCACTCCATCCGGTGGTAACTATTGCCGACGTCCAGCGTCTGCGCTATGTCAAATGAATCGACTAACATCATGGACAGCATGTCCAACCGGCCGGTCACCGCGTACGTGGCGGGATTGTAGAAGCTCTTGTAGTAGTCTTCTGGGTCGCTTTCGATTCCCTTTGCATCATTATAATTCTGCGCGGTCTCTATTCTCTTCTTGAGATAGCCCGATATTTCTTTCTCTATATCTGCGCATAGATTCTGGACTTCCCCAGAGGGCACGGAGAATCTACCAATCACCATGCCAAATGGCGCAAGTTGCAGTGAAACCATCAGTGTCGCCTTCCTAATCTTCCGACCATAGCCTGTTCTCCTTTTGGCTAAATCCTCAACATGCTGATTTGGGCACATCCTGTCATCGCTGAAGGCGGAGGTGCCATCGATTGTTGAGATAGGAACTCTACTATGATGAGAGCATTTGAGTCAACGTCGTTTCGAAACAGTTTTTTCTTTGGCGGTCGTCCAGTTTTGCTCCTTGCGAGGGAAGGATCCCGGCCGTTATGAGCTAAGATAAGAGAAATCAGATCTCATGCGCCCCCAAACATCTTGGGCCTACTTCCGACTTGCGATGAATAGGCAATTGGCATTATAGTATAGTTGTAAGAGAGCGGGCATAACTCAGCTGGTAGAGTGCAAGCTTCCCAAGCTTGATGTCGCGGGTTCGAGCCCCGTTGCCCGCTCCAGAGCTGATTTCAACTACGGGAGTTGTAGGAGCATTAGATGGGATTCTTTGGCAAAGAGGACAGAAAACAGGCTCCTCAAGAAACATCAAAACAGGAAAAAACAGCCTCTGTGGCGGTCAAACCCGAACCGAGACCCGTGATCAAAGGAAACAGCAGAGTGAACGCAAAGAAGCAGCCTCAAGCGCCGAGCGCCATCGGCGAGTCGATTATAGCTGAAGGGACCGTGATGACCGGTGAAATCCAAAGCGATAAGGCCATCGTCGTCCACGGGACTATCAAGGGCAAAGTGGATATTCAAAGCGACCTCATCGTCGCCGAGTCTGGCCTGGTTGAGGCGGATGTGAGCGCTGAGAACGTATCGGTCAGCGGTCGAATAAGGGGCCGGACCGAGGCGAGGCGGCTTTTTGAGCTTAAGAATACGGGCACGATTGAGGGCGAGATAGTCGCAAAGAGCGTCAAGATTGACGAGGGCGGCCGCGTGATCGGCAAGATCGACATGCAGCAGGGCGGCTCACCGCAGGCGACGGCACGGATGGGTGAAACCGACATCAGGAAGAAAAAGGAGTTCCTACGAGGCGATCTCAATTCGCCGGCCGGCGATGAGAAGAAGTAACCAGAGCACATCGGGGCGGCTGAGTGTCCGCTGAAGCCTGAAGTTGCGAAGGACGTGGGTGCTGCGAGCTTTCGACAGAGGATGGCTCGCAATGCTTGACTGACCGCTGCTCCGGTGTTAGTTTCGTTTCAAGCGATGACCTCGACGGTCTGTTTTTGCGTAATGGTAATGTAACCCAACTTGTGGAGGCGAAGGCCTAACGCGGGTATCTGACGATGGTTTCCACAGTGGCAACTACTGCCCTTACCTATCAGGTTAGGGGGGCGATAGGTTATTTGCGCGACGAGCAGAAGTTCCCTACGATGGGAATGGGTCTCGTGGCGCGATTCGGCGGGCATAACGCGGCAGTATATCTTGCGCTGCAAAAGAAGGCCGATTGCAGCATTTCCGGCTCATCACAAAGCGCGTGTAACCCGCCCCGGAGAGCAGACGCGCTGAAGCTCTTGGCCGGCGCGCCGCCATATCGGAGCGACTCTCACGTGGTGGACAGTGGTGCGCTGGCAAGGATGGCCTGTCAGCTATACGATTGTTCGGGGCAGTTCTCCCGGCCGCTCTCGACGGGGCGCCAGCTCGACCTAACGGCGTGAGAGCTCACGAATGAGCCTAGAGACCGCAGATGGAGCCACGGTTCAACGAACCATGACGCAGGGAACGGTAACCAGGGCCCTTCGAGCAGACCGCAACATTGCGGCTCAAATCAGGGCTCAAATCAGTCAGATGACATTGAGCACTCTGTGGCATAGCAGAGCCAAGTAATTGACGGGGAGCAAACCCATGACCGGAGTATCCATAAGAGATGATGTTATCGTCCAATTCGACCGGCTTCCTCACGAACTTCAGATTCGTGTGCTTGATTTTGCCAGGAATCTGATTCGCAAGAGGGTCCAGGGCAAGTGTCTCTTGCGATTTGAGGGGGCCATTCCTGCTGACGACTTGGCGGTGATGTCAGAGCTAATAGAACGCGAGTGTGGCGGTCCAAATGAGGGCTATCCATGGTAGAGCTGGATAATAACAAGGCGCCTCTTTTTGGGCGGCGTGACGCATATTATGACAGGGCGCGAGCCCTTCTTGAGACAGGGGACCTGGACGCGATTTTCGCGCGCATGGAGAAGAATCCGGTGAACATCATATATTACTTCAAACGCGCCTTTGCGAACTGCGAGCGGTCGATGATGTTCTTTCTTAAACCGTCTCAGGACGAGCTGGACTTTCTCGAGCACCTCGACATATTGCTGGACGAGTCTCGGGCGGGCTATTTTGCTCATAAACACGGTCGGCTGATTGAGCAGGAGCAGAGCTTCATCACGAGCTTCTATGAGGAGAGTATGGAGGAGATCGCTCGCTATCGTGAGTCGTATGTGCAGCGGGCTCGGGATTCGGTGGCCTATCTTCTGATGCACATGAAGCTCGCCGAGCGCAAGTATGAGGAGCTTAAGAGCCGGGAGCGCAGCGAGTTCGTTGGTTGCATGGACGGCGACGAGCTCTTGTGCGGGAGCGAGCTGAACCGCTACTTAATGGCCTACAATTCTGTCTCGCAGCTCTATAAAGACCATACCGCCAACATTGCGGAGGACCTGTAGGCGCGTCTGCCTGCGGGGGCTTGCATTCCGCGGCCTACGCCGGAGTCGGTGGCAGATCTGCCAGGACCGAGTTGACTTGCAGGAGGAACGCGCTGACCGAGAAGGGCTTTGAGATACACCTGATATCAATCTGCCTCATGAACTCGCGGGTTCTGGGTTCGTAGATATCGCCGGTGGTGAATAGCATCCGCTTTTCGAGCCCGGGTTTGTTCTCCTTGACCCAGTTGTAGAGCGCAAAGCCATCGAGGCCCGGCATGCGAAGGTCCGTGATGATCATCTCTATTGCCTCGCGCTGCAGGAGGTCTATCGCTTCGCGCCCGCCGCCAGCCAGGAATACTGTGTGGTCCGGTGAAAGGACCTCATTGACCATTCCCCTGAGCATCTCCTCGTCATCCACGACAAGTATTCTGGCACTGGCCAACTCATTTGGAGAGACAGTCATCTCAACGTCTCTGGGTTCCGGCTCCTCCTCGGCCTCGCCCTCGATAATCGGCAGTTTCATCGTGAAGGTGGTTCCCCTCGAGAGCTTGCTCGTGCATCGAAGATCACCATCGTGAGCCTTAATGATGCTATAGGAGCAAGGCAGGCCCAGTCCAGTGCCCTTGCCGGCAGGTTTGGTCGTAAAGAACGGCTCGAATATGCGCGGCAAATCCGCTTCCGAAATGCCAGGCCCAGTGTCCGTTATCTGAAACGCGATGTTATCGCCCTCAGCAAACGAAACGATGTAAAGCGTGCCGCCTCTCTCTCCCATCGCTTGATAAGCGTTGTTTATGATGTTAAGAAAGACCTGTTCGATCTGCTTAGGATCAGCCATCGTTCGAGGCAGTCCCTCGTCGAGCTCCATCATGAGGTCTATGTTGGAAGCGTCGAGCCGATACTTGACCAGCTGCACCGTGTCTTGTAGTATCTTGTTCAAGTTGACTTGTTTTCTCACAGACGAGCTCGTTCTTGGGAACGCCAGGAGCGTCTCGACAACAGATTTCGCGCTCGTCGCGCATTTCTCGATGAAGGTTAGCCTCTCGGAGACCGCCTCATCAGAGGTTCTGTCCTGAAGCATTTGAGCGTAGGCGAGTATTGGGGCGAGCTTGTTGTTGAGCTCGTGCGCTATTGAGGCGGTGAGCTCGCCGAGCGAGGCGAGACGTTCTGCCTGAAGCAGCTGCTTGTGAAGTTCCTTGAGCTTGGTAATGTCAACGAGAATCACCTCGACAGCTTCAAGCCCGCCGTAGGTGATCGGAACAGCCTTGAAAAGAACCTGAAGCTCCTGCCCAGACTTGCTCGTCAAGCAGAGCTCCGTTTCTTGTGCGGACTTTTTGCCCTTGACGCTCTCAAGACACCTTGAAGCCTCTTGGCGCCAGTCAGGATGCACGACATCTGCGACAAGCTCGAAATCACTCGAGAACAGCTCGCGGGGCGAGAAACCTAGTTTTTCTGTTAGTACTTTGTTAGCGTAGATCAACCGACCGGACTGAATGATGCACACCGAGTCGGGCGAGGCCTCGACGAGCCTCTTGTACTTTTCTTCTGATTCCCTTATTTTGCGCTCAAATGTGTTTCTTTCCGTGACGTCATTTAGCAGAATGATCGACCCGATCACGTTGCCTTCCAGGTCTTTTTTGGGGCTAGCGGTTATGTCGAAGCACCGTGCGCCGCGACCATCCTCGTTTGGCCTTACCGCATGGCAGACCTGGTCGGTATCGATGGCCCTTTTGGCGAGGCAATCATCGCAAGGCTTGTCGCGGTCATACACTACCTGGTAGCACTTCTTGCCGTCGGGCGCGCTGAACGCCGAAATAAACTCCGGATTAGCATACGTGATGTCGAGCTCCTCACCGACAATGATGAGAGGATTCCCGATGCTGCGCATAGCCTGTTCCAGGTTGGTCTTTTCCTGTCGCAACTGCTTGGTCTTCACGAGCATTATGCGTTCTAGTTCCCTGCCCCATTTCGTCGAAACGTAAATAGCAGTGATGCTTCCAAAAAGAACCAGGGACATAATGAAGCCCAGGAGCTGATACTGCTTTAGGTATGCCGAATCAATTGAGAGCAGTACAAGGTCCCAGGGAGCAATGGCCACAAGATAGTAGTTTCTTTCAGGCAGATGGGCCGCACAGTATGAGACGAGTTGCGAGGAATCCCTCGTTCTACACACCATCGCGCCCGGGTTGCTGGAGGCTATTTTCGACAACAGGTCTTCCTTCCGCTCCCGGGAGGCTATGCCCAGATACCGAGCGATGTTGCCGGCTCCGAAATCCGGGGAACTGCAAAGGACGACCGTGCCGCTGGCGTCGATGAGGCTGACAAAACCTGGGGTTGAACCTGCTCCTCTTAGAAACCTGCTGGCAACTGTCTCGGCAGAGGCGAAGAGATATGTTTTTAGTAACAGTTGGTCGTGGTCGGCGTCCGAGGAGAACACGGGCGCGTAGAACACAATAAGGCCATCCCGAGCCCCGGTTGATGCTATGAATCTCGGCCCGAGCACTGGTGTGCCTTCGGGGGCCGCATCAGCTTTCATAAGCCCCGCCTCGATCCGGCTCATCAGAGCGCTCGCCCTGTCGGCTGACGCATCGGTCCTAATTATCTGTCCCTGGGGATCGGTGATCAGTATGTTGCAGGGAATCTGATCGTTGGCCATTCTTAGGAATACGTCGAAGACCTCGCCTGTGCATTTGGGCTCTCCAGCGTCCTGGACGCAGGCCATCGCCAGCCCTGCAAGACACGACCGGAGCGTCTCTGACGCGTCGTGCAGCCTCGAGCTTACGCTCAAGAGCTGAGATATCTGCCTGTTCTGAAGTTCTCTCGTGACCGCTGACGTTAACTCTTCGCCACACCGCTGGATCAGAAGGAGCGACAACAGCACTGCCACAATCATACCCAGTCCGATGAGCACGATGGTGCGTTTTGACACGACCTTCTGAGCCCTGAGTTCTGTCCTCAACAAAGACCTCAGCTCAACGCGCCGGGCGCCTCTGGCGACGAGCATCACGATCACGCCACACAGTATGGTGCTGCATCCGAGTAGAAGTGTGTCAACGCCCCACCACAGGCGGCTCTTGGGAATTGTCGAGGCCACGAAGAAATACATCCTCAGCACGGGGTGCGCAAGGATTAGCAGGCAGGCTACTTTCGATAGGCTCTGGGCACTGGAGCCGATTTTTCCGAAGTGATGACCTGCGGCCGCTCCCAGAACTAGGTAAACCCAGGCCAGACAAACCACGGCTGAGTTGTAAACGGCGTAATGCAGGACCTCAATTGCAGAAAACGCGCCGAATATGCCGGATAGGGCTGGCATCAACCAGAAAGCCAGCGCTACGGCGATCATCGTTCGCCTGCGTTTCGGGCTTGTGGATATTCCCTGTACGGAGAGAAACGCCGATGATCCCATGATGGCGAGGGACATGGCGAGCAAGAGAACCACATCCAGAAACAGCCGGTAATGGTGCCCCGCGAGCGGCGACCTGGTCCCGAAGTCTATCAGTATAAGGAGATTACGACAGAACGCGACGAATGCCGCGAAGAAGAGGTGAACTGCGCCGGTGCTTTCCTTTGAATGTAAGGCCAGTGCGTACGAAAAAAGGGCAACGGCGAGTAAAGGGAATACCCAGGTTACGAATGAGACTAGAAACCCTAATACGGCAGCTGTCATTCTACACCATCATCGCTTCCTCTCATCCATCCTCCCAACCTAATCCTCTGACGTCACGACCTCCTTGACCGACAGAGTCAGAATCGTCCCTATATCCCTATTCGAAAAATCGATGTCCATGTCTTTAGCTACATTACTGATTTTTTCACCAATGCCATCTTCCTGGCACGTGGCCATCACGATCTTTACATACCTCTTGCCCCCAAGAGAGCCTGCTGCCAGTCCGGCGAATATCGGCACGTCGAACGCAAGCACCTCCTGCATTCTTGTTCCCTCGACAACGATCGCATTTTCAAGTCCTAGCTCGGCAAATACAGAAAGAATATCGTCCAGCTGCTCTTCTTTATACAGGACTACTATGACCAGATACATCTCAATCCCTCAGAATACAAAAGGACTACGCACACTTACGCCCCAGACATCTCGTCGAATTCCTCAAATGCGGCGAATATCTCATCCGCGGTCTGGGCGGACAGCAGTCTCTCTCGGTTGCTTTTCTTACGCGCAAACCTGGAGATCTTGGCCAGCACCTGAATATATAGCTTAGTTTCCTCGGTGGGAATCCCAAACATGAACACTATCTGGACGAGAGGATCGTCCTTCGCCCCGAAGTCTATGCCATCCTTAGAGATGCCAACGGCGATCACGAGGCTCTTAATGGAATCGGACCTTGCGTGTGGAATGCCAACCCCGTCGCCGAGACTCGTGGTCATGACCGCCTCCCGCTCCTTCAGCGCGGCCAGAAAAGTGTCGCGGTCCGGAATAAACTCCGACTGCGAGATGAGGTCTGACATCTCCTCAAATACTTTCGCCTTCGTGGCTGACTTCAGTTCAAGGCAGATCAGCTTTTCCTTCATAAACGACTTCAGTTCAACCATGAATTACCTCTTAATCGAATACTGCTCTGGATTGTGGGCGTCGCAGCGGCCGCCTTATCAATCGAAAGCCTCGGCACAGTTCTGTGAATCGTCCCATGCACTGTATTACACGCCGCATTGCGTTCCATTTCAAGACCTATTTGCCTCGACGCTTTGTCTGTCCGACCTCGCCCGCCTTTTTCAGGGCATAGGCTGTGAACGGAGGACCGATAATCTCATTGACGGCAACAGTCCCAAGTATGATATTGGTCATCATCGGCGCAAACGAGGCGAAGGCCGGATTGCTCTTGGCAATGAGCACGAGTCCGATTGCCACGCCAGCCTGCGGCAATAGTCCCAGCCCGAGATATTTGCCGACCGTGGGCGACGCGCGACCGAACTTGGCGCCTATCTTTACGCCGACCACTTTCCCTGTCAACCTCCCGACGACATAGATCGCCCCCAGTATGCCCAGCATGCCCAGGTTCTCAAAGGCCAGATGCGTGCCAGCCAGCGCAAAGAACATCGCGTAGATCGGCGCCTCGACATCATCGAGGGAGCGGAAGAATCGGATGTTTCTCGGCGAGAGATTGATCAGAGTGAACCCAGCCAGCATGTTTGTGAAAAGCGGTGACAGGCCCAATGCCACTGCGGTTCCTCCGGAAAGGAGCACAAATCCCAGGCCGCCCACAATGGTCTCGCGCTTGCTTCTGAAGAACCTGGAACCGTAATGGGCAATGAATCCCATCGCGATTCCGAGAATTGCGGCGCCGAATATCTCGATAAGCGGTGAAACCACCATCTCAACAAAGCCCAGGGCTGCTTGCGAGGCGCTGACGAGAAGACTGGCGGCGGTTGCGCCGGCAAAAGTGAAGATGAACAGGGCGACAGCGTCGTCAAGCCCAACGACGCCAAGCAGCGTGGTAGTTACGTCGCCTCGCGCACGAAGCTCCCTTATCACGGCCACCGTTGCGGCGGGCGCTGTTGCCGCGGAGAGCGCCCCTAGAAGCAGCGCAAACGCGAGCACGGATTTGATGGGGGAGACTCCATCAATGGACGGCATGGTCCAAACAAAGGGCGTAATCAGGAAGATCAACAGGCCGACGCAAATGAAGGCGCCAAAGCCCTCCATCAGGCCAATCCAGGCGATGCCGCGCCCCAGCCGTTTGAGCTGTCCAATGGGCAGGCTCCCACCGATCACGAATGCTATCAGCGCAAGCGTCATCTGCGGAACCTGTCCTAGGCGTTCTGTAAGCAGCACGTCGAGTCTGTCGGGCGCGATGACGCCGGTCCAGGATAGGAGTAACTTGAGAAGGATACCGGTGAGTATATAGCCGGTGACCTCAGGCAGTCGGAACCGGTTTGAGAGTCGGCCGCCAATGTAAGCGATGGTGAGAATCCCGCCCACAAGGAATATCAGGTCCGCTCCCTCTTGGATCACCTTCCTCCTCCGACTATCGTATTTCCGAGGTCCGTGTCGTCTTCGGGGCGGGCACGTCACCTGAACGCCTCAACGCATAGGCGGCCAGCGGCGGGCCAAAGAGCTCATTCAGCGCGACCGACGCAAGCACGACGTCCACAAGGATAGACTTATAGATGGAAAAATGTGGGCTTTCCTGCGCCACAAGCATCAGGCCAATCGCCACGCCCGCCTGCGGAAGCAAAGCCAGCCCCAGGTGGCGCCTCGCCGTTCCCTTCACATGAGCCATGACGGCGCCCAAATAGGTCCCGCCCACTTTGCCGAAGAACCGGAACACGAGAAAAACCGAACCAATGATTCCGCAGCTTATTAGGTTTTCAAGGTGCAGCTGCGTGCCTGCAAGCGTGAAAAACACGACGAAGATAGGCCCTTGAATTCGTTCGACGGATGTGAAGACACGCTGGTTCCGACGCGACAGGTTCACAAGGACGAATCCGGCGATCATGACGGTGAGAAGCGGCGAGAGGCCAACGAGCATCGACAGCCCGCTGGTAAACGTAATGATCCCGAGCGAGACTGTCATCATTTCTATCTCTCCCTTGACCCTTGCTGCGACGAAGTGGTGAACTATGCCGACGACCGCGCCGATACCCAGGGAGCCAAGGACCTCCAACAAAGGCCGAAACCAAATCATAGCAGTGCCGGGTCCCGCTCCCGCCATGCCAGCCGCAAGCAGACTCTCCGCTATCGTAAGGCCAAATGCGAATATCAGAAGAGCAATTGCATCGTCAATAGCCACAGTTGCAAGCAGCGTTGTGGTGAAAGGCCCCTTGGCCCTGAGCTCCCTGATCACCGCAACCGTCGCCGCCGGCGCTGTGGCTGTGGCGATTCCGCCAAGCACCAGCGCGAGTGGCAGCACGCTCAACAAGCTGCCCGCACGAACGCCTGCAATGCTTGCGTAGGGGCTGACAAGAGCCACTGCGCCCGCGACAGCGATGAACGTGACGATCGCCTGAACGAATGCTATGCAAAGGATGCCCTTTCCCAGCCGTTTCATCTGCTCGACTCGAAGGCCCCCGCAGATCGCGAACGCTATCATAGCAAGAGCAAGATGGTTGATCGGCACTAGATCAAGCGAGAAGAGCCTCGTGAACTCGGCCTCCGACATTAGCCCAAGTCCGAAGATGCCCTGCTTCAGCAGGATGCCAGCCGCTATATAGCCCGTAACTTCAGGTAGGTGGACTCTCTTGGCCAGAACGCCCAACGTGTAACCGACGAGAAGAAGGATGCTCAAAGCGAAAATGAGCTCAACCTCTTCCAGAAGCATCATGAGTTAAGGCCCCTCTCTGACAGTTCACGGCAAGCCGTCTTCGAGGCGGCATACTACTCATCGGTCAGTGTTTTGCAACCACTCTGCGCCCCGAAAACCGATTGAATAGCTTAGACGCACGGGTCTGGGGTGTGCGTCGCAGCCGTCTCAGCGGCGCGCGTGCCGGACCCACCGCCTGAGTGGGGCCTCGCACGCGGGGCAAGCCATCCGCGGGGCAAGCCATCCGAGGAATAGGACCACGCCTCAGGGCTATCTGGCGAATCTGTGAGCGCGATCGCTTCGTCCGTAAGAGGTCAAGTCCCATCTGAGATAACTTGGGCTCCCCCGGCCGTTTAGTGCTTAACGCCTCAGCATGACGAGCTTGACTTGTCAGAGACAAGGGGCGCATGAATAACAGGACTACTGCTTTTCTGACGCAAACTAGCTGATGCGTGAGGAGGTGATGCGGCGCGCAAAGATGAAGTTTGGAATCTGCGGCGAGCCGCTTCATTGCGGCATAGGTCTTCGCCGGAAGACCCGGAATCAGTCTATATCTCGACTCTGGCGAGATAACCAGCGCTGATAATACGATCGGCGTCAATTGACGCCGGACCCGAGCCCGCCGGGCCCATTTGAGGCGGAGACCCAAGGGCAAAGTTGATAACTGATGCTGACATCTTTCCGAAGAGCGTCAGCGAAGAACGTAGGAGGTATTAGGATGCACACTCGGACTTGTGTTTGTTTTTTTGCTCTGACATTTCTTGCGGGTCTGTGCGCGTCCGTCTCCGCAGAGGAATGGCAGAACTTCGTTTACACTGGGAACATAACCTCGCTCTGTGCCAGTAGCACGACGATATGGATAGGCACGCAGGGAGGCGTGGTTGCGCTCAATAAGGCAACGTCCCAGATGATGCACTATACCCGCGCGGACGGCCTTGTCGCGTTGTACGCGGCTCAGCTAGGGATTGGCGTTGACGGCTCTTTATGGGCAGTAGGCCAGTTCTCGGATCTTGCCCAGTTTATCGGCACGCGGTGGATGTCCGTGCCGCCGCCTATTCATGGCCTACAGAGCCATCCGCTCGCCACGGGCTTCGCCATCGACCATCAGGGCGTCAAGTGGCTTGCCACGCAAGGCGGCGTGCTGCGTTTCGACGGCGGCGACTGGACGACGTTCGACCCGACCAACTCGCCGCTTGAGACACAGTATGTATCTGCTGTTGCTGTCGATCGCGACAACACCAAGTGGTTTTCAACCAAAGACTTCCCACCGGATTACCCCACGAAGGGCGTTTACAGTTTCGACGGCGAGAACTGGCAGAACTTTACCGCAGAGAACAGCGGCCTGCATACCAGTAACGTTGGCGCGATAGGCGTGGACGCGGACGGCGGTGTGTGGTTTGCCGCGGGGTTTCCTGGTGCGGGGGCATCGAGGCTTCTTGACGGAGTTTGGACCACACACGATGCGGTGGAGGGCGCGGTGCTTCAGATAAGCGCCGCTCCCGACGGCAATGTCTGGTTTGCATCGCGCAGGAAGCTCCAGTTTTTTGACGGCACAGACTGGTCTGAGTATAGCTCCCAAAACTCACCGCTGCCCGGCGACAAGATTACGTCGATCTGCTTCGACTCCGACGGCGACCTGTGGGTCGGAACGGATCAGCAGGATTTGTTCACGTTCGACGGCGAAAACTGGACGGTAACTGACATAACCTTTTCGGGCCCAGCGGCGCTTAACATCACGCAGCTCTCGATGCCGCCGCCCGGAGGGCTGGCGAACCCGTCAGTCTGGATGACGTATTACAACGGTCGCCCGGGCGTCACCAACTACAACTTTGCCTTCAACACCTGGCAGACCTATACTACGCAGAACAGCCCTATTGAGGCGACAACAATTCGTACGGCCACCGTCGATCGAGACGGAGTTGTCTGGCTCGGGACCTCGCTGGGCGTATATTCTTTCGACGGAACCGTGTGGTCCGACTACACTCAGGACCCCGACACGCTCCCGTCTAAATGGTGGAACGACATCTGGTTTGCCGCTGTGGACAGCCAAAACGTCAAATGGTTCTGCCACGGTGACGCTGAGGACCCGGGGGGCGCGGATCACATACTGATCACGAGTTTCGATGGGACGGTTTGGCAGTCCCACGACTTTGGTGTGTATGGTGGAACTCCGTGGCCCAAATGCTTTGCGGAGGACCCGGACGGTGGGAAATGGTTTGGCTACGGCTTCGGGCTGCTCTATTTTGACGGAACAGACTACGCCATCTACACACCTGAAAACAGTCCACTGCCCTGGAAGAGAATCAACGCGATAAGGATCGAGGACAACTGGGAGATGTGGATTTCAGGGGGCTTCGACGTCTCGGGCTCAGTCCTGCACTTCGATGGCCAGACGCTTGAGACGCTGACGACAGACAACTGTGGACTGGCATCCAACGGCGTCAACTGCATTGCAAGGGACATGACCGGCAGGTATTGGTTTGGGACTAGTAGAGAGGGCGTCTCGGTCTATGACGGCGAGGGCTGGATAACGCTCGACCTAGATAGCTCCCGAATCTCTTCAAACTGGGTAAACTCGATCGCGTTGGACTTCTTGGGCAACCGCTGGATAGCAACTTGGGAGGGCCTGTCGGTTCTCATGGCTGGCCCATTGGCCAACCATTATCCACAAGACCCACAGGTCCGCGCCGATTGGCAAACTGCTTTGCCCGGCGAGCCGCTGACTTTCTCGGCGACGGCAGATGACCCGGACGGCGATGCACTCGAGTTCAGATTCATGTGGCCCGACGGCGCGACCTCGGAGTGGTCAGCTTATGCGCAGGAGATGTCGTTCGCTACCGCCGGCACATACCAGCTGCGATCATCCGCCAAGGACTCGAAGAAGGCAGTGTCGAGATGGTCGACGCCCTTGACGATAGCTGTGACGGACGAATACGCGCCTTTCGTCGCGGTCTCGACCAATAGGGAGGAATATCATCCCGGACAGACCTTGTCTGCGACGGTCTATGTAGAGAACAGGGGCGATGCCAAACAGGTCGAGGCGTTCATGGGGGTGCAGCTACCGGACGGAACAAGGCTCTTCTATCCCGATTACAGCACCACTAGTACGACATTTGAGCTGTCGCTGCATACGGGCTTCAAGTTCGGCCCCTTCCTCTTCTGCGAGCTGCAAATCAGCGAGGCGCTCGTCCCGGGGAGATACACGTTCTTCACGGCGGTTCTTGATGCTGCAACTGGTGAGACTATCTCCGAGTCCGAGGCGGTCTTCGAGCTCTTGGGGCTTGGTCCTTTGTGAGAATCTGTCCGCTTCTCGATAGATAGGGTGGCTCTGTCCCGTAGTCTGCCAGTTTGGGCTGGGTGTGACTGCAGATTGTAGGTAGAGTTTACATAGCCATGTCGCCGTGTTTCAACACGGCGCGATGGATGGCTCTAATTGTACTAGCACCCGACTTCGAGTCGGGTGATCTGTAAGCCCATGTGCCTCCCTCCTCCTCGCCCAAAGTGCTTATCTGAGGAGGATGGAGAGAAGGGTGCCGAGTTCTGGGGTCTCCCGATTGAAATCGGGAGTTAACACAATGACAGCCAAGCTGTCGCCTCGGCTGAAGCCGGGCGACCTGGCCGCACCTTGGCGGGATGGGCAATTGCCCAGTCATGTTACTTACAATCCAGGGTCACACCCGCTTGGGCTTGACGTGTGGCTCCGGGCTACTGTATCTTTGGACCGGAGGCCCCTAAGGGACAGGAGACACAATTCGATGGCCGGAGCCGCGGAAGGTTCATGTACCCAGTCTCATACGACAGCAGTGCTGGCGGCTCGCATGGTTGTGATCGTCTTTCTCAAAAAAAGGATCAGGTCTTGAGAACCACAGTTGGCCCGTCAAATGGGTTCGCGCTCAGGATTCTCTGCTGTCTCCTCGTCGCACAGTTGTGCATGATTGGGACCGTTGCTGTTGCTGCCGAGATCGAGAGCTACACGAATCCTAACATCGTCAATTGCCTGGCCTCGGACGGGGACTACGTCTGGGCAGGCACGGCGGGGGGCCTCGTGCGCTGGTCGAGGCGCGATTTTGGCTACCGGGTGTTCAGGACGACTGACGGGCTGCCGTGCAACTTCATCAAGTCGCTTTGGCTTGCCGGCGACGGCACGCTCTGGATCGGCACCGGCGGCGCCGGCCTGGTCAAATATGACGGTCGATACTTCTGGATAGCCGGCCGACCGGAAGCTCTCGGGTCGAACTGGGTCTATTGCGTTACGCAGGACAAATTGGGTCGCATCTGGGCCGGGACGACGTACGGCGCCTCGGTTCTCGAAAACGGCAATTGGACCACCTACACGACTGATCACGGCCTGGCCGGCAATTGGGTCACGTCGATTGCTGTTGACGACGAGGGCGCAGTCTGGTTTGGGACGTATCAGGGCGGCGTAGGCCGCTTCGATGGTCAGGAGTGGTCGAAGACACGGCTTTTTGACGGCCTCGGGGACAACTGCGTCTTCGCAGTCGGCGCTGCGGCCGATGGGACCAAATGGTTCGGGACGCTCTATGGCCTGACCTTGATGGACCAGTGGGGCTTCACCACATACCGTGCCAAATACTACGTGCCGGACCCTAAGGTCAAGATGATCAGATGCGATCGCCTCGGCCGCAACTGGTTCGGGACGAGGCGCGGTGTATCGCTCAACGAGGGCAGCGCCTGGCGGACATTCACGTTGGACGACGGCCTTCCGGGTGCCGACGTGTCCTCGGTCGCGGTTGACGACGACGGGATGACCTGGATCGGGACCACGGACGGCGGACTGTGCGTCTGGGACGGAGCCGACTTCACTCATCTGACGATAGACAACGTGCTGGAGCAACAGGTTGTGAAGGCAATCGCCATAGACAGCGAGGACAATAAGTGGCTCGGGACCGAGAATGGGCTCTGCCGGCTCAGCAGCGACGGTTCGAGGCTGTGGTTCGGCGTCGATGATGGCGTCAGGAACACCCTGGTCAACGCGTTGATTCTCGCACAGGATACGTCGGTTTGGGTCGGCACGGCCGGCGGCGTTGGCCATCTGCGGGACGGGAGCTTTGATTGGTTCACGACCGAGGATGGTCTGGCGGACGACCTGGTCTTCTGCCTAGCGGAAAGTCCCGGCGGGGAGCTCTGGGCGGGGACGCGCTTCGGCGCGAGCAGGCTCGACGGCGATCGCTGGACCAGCTTCACGACCGCCGACGGCCTGAGCAATGACTGCGTCTTTGACATAGAGTTTGACGCATGGGGTGGCCTATGGTTCGGAACAGCAATCGGCGCAACTAGGTTCGCGGACGGCAGCTTTGCCACGTTCGACAGCGACGACGGTCTTATGGACGACCTTATCTTCGAGATAGAGACCGCTCCGGACGGGCCTTGGCTCTTTGGCTCGGGTGGTGGGCTGACCGTCTATGACGGTGGGGAGTTCAGGTGGTACCGCCCGCCCGATGGCCTCGCATTCTTTTTCGTTAGCGCGATTGCGCGCACACAAGGCGGTATTTTTTGGCTGGGCACAGCGCTAGGTGTCAGTAGATTCGATGGCCAGGACTTTGTCTCTTACTTTGCGCTGGACGGGCTTTGCGACGGCACAGTTTATGACATAGCGCTCGATAGTCAGGGCGATAAATGGATAGCAACCAAGAGGGGGCTGACCAGGCTGGCAGATGACCCCACCGACGGTTTGCCTTTCATCTGCCTGAGGACGGACAGGCCCTCCTATCAGAGGGGTGAGGAGCTTGTGCTCTACGGTGATTTCGGGAACCGAGGCATGAACGCCACGGTCGATGTTTACGTCGCCCTCATCACGGCCGACGATTCGGTCTTTTTCCTGCCCGACTTCACCACAACGCAATCACCTTGGGTCTCCGGTCACCTCATTTCCTGTCACGCTCGGTGCCTATTCTTCCCCATTTTTTACCTCACAATTCCCCAAGATGCCCCGAAAGGGGCCTATTCCTTTGCGGGCGCGCTCGTAGAAT
The DNA here is from genome assembly GCA_965372715.1 of uncultured bacterium. Classification (GTDB taxonomy): domain Bacteria; phylum B130-G9; class B130-G9; order B130-G9; family B130-G9; genus CAYZPW01. The sequence goes on along the minus strand of CBDVDH010000020.1, from coordinate 9,713 downwards.
CTGAGACAGGGCACGTCTTCGACAACATCACGCTGGAGCAATGGGAGCTACGGTAGCGTTTCTGCTCTGCGGTTGACGTGGAGCAAGCCTGCCACAGCGGGCTGGGGCGATCATCTTTTGTGCAACCCCTTCAGGGTTGCGATCTGTTTTTTCCATGACTGTGATCCATGTGACGATTTCAGGAACCGGGAATGATTGATTGGGGCGGGCGCCGCGTCAGGCCGCGGCGAGCCAAAGCGGTGTCAGGCCACCGCACTCCAAAGCACCCATCGGGTGCAACTCCTCAGCCAAGTCTGGCTGCCTCGATCGCCTTCCAAACTCGCCAAGCTAGTCTGACCCGACGCATCCGCTGATGTCATTTTGCTCAGTGGTCTGGTTACTCCACCGCATTCTGTACTGCATACATAATCAACCGGGGCGGAACTACGTGTCAAGCAGGCCTTTTGGGAGTTTTGGAGACGCCAGACGGACGAATGTGTTATTATCTTATCCAGGTGTTGCGGTTTCAGTATTCGTTGGGTCCGACGGAGATAGGATTTTGGAGTACCCGAGGTTGAGGGCGGTTGAGGCGTTTCCAGTGGTGCAGGGCGGGCGGCGGCTGATGTGCCTACGGGACCCGTCGAACATGGCGCCTGACGTTGCGCTGCTTTCGCCCGAGGCCTTCAATATCGTGCGGACGTTTGACGGCTCAAACTCGGTCGTTGACATCCAGGCGGCCTACATGCGTCGGACAGGGAGTCTCCTTTACAGCGACAAGATCAAGGAGCTCATCGAGAAACTGGACGAGGCGCACATGCTGGAGGGGGCGGCATTCGAGAGATACAGGAGGGCCGTCGAGGATGAGTTCAGGGGGTCGGACGTGAGGATGAGCTTTCTGGCGGGCAGGAGCCATCCGTCCGATGCCGAGGGGGTTGAATGCCTCTTGTCGAGCGTATTCCAGGCCAAGGATGGCCCGGGGGAGATGCCCAAGATCGGGACCGGCGAACGCCTCAAGGGCGCCGTCCTACCGCACATCGACCTCGAGCGGGGCGGGTCATGCTATGCGAGGGGCTGGTCTGCGGCGGCGAGGGGCTGTCGGGCGAGGCGGTTCGTCGTGATTGGGACGGGGCATTTCGAGCTGAATGCGCCGCTTGCGTTGACCAGAAAGGACTTCGAGACGCCGCTGGGGCTGGTCAGAACGGACAAGGCGTTCGTGAACCACTTAGTTGAGCGGCTCGGGCCGAAGGCGTTTGAGGGCGAGCTCGCCCACCGCACCGAGCATTCTATTGAGCTCCAGCTTCTATTCATCCAGTTCCTCTTCGGCAACGACGTCGAGATTGTGCCCGTTCTTTCGATAGCGCGGGAGGAACTGGCCTGGGGCGAGGACGGCTTCATAAGCCCGCTGGCGTCGGATTTCGTCGAGGCCATGAGGGAGCTTATAGCCCAGGCGCCGGACGAGACGTTCGTAGTCGCGAGCGCGGATTTGGCGCACATCGGCCCGCGTTTCGGCGACGAGCCGACGGTCGAGATCACGCCTGGCGCCGCCGACGAGACGAAGCAAAAGGACCTTGGACTACTGGAGTTGCTTGCGAAGCCCAACGTCGCGGCATTCGCAAATGGCGTCCAAGCAGACGGCAACGCGCGGAATATATGCGGCTACATGCCGATCCTGCTTACGGCGGCGATTACTGGCGGCAGCTTCGATCTGATCGACTACTCGCAAGCCTACGACCCGATGGGCACGGTAACCTTCGCGAGCCTCGTGATTGCGTAGTTCGCCGGGACTTGCCTTGATCTTGCACATCGGTTAGGATTCTCACCGAAAGGAGGGAATGCGATGACAAAAATGGACTATAGCCCGGACGTTGATGCGCTTCTAATCGAGTTTTCCGATAAGAACATCGATCACGCAGAAGACATGGGCCAATTCATAGTCCATTTTTCGGAGGATGGCGAGTTGGTTCTTCTGGAGATTCTGGACGCAAGGGACTTCTTCTTGGAGGCTCTCTCGAATTTTGTGAAGAAGCGCGAAGTGTTTCAAAAGACCACGGCCTAATGGGGGCAAAGTTATGATAAAGCGAATAAAGATCGAGGGCTACAAATCGTTCAAGAGCCTCGACCTGAAGCTCTCGCCCGTTTCGGTCATCTTCGGCCCGAACGCCTCAGGCAAGAGCAACCTTTTGGACGCGATCCAGATCCTCTCGCGCATGGCGACGTGCAAGACGCTCGGCGAGGCGTTTGAGGGGCATCGAGGCTTCCCGCTCGAGAGTTTCTACTACGGAGACGTTGGCTTCGAGGAGATGCTGAAGCGAGACAAGCTCGAGATGTCGTTCGAGGTCGATGTACAGCTGTCTCAATCCGTCCTGGACCAATTCGAATCTGAGACCCCGATCTTGGCCCCAGGCCATTCGCCCGATAAGAAGGAGGTTGTCAACCGGATCATCCACAGGTTCCTTAGGCATACCTTGTCCATCGAGGCTTTGGCCCCCACATGGCGGGTTGCGCTTGCGGAGGGTGAGGAGCTACTTCCCATCCATGGTGACGGAACTGAGAGAAGGGGCTTGAACCCAATTCTGCGACGTACATGGAGAAAACCAAAGGGACCCGCGATCGAACTTCGCCAAGACGGCGAGTCCGCCGCATACGTTTTTTCAGTAGAGCCCGACTGGTCAGGCATATTCCCGCGTCTGATTCCGGTTTTTCCAAAAGAACCCGACTCGCCAGGCGAATCCACTGCTCTCCTCCCGTTCTTTCCGCATCTATCAGCATATCAGAAGGAGTTGAGTGAATGGTCATCATACTACCTTGATCCGGGTATCATGCGGCAGCCCGCCAACGGCGAGTTCACCAGGAGCATTGGCTGTAAGGGCGAGAGGTTGCCGGCCTTCCTGAACGTCTTGGAGCAGGACAATCCCAAGTCGTTTGATAGCTTCAGGCTCACGCTCAACATGCTCATGCCCGGTGAGGTAAGCATTGAGATCGATCGGAAAGAGGCTGGAATGGTTGGACTGCGGCTTATTGAAAACGGGGTTTCGCATTCCTCCCGTCTCATCTCGGACGGGACGCTTAGGCTTATGGGTCTCCTCGCGGCGCTCTATCCAAAATCATCGGCCACGGTTATCTGCGTTGAAGAACCTGAAAACGGTGTGCATCCCACCAGGATCAGGCTGATTGCTGACATCCTGAAGAACGCCGCGAAATACTACTCAAAACAGCTTATTGTAACAACACACTCGCCGCTGTTTGCCGAGCAGTTCGAGGACAGCCAGCTCTTCGTTTGCCGCAAAGAAGACGGACAAACCACGATCGAACCGTTCAAGCCGATTGGCGACGAGTATCGTAGATACCAGATCGAACGGGCCCTCGAGGACCGAATTCCAAGAGGCGACTTCGGTGGATAGGGTGACGATTACATCCTTCTTTGAGGACCGAGCTCAGAAAGAGTTCCTGACAGCCCTTGTGACGAGAATCGCTGGGGATGTTGGCATCAATGCGAGCAACTTGGTCCATGACGTAAGGGCTGATGATCGTGGCAGCGGGCTTCTTCCCAGGCTTGAGTTATTCGCCAGACAGAATCCGGCAGAGTTGCTGGGCGGGGACCGAATACTGCTGATCTCGCTTGACGGCAACTGCAAAGGCCCCAATGACAGGATTAAGGGAGTATTCAAGGAATGCAGATCGCTGAAGTCTCTGAAAACGTCCCTCCAGGACAGGCTGGTGTTCGCCATCCCTGACCCACATATCGAGAGATGGTATTTGGCCGACCAGAGAGCCTTCAACGAGGTAGTAGGCTCCGCTGCTGCTCCCGAGATGCCCCGCCACAAATGCGAACGGGGCTTCTACAAACAGCTGCTCTGGGACCGGATTGCAGCGGCCAACATCTCAACCTGGGCTGCTGGGCCTGAGTTCGGCACGGCAATTGCCGAGAAGATTGACTTCAAGGCGATTGAACGTGTTGATCGCAAGGGCTTCAAGAAGTTCGCTGATGACCTACGCCGAGCCTTCAGACGGGTCCAATCGACAAGCGATCTGTAACCTTCGTCCGCCTTACCTTAATCTGCGTCAATCTGCGCAATCTGCGGACACTCATTCTCCCCGCAGCGCATCAAGCGCCGCTTGCATATCCTGCGGCAGCGGGGCCTCAAACTCAACCCAATCGCCAGTCTGCGGGTGCTCAAAGCCGAGTCGCGAGGCGTGGAGCGCCTGGCGGGTCATCCCGAAGTTGGGCCGACTCTTCGTGGACCTTCCGCCGTATTGCTTGTCCGCGACAACGGCGTGGCCGATGGCGGTCAAATGCACGCGGATCTGGTGCGTTCGGCCCGTCTCGGGACTGAGTCTGACCAGTGTTGCCACGCCGAAGCGCTCCAATGGCTCCACAACCGTCAACGATTCTCTACCCCGACCCGCTCTTGCTGTCATGAGCTTGCGGTTGTGGGGGCTCCTCGTAACAGGCAAGTCGATCTCATCCCGATCCTGAAGCACGCTCCCATGAACGAGCGCAACGTAGTGCTTCTCGACCTCCCGGTTCTCGAATTTCTTCATCAGGTCAATGTGCGCCTCGTCCGTCTTGGCGACGACCATGATCCCTGAAGTGTCCTTGTCGAGCCTGTGAACGATGCCGCGCCTCATCGGGCCGCCGACCGTTGAGAGGCTCTCGAAGCGGTGCAGAAGGCCGTTGACGAGCGTGCCAGAGAGCATCGTGGGCGTGCAGTGAACGACGAGACCCGGCGGCTTGTAAATGACCGCTATCGCCTCGTCCTCATGGACGACGCCGAACTCGATTGCCTCGGCCACCACGGTCTCATCCGGCGGTGGCGGCAGATGGACCTCGATCTTGTCCCCAAGTTCGACCTGACAGCTGGGCTTTGACTGCTTTCCATCGACAAGAATACGCCCGGCGTGGATCAGCTTACCTATCCGCGTGCGGGACGTGCCAGGTAGCTTCTCAGCGAGATAAGTATCGAGCCGCCGGCCCTCCTCGTCGGCGACGATAGTCTGGTCCAGTCCGAATAGGTCGTTAGATTGTTCGGCAGGCATTTACGTTACTTTCACGGCTCTATGCCGCAGCAGACAGTAGCTGATGCCGGCCACGGCCAACGCTACTAGGCTGATGAACTGAGACGTTGATAGTATCCAAGTGAAGAGCGAAATAGAGCCTCTGGGGTCGCCCCTGAAGAACTCGGTTATGAACCTACCGACCGAGTAGATCATCACGTAAAGCAGGAATATCTGTCCATCCAACTTCTTTTTTCTGTAAACGAGCGTCAGAATGACGAAGTTAACCAGATTGGCCACGGAGTTATAGAGCTGAGTCGGATGTATTGGAATGTGAAGCGGTGTGCCGAACATGGCGTGTGAGTAGTCACTCGTGAACGTCACACCCAGAGCGCAATTTGTGGGCTTGCCGTAGCAACAGCCCGCCATGAAGCAGCCGCCGAGCCGACCGATTGCCACGCCGAGGGCCATCGAGGGCGAGACGATGTCCGTGGTTCTCAGGAACCGCATCTTGTGGCGCCTCGTGTAGAGCAAGGCAACAAGCGCCCCTAGTATCGGTCCGCCCCACCATACGCCGCCAAGGCGCCAGATGCCACGGAGCTCGCCCGGATTCTCGAGGAAATACCGGATGTCTATGACTATCAGAAGGAGTTTGGCGCCCAAGATGCCGGCCAGAATGACCCAGACGCAGAGATTGAAGACGTGCTCGGGATGCTCGCCCTCCTTCTTGGCCCGGAAGTAGGCGAGAGCAATGCCGACCCCAAACGCGACGCTCAGCGCCAAGCCATACGTGCCGACCTTGAACGTGCCTATAGTGAAAAGAACTGGATGCATCGGCTTATGAATCCTAACTCTGCGGAAATGTACTCTGTCCGCAGATTGCACAGATTACACAGTTATTGCAAGGGACTTGAAGTCAGCGGGGTCTGGCGGTGACGAGGTTCGATGGTCCGCTCTCGTTCACGGAGCTTGAGTTGTCAACGGCTGTTACGCAATAGGTGTATTCCACATTCGGGAAGACCGCCCGGTCAACGTAAGTCGTTCTGATGATCAGATCCGGCGTCAATAGCATGAATGACTCATCGCCAGTTTTTTTCCTGTAAACGCGATAGCCGAGATGGTCTGGCGCCTCGTCCGCGGTCCATAGGAGATTCACGATTCCCTGACCCGAGACGGTCTCCAGTCCGAACGGCGCCGATGGAGCGACGTGGTCTGCCGGCGTCGCCGAGACCGTGGCTGAAGTCGCACTCTCCGCGAAGAGCTCACCGTGCACGACCACCGTCGTAACGGCATAGCGATACTCGGTGTCGTTGACCAGGTCGCGGTCCAGGTAGGAGCAGCCAGCAATCAGCTCTTCATTGAGCGGCCCCTCGAGTCGCCAGCCGACATTCGGAACCCGATAGACGTTGTAGTAGGCGGAATCCGTGAGCGGAGCGCCGTTTGTGAGCAACGTCTGGGGCCGCCAAGCGATCTTGACCACCGAATCGCCGGCCTGCGTCGCGACTTGTTCCGGCGGTTTAGGACCCAGAAGCGGCATCGCCTTCGCCAGATTCGACGGTGGACTCTTTCGCCATCTCCTCCCGTGCGTGAAAACGAAATACTCGAAGACATTACCGAACCAATCCTCCGGCGCCGCAAATCCCTCGCCGCTATCGACGAGGCGCACACTTCTGCCGAGCAGGTTTTTGCCTTGGACCAGCTCGGTCTCGTTGACGGAGAGAATCAGTTTGGCCCTGTCGGCCCTCTTGCCGAGCAGCTTATCTAGTGTGCTTGTATCGCGAGCCTCATCCGGCCCGAGGCGCGTTCTGCGGAAGACCTCGACGCGCGCCAGATCGCGGAACGGCGTGCCGTCCATGTTCTCGGCCGGAAGCGAGAAGTATAGCGTAACAAGGCCGCCTCTTTGGACGGCCTTCAGGTCCATGATGGGAAGCGGGTCCCTTGTCCTCGGCACCATGGGGGCGCCCCTCTTGCCGCAGCCAAAGAGAAGCCCCAGAGCCAAGACGGCGAGGAACATCAACGCAACGGATTTGCACGGTCTGATAACGCACACTACAGGATGAACTGCGATAGGTCTCGCTTTTCGGCAAGCTCTTCGAGCCTTTCTCTGACGTAGGGCGCATCGACTACTATCTCGCGTTTTTCGAGGTCTGGCGCGTCGAACGAGACGTCGTCAAGCAGCTTATCCATGACGGTGTGCAGCCGTCTGGCGCCGATGTCCTCGTTTTGCGCGTTCACGACCTCAGCGATTCGGGCTATCTCCAAAATCGCGTCATCCGTGAACTCGAGCTTTATGTCCTCGGCCGCGAGCAGAGCCTTGCACTGCCTTAACAGTGCATTCTGCGGCTCTGTCAGAATCCTAGCGAACTCCTCTTTGCCAAGCGAGGAGAGCTCCGCTGTCACGGGGAATCTGCCCTGAAGCTCCGGAATCAGGTCGGACACCTTGCAGTTGTGAAACGCCCCGGCCGCTATGAACAGGATATGATCGCTTTTGACCATTCCATACTTGGTCAGCACAGTCGTCCCTTCAACTATTGGGAGAATATCGCGCTGAACGCCCTCTCTGGAGACGTCCGGCCCACCGTAACTCTCGCGCCCAACTATCTTGTCAATCTCATCGAGGAATACTATCCCTGTCTCCTCAACCCGCGTGACCGCCTCCTTAATCACGCTGTCAACATCGACCATTTTCTGGAGCTCCTGCTGCGTCAGTATCTCCTTCGCATGTTTGACCTTCTCCCTTCTGGTTCGCTTCTCGGAGGGAAACGGCAGCGCCGAGATCAAGCCCCGCAGATCGATACCCATTTCCTCAAGGCCCGGCGATGAGAAGATATTTAGCCCCACAGCGCTCACCCCCTCCCTGATCTCGAAGTCTATCTCGGTGTCATCAAACTTGCCGGCCTTGAGTTTGGCCCGCATCTTCTCTTTCGTTCTCTCCCACTTCTTGATCGCCTCGGGATCAACGGCTTGCCGCGGCTCAACATCTGATTCTTGGCGGGCAACGGTCTTCACATCTATCTTTGGAATCTCGTCGGGGTCTGGGAAGTTCGGCGCTGAGCGGTCCCAGAGCTCTTGCGCTCTCTCCTCGAACTCCTTCGTCGCATCAGCCTCGGAAGCCTCGTCAAGCTCGCTATCGTCTTTTGTCTCAGCTTCGGGGAGCTGCTGCGTCTTGAACGGCGGAGGCAGAAGTATGTTCAGGATCTGCTCTTCGGCTCTTTCCTCGGCATTTTTGGTCAACTCATCCATGCATTCGGCGCGAACCTCGTTGACCGCAATCTCTGTCAGGTCGCGAATGATCGACTCAACGTCGCGGCCAACGTATCCAACCTCTGTGAACTTCGACGCCTCGACCTTAATAAAGGGCGACATGGCTATATTGGACAATCGCCTGGCTATTTCCGTCTTGCCCACGCCAGTCGGGCCAACCATGATTATGTTCTTGGGCATTATCTCATCGCGCAGGCTGTCCTCAACGCGCTGCCGCCGCCACCTGTTGCGGAGGCTGATCGCCACGGCTCGCTTGGCGTCGTCCTGCCCAATGATGAACTTGTCAAGTTCCTTAACTATCTCCCTGGGAGTTAATTCTTCCATCGCCTACCTCGAAATCCGAAACGCTCATCCAGCTCAAATCCGCCCTTCAGCAAAGCGCGGAACTGTCAGAGCTCATCAATCGTTATATTGTCGTTGGTATATATACACAAAGATGCCGCTATTTCTATCGACGCCTTGGCTATCTCGAGAGCGTTCAGCTCCGTATAGGCGAGCAGCGCCTTTGCTGCCGACAGAGCATAAGGCCCGCCGCTCCCGATGCCGATAACGTCGTCGTCCGGCTCGATTACGTCGCCGGTGCCCGAAAGCAGTAGAATATGCTCCTTGTCCGCGGCCACAATGAGCGCCTCGAGCCGCCGCAAGGCCTTATCCATGCGCCATTCCTTCGCGAGCTCAACAGCAGCCCGCGGCAGATTGCCCCTATACTCCTCGAGCTTGGCATCGAAACGAGACAAAAGCGCGAACGAATCGGCAGAGGCGCCGGCGAATCCGCACAGCACCTTGTCCGAATAGAGCTTCCTGATTTTCTTGGCCTTGTGCTTCATCACGGTGTCCTGAAGCGTGACTTGGCCATCCCCAGCCATGACAACTCGTCCGTCGCGTTTGACAGCAATCACCGTGGTTCCCCTCATACGTGCCCTATGTTCCGACAACTTCGTGTCCCTCTCTAGTTGCTCTCAATTATCCGGATTAGCCGAGAACCTGGCCCCGGCACATCGATTACAACCTTGGTGTGGGGCAGCGTCTCACAAACATCAGCTATCTTCTCCGGCCATTCTACCACAACAATGGCACCACCATCAAAAACATCAAGCAGTCCGGCTTGTTCCGCCTGCGCTAGCGCCTCAACGCGGTACAGATCGAGGTGAATCATGCACTTCTCGCCGTCATAGACGTTCATCAACGTAAAGCTGGGGCTTGTTACAGCATCAGCGTTGATGCCAAGCGCCGAGGCGATTCCTTTTGCAAATATAGTCTTACCAGCGCCGAGCGCGCCGACCAAGAGCACGATGGTGCCCGGATTGAGCGACGCGCCGAGGCGAGCTCCGAGCTCTCGGGTCTCATCGGCGGAGCTAGTCTCGAACTCTCCAAAGACTTCCACAGGCCTCAGATGACGAGTCCTCCCTTGTAGGGGCGGTGCTTGCCCCGCCCTTGATACATTCGGTCACATCAGAGAAGGGCGGGGCAAGCAC
>CBDVDH010000019.1:0-57628 GCA_965372715.1 uncultured bacterium | reverse complement strand
GTGGGTGTTTTTGTGTCGTTTTCGTTTTGTGTCTTTACTTTTTTTCGTGGGGGGGGGGGGCGGCCCCCCCCCCCCCCCGCCTCTGTGGATCGAACGCGGTGCGCAACCCATGATCGGGCAATCAATTGGAACGGGCGGGTCTGAGACCGCGCCCCTACAAAGAACCGTTCGCAATTATTGCCTAACGTAACAAGCCCCACCCCTACGAGAAACACTTCGCACATATAGACCCGCCTCCCCAACAACCGCGTCTCAAAGGGTTCGGCCAACGCTTCTCAGCTCCTGCTCGGTCAGGCCGCCCGTCGCGAACTCATAAATCCGCTCGTCATGGGACTCTCTGAAGTCCTCGACGCTTTGCACCGAAATGATCTTGCCCCCGTGAAGCATCGCGATGCGGTCTGTTACCATGAACGCGCTCTGAAGGTCGTGCGTAACGATGATGGATGTTATCTCAAGTCGCTCCTGGAGCCTGCGAATCATCCGATTGATGACGTTTGCTGTTATGGGATCGAGCCCCGTGGTTGGCTCGTCGTAGAGGATTATCGGCGGACGAAGCGCAATCGCCCGGGCAAGCCCGACGCGCTTCTTCATCCCGCCCGACAGCTCACCCGGCAGCTGGTCCTCGATGCCGTGAAGATCGACCATCTCCAGCGTCTCTTTAGCGACCTCGAGGCGCCTCGCGTCATTGAAATCGGTGTGCTCCTTGAGCGGGTAGGCCACGTTCTCATAGATCGTCATCGAATCGAAGAGCGCGGCGCTTTGAAAGAGCATGCCCATCTTGCGACGAACGTCCCGAAGCTGGTCCTCATCGAGCTCGGTAACCTCATCGCCATCAACGAAAATGCGCCCCGAATCAACCGACATCAGCCCTGTCAGCGTCTTGAGCATCACCGACTTGCCAATCCCGCTCCGACCCACAATCGTCAGCGTCTCGCCGCGCCGCACGCGAAGGTTCACGCCGTCAAGCACAACCAGCTCGCCGAAACGCTTGTGAACGTCCCGATACTCTATGATCACGTCGCTCTCTGACATTCGCCAACCATCCTCAAGAACCCAAAATCCACGCCGATCATAATAATACGTCCGAGCTGCGTTGACGAGTCAGTCCTCCCGCCTGAGTCCTTAGACCCTGGATGATCTCTGCGATAGCCTTCCACGCTTCCAGGTATGATCGCGCGCCATCCCCAGCAGAATCGCTCCCACGAATGATATAGACGGGAAGCAAGGACAATTCTCCGGTTCCTCTTTTGATCCGGTTTGTCTGGATAACATCCGTCTTTACCTCGCATGTCCGAAGACGCCCATGCAGGACTGCCAAGATGAACGATGACTGTCCCAGCCTGATAACGCCCAAATGCGCTGTGGAAACTGGCCGGAAGCTATCAGTTGGCCAGGATTACAATCAGATTCAGGCTACCTATAAGCGTCACAACCCGACCAAATCAAGAGGCTGAAATCCCTCTACACATGCGGCCCTGAACGCAAGAAACTTGGCACAATTCGGGCCCCTAAACCCCTCGCGAGAATCAGTATCAAAGCTTGCCGCTCACGAATGCTCGTGTGGTCTCGTTCTGCGGGTCGGAAAGCAGCTTGGGAAGAGGACCTTCATCGACGATTTGGCCATTGACGAGGAGAACCCCCCGATCGCCGATGCGTTTGGCCTGCTCGACATCGTGCGTGACGAAGAGAATCGCAATCTCCTGCACTTCCTTCAGGCCCTGGACATGCTTCTCCACAGTCAGCGTCGATGTCGGGTCTAGCGAGGCTGTCGGCTCATCCAGGAGCAGCACCTCGGGTTGATTCGCAAGTACCCTGGCAATTGCGACGCGCTGCATCTCTCCTTCGGAGAGCTCATTGACTTTGCGCGACAAGAAGCTATCGTTAAGCCCGGCCAGACGCAGGCATCTTATCGCGAGCGCCATCTCATCGGTATTGGCGATTCGACCTCTCTCCGTGGTTGCCACTCTCGGGCCGTATCGGACGTTCTCAAGGACTGTGCCGGGAAAAAGCGCCGGGGTCTGCTGAACGAGGCCCACCTTTCGCCTAAGCGCGGTAACCTCGAGCTCGGAGATGTCGTGTCCGTCGAGACGGATGGCCCCGGTCGTGGGTATCAGCAGCCGGTTTGCGAGCCTCAGCAAGGTGCTTTTTCCGGACCCTGATGGGCCAGCGATTACGAAGAGCTCGCCGACTTTCACGCTGAACGAGACGTTCCTTATGATGGCTCTCTTTTGAGGCGGCTCTTTTGCCTTTTGGGTGAGCTCTAGCCGCGCGAATGAGACTGACCTGAATCCCAGCTTCTCAGCCATTTGGCAACCGTTGGTTCTTCTGTTTGTGCACGATGATGGTTTGGCGCGGGGCGACTTCGTGAGCCTGGGTCGTTGCAGTTGTATCACGTTTCGTATGGGCGGGGCCTGTCTCCGCCCGTCTCACATATAACCCAGGCTCCTTGTTTCTGCCCGATTCTTCGTGTCGCTCATGTGCGCCGAAACGGGCGGAGACAAGCCCTGCCCCTTGTATGTCGTCTTGCATGTGTCTATGCGACTATCTTAGTTATCGAATTGAGACTTGGGGCGTATGAGGCTCGGTCATAAGTCGATTGACGAGGATTTCGTTGTCCATATCAGATAGCAACGATACAGGCAATACTGCCGATTGTCAAGATCAACGCGGCGGTTCTCTTATGCGACGCGATTGTCGGAATCGGCCTGTAGGTGTCTCAGACCCACCCGTTCGAATTGACGGTCGCATAAGATGCCTCGTATCCGTAGAGATTCATGTAAGCTAAGCGGGCGGGTCTGAAACACAGTTACTACGGATTCTAATGCCCTCGCTAACACCCTACGCTGTTGACACCGCAAGCTGCGCCTCATAGCCTATCGGTCAAAGGAGAACATACGGATGCACATATCCGAGGCGCGAATATCAGACTTCCGGATCATCGATCAATTGGCGGCCAGTTTCGGGCCGGGCCTGAACGTGATCACGGGCGAGACCGGCGCGGGCAAGACGATCCTCGTCGGCGCCATCGGCTTTGCATTGGGCGAGCGCGCCACTCGTGATGTTCTTCGGCAGGGCGCGGACGAGGCGGTTGTCGAGGTCGTTCTTGAGATCGGTCCGACGGAGAGGTCCAGCCGGGTCGAGGCGCGGCTTCGCGAAGAGCTGTTGGCGCTCTTGGCGGGCTTGGTCGATCCGGATGACGATATTGTGGTTCTGAAGCGCAGCATGAGACGGGACGGTCGGGGCAAATCGTACGTCAATTATCGGCCTGTGCCTCTCTCGGTGTTGCAGAGAATAGGTGAGCTTGTCGTGGATTTCCACGGTCAGCACGAGCATCAGCGGCTGTTCTCGACCCGGTATCAGCTCTTGACGCTCGACGAGTTCGGGGGTCTCTCGGACGCAAGGAATGAGGTAACGCGGCTTTACGAGCGGTTCAAGGAGCTCGACGCTCAGGTCCGCTCCGCCGAATCAGCGAACCGCCGCGCTGACGACGAGCGGGAGCTGCTTGAGTTCTACGTTCAAGAGCTTGAGCAGCTGAGAATGACTGAAAACGAGTTCGAGTCGCTTCAGGACGAGAGGCGAAGACTGGCCAATGCCGAGAAGCTCGCGGAGCTTTATGCCTCGGCCGACCATCTGCTCTGGAGAGCCCCGAGGTCGGTCTGCGAGAGCCTTTCGACGCTTGAGCGGCAGATGATCGCCGGCACAAAGATGGACGACGCGATGACCACAATAGCGGACAGGGTCGCCGATGCGCGGCTTTCGCTCGAAGAAGTGGCTGGCGAGGCGCGGGCGCTTGCTGACTCGCTTTCGTTCGATCCGGACCGGCTAGAAGTGGTTGAGGACCGGCTGGCGGCGCTGTCCTCACTCGCCCGCAAGCATCACTGTGGGGCCGATGACCTGCTTAGTAAGCTCGATGAGTTCCGCGAACAGCTCGCTGGATTTGAGCACAAGGGGGAGCAGTTAAGACATCTGAAGGAGCAGCGAGATGTGCTTGGGGATGCTCTCCAACAGAAGGCCGGGCAGCTATCCAAAGACCGCCAGGGTCGCGCGAAGGAACTGTCCGCGGCAGTTCGAGGCAACCTCACCAGGCTTGCGATGCAGGCTTGCGATTTCGGCGTCGATTTTGCGGTCAGAGCGACTTCTGGCGATGATGAGGGTAGTCAGTTGCCGGGCAAGGATGGCTTCGATCGGGTGGAGTTCGTTATCTCTACGAATCCCGGTCAACCGTTGATGCCGCTCAGAAAGGTCGCGTCCGGCGGGGAGATATCGCGCGTCATGCTTACGCTCAAGACCGCGCTTGCCGGCGCGGACGACGTGCCGATAATGGTCTTCGATGAGCTGGACGCAGGTATCGGCGGCACTGCCGGGGTCCACGTTGGCAGGATGCTCAGAAGGCTCGCCGGCTCGCGGCAGGTCCTTGTGGTTTCGCACCTGGTGCAGATAGCCCGGTTCGCCCAGAAGCACCTATCCGTCGTCAAAGAGGCGTCCGATTCCGGTGTTAGTGTTGCCGTCACCGAGCTCGGGCGCGAGCCGCGCATCAATGAGTTAGCGAGGATGCTCGGCGGCGAGGGCAAGGAGGATGCTCACGGGTTCGCCGCGAGCCTGTTGGCAGATTTAGACGCGGATCGTTAGAGTGGGCACGGCTGCTGCGCTTCCCTATATCCTCCGCCCGGTTCTGTAGGGGCGTGGTCTCTGACCCGCCCGTTTTGTATTGATTGCGGTGGCGTGAGCGGTCTATCCAATGGGATCGGCTGAAGCGTGTCTGAGACACCGCCACGAGTCGGGCTATGGGACAGGCGATTTGGCGCGGGGTAAAAGACTGGAGGGGGAAGGGATTCGCCCTTCCCCCGCAAAAAGAGGAGACTGGAGTTGCCTCCTCTTGAAATCAAAAATGGAGGAGGAGATGTCTAACTAATGCGGTCTATTGATCCCAAGTGATCCCTTTTTGTGTCATCCCAAATCGCTTTCATGTTTCATTATTACCAATTCTTCTCAGACTGTCAAGTTTCTGCGTGAAAGAGCCTTCTAAAGAGGCAAAACGGGTCAGAAAAGCTGAATGCGAATGCTTGCCTGAAGCCTGGTTCCGGTCGGCAACGGCAGAAAGCAACGAACTGAGCTTCAGGGCCCTTGGACGTCTCAGGCGCGGCCAGTTGTGTTGACAGCGACTCAGTCGGGCACTACATTTGGGCTGCGTTATTCTCGCCGGAAAGAAAGACGACAGAATAGGCGTCAGAAAGGACGGGCTATGCTTTACGCGATTCTCGTGATGGCGGCCTTGGGACTTGGCGCGAGTTTAGGCCTCGGGATTGCCTCCAAGAAGCTCGCGGTAGAGATCGACCCGAGAATAGAAAAACTGACAGACCTGCTGCCGGGCGTCAACTGCGGCGGGTGCGGCTACGCTGGATGCAGCGGCCTGGCGGAGGCCGCGATAAATGAAGGTGTGCAGGTCAGCAAGTGCCCGGTCTGCGATGTGTCGACGATCGACAACATCTGTAAGGAGCTCGGTCTTGAGGCGGAGACGGTCGTCAAACGAGTGGCTCGGATACTCTGTGCGGGCGGCAACGACAAGGTAGGCAAGAGGTTTGAGTACAACGGCGTGCGGGAGTGCAAAGCGGCGGCGCTCTTGGCGGGCGGCGACAAGAGCTGTCCCTACGGCTGCCTCGCCTACGATACCTGCATCGCCGTTTGTCCTTTCGACGCGCTCAGCGAGGGCCCAGGGGGCATTCCAGTGGTCGATGACGCGCGGTGCACAGGCTGCGGCAGGTGTGTTGAGGTGTGCCCGAGGGACATCATCGAGCTCGTCCCGTTCGGCAAAGCGGTGCACGTCTTGTGCAGCTCGCGGGCGCCCGGCAAGGATGTCCGGGCCGTGTGTCCGGTTGGCTGTATAGGCTGCAAGCTCTGCGAACAGGTCTGCCCGTTTGAGGCGATACAGGTTGTGGACAATCTCGCCGTAATCGACTACGTCAAGTGCAAGCAGTGCGGGCTTTGCGTTGCGAAGTGCCCTACGAAGGCGATCGTGAACGAGCGAGCCATCGCGGCCGTTGCCTGAGGCATGTTCTCAATTGGCGCCGTGAAGCTCGTGGGCCGGCTCGCCGCCGCGCCTATGGCCGGCATCTCTGACAACGCTTACAGGCAGATCGCCAAGCGGTTCGGCTGCGCTCTGGTCTGCACAGAGATGATAAGCACTGAGGCGCTCGTCAGGGATTCGCGGAAAACCGAGCGGCTCTTGCGGTTCGACGAGTTTCAACGGCCCATCTCGGCGCAGATTTTTGGCGCGAGGCCCCAGGTGATGGCCGATGCCGGCGCGATTGCGGAGTCCTTTGGGGTCGATGTGATAGACATCAACATTGGCTGTTCAGTGCCCAAGGTGCTCAAGAGCGGGTCTGGTGTTGCTCTGATGCGAGAGCCGAAGCTCTTGAGCCAGATAATCAGCAACGTGGCGAAGGCTGTTCGGACCCCTGTCACGGTCAAGATGCGCGCTGGTTACGACAAAAACTCACCTGATTGCGTCTTCGTGGCCAAGCTGGCCGAAGATTTCGGCGCCTCAGCCGTTACCGTTCATGCTCGCTACGGCGCGGACCGGTTCAGAGGGCAGGCGGACTGGTCGCTTATCGCGAAAGTCAAGGCGGCGGTTGGCATACCCGTCATTGGCAACGGGGACGTTGATGGGGCCGAGGCGGCCTTGCGAATGATTGACGAGACCGGCTGCGACGGGGTGATGGTTGGCAGGGCCGCGCTCGGCAATCCCTGGGTCTTCAGGGACATTGCGGCCGCGCTAAACGGAGACCAGGTGAATAGGACTAGGCCCGAACGCCAGGAGGTTGGCGAAGTGCTTCTCTGGCATTACAGGATGTGCTCACTCGAGTCCCCGGGCTGTCAGGTGCGGCGGTTCCGGAAGTTCGCGGCGTGGTATAGCCGGCGCTTCCCGGGCAGCGTCAGGTTCAGAAGGTGGGTCAACTCCATAAGAACGGACGCCGCGTTTAGGGCCGCCGTTGTGGATTTCTTTGGGGTGTCGCACGCGCAGTGAGCGGCAGAAGCTATGTTCAGCCGACGTAGCCAAGGCTACTATGGCGAAGTCAGCAAGTCGCTGCTTGAGTTTTGCAGGCCGTTTACTCTGCTTGCGCCATTCGTGGGATTTTTGTCAGCCGCCGTGATGGCCAGACATTCGTTTCCGCCAAGTTCAGCGTATCTCGGGGCGCTTGCAGCGATGCTCCTAAATGCTGCGTCAAATGGGCTGAATCAGATTTTTGATCTCGAAATTGACCGGGTCAACAAGCCGGCACGCCCCCTTCCGTCCGCAAGACTGACGACGCGTCAGGCCGGCGCCGCCGTTGTCATCCTTTATGTGACGTCTTTCGCACTCGCTGCGCTTGTGAACCCGACGTTTCTGATTATTGTGCTATTCACAGCCTTCGCAACGTTCGCATATTCGGCGCCTCCGCTGAGGACCAAGCGTGTTTTTTGGCTTGCGAATCTGACGATTGCCGTGCCGCGAGGGCTGCTTTTGATCGTGGCTGGCTGGGCTTCGGTCGCGGAGATCGATGCGGCCGAGCCGTGGTTCATTGGCCTGATATTCGGACTATTCGTGCTGGGCGCCGCCTCGACGAAGGATTTCGCGGACATGGATGGCGATAGGGCGTTCGGCTGCATGACGCTGCCGATAGTGATTGGCGTCAGGAGAGCCGCCTGGGTGGTCGCGTCGTCCCTGGTTTTGCCGTTCTTGCTCATTCCTGTGGGCGCGGCCACCGGGCTCCTTTCTGGGAACTCTTGGGCGCTGATTGCGGTCTCTGTCGCATTGGTAGCCTGGGGCGCTTATGCGGGATATCTCTTGGTTAGAGACCCAGAGCAGCTCGCCACGGAGCGCAATCATCCCTCCTGGAAGCACATGTATCTGATTCTGTTGTTTGCCCAGATGGGGATGGCGATTTCTTATCTTGTGTAGCAATCATCGGGGAGCGCCTATGGGGAAGAGACCGATCGACCGATACGCCGTCCTTATCGCGGCTTACAACGCTGCCGAGACGATAGGGGCCGTTGTAACAGGGACGAGGCCGGTTTCGCCGGACAGGGTTGTCGTTGTTGACGACGGTTCAACCGACGGCACTGGGGCAATCGCTGACGAGCTCGCTGACGTTGTGCTTCGGCACGAGGCCAATCGCGGCAAGGGCGCGGCTCTCATCACGGGCCTCACCTACCTCAAGGATAACGGCTATGACGTTGCAGTAACGCTCGACGCGGACGGGCAGCATCCGCCTGGGTGGATACCGGAGTTCGTCGCCAAGTATCAGGAGACTGCCTGCGAACTCGTGCTTGGTTACAGGTCGTTTCGGCTCGGGAAAATGCCGCTCCTTAGGCTCCTTGGGAATCGACTGTCGAGCTTCTGGGTCTCGGTCGCGTGCAGGAGCAAGGTCCTCGACAGTCAGTGCGGCTTTCGGCTTTATAAGTTGCGGACGCTTCTGCTCGAGAAGCTGACGACACATTCATTTGACACGGAGACGGAGGTCCTGCTTGAGACGTGTCGTCAGGGGGGACGTATAGAGCAGGTCGAGGTGCCGCTTATCTACAAGGCTGGCGGCAGTCATTTCAAGCAGCTGGGCGACACGATCGCTATCGCGCGCGTCATCGCGCGCTACCTACTTGGCAGAAGGCGAACGCGGACACACAGCCGAGGAGAATGAGCGCCGATCCTGCTTTCACACATCGTATATTATGATAGGCTGACGTAATGCGAACGATTCGATTAGCGTTTTGCCTGCGGGCGATCGCGTATTTGATGGGGTCTATCTCGCTGGTCTGGCTGCTAGCGCCGGTTGAGCTTGTGTGGCTTCCCGGGCCGAGCGATGCGATGTTGACGAGGGCCCTGTTCCCGCTCAGCTTCCTGCTTATTACTGCTCTCAATTCGGTCGCAACCAGGCTACGGCTGCTGGCCCCTAGGGGATGGGCGGCATGGTTCGACACAGGCAGCTACGCCGGCCTGTTGCTCGTGGTGCGACCCATCTTTGCGATGAACAGCTGGGAGGTCTTCTCGGTTGAACTCAGCATTCTCTTCGCCGCTCTAATCGTTGCTAAGTTCGCCGTCCTATTCGCCGCGATTTACAGAAAAATAGACACAGGGCCGGCGACTCTCGAGGTGCGATACATGTCCGGCGTGTCGAAGAGCAGCCCCCACAGAAGGAGACTTCTCACGGGCGTATTCCTGATCGGCTTTCTGTTCTGCCTCTTGTTGGGGCTTCACGCGGCCACAAAGATGTGCGCCCAGCCGGACGAGCCTTTCTACCTTCTAATCGCTCAAAGCATCATTTATGACGGCGATCTCGACCTCAATAACAACCTTGAGGCCCGGCAGTATGCTGCTTACTATCCAGCAACGCTTCTGCCTCAGCGGGACGTGAACGAGACAGGAGGATATATCTCGAGGCACGGGGCATTGTTCCCGCTACTCTTAGCCCCGTTCTATGCCTCATTTGGGCGCGTCGGCGCGATGGCATTTTGCTGCGTTGCGTATGCGATTTTCTGCACTCTTGTGTTCTCGGTTTGTGAGCGAGAGACCGGCTCTTCAAGAGCTGCTTTCTGGACCTGGGTTGTGGCGCTGATCGCGACGCCGGGGCTGACATATTCCACGCAGGTCTATCCTGAATCGCTCGCCTGCCTTTTGATTATGGTCCTATTGACCGCACTGCTACGGAATCCAAAGGGCCGATTGTGGGCGGCAGGAGCGATTGCTGCCGTCATTCTTCCGTGGCTCAAGGCCAGATACGCCCTAATTGGGCTGCCGATTCTGGGCCTCTGGTTGGTGGACCTTCTGAGCACGAGAAAAAACTGTGCGCGCGAAGAGCTAAGATGCGCACATCAGCGCCTCGTTACTTCAATCCTTTTGGCAGCCGGCGCCTCGTTGGCGCTTGCCCTGTTGTTCTACAGGAAGGTTGCCTCTCGGTTCTTTGGTGCGATGAATCTCGAGGACATCCTTCATCTCGAGTGGTCAAGGTGCTGGTATAAGCTGTTTGCGCTGTTTCTCGATTACCAATATGGCCTTCTGGTTTACTCCCCCGTATTCTTGTTCGCGTTGTGGGGCTTTGTCGTTTTACTCAAGCAGGGGCGCCTCTTGGTTGGAATTACCGTATGCGGCGCCATCGCGTATCTGCTGGCGCTTTCGACGCTCGGCTGGTGGTTTGGAGGAGGCTGCCCTCCGTGTCGGTATCTCGTCTGTCTCTTGCCGTTTCTGCTCTTGAACCTCTCATTTGGGCTGAAGTTCTGCAAGGGGTTTCTGGGTCGCTCATTCCTGATATTGACGTTCGCATATACAGCGCTGCTTTCAATGGTGATGATCATCTTCCCGATCGATCGATATATGACGCCCGGTGCGGGAAACAGGGCGCTGGAGCGGTTACTTGGAGGGGCCAGGCCGTGCCCGGAGCACGTCCCGTCGTTCATAAGAGTAAACGCGGCCACTTACGTCTGGATAGCGGGTTTTGCGGCGGCAGCCTTTGTACTTTCCGGGGTCGCTGCAAGGCGGGCTCGTGATCCGCTGAGCAGCGACAAGCCCCCTGATCGGTTTTTGGTTGTTGACTCGTAGCGCTGTGGTATCTATTCTAGGTCGATAATGTGGAGAAGAGTCGCACGTTTTTTGAGGCACGATCTCCCTCACAAGCATTCTCTAGAACTGGCGATAGGAGACGAAGGAAAATGGTTAGCATCAATGATCTGCTCGAATTGGCGGTTGCCAGGGGAGCATCGGACCTTCATTTGAAGATCGGCGCTCAGCCGGTCATCAGGATCGATGGTCATCTTACCACAATGATTGACCAGAAGAGGCTTACGCCGGACGATACGCTGCACCTTGCGTTCAGCATGATGTCGCCTGGGCAGAGAGAGAAATTTCGCAAGCACAAGCAGATCGACCTCGCCCACGCGATACCGGGTCTTGGTCGGTTCCGCGTTAGCTGCTTTCAACAGAGGGGCACTGTCACCATCGTGTTAAGGGTTGTGCCCTCCAAGATACTAGGGTTTAAGGAGCTTTACCTGCCACCGGTCATGGAGAAGCTCTCGATGGAAAACAGGGGTATGGTCATCCTGACGGGCACGACCGGTAGCGGGAAATCGACGACGCTCGCAGCGATGATAGACTACATGAACGTTCATCGGGTCGAGCACATCGTAACTATTGAGGACCCGATTGAGTTCCTTCATAGGGACAAGCGCTGCATCATCAACCAGCGAGAGGTTGGCTCGGATACCGAATCGTTTGCCGGCGCGCTCAAGGTTACATTGAGGCAGGACCCCGACATAATACTCGTCGGCGAGATGCGTGACTTCGACACGGTCGAGCTTGCGCTGGCGGCCGCTGAAACAGGCCACCTTGTTCTGACCACGCTTCACACGTTGGACGCGGTCGAGTCGGTCAACCGCATTGTGGCGTTCTTCCCTCCGCATCAGCAGCAGCAGATCAGGTTGGAGCTCGCCTCGATCATCAAGGGCATCATCTCGCAGCGTCTTATGCCGCGGGCGGACGGCAAGGGCCGTATCCCGGCCGTTGAGGTTCTCGTCACGACAGCCCTCATCCGCGACAAGATCATCGACAAGGAGAGGACAATTGAGATCAAGGAGGCGATCGCCGACGGTGTGGTCCAATACGGTATGCAGACGTTTGACCAGTGTTTGATAGGGCTGTTCCACCAAAAGCTGATCACGCTCGACAGCGCCATGCGGTATTGCTCCAATCCTGACGACTTCATGCTCAAGATTAAGGGAATCAGCACCACCAGCGACATGGCCAGGACCGAAGAAGCCGAGGAGGTCGGCGTCGGCTTCCAAGAGGAGGAGGCGTCGTTCGATTTCTCTAACACGGGCTCGGAGGAGTAGAGGCCGAATTCCAAAGACCGAAAAGCCTCGACGGTTTTGCCCTGAAGGTGTAACTCAATTGGCAGCGAGCACGAAAGCGCAGAAGACCCGTAGCGAGGCCTGGCAGCTCGCGCTCAAGCTCTTGGCTGCGCGCTCCCTTTCGGTTGCTGAGCTCAGACGGAAGCTCAGATCACGCGGCGTGGAGAGTGGGACAGTTGAGGTCGTCATTCAAGAACTGGAGGCTAGGAGATACCTAGATGACGAGAAGCTCTCGGAGCTTTATATTCAAACCCTCATCGAGCGAAAGGCTTATGGCCGCCGTTGGTTCTTTCACAAGCTCCTTCAAAGAGGCATAGACAAGCAGGTTATCGAGGAAGCTCTGGATAAGGTTTTCGATCAGGTCAGCGAAAGCGATTTGGCGTTTCGGGCTGCCTCTTCTAAACTGGCGAAGCTACAAGCTGATGAGCCCAAGGCCAGGCCCGCGAAGCTGGCCAGATTTCTCAGGAACAGGGGCTTTTCGGAGGGATTGATCCTGCAAGTCGTCAGAGACCGCCTGTCGCGCGATTCGGATGCAGAATATGAAGACGGCGCATGAACTCAGGGAGTTGTTCCTGAAGTATTTTACGGATAGAGAACATAAGCTTGTCCGCTCTGCGCCTCTTATCCCGGCAGAGGACCCGACGCTCCTCTTCACCAATGCCGGAATGGTCCAGTTCAAGGACGTATTTGTGGGCAAGGACATCAGGCCCTATTCACGTGCGACCTCGTGCCAGAAGTGCCTGCGAGTATCGGGCAAGCACAATGACCTTGAGCAGGTCGGCCACACCCTAAGGCACAACACGTTCTTCGAGATGCTGGGCAACTTCTCCTTCGGCGACTACTTCAAAGAACAGGCTATCGAGTTCGCCTGGGAGTTCATGATGCAGGTCGCAAACGTTCCCGCAGAGCGACTCTGGATCTCGGTCTATGAGAAAGATGACGAGGCGCGGCGATTCTGGGAGGCCATTGGCGTAAGCGCGGACCGCATTGTCGGACTTGGCGAGAAGGACAATTTCTGGTCGATGGGCGATGTAGGCCCCTGCGGCCCGTGCAGCGAGATCTATTACGATTTCGGAGCGGACGTTGGCTGCGGAAGGTCAGAGTGCGCGCCGGGGTGCGACTGCGACCGCTTCTCTGAGATTTGGAATCTGGTCTTCATGCAATTTGATCGCGGCCCGGATGGCACGCTGAATCCACTCCCGGCGCCCTCGGTTGATACCGGGATGGGCCTCGAGCGTCTGGCCTGCATTTGCCAGCGGAAGACCTCGATCTTCGATACAGACCTCTTCGTCCCAATTCAGAGAGCCTTGAGCGAGCTCTGCGAGGCGCCAGTAACAAGCGAGGGTCATGAGGGCATAGCGTTCAGGGCTATATCGGACCACATCAGGTCGCACTGCTTTTTGCTCGCAGACGGTATCATGCCCGCCAACGACGGCCGCGGATACGTTCTTCGCCGGTTAATCCGCCGGGCCGCCCGGTTCGGACAAACTCTCGGCCTTCACGAGCCGTTTTTGTACAAGCTTGCGGCCGAGGTTATATCGCAAATGGGACGCGCTTATCCTGAGCTTCAGGCCCAGGAAGAGATGATAACGAAGGTCGTCAAGAGCGAGGAGGAGCGCTTCCAGAACACGCTCAATCGCGCCATGCCCCACGTCCTGGAATATGTCGAGGAGGTCAAGCAGGCCGGAGGCGCCGTGCTCGACGGCGAGAGAGTCTTCTCGTTTTACGACACGTTCGGCTTCCCGCTCGACCTCGTCCGCGACATCGCCCGAGAGAATGGACTTACGGTTGACGAAGAAGGTTTTCAGCGAGAGATGCTTGGCCAGAAAGAAAGAGCAAGGATCGCGACAAGCGGACGCTTCGAGAAAGAGGCCGAGGACGCCTCGCACTCCGACCTTAGCCAGTCTCGCTTTGAGGGTTACCAGAGCCTGGACATTGGCGAATGCCGGGTGGAGTCGATAATGTCGGGGCTCGGCGGCATCACGGCGGGCAACGAGGTTCGGGTCGTGCTGGACAGGACGCCTTTTTATGCGGAGTCTGGCGGCCAGGTCTCGGACACGGGTAAGATTGTCTCCGAAGACGCTTATGTTCAGGTAACATCCGTTCATAAAACCGCACGAGGGGCCATAATCCATCGAGGCGTGCTGACTGGCGAAATGAGGGCCGGCCATAGTGTTCGATGCCAGGTTGACCATCAGCGGAGACAGGCAAACGCGAGAAGCCACACTGCGACGCATCTTCTGCATCATGCGCTGCGCTCGATTCTCGGTCAGCACGTGAAGCAGTCCGGGTCGCTCGTGGAGCCTGACAGGCTTCGCTTCGACTTCACGCACTTCGGGCCTGTCTCCGAGCGGGAGCTCTCGATGATAGAATCGCAGGTAAATGAAAAGATCAGGGATGATGTCCTCGTGTCGGCCCAAACCATGTCATTCGATGAGGCGGTCGATCGAGGCGCACTCGCCTTTTTTGGCGATAAGTACGGCGATCGCGTTCGTATGGTCCGCATCGGAGAAGAGTCGGATAAAGAAGCCGACAAGGAGTCCAGCAAGGAGCTCTGCGGCGGAGCGCACGTCGAGCGGACCGGAGAGATTGGGCTCTTTAGAATACTGAGCGCCGGCAGTATCTCCTCTGGAGTGAGGCGTATCGAGGCGCTCACAGGGGAAAAGGCTCTCGAGTATGATAATCAAAGGCTGCGCGAGCTGAAGGAAGTCTCCGAGCTTCTCAAAGCACCCTTGGACAATGTGAGCGACAAAGCTCGGGCATTGCTGGAGGAAAATAAATCTCTTCGCCGCGACTTGTCGGAGGCCGAAGGGCGAGCAATAGGCGCCAAAGTCAATGAGTTGCTTCTGAAGGCGGAACTGATTGGCGGCATTAAACTAGTCATCGACGACTTGGGCCACGAGCGCGTGGACTACCTTCGGAGAGTCTCCGATGTAGTAAAAGAGAAGTGCACTCATACTGTCGCCGTATTGGGCGCGTTGGACGGTAAAAGGGCGTTGCTAATTTGCATCGTAACAGATGACTTGACAAATAGGCTCGATGCAAGCCATATCATAGGGAAGGTGTCTGCGATAATAGGCGGCGGCGGCGGCGGGCGCAGGGACTTCGCCCAGGCGGGTGGCTCGCGCCCGGAGCGGCTTGGTGAGGCGCTTTCGCAGGCAAAAGATGTGATTTCAGAGGCTTTAGCAAACACAAGTGGAGAGCAGGGCTGATGTTGTTATCTAAGGGGGGGATGCGAGGGTTTTCGCGAGTGATAGTCTTGGCGTTGATTGTCGTGGGGGTGTTGGCGACGGACTCGGCTGCGGAGCTGGCCGCAATTGCTGGCGATGACGGGGTCATCCGGATCGTTCGAAGAAGTGAACTGGCGGCGCGGACTGCCGCGAAAGCGTATTCCACAGCCTATCAGCTATCGGAGTGCTCCGAGGTCAACGGTCGCCGGCCGAAGTATGCGGAGCTGAGCTGGCTTATCATGAAGACCGCAAGGAAATATGGTCTCGATCCTGCGTTTGTGATGGCCCTCGTGAAGGTCGAATCGAACTTCAACCCTTGTGCCATATCACCCAAGGGTGCAAGGGGGTTGATGCAGCTCATGCCCGCCACTGCGCGGATGTATGGGCTCAGAGACTACTACGATCCGGCCGCCAACGCGGACGCCGGCGTGAGGCACTTAAGTATGCTGCTCGAAAGATACGATGATGATGTTGACCTTGTGCTTGCGGCCTACAACGCTGGTTCCAGCGCGGTGGACCGATATGGCGGCATCCCACCGTACGGGGAGACTGTCCGATTCATTAGGATGGTCAAGAAAGCCTATCTCACGTTCAGTGGACGGCGAACGACGGTCAGCGGGACTGCTACATTCTCAGGCGGAGGCGGATTGTATCGTTCCTTGAGTGAAGACGGGACGATTGTTATACGCGGGTTTCCAGGCAGGCGATAGGTCTTCATTACCGAGGGCAGTTCAATGCTCAACCGGAGTAGAATCTCTCTCCGTATCAAGAGACTCGGTTTAGCTTTTTTACTCATCGTCCTGTTGGCTGCTGATGCTGTCATAGCCAGCGAGGATTTCACACGGGCCGATGTTGAGGCGGGCTTTTGCTCCCGCCGCAAAGCGCCGGTTTGCCGCGTGCTTATCAGGTTCTACCAGAGAATCATCTCACCCATTGGCGCCAGCTCGTGCCGTATGTATCCATCCTGCTCGGCCTATGCACAGGAGGCGTTTGAGAAGCACGGCTTCTTTCGTGGTATGATGCTGACCTCGGACAGATTGATGCGGGACACGTCTTTTGCGGGCACACAATACCCGCTGATCCACAAGGATGGTCAGTGGTTACTCTACGACCCGCTCAGAGAGAACACGTGGTGGTGGCGCAAAGGTAGGAGACGGGCGATTGTCGGCCGAGCGCGATAGACCTACGCTTCCCCTGTGCTGGGAAGTGAAGCAGTGTAAAATGACTGAGTGCCCGCTCTATGAAACGCCCGGCGTGGCGTGCTGGCTCGTTGATAACGCTCATTGCGAGGGCAGGGGCCGCCCATTCGAGGACAGGTTCTTAATGATATGTTCTCGATGCCCCGTCTATCTCGAAGTTAGAAAAAGAGCAGACGGCCGCCGCATCTCGGACAAAACGATACTCGCCACGTTCGACCGGATGGTCAACAACCTTTACTCTTATCACATCTCGATCAAAGAGACCAATAGGGTTCTTGAGCAAAAGGTAGCAACATTACGGTCTGTCCAAGATGTCAGCGAGGCGCTTCTGGGGCCTTATAAGCCGGAGCAAGTGCTGTATATGATCCTGACCGCACTTACCGCTGGGCAGGGTTTTGGCTTCAACAGAGCCTTTCTTTTCTTGGTTGACGATGCGAACAAATTCCTTGCCGGCGAGATTGCGGTTGGTCCGTCCGACCGGGAGGAGGCGACCCGCATCTGGGGTCGCCTGTCGGAGGAAAAAAGGCCGCTTAAGGAACTGATGAGAGCGTGGGGCGAACCTGGTGGGCGGACCAAGATCAGCAAGATGATACGCTCGCTCAAGTTCCGTCTTGGCGATCAAGACAACGTCCTAGTCCAATCCCTGATGGAGAATAGGATCATCAACATTCCGGACGTTTCCGCTGACAAGAGGGCCTGGGATGTTGCAGGAGGCATCGAGACCGAGGCGTTTGCGGTCTTTCCGCTGGTCAAGGACCAACGGAGAATCGGTGTGATAGTCGTTGACAATTTCGTGACCCGAACCCCGATTCTTGACGAAGACCTCGATCCGCTCGCCCCTTTCACGTCATTTGCCGCTATCGCAATCGACGCCGCCTCATTGCATGATCGACTTCAGCGTCAGGTGGCGGAACTGGATAGGGCTCACAAGCGACTCCGCTCCCAGCGGCAAGTGATAGCCCGGTCGGAGCAGTTGGCTGAGATGGGTCGCCTGGCGGCCGACCTTGCCCACGAGATCAGGAACCCAATGACGTTGATCGGTGGCTTTGCCCACATTTTGGCTCGGAAACTTCCCAAGGGAAGCGACCTTCACAAGAAGGCCAAGGTCATTGCCAGCGAGATAGCGCGACTTGAGGAGCTTCTTACCGACGCTTTGCGAATGACGAAAGATGAGAAGCTGCAGTCCGAACCTGAAGACATCAATTTCCTCGTCATGGAGGCCTTGAATCTTATCTCGTCAGAGTGCAAGAAGAAGTCAATAAGGATCACGAAGATTCTTGACGACGGCCTTCCACAGATACTTATAGATCGGCACAAGCTGAAGGAGGTCTTGATAAATCTGCTTCAGAATGCGATGCAATCGATGCCGGAGGGGGGAACAGTCACGATTGCGTCGGCCGGACGGGACGGGAATCTTTTGCTATCGATTTCTGACACGGGTATTGGCATACAAGAGAGCGAAAAGGAGATGATCTTCAATCCATTTTACACATCCAGGCCAGCCGGCACAGGGCTCGGTCTGCCGCTTGCCAACAGAATCATTGAGGCTATGTCTGGCAGTATTTCGGTAGAAAGCAAGGCGGGGCGGGGGTCAACATTTACTCTAACGCTTCCGCTGAAAACAAAGGACAAGGGGAATCTTTAGATCTGGACCTCGTTGACGACGTGAGGTTTTTGGTGTTTCCCCAAGACGAAAGGCGGTGATCGAGCATGGCTACGGTCCTTGTAGTGGACGATGACGCTGCTCTCAGGATGCTATATGAAGAAGAACTATCGAACGAAGGCTGGGGGGTAACCCTCGCCGCTTCGGGCGAAGACGCAGTTCGGAGCATCTCGGCACAAAGACCGGACATTATAGTCCTTGACATTCGAATGGAGGGCATTGATGGCCTTGAAACGCTCCAAAAGGTAATGACCGGCGACAAATCCATACCAGTTATCCTAAACACGGCCTATAGCAGCTATCAGGACGATTTCAGAACGTGGGCAGCCGACGCCTATATCGTCAAGTCCTCCGATCTGAACGAACTGAAAACCACTATACGCAAGATACTCCACGAAAAGGGCGCCGGCTGAGACCGGCAAGGGCGTCGGGCTCCACTTTCCGGTCTGGCATGGTTGAACGATACCGTGCAATCAAGGGGACGCGACGTGGGCCGTGCTTTCGTGACTTCACGCGAGGGTCGAAGGATACGTGAACAGGGAAAGCTCGAGAACTGATTTTCTTGTGATTGGCAGCGGCGTCGCGGGCCTTTCAGCTGCGATAGCGCTCGCCGACGCGGGCGAGGTTACGGTTCTCTCCAAATCCGCCGTCTCTGAAGGAAGCACGGAATGGGCCCAAGGTGGCGTGGCGGTTGCGATGAGCGATGACGACGAGATAATCTTCCATGAACAGGACACGCTGAGAGCAGGCGCCTCGCTTTGTAACAGGGAAGCGGTCAGGATACTGGTCACGGAGGGCCCCGAGGGAATAGGAGAATTGATGAAATGGGGCGCGTCGTTTGATACCGAGGACGGGAAGCTGTGGTTTAGCCTGGAGGGCGCGCACAGCAGAAGACGAGTCATCCATTCTCGCGGGGATTCGACCGGTGCGGAGATCGAACGAACTCTACTGGAAAAGGCGCGGGCGCTTAGAAGCATAGTATTCGTTGACCACGGGTTCACGATAGACCTCTTGGTCCACGACGGAGTATGCTGTGGCGCATTCATTCTCGTGGGCTCCGAACCTGCTAGCATAGTCTGCTTAAAGGCCCAGGCGACGGTTCTTGCGACTGGCGGAGCCGGGCAAGTCTATGCCGTCACAACCAACCCCGACGTCTCGACCGGCGACGGAGTTGCCATCGCGTTCAGGGCGGGCGCTGAGATCGTCGATATGGAGTTCGTCCAGTTTCATCCGACAACGCTTCATAAGAAGGGCGTGCCTACCTTCCTGCTTTCCGAGGCAATGAGAGGAGAGGGAGCCGTTCTACGAAACGCCCATGGCGACCGCTTCATGTTAAATGCTCATCCCGAGGCGGAGCTTGCGCCTCGCGATGTTGTTTCTCGCGCCATAATGACCGAGATTCGCGCGTCTGGGAGGGACGAGGTTTTTCTTGACCTGAGGCATCTCAAGGCTGGTTTTGTCCAGAAGCGCTTCCCCCGGATCTACGAGACGTGTTTGAGCTATGGCCTACGCGCCGACCGGGACCTGCTGCCTATCCATCCGGCTGCACACTATATGATGGGCGGGGTCCGGTCGGACACGGACGGCAGAACATCTTTGTCGGGGCTATTCGCTTGCGGAGAGGTCGCGTGTGCCGGCGTCCACGGCGCGAATCGGCTGGCGTCCAATTCTCTTCTTGAGGGTGTCGTTTTCGGAAAGCGTGCCGGCAATTCGGCCCGGGAACAGCTCTCGCGCTCCTTTAACGCCCCGGATTCTCTGTTTCGGAGCTTCACGAAGAGACCTGCTTCGTCTGCGGAACTGTCTGCCGGTGAGATTGGCGCAGCCAGAAAAGCTATCCAGAGAGTGATGTGGGAACACGTGGGCATAATTCGGGACGCGGAGGGGCTCGAAAGCGCCGCTAACGAGCTGAGGAAGCTCAGCTGGCTCGCGGACACGGTGACAGCCGATGCTCACGCGCTGGAGACAAGGAACATCTTCTATACTGCGGCAGCTATACGGTATGCTGCAAAGATACGAACCGAAAGTAGAGGTGCGCATTCTAGGGCAGACTTCCCTTCGCGGGATGACGAACACTGGCTTGTTCATAAGGTCGTTTCTCCGGAGAAGGGACTTTCGGCGCTTCTCTCGTGAGGTGGGAACTGTCTTTCGGCGAGGCTGAGCGCCGCCACACGTTAGACATCGGCTTCGGTTTGGTCGAGCCAGCCCCCATGGCCGCACAGTTCGTGAGGGATTACGCAAGGAGGCGACTACTGGTCAATCCCCCTTCCCCTTTTTTCCCTTTCTCCTTTTGTCCCGTTTCCCCGGCGAGGAAACTCGCAGGCTTTGGGTTGATTCGGCAAGCGTGCTTATGGTAATCTGCCATTGTATAAAGATATGGTGGGCTGTTTAGTTGGGGAACTGTCTCTCACAGTTCCGACCGTATTCTCAAAAGTCGAAAGGAGATTGCAGTGAGTCAGGCGAGGCGCAGTTTTCGCGCTCATGGGGCGTTTATCCTTGTTTTAGTCTGCACGCTTTTTATCTACTCGCTCGGGTATTCCGAGACCGAATTCCCGCCGGGCCTGAGACCCGCAGTTCTGAAGATTGTCAACCTTGACATTTCGAAGTACCCGACCGTCAGCTGCGAGATAATCTTCCGCGACTACGCTGGTAACCTGATCCCATTCAATGGTGATCTTTCGCTCAGGCTTTTTGAGGACGAGATACCGATCACTGACTTTATGGCGGAGTCGTCTCGCATGACCGCCACCGTTTTTTTGATCGACACCAGCGGCAGCATGCTTGGCAGGATGGAGAAGGTGGCTGAGGGTGTCGAGACGTATCTTGACCGACTCGGGCCCGACGACAAAGTAATGGTGATGGAATTCAACAGTTGGCGCGGTTATACGCCCGTTGTTCAGGATTTCACAAACGACACCGAGCTAATCCAAGAGCAGATCGCGAAGCTGAAGCCTCGTGGCCAAACCGCCATATACGATGCTATCGCTGACGCTAGCGATAGCTTTTTCCCGGCGTACCACGATGCGACCAAGGTGATAATCGTGTTGAGCGACGGCGAAGACAATAACAGCGTTCGGGAATGGTTCACTGCTATACGGTTCGCAAAGGAACACGACGTAAGGATTTTCTTCGTGGCGCTAGGCCTTGAAGCGGACAGAAGAACGTTCTCGCGTATCTGCCGCGAGACCAAGGGCAATATCTTCACCGCACCGACCGAAGAATCGCTGCCAGCGGCCTATGAAAGCATCTCTAAGGACATCCGGGCCCAGGCGACGATCCTGACCTACGAGACCGACCCCGATGTTACCGCGGATGGACGACCGCATTACGTTCAGGTGGCTGTCTATAAGGGAGCAACCAGGTGGGTTCGGTCGTCTCTAAAGTCCTACAAGTTTAGGATACTGAAGACAGCGGAGCAGCTCGCTGAAGATGAGCGGGCCAGACAGGCTTTGAAAGAGGCCCCGGCGAAGGAGGAAGAGCCTGGTTTGGCGGAGGAGAAAGAATCTGCCGAGAAGAAGGCCGAAAAGAAACCGCCAGCGGACGCGCCGGAGGCTGAAGCTGAGCCCAAGCCAGACGAAGAAGTAGAAAAGGACAAAGAGAAAGCAAAAGCCGATGAAGAAGCGGCGCCTGAGAAGAAAGAAGAAGCCGAGAAGGAGAAAAAAGGCGAATAGCGTTACCTTTTGCCGGACAACCGGCCGTGTTCACTGAATTTTTCTCACCGGCTTTCACCGGCCATCCCATGAGTGGGTGATAGTCTTGTGTCGCGCGATGCTTCCTGAGGTCCACGGGCGTTGAAACGGGTGGAGACGAGTGGTGCCCTTACGCAGGTTGGGCTTTCTCTCTTTTGCCCCATACTCCATTTCTCTTTCGCCCCGTTTTCCTAAACGGAAACCCCCTATGAGACGAGGCAAAAGACCATGTCCATTCTGCGTATAGACCAAACGTATCAGAACATCCGCCGGCTTAGGCAAGTCGTGGCCATTCTCGTGAAATATGGTCTGGGCGATCTCGTCTCGTCGCTCAGGATTGATCACTATTTGGGCTGGATGAACCGCATCGTAACCCGGCGCAAGGCTCCCAAAGAAGTGGCATCGCATACCAGGCCGATGCGGGTGAGGATGGCGATGGAGGAGCTTGGACCTACGTTTGTGAAGCTGGGCCAGGTGTTGAGCACCAGACCAGACCTAATCCCGGCGGCATACGCGCGGGAGCTGACGAAGCTCTTGGACGAGGTTGCTCCAGTAACCGGAGAAAGCATTAGGGCAAGAGTCGAGGCCGAACTGAAACGCCCGATCAAGGAGATGTTCGAGGTTTTCAGCCAGGAGGCTTTTGCCAGCGCTTCAATAGCCCAGGTTCATTCTGCCCGGCTTGTATCAGGCGAGGAGGTTGTGGTGAAGGTGGTTCGGCCTGGCCTAGAACGGGTGATAGAGACCGATCTTGCCATCCTTCGAGAGATAGCGCGCCTCGTTGCCAAGCACTTTCCGGAGTCGGAGCTTATGGACCCGGTGGGTTTGGTGGATGAGTTGTCGATCTCGATCTCAAAAGAGGTGGATTTGGGGCGAGAGGGCCGCATCATGCAGCGTTTCGCGTCGAACTTCGAGGGCGACGATACGATTCACGTGCCAGATGTCTATTGGGACTATTGCAGCCAAGGGGTTCTGACCCAGGAGAGGCTGATGGGCAGGAAACTGTCCAGGGTCAATTTCGAGGACTTGTCGATGGACGTTCGCAGGGACTTGGCCCGGAAGGGCGCCAAGATCGTTCTGAAACAGATACTCTCGCATGGTCTATTTCATGCGGACCCGCACCCCGGCAACATGTTTCTGCTCCCCGGGAACAGACTGGGTCTTGTGGATTACGGCATGGTTGGCAGAACCGATCCGGAGACGAGGCGCATGATCGCGGAGATTCTGGTCGCAATCTCGCAGAACAGGCCGGACAAAGTTGCTGACATCGTGCTTGAGAGCCAAGTTCCGATGGCCAACTTCAATAGAAATGCGTTCATTCGGGACACGCTTGAGATGTGCGATCTTTATGTTGACGTCCCGCTCAAGAACGTAATGGTAACGTCGTTGTTCTCGGACCTGAGGCAGATCATGCAGCGCCATGGTATAGTCTTCCCGAGGGACCTCATGCTTCTGTCGAAGGCGCTGATTACGATCGAGGGCTTTGGGCGCCGTCTTGATCCGGACTTCAACATGCTCGAGTTTGCGAGGCCCTTTGTGGAGAAATTCGTGCGAGAAAAGCTCGGGCCGGTCCAGATGGTCAAGAACGCATTCGAGACGTTGGGCCACTACGCGAAGTTGTCCAAGACGCTGCCCGGGGACATATCTTCGCTTCTGAACCGGCTGAAGGAGAGCCAAATGGAAATTGGGTTTGTGCACAAAGGCCTGGAGGGGTTCTCGTCCCGGCTCGAAAAGGTCGGCTATAGACTGACGCTCGGGATGATCATTAGCGCTCTGATAATCGGGTGTTCATTCCTTGCTTCGGTTGAGATAGGCTCCCAGCCATCGGGCGCATTCCTATACTCAGTATTGGGGTTTATCGCCGCGATCGTCCTTGCGATCGCTCTGCTTTTCTCATTCCTCAAGTCCTAGAGCACTCGCGTTCGCCCCTACACAACATCGCACGCGACTATCGGTCGGGCTCCCTCCGAGGAGAAAGATCGGGCTATAAAATCTGCCAGGTGTCCTCTTCGTCGTACACGGTGCGCCGGCACTCCAACCTCACTTCAACAGTCTTGTCGAATGCTCTGTAGTATTTCGATGAAAAACGGATTTGGAGCGTCATGTCTCTCGTCGTGAACATCCTGGTTACGCTTTCCCTGCCGGGCGTGGACCTCAGTATTTTATACTCTATCCCATCTATCGGGATATTGATCTTCTTGCTGTTCACGTCATAATCGACCACTGTGAAAACGTCTCTGAGGCTGGTAGCCACACCGCATTTCCGCGTTGCCTGATCATTCCCAGAATTGTGGGCGTTGACGTAGGTGCGGATAGTGCTCTCGGGGCTTGTAAGATCGATTTCTCTTTCGGAACAGCCGCTGCAGAAGATGGCGGCATACAAGCAAGCCAGCAAGAATATGAACGGAAGCTTATAATGCCGTGACATGATCTTGAGCACCTCCAGGGTCTATTCTGGTTTTGGAGCTGAAGGCCCCTTTCCTATGCTCATATTCGCCTTTATAAGTTCTCCAGGCACGACCGATTTGGCGCCAGAAAATCCGAAGCCCTTGATCGTAAGCTCCATTAGCTCAGACTTACCGAACAACACCTTTTCACATTTTAATCGGGCGAAACCGAAAACCGGTATAGTGTGACTGCGCCAGACCTGATACCTCCATTCCCTGTGCTTCGACAACTCACTCTTGAGCGTCGCCGCGAAATGCTGACAAGTAAGTTCTTTTCCGTCCGTCTTCACGATGACGGTCTTCTGCCTGAGCTTCATTTCATCAAGGGATTTGATCGGCTCCTCTTGGGCGAAACCCTTTCTTTTTCCCTTCACAATCAAGTCGTCGTTCACAGCTTTCAAGACGCCCATGTCAGCCTCGGTAGGCCGGGCCCCAGGCGCCCAGAGTATGTAACGTTTTGCATCGCCGATGTTCGCCACAAGGGAAATATAACACAACATCGTTTCCGCCGACACTTTTTCTGTGGTGGGCAGCAGCACCCTGTAAACAGTTATCCGCTTCTTGCTTATTTCGAACGTCATCTCATGCCAAAGGCAATCCTGACCTTCGTATTGCTCCGCGCCGACGATCGAATACGTGGTCTCAAGCGTCTGCTTTGTGCCGTCCTTCATGTCCTTCGTCATCGTGTATGAAACCCACTCGCCGACCTTGAACTCCGGCGCCTCAAGTCTCGCCTCTCCCGACGCAAACGCAGCAAACTGAAGCGCCACGAACGCAATCAATAATGGACTAAACTGACTTGCTCTCACTTTTTAACTCCTATGATTGAACTCTTTACTCTGCTCCCCTGCGAGTATAGTCTCATAGATCAATGAGTTGTCAACATCCGTTTTGTCAGGTCATGGAGACAGCAGATGACCAGTGTTTCGAGCGATCACCCATATGATCAGGCGGGAGTAAAGGCTGAAATGGAAGGCGAAGGAGTAGCGCGCCTCCGCCGGGTACTGTCCCGAACGTTTGAATTCAACGACCGTGCGCGACCAATCACCGACCTCTCGTTCTTTGCCGCCTTGATAGACATCGGCTTGCCAGAGTATATGGCAATCTGCACCGACGGCGTTGGAACCAAAGTTCTCATCGCCCAAATGATGGCCAAATATGACACAATCGGAATCGACTGCGTCGCTATGAACGTCAACGACCTGATCTGCGTCGGCGCGGCGCCGATTACTATCGTTGACTATCTTGCGGTCCAGGAGCCCGACCCAGACTTTCTGGAGGCAATTGCAGAGGGCCTATACGAGGGCGCCAGATTGTCCCGCGCCTCGATATGCGGCGGCGAGGTGGCGCAGGTGGCGCCGATCATCACCGGGGTAAGACGCAGTCGTGGTTTCGACCTCGCTGCGACATGTGTTGGGCTGGTGCAAAAGGACAGAGTGGTCGTTGGCAGGGATGTCAGGCCAGGCGACGCCATCCTTGCGCTCTCGAGTTCTGGCCTGCATAGCAACGGCTACTCTCTAGTCCGCAAGGTGGTCTTCGACAAAATGAGCCTGGACGTTTCGACCTACAACGAGAGCCTTGGGAAAACGATAGGCGAAGAGCTCCTGACGCCGACGCACATCTACGTGCCGGAGGTGCTCGAAATCCTCGACGAGAAACTGCCCATCAAGGCGCTAATCAACATCACTGGCGGTGGCCTTCTGAATCTCAACCGAATCGCAGCCGAGAACGTGGGCTTCGAGATTGAAGCTCTACCTGAGCCCCAGCCGATATTCTCGCTGCTCCAAGAATGGGGCAAGCTCCCCGACGAGGAGATGTTCCGTGTCTTCAACATGAGTATGGGCTTCTGTCTCATCGTTCCCGAGGATTCCAACGTAATCGCTCGGGTTGGCGAGATCGCCGGCAAGTACGGCGCAACTTGCGACAGAATTGGGACAACTATCGACGATGAGAAAAAGCGTGTCCTGATCACACAGAAAGGCCTCGTCCAGAACGGCCTCTTCTTCACCAAGAAGGGCTGAAATTGACGGCAGATGCCCGAGTCTGCCCCTAAGTCTGCAATGACCAACTTGAAACTTGAAACTTGAAACTTGAAACTTGAAAAACACTGGACGGACGATTTCTTCGCGGCGCAGTTTGGCCGGGTAATAGCGACCCGTTCGGATGAGGCCACGCTGAAACAGGTTGATTGCATAATCGACAAGACGGGCATCTCCCCCCGGAGCGAGCGTCCTCGATGCCTGCTGTGGCTATGGTCGG
Source organism: uncultured bacterium (assembly GCA_965372715.1). Classification (GTDB taxonomy): domain Bacteria; phylum B130-G9; class B130-G9; order B130-G9; family B130-G9; genus CAYZPW01. Next base: position 31,273 of record CBDVDH010000019.1, on the reverse strand, counting down.
CACTGTATTGAGCTCGCCAGACGAGGCTACAACGTCGTTGGCGTCGATCGCTTTGAGAGCTACCTGAACGAGGCGCGGAAGCGAGCGGAATCAGAGGATGTTGAAGCCGAATTCATCCCGATGGACGTTCGCGAGCTCTCGTTCGAGCGGAAGTTCGATCTCGTTATCAATATGTGGACCAGTTTCGGTCTCTTTGATGAGAAAACCAACGCCTCAATCGTCCAGAAGTTCAGGGATTGCCTGGTTGACGGTGGCAAGTTCTTTATCGAACTCATCAACCGCGACTGGATAATCAAGAACTTCCAACCGAGAGGTTGGTGGCCGGGGGATGAGGACCTAGTCGTCATCGAGGAGCGAGAGTTTGACCTTGCTACAAGCGTCAATCGTTGCCTCTGGCGTTTTCTGGAAAACGGAAAGCTCACAGAGATGCCGCTGGACCTGCGGGTCTATTCCTGTCACGAGCTGATCGCGCTTCTGTGCAGCTGCGGCTTCTGCGACGTCAAGGCGTTTGGCGACCTCGAGGGTGGTCCCGTCACATTCGACTCGCGGATGATGCGCCTAGTGGCCAAGAGGAAGTGAACCACAAAGCCACGAAGAACACGAAGAGCAGAAGGTAACGGACAAAGCGGACTGCTGGCCCGACGTGTCCCTTGGGGATAAACTGGTCTCGCTCCTTGAGAGAGCGGGATTCGCTGACATCGAGGTCCTGCCCGACATGCGCGGCAAACCATTCACTTTCGACTCGCCTGTGATGCGCCTGACCGCGAGGGCGGGCTAGACTTCATCTCATTCGTCAACCGCACTCCTTGCCGCGATGGCATTCAGGAAACCCATTCCGGCTCGCCTGGTTGGTTCTCATTCACAGAAAACCTTTGAAAAGTAGTCCCAATGGGTTGTATACTCTTCATAGACGAGGGAATGGACTTTTTTGACTGGTGCAGGGGATGGTGCTTCCGAATCTTACAGCCGATGATGTTTCTCAGCTATTGCCTGAGGTGTCCGACATTGGTGAGCCTATGCGTGGGGGCCAGAAACTTGTCTTTCCATGTACCATCGAGGGCGAGCGCTGGGTGGTGAAATTCGCACTTGTCGAAGTGAGCAAAGACCATGGTGAAACTTCCGAGGTGATACAAGAGAGAATCGATCATGTGACTGCCCGGATAGAAAGAGAGGTGCGGGTCATGGGATTGTGTGATTCGCCATATATTGCCAAATTGGGCCCGATTCCTACTCGCCATGTTGATTTCAGAGGCCAGTCACTCATCTATTTCTGTGAGGAATTCATTGACGGTGAGAATCTCAGACGGATTCTGACCACTAAGTCCATTCTAGCCACGCCTGAATTGATCCGTCTCGGATTAAACATTGCCGAAGCGATACAGCATCTGTGGGTTCATCGACAGATCCACAGAGACATCAAGCCGGAGAATATCATGCGGCGAGATTCGGATGGGAGTTTCGTCCTTCTTGATATGGGTTTGGTCTTTGATTTGGCGGATCGATCCCTAACTCGCCATGGTTTTGTTGTTGGTACCTTCCCCTACTATTCGCCGGAGCAACTCGACTTGGGCAAAAGGAGGCTCATGGATTTCCGCTCAGATTTGTTCCTGCTGGGCCAAGTGCTGTATGAGGCTGCGACTGGAGTTCATCCCTTTCACCGTTTGGCCCTTTCTGATTCGGAAGTCTATGAGAGAATTCGTATCAATCCCCCCGATCGTCCGACGCTCTATCGCCGGGATTTGCCCAGAGAATTTGAGGACGTCATTCTGCGGGTCTTGGCCAAAGAACCTCATCTTCGCTATCGAAGCTGTGAACGCATGACCTCGGCGCTCCGGGCGATCAAAATGAATGCAGAGGAATCTGAATTATGACAATCTATGCGCAGCACGGGTATGGCAAGTCAGACAAGATCGATAGAGGACTCAACTTGGGTATTGTCGATGGAGTCATTATCGGGCCCAGAAACGAAAAGCCAGAGAAATTGATCGAATGGGCAGGGAGCTTGAGACGTGACTTCCCCGGTGCCAGCTTGCTTCTAGACCCGCAATTTCATTTATCTACGATAACACCCCTGAAGGAATGCCGGCTCCCAGATTATGACTATTACCGGCCAGATTTAAAGGGCGAGGATTTCTTCGTTCCATCGAGCATTATAAGATATACTAGTGATGTGCTTGATTTTCAGATGCGATTGCCGGTTTCATACTTGGTCAGCCCGACTGTTCTAATAAGGAGTCTTGGGGAGAACTGGAGACGTCTCGCTGCTATTCAAATGGCTGCCGCGAGTCTTGAATTCAAATCGGCTTCGAGAGATGAACTGCCGATTCTGCTTTCTCTTGTATTCTCTGAGACAGCCTTGGATGATACTGATAATCTCATGGCCTTTCTTGATGTCATCACTAATTTCCAGGCAGATGGATTCTACGTAGTCCTTAATCGCGAGGATGGCAAATATGGACAAGAGATCGACTGGGAGCGCCTGAAGAATCTTCTGTATCTTGTCTATGTTCTTGCCGGAGCACAGGATCAGGATGTGGATGTAGTTGTTGGGTACACTGATTTGCTGGGCATTCCTCTTCATGCTGTAGGAGCGAAGGCAACGGCCTTCGGATGGCTCCACAATCTAAAACGTTTCTCCTCCAAGGCGATGCGACCGCCACCGGCCCTCCCCGAGGGCAAGAAGGCTGGTTGGCGGGCCCCGCTGCCTCGCTATCTATCGACACCTCTTCTGAACTCCTTCTCCCAAGCGGAGTTTAATGCCATACTGCCCGTAGTGCCTCGCTCGGATGTGATTTTGGAGAAGTCGATCCACGAGGATATTGCAGTGGATCCTACAAGGGACTCATTCTGGCGGCCGGGCAATTTGATGTTATATAATTGGGCAGCGATACAGGAAACGATAAAGGACGTCATGTCCGGAGAGCAGAATGTGGGCGCTCGCCTCGCCAAAGTGAAGGAAGTCATCCTGAATGCCGAGAATATTTATTCAAGGCTTCGTAGAGCTGGGATCAACTCTGCTGGTTCACACGGATCATCCCATCTGAACAGCTGGCGAAGGGCAATTGACGGCTTTGCCCAAACACTGGGAATGAGGATTCCGGCATGAGTCAATTCTCGTTTTCCGAAAAGGAAATGGCGAAGGCCTTTATGGAGTGGTTGGACTCCTCGGCCTCATGGGGCGTCCTTCCGGATTTCGCAACCGTCCATCCGGAGGTGACCTGCCGACAGGGGATTGCGGATTTTGTGGCTGCCGAGGGCTCAAGCTCGGTCGAAGTGAGCGTTGAAGAACCCCTAAATAGCTACTGGGTCTCCGATACCGCCTGTATCCATGTCTTATCAGCTCTCAGATTCGGCGCACCACGGAGGCGACATTACATCGCGGAAGCTACGGGCTTTTCTCATACGACAACACGCCGGATTCTCTCACGTCTGGTAACGGATAGGCTTGTGGTGCAACGTGACACCGGGGCGTATGTCCTCTCGGAGATGTGGCGGGATGCACAATTGAATATGTGGGCGTTTGAGCTGAAGTTGCATGATTGGCGCCGGGCTCTTTATCAGGCAACGCAATATAGGGCCTTCGCCACTCGCGTTATGACAGTGTTTCCGAAGGAGCGCGAGCGAATACTGAGAAAGAACCTGAGGGCGTTCAAAACAATGAAGGTCGGCATTATGTTGTTTGACGCCAACACACAGTTCTGCGAAGTATTGCTCAAATCCCGTAAAACCAGGCCGTTTTCACGAACACATTATCTCTTTGCCCTGCGACAGATGATTTTGCGATCGAGCGCAGAGTGTGTTCCCTCCCGCGAGAAGATGCCAGCCCAACTCATACCTCCGATTAGCCAATCCTTCCTAGTCAGCTCTCCCGCCGGACAATGATGCGCTCATGGCCCTGCTCCGTCTAAGGTTTCCGCATTTCGTGGCCGAGGCACGGGGCGAGCAGAATGTTCCCTGATCGGTTTTTCGGCCGTTTCCCCTCTAGGGCAGTTCATTCTAGAACAGGGCCTTCAGCGCTTCTTTGACGAGTTCGTCGAGCTGAATTGACGGGCCCTTCTGCTTGATGAGCTTGCGGACGGCGGCTCGGGCGGTATTTGGCGGGATGCCGAGGGATTCGAGCGCGGCGACGGCGTCCCTTTCGACTCCTCCGGCCGCGGGGACGCCGGGCTCCGCTGAGATGGCCATCTGGCTCGCCTTGTCTCGTAGAAAGACGACGATGCGCTCCGCGGTCTTCGGGCCAATTCCCGGGGCGGACGCAAGTCGAGAGATGTCGCTTTCCACGATGGCGTTCCTGACCTCGCGAGGTTCGATGCCCGAAAGGATCGTTCTGGCGACCTTGACCCCAACGCCAGAGACCTGGATGAGCAGGCGAAAGACATCTCGCTCCGAAGATGTGGCAAACCCAAAGAGCTCAAACGTCGGCTCTCTGAAATGAAGATGCGCCAGGAGCTTCACCTTTGAGCCAACCTGACCGAGCTGCTGATAGGTCCAAAACGAGATCTGAACTGAGATACCCACACCGCCTGCGTCAAGAACCACGCGTTCCGGGGATTTCTCAACAATTGTGCCGGATATGTAGTCAATCATTCTTGACCAGAGACTTCATATCCAGTCATCTATTACTCGCGACTTGCTTGCTGGTTGAGGCCTCAACCCGTGCCCTCAGCTTCTCGGTGTTGAGGTGGCAGATGGCTGCCGCCAGGGCATCCGAGGCGTCGTGCGGAAGCCGTATCTCCTTCAAGTCCAGTGCCACCTTGACCATCTTCTGGACCGCTTCCTTCGTGGCTCTGCCGAAGCCGGCGACGGCGAGCTTGATAGCAGTTGTGGAGTATTCCATGACGGGCACGCCGGAGTTCTGCGCCGCGAGCATGACAACTCCCCTGACGGCGCCGAGCTTGAAGGCCGACCGCACATTCTGGGCGTAGAAGACCGCCTCCATTGAGACGAGGTCAGGCAAGAATTCCGAGATGGTGGCAAGTATATCGGAATGAATGATCTGAAGCGTTTCTGGCAACGAGACCTTGGTGGGGACCGGGATTGCCCCGTATCTTATCAGGGAAAGCTTGCCCTTCTCGTCTTGTTCTATTATTCCGTAGCCGGTCGATCTACAGCTAGGGTCAACGCCCAGAACTCTCAGCCGACTTTCTCCATGATCTCGGGATCGATGTCAAAATTAGCGAAAACGTTCTGGACTTCGTCGCTTTCTTCGAGGCGCTCCATCAGCCTTAGCATCTGGACTGCATCCTTGCCCTCGACCTTGACGGTGGTCTTGGGGATCATCGTAACCTCTGCCGACTGTATCTCAAAACCCTCGCCGGTCAGCGCCTCCTGTAGGTCAGCGAGATGTTCGGGCGCGGACACGATCTCGAAAACGCCATCTTCATTGGTCATATCGTCCGCGCCAGCTGAGATCGCGGCATCCATCAACCGCTCTTCGTCATCGACGTCCTTTTCGTCGATCGCTATTAAGCCTCGCTTGTCAAAGACCCACGAGACGCTGCCGACATCCGCCATTCTCCCGCCGTTCTTGGATAGGATATACCGAACTTCGGAGACCGCTCGGTTCTTGTTGTCGGTCAGGCACTCAATGTAAACCGCCACGCCGCCCGGGCCATAGCCTTCGTAGCTGACATCCTCATACGACACTCCCGGAAGTTCCCCGGTCCCTTTCTTGATGGCCCGCTCGATGTTGTCGTTGGGCATGTTCGCGGACTTCGCGGAGACCACGGCGGTTCGCAGCCTCGGGTTGGTGTTAGCATCACCGCCAGCCTCCTTAGCTGCGACCGTGATCTCCTTGATTAGCTTGGTAAAAAGGTTGCCGCGCTTGGCATCCTCTTTGCCCTTCTTACGCTTTATTGTGCTCCATTTGGAGTGCCCGGACATCTCCCACCTCTAAAGCAGTGAGTTCTCATTCAAGCGATAATTCTCCATCATCGGGTTTGATCTCGACCTTACCTTCGATTATCTCTTCAATCGCCATCTCAAGGCAGCCCTTGCCACCCGAGCGAGAAAAAGGCAGTAGCCCCGACTGTATCTGAAGCGCGCGAGCCGCGGTCAACACCGTGAAGTCATACTCCGACCCAATCTTGGCCATTCCCTCGAAAATGAGCTCAGTTAGCCCCAGCCCTTGCTTATCCCGTTCCATCTTGTCAACTATCCCCTAATCGTTTTTTCAAATGTTGTCCAATGTATAGTCCAGAATTGAGCCTGCCGTGAATCCAAGACCCAGCAGCGAGAAAAACGGATAGATGTTAGCGCCGTGCCCCATAAACGACTTGCCCACTATGAACGGGACCAGAAGAAACACTGCCCATGCGATAATGTTGGCCAGCACGAGATGTGAGAAAGTATAATGGTGTCTTCGCTCATCAGCTTTTGCCGCGACCGCTGGCTTCTGTTTCTTTCTTCTTTTTCCCATGGGCCATAAATAACAAGTAAGCCCGCTCTCTGTCAACTGTGACTGCCGACCGGGAGGAGGTCACAAAAGGATCAGCGCAACAAAGGGGCTGGCGCTTCTCTGCTTAATTCTCCAGCAGGCCAAGATTCCGCTTTACGGCCACTTTCTTCTCAAGCTCCGTTTGCAGCTGCAAGATCGCCTTCGCACGCTTCTCTCGCAGTGCGCGCTTCTTAATTACGGCTTTTAGCTTGGGACTGAGCTCCTCAAACGTCAGCGTCTTCGGTGAAGACTTCGTGATCGCCTTCAGGATGCAATAGCCCTCCTGGGAACGGATGACGTCGCTCAAACTGCCCTCTTGAAGGTAGAACGCGGCCCTCATGTATTCCGGCAGCTTGTCTGACTTCACAACGATTCCCGCGTCGCCCCCCGAATCCCGATACTTGTCGATGGATACGGCCTTGGCCAATTCCGCAAAGTCCTCGCCCGCCGACAATCGCTTCAAGGCCCCTTTCGCCTCCTCTTGCGAACGCAACGTGATAACTCCCAGGCGGACTGTTTCAGGAATCGTGAACAACTCGCGATGCGACTCGTAGTATTTGCTCACATCCTCATCCGTCGCCGTTATCTTCGTCATCTCCTCACGAAGCAGCTCCTCCGAAAGGATTTTCGCACGGCTCTTCGCGAGTCGCGATTTCACCTCCTCGCGCTCGGCGAAGCCGCGCTTCAAAGCCTCGTCAGCCATGAGCTGGGTCAGTATCCAGTTCTCGACGAGCGCCTTCTTCTTCTCGAGCGTCAAGTCCTCCTGCTCCTTGAGCTGGAGCAGCTCCAGGCCGCTGTTGAACTCGTCAAGCAAAAGAACCTCATCGCCAACACTGGCCAGCGCCTTGCCGCCTTCATCGGTTTCCTTGCCTGACTCCTCAGCGGACAAGCCGCCCGCAGCAAGCATCAAGACCAGCAACCCGGCGAATATGGCGCCCTTGGGCAATGACTCTCTAGAAAACATCTATGCGGCCCTCATTATCGGTATGCACGGCCAGTCAACGGGAATCGGCGCTGTCAAGGCAGCCCTGAGCGACTTGAGGGCGCGCAGCGAACGTTCGAGCTTGCGCCTCACGCGCTCCTCCTTCTCGTTCTCAAGCGCCTCGTTCACGGCGTCAAGGTCATCAGATGTTCCTATTCTGCCTATCGCAATCGCCGCCTTGCCGCGCACATCCCTTTCAGGATCGGAGAGCATCTCAATCACCTTCTTGGCGACATCACGATCCTTGCACCCAAGCTCGCCGAGCGCCACCGCCGTCTGGCCGCGAACCGAACCGTCTGGGTCGTCTAGTAGATTAATCAGATTAGGAATCGCGTCCTTGGCCCCAAGCCGGCCCAGCGACCGTGCAGCGCGCCATCTAACGCCTGACTTCTTGTCGCCGAGCGCCTCAACAAGCGCTGGGGCGCCATTGATATCCTTCAGCCGGCCGAGCGACATCGCTGCCTCCTGGCGAATGCTGTCCGTCGGGTCCTTCAGACAAGCTACAAGCAGTCGCAGTGTCTCAGGGCTCTTGATCTTCCCAAGCGCCGACACGGCCTGCCAACGCAGCCACGTGTCGCTGCTCTTGGTCGTCTCCTCAATCACCTTGACACCATCGTCGATGTCCATTGTGCTGAGCGCGGTCGCCGCGTTGAAGCGCTCAATCTCGTCTTCGCTCTTAAGGTGCTCCTTGAGCAGCGCAGCCCGACGGTCATCCCTAATCACGTTCAGCGCCCAAATGGAGCGCCACCGCGTGTGAGGGTCCCCGTCAAGCGCCGCGCACTTGACTAAGACCTCAGTCGCCCGTTTGTCCTTGATGTTCCCGAGAGTGTTCACACACCACCACCGCAGCTTGTTGAACCTATCACCCTTCGTGAACGTCTCCGAAAGACGCTCGATAAGCGCTGGAACAGCCTCAGAAGGCATACTCTCCAGCTTACGCGCCGCGCTCTTTGTCGCCTCGTTGTCCTTGGAACCGAGCATGTCTATCAGCTCTTCCGCAGAGAGCGAATCCAAGGCCGGATCGACGGCGGGTTTTGTGCCCCGAACTGGCCGCGCCCTCTCGTCGTCAAGCCGAATCGTGGGCTTGGACAGCAGGCGCGCTGGCGCAACCTCTTTGACAGGCGGAGTTGAGCTGGGCGGAACCTTCTCAAGCCGCAGCGAAAGCGCCGCGAACGCCACCACGAAGCACGCGACAGCGCCTATCCCTAGAACGATGGCCCAGCGTTTGAACATGTTCTGAGAATACCTCTTCTATCCAAAACCGCAAGAAATAAATGCCCGGCGCGCATGAGGCGCACCGGGCACTTGTCGTTAGAAACGTGTGATTTCCCTATTGCTGTGGTGGCTGTGCGTCACACATGGCAAATTTATATGCGTACCAGAAGTGATAGCCAGCCTGATACCAGAGGCCCGCGTTGTAGTCTTCCTCGCCAGCGACCCACTCACCCCAAGCCCTGCTGTCAACGCCGAGGTATTCCATGCCTATCAGGTCCTCAATCGTCGTCTTCACGAACCACATGACCTCTTCGAGCTTGCCATGCGGATTGAATTCGACAGGCGTGTAGGCCATTGGAGTTAGACATTCTTGCTCATAACGCAACAGCGTGTGAAGGAGCTTAATCTCCACCTGATCGATCTTGAAGTCGAGCGTAGCAATCGACGCCTGGATATCGTCTATCCCATCGGAGACCTTGCCATCGATCTTGGTCTCAATCTGGTAGAGCCCTCCTGCGATAGTATCGTCCAGCGTCCCCTGAATGCCGTCAAGCGAGTCGGTGATACCACCGTCGCCGTCAAGCTTCGCCTCAATCGCGCCGAGCGCATCGTTGTTGGCCAACACCCCACCGTAGATATCCGGGAGGCCTGCGTCGCCGTCAAGCTTCGCCTCAATCAGATATAGGTCCCATTTTATGCCCGCTTGGCCGTCGTCGAGCTTCGCCTCAATCGCGCCGAGCGCATAGCTGTTGCCCTGAAGCAAGCCGTAGATGTCCGGCTGATAGCTGTAGATCGTGTCGATCTTTGGCTCGAACCTGTCAACCTTGGATTCCAGGTAGCTAATCGCACCCCCGATACCGTCCGCGTCGAGCTTCGCCTCAATGCCTTCGAGCACATCGACAATGCCTCCCTCGCCGTCAAGCTTCGCCTCGAGCATGGCAACACCATTAGCGATAGCCAAGAGGCCGAAGTCGCTATATATGATCACATCCATGTCGTACCCGAGCCCGTCCACCTTCGACTCGAGGTAATTGATCATGTAAACCAGGCCTGCATCGCCGTCGAGCTTCGCCTCAATCGCGCCGAGCAGCTGATTGTTGCTCGTCACATATCCCCGGATATCGGGGAGCAGATCCCAATAGATCTCATCCACCAACGGGATCATGTCGTCGAGCTTCGCCTCAATCATCGCAAGTGTAGCATCGGTTCCTCCGGCGCCGAGCAACCCGATAATGGTCTCTATTCCCGGTTGGACGCCGTCGTCGATCTTGGCTTCCAGCTGATAGCCCTGCCCGACAAGCACGCCGAATTGGCTGTACACATACTCCTGGAAGTAATCAAACCACATGCTATCATGCATGCCGTCGAGCTTCGCCTCGATCCCAGTCAGATAGCTGTCGATCTCCCCGTCGAGCTTGTTCTCAATTTTAGCCAGGTCCCATCTCACGCCTTGTTGGCCGTCGTCGAGCTTCGCCTCAATGCCATAGAGCATGCCGGAAATACCGTTCTCGCCGTCGAGTTTGGCCTCGAGTCGCGCAATCTCAGAATGGATGGTCGTCAGGCCAAACGAAGTGTCATACATAATCATGTCGGTGTCGTATCCCAGCCCGTCCAGCTTCTCCTCGAGCTGGTCAACGGTCGATACGATTACCGTGGTGGATGTGAGTATTACCTCCTGGTTAGCCCGCATTATCGTTGTCATAGTGACGATTTCGTTCATGATCGTGGTAGTGGTAAACGTCATCCGGGTGAGCTCTCCCAGGCCGTCGGAGATGCCGCCAATGTTCGGGTCCAGACGGTCGAGCTTGGCCTCGATCGCATCGATCGCAGCGGCCGTCGCGATCTGATACAGATGGTGCAAGCCACCCGTGACGTCGCCGCCTACCTGGTCGATCTTCTTTTCCAGTTCCCAGAATGAGAAGTCGCCGAAATGACGATCCATCTTGCCCTCTATCGCCTCCAGCTGATCCCCGACCGGATCGACCTTCGCCTCAAGCTTGTCGGCCTTAGCTTCCAGCTTTGCAAGGTCCTCGATGAGCAAATCAACATTCAGGCCCCCAAGCTCGTCGAGCTTCCGCTCTATCATGGGCAGCGCCTCGTCCAGCTTACCCTCGATCACGATGATCGCTGGAAGGCCCTCATCCAGCTTGCGCTCTAGCCTGGGCAGGTCTCGGTCGAGCTTGGCCTCGATCTTGTCGAGCGGGTCAGGCGCCTCGCCCGCCGGGCTGATGAGAACCACGATCTTCCAGAGCAGAAGGTCTTGCAGGGCTGTGAGCCCCACAGTATTCATGCCTTCCAGCGTAGTAACCGCGCCCGCATGATAAGCCTGGCCATGGTCCCAGAACACGTCAACATTGCCGCCAATCCCGTTGAACTCAAGCTTCTCTTCCCCTATTGCCCACATGGACTCGCCGAAAAGGAATAGGCGCCCGTCGCCGGCGCCTATGTTAGGGATGTGAACCAGGGAAACACCCGATGATGCGCCAGTGGGCTGGGGCATCAGTATCTCTTCGCCCATCGTGATCGACACCTGCACTTCCGGAAGCGCCTGGTTCTCATACACGACAACCAGAAAAGCACTCAGGCACACCATGGGACCGTTGAGCCGGATTTCATACGCGCCATCGCCAGTCACGAAGGCCGTAACATCCCATCGGTAGCCGGTGCAATAGTAGCGGAAGTCACCCAAATAGAAGTCGTCAACGTAATCAGCTGTGCTCTTCCAGGGCAGAGTGTTGAAGTTAAAGCTCCCGCCGGCGCCCTCATAGGTACGTTCTATCTCCACGCCATTGAGGTAGAGAAAGGCTTTTACTATCGACGAGCCAGCCGCGATGCCAGTGATGTTGAACACGTCCAACAACTCGCCCGGGGCGAAATTTGGGATCGTATCCTCCGCAATCGCGTAATGCCCAGTCTCCTGGAACACGAGGTCCTCTGGCGGATGATCGCCCGTCGTATCGCCGAGAGAGATAACCGGCACAAGTAGCAGAACAGAAAAAAGCAGAATCACATACTTCCTAGCCATCAAAAATAGCCTCCATATTTGGTTCATGGTGATTTGGTGTAAAGCCCCAAAAACACTTCCTCAGAAGGTCAAACTAACCTCAGATCCCAGACATCACCTCCCCTGATGGTGTACATACGTAAATAATCAGTACCCACGCGCTAGACGAGCATCATAACGCCTCGAAACCGGCTAAGTCAAGCTCGTTTTTCACACCCCGAGACCCTCGCTCACAGGCACACACTAGACCCGCTTCGCTTCCCTGTGCTCCAATTCTTAACTTGAAATTCGCCGTCCGTCGAATCTTCGACTTTAAACTTTGAACTCCCCATGTTTGACTTTTGACTTGATTGCGCCCTCGCAGAGTGGCATATTGTGTGGCGTTGAAACGTTCTTGCTCCTGTTTGACCGTGGGACCATTTTAGGCTATGTCAAAAAGCACATTTTACGTTACGACCCCGATCTATTATGCGAACAGCGTGCCGCACATCGGCAACGCATACACGACTATTGTTGCGGACGTGATTTCTCGCTACAAGCGTGCGATGGGTTTCGACGTGATGTTTCTGACTGGCATGGACGAGCACGGGCAGAAGGTCCAGTCGGCGGCAGTCGAAAAGGGCATTGATCCTCAGCAATATGTAGATGAGATGGCACAGGTCTGGCAGAGGCTCCTCACCGAATTTGACATTTCAAACGATGATTTCATCCGGACCACCGAGCCGAGGCACGAAAAAGGCGTTTTGAGGCTCTTCGAGCGAATGATGGCCGGCGGCGACGTCTATGAGGGCGAATACGAGGGCTGGTATTGCAGGTTTGAGGAGAATTTCTTGACCGACTTGCAGGTTAAAGATGGCAAGTGCCCCGACTGCGGCAGGCCAGTGGAGAAATCGCGCGAGCGAGCGTTCTTTTTCGCGCTGTCCAAATACGAGAAGCCACTGCTTGAGCACTACGACGCACATCCGGAATTCATCAGGCCTGATTTCAGGATGAATGAGGCGAGGCGCTTCGTTGAGCAGGGCCTTAGGGACCTCTGCATCAGCCGGTCCGCGCTCAAATGGGGCATCCAGATTCCGGGGGCGGAAGGTTACACGATTTACGTTTGGATAGACGCTCTGATCAACTACCTGACGGGCGTTGGCTTGGGGACGGACGACGAGTTGTTTGCGCGATACTGGCCTTGCGACCTTCACCTTCTGGGCAAGGACATCCTGAAGTTTCACTGTGTCTATTGGCCCGCGATGTTGATGTCGGCGAATGTGCCGCTGCCGAGGTCGCTTTACAACCACGGTTGGCTTCGCGTGTCGGGCCAGAAGATGTCAAAAAGCGCCGGCAACGTGGTCGATCCGTTCTATCTTGCCAACGAATACGGCTCGGACCCGGTGCGCTACTTCCTGATGCGGGACATTCAGTTTGGGCAGGACGGCAATTTCACCGAGGAGAACCTGATCGGGCGGTACAACAGCGACCTGGCGAATGATCTGAGCAACTTGATTCACCGGACGCTGTCGATGTGCAAGAAGTATTTTGACTCGCGGATACCGGCCGGCGGCGCTGCTTTAGACGATACTCTGCCCGAGACGTGTGAATCAACTTTCAGGGCCTACTGTCGATACATGGACGAGCTGGACTTCCGAGCGGCGCTTGAATCTGTGTGGCGACTCATCTCTTTCGCAAATGTCTTCATCGACCGCGAGAAGCCTTGGGCTCTTTACAAGCAGGGAGAGATTGAAAAGCTCGGGGCCGTGTTGTATGGTGTGCTCGAGGCGGGGCGCATCATTCTGCGCATGCTCCAGCCGTTCATCCCGTCCGCGGCCGGCAAGATGCTCAGCCAGTTCGGCGTTCTTGCGGAGCCGGGAAATGAGCTACCTGAGCAGGCGAGATGGGGAGGCCTTCTGGCGGGGAGCAAGTTAGGCGATGTCTCGCCGGTTTTCGTGAAGAGGAAGCTGCCAAAGTCGGAGCCCGAGCGCAGAGCGGCCTCAGACGATGAACGCAAGAAGGAGGAGACAATGACTAAACAGACGATAACGATCGATGATTTCGCAAAGGTTCAGCTAGTTGTCGGCCAGATCAAGAGCGCAGAGGCTGTTGAAGGCTCCAAGAAGCTTCTGAAGCTCGAAGTTGACATTGGCCACGAGATTCGGACCGCCGTGGCCGGCATGAGGGAGTTCTACGGGCCTGATGAGATGGTCGGCAAGAAGGTCGCTTTCGCGGCGAATCTCGCGCCGGCCAAGATATTCGGCGTCGAGTCGCAGGGCATGGTTCTGGCTGCTGATTCCAAAGAGATGGTTTCACTCTTGACCATAGACAAGGACGTTCCGATAGGTTCGGTGATCAGATAGATGTCAAGTTCGCCTTGGGGCGCAATCTCGCCTTTGGCGGAGGTTAAAGCGCAATGAGGAGCGTAAAACCTGCTTCGCTTGCGGTGTTGGTGTCCGGAACTGGGACAACGCTTCAGAACTTAATCGACAGAATAGCGGCGGGCGAGCTGCCGGCCAGAATCGCGGTTGTGCTGTCCAGCAAGCCGGACGCATACGGGATTACACGAGCACAAAAGGCAGGCATTCCCGTTGAGGTCGTCAATCGCAAGGAGTTCAAGGATGTGGAGGCTTTCGCCGATGGGGTCAACGCGCGGCTTGAGAAATACGACATCGACCTGGTTGTCTTGGCGGGATACAGCCATCTGATAAAGTTGGACAAGAGACGTAGTATCCCAGCGATCAATATCCATCCGGCGCTAATTCCCGCCTTCTGCGGCAAAGGCTACTACGGCGACCGTGTGCACAAGGCCGTGCTGGATTACGGGGTCAGGTTCACCGGCGTTACAGTCCACTTTGTTGACGAAGAGTACGATCACGGGCCTGTGATTCTTCAGGAGCCTGTGGAGGTGCGCCACGGCGATACAGTTGACAGCCTGCGGTCTCGCGTCCAGCAGGTCGAGCACAGGCTCTATCCAACGGCGATAAAGCTCTTCGCTGAGAGGCGGCTCGAAGTCGAGGGTCGCAACGTCGTCATCCTGCCACGCCGAAACAAGCAATAGCTCCCACGGGCTCCAGCCTTGACCTTGGAACTCGGAACTCAGAACGTTGCCATCGTTCACGACTGGCTGACCGGTACCAGAGGCGGCGAGCGGATACTTGAGGCGCTGTGTGAGCTGTTCCCGTCAGCGACCATCTTCACCCTCCTGCACATGCCCGGCAGCGTCTCTGAGCGAATTCAAAAGAACCCGATTCGCACTAGCTTCGTGCAGCGTCTGCCCTCTGTCCGAAAGCATTACAGGCTCTATCTGCCGCTTTTCCCGCGAGCCATCGAGTCGCTCGATCTCTCTGGCTTCGACCTTGTCATCAGTGTGAGCCACTGCGTAGCAAAGGGCGCGATCGCGCCCAAGGGCGCGCTCTCGATCTGTATATGCCTGACCCCCATGAGATATGCTTGGGACCAACTCGACACGTATTTCCCGCCCGAGCGCCCTTTGAACAAACTGCTCGTCAGACCTATTCTTGAAAGGCTCCGAGTCTGGGACGTAAAGACCACGGACAGAGTCCATCATTTCGTCGCAATATCGAACTTCGTCGCCAAGAGGATAGAACAGTATTATGGTCGCGAGTCGGAAGTCATCTACCCTCCGGTCGATACTTCGAGGTTCAAAGTCGATCCCGACAGCGTCCAGGACTACTTCCTGATCGTCTCCGCCTTCGCTCCTTACAAGCGACTGGATATAGCGGTTGAGGCGTTCAGGGGACTTGACGCTAAACTGAAGATAATTGGCAAAGGTCAGGAGGAAAAGCGCCTCAAGGCTATCGCGCCTCGAACCGTTGAGTTCTTGGGTCCCCTCCCTGACGAGGAGGTCGCGATGCATCTTTCGCGTTGTAAGGCGCTCATTTTCCCGGGCGTCGAGGACTTCGGCATCGTCCCGCTGGAGAGCCTTGCGTCGGGCCGGCCGGTCATAGCGTATGGTCAGGGCGGCGTCCTGGAGACGATCCAAGATGGCGAGACAGGCGTCTTGTTCCACGAACAGACGCCGGAAGCCCTCATTGACGCGATTCATCGGGCGGATAGTATCCAATTCGACGCCAGTGTGTTGACGAGGTCTGCCGAGAGGTTCGACGTCGCGATTTTCAAGCGCCGGATATCGGAGTTCATTCTCGAGAAGATGAGCGTGTTTGGAGTGCGGTGACCTGGCACGGCTTTCACTCACTTTGGTCTGAAGCAGGAAGGGCGCGCGGTTTCAGAAGCAATGTGTTGCCATTTGGACGAGGTCGAGATGCCAAGAATCATCCGCCACCAAAAAATGCCACTGAACAGTTGAAGTTCATGCCCAAGCATCCTATCGTTTATGAGGCTACAGGATTTCTTGGGATTTCAAGAATAAAGGCTTACGAACCATGTCTGCCGAAGCTCTAGGAATTGATCGTCATATCGCTATGGATGAGGGCATCTGTGGAGGAGAGCCGCGCATAGCCGGCACTCGAATCAAAGTCCGACATATCATGGCGGAATACGAGCGACAGGGCTTGAGCCCTGACAGGATTTGCGATTTGCACCCTGGACTGACGCTTGCAGCTGTTCATTCCGCAATCGCTTACTACTACGAACACCGTGATGAGATACTCGAGGCCATCCGACGCGACGAGGAATTTGCCGAATCCGTCAAAGGCCGTCTGAATCTGCGGGATTGATCCATTGCAGAGGCCGAAGCTTCTTTCTGTTCCGTGCGACGAGCACATCCCCCATCCGGTTATCACGGGGTTGCGCAGAAGGGGACTGGAGGTAGTGAGCGTTCAGGAGTTAGGCCGGAGCTCTGCGTCGGACTCGGAGGTTCTCGATTTGGCGCTTGACGAGGGACGATTGCTTTATACTTGCGATGCCGACTTCCTACGGCTCCACAGTGAAGGACGCAAACATGCCGGCATCCTGTATCACCACCAACTGAAGTACTCGATTGGGGAGACGGTGGCGAGAGTCTTCGAAGCCTGCCTCGTTCTAAGCGCGCATGAGGCGGCCGGCTGCGTGGTGTTCCTGTAAGGCAGCACAAGGAGAATGAGATGAAGTCCGTCGGTCGGGATGTTCTTGGGAGACTTGCGAAGGAGAAGTCGGAGGAATCCGCTCATCTTGTGCGGGCGTTCATGGATGCGTGCGCCGACGCGGTCGCGGAAGCCGCGCAGAGTCTGGCGGACTGCTTTGAGGCGGGCGGGAAGCTTCTGCTCTTTGGCAACGGGGGCTCTGCGGCCGACGCGCAGCACATCGCGGCCGAGTTCGTCAATCGCCTGTCGATTGAGCGTCCCGCTCTGCCAGCGATTGCGTTGACGACGGACACGTCAGTTCTGACGTCGATTGCCAACGACCGCTCGTTCGCCGAGGTCTTCTCGAGGCAGATCGAGGGGCTGGGAAACGAAGGTGACGTGGCGTGGGGCATCTCGACGAGCGGCACGTCGGAGAGTGTTCTGAGGGCGTTTTCAGTGGCCAGGAGCAAGAATATGCTGACGATATTCTCGACGGGCGAGGGCGGCAAAGACGCGGTGGTCGATTTTCTCTTCACAGTGCCTCATCACTACTCGGCTCGGATTCAGGAAGTGCATATCGTCCTCGCTCACACGATTTGCGAGCTCGTCGAGATGATCATGTTTGGTGAACACAATGGCTAAGAGACCCATCGAGCCGTTCGACCTGGCCAGGATTCGGCCGACGAGTCTTTCGGACCGTGCGAGCAAGGTCGAACTTGCGACGATGGCGAAGACCCACACAAAAGGCGCCTCGTTTGCCGACTTCCTGGCGTCGCTGCCGGACGTGCTCGCAGGTGAGGATTTCAGGAGCGTCGTCGAGGCGATAGTCGAGGCGAGGTCGAACGGACGGCATTTCGTCTGGGCGATGGGCGCGCATTCGATCAAGTGCGGCGTGTCGCCGGTGATCTGCGATCTTATCCGCCGGGACGTAATCACGGCAATTGCGCTGAACGGCGCGGGGATTATCCACGATTTTGAGCTGGCTGCGGTGGGCAAGACGTCCGAGGATGTCGCGTCGCAGCTCGACACGGGCGAGTTTGGCATGGCGAAGGAGACGGCGGATTTCCTGAACAACGCCGCGATTGCGGCCGCGAATTCGGAGCAAGGCCTGGGCCTCACAGTCGGGAAGCAGATTCTTGCTCACAGGCTGCCCTACGCGGACCTGAGCATACTCGCGACGTGTGCCGAGGCAGGCGTGCCGGCGACTGTTCACGTTGCCATCGGCACGGACATCATCCACATGCATCCATCGGCGGACGGGGCGGCTATTGGCAAGGCGTCATTTCTCGATTTCAGGCTGTTTACGTCGGTCGTGTCCGAGCTCACGGGCGGGGTGCTCTTCCACGTTGGCTCGACCGTCCTTTTGCCAGAGGTATTCCTCAAGGCCTTCGCAATCGCGCAGAACACCGGAGCGTGCCCGAGGGGTTTCACGACGGTGAACATCGACTTCATCCAGCATTATCGCCCCACTGTGAACGTCCTCAGACGCCCAACCGCGTCCGGCAGGGGCACAGGCTACGCTATCACCGGGCATTTTGAGATACTCATTCCGCTCTTCGCCGCCGCGATCATCGAACAGCTCGGCTAATGGCCAAGGTCGCGTTTGTCCAGTTCACGATGATCGACAACCTCGGCCCGATGATACTCTGCGCCGAGCTCAAGAGACACGGGCATGAGGCAGAGATGGTTATCGCGCCCGAGGAGCCGGGCTATCTGAGGCGGCTGTGCGCCAGTCCGCCCAATATCTTCGCCTTCTCATGCACGACCGGGACGCATCTAATTGCGCTCAAGGAGATCAAACGACTCAAGGAGGCGTTTCCGAACGCGTTGATGGTGATGGGCGGGCCGCATCCGACGTATTTCCCGGAGATCGTCCAAGAGGACGGCCTCGACGCAATCTGTCGCGGCGAGGGCGAGGGCGCGATCGTGGAGCTGGCGAACTCTGTCGAGGCTGGCTCGGATTTCAGCGGAATCGAGAACCTCTGGGTCAAGACCGACGGCGAGGTCAAGCAGAATCCGCTTCGGCCGTTGGACCAAGACCTCGACAGCATCGCTTCCCCGGACAGGGAGTTCTATCACCGCTATAAGTCGGTCCGCATATACCCGAGCAAGCTGTTTATCGCGAGCCGCGGCTGCCCGTTTGACTGCTCATTCTGCTTCAACCACAGCCTCAAGAAGATGTATGAGGGCAAGGGGCGCTACGTTCGGCACCGAAGCCCGGAGAACGTCGTGGAGGAGATTGCGAAGGTCAAGGCGGACTGGAAGTGGCTCAAGACGCCCTATTTCGCGGACGATTCGTTCCTGTTGAATCGAAATTGGGTTCATCAATTCTGCGAGCTCTATCGCAAGCGCATTGGCCTGCCATTCTTGTGCCAAATCCGCGCAGACCTACTGGATGACGAGCTGGCCGAGGCGATCAAGGCCGGCGGCTGTCACCTCGTCTCGCTCGGAGTCGAGAGCGGCAACGATTTTCTACGAGAAGAGGTTCTTGGCAAGACGATCACCCGTGAGCAGATCGAGAACGCGGCGTCAATCCTGAAGAAGCACAAGATACTGTTCAGGACCTACAACATGCTCTGTCTGCCCGGCGAGACGCTCGACACGGCGCTTCAGACCGTGGCGCTCAACGCTAAGATCGAGGTCGATTGCCCATGGGCCTCCATCGTGCAGCCATATCCGAGGACGCAGCTCGGGGAATATGTGGTGGAGCACGGCTTCGTGGGGCCCGAATTCGACCCTACCAATATGAGCGCCTCGTTCTTCAAGGGCAGCGTGTTCGATCTGCCGGAGAAAAAGGAGATCGAGAACCTGCAAAAGCTCTTCTACGCGGCCGTGAGGTGGCGCATCCCCACGTCGCTCATCAGGCGCCTCGTGAGGCTGCCCAAGAACCCGCTCTTTGAGGCGGTCTTCCGCTTGACGTATCTTCTCAACACAGCGAAGGCGTATCGAATGCCGCTGTGGTTCACGGCCTGGCTCGGCTTCCAGATGCGCAAGCTATACACCGAGCATTGAGGCGAATGGTCGGCCCCGCCTCCGGCAAAGCGACATGGAGCTCGCTCATGGAAGAAAGCAGAGCGGGCACGTCCTGTTCCGTTGTCACCCGGCGGGTTGACTAGTGCTAATGCCAGGGGTTACGATTTGCGACAAGAAGGCAATGGGGTCTGACATTGGGAGCTGTCAATTCAGCGCGTATACGCGAGCGTCGAATGCTACTCGTGCGCAGTGGCTTGGTGACCGGCGTCCTCAGGTGAGAACGTGAAACTGAATCTTACGGATATCAAAAGCAGCTACGAGGGCTTTTCCTTGCTCTCTCGACTCGCCCACCGGCTAGAGGGATATCTTCTTGAGAAAGTTGACATTGATATGAGCCACGTTGGCTGGTTTGATGCAAATATGTGCGCTCCTTTTGGCGCAATCCTTTATAGGACTAGCCAGGCGGTCAATACGGTGTCAATTGCCAACATTCGATCTAACATTCAAACGATACTGTGCAAGAACGGGTTTCTGGCGAATTACGGGTATCCAATCATGCTTGATACGTATCGAACCACGATACCATACAAACGGTTTGAGCGTCAGGACGGCCGCTACTCGGCATCCTACGTCAATACGCATTTGAGGGGCAAAGGTATGCCTCAAATGACTAGAGGACTCCGTAAAAAGCTGCTCGAGTCGATTCTCGAGATATTCAGCAATGCCGTAAGCCATTCGAGAACCGAACTGGGCATCTTCTCGTGCGGCCAGTATTTCCCTAAGAAGGACCGTCTTGATTTCTCTATCGCGGATCTTGGCATGGGCATCCGCCAGAACATCCTGGAGACAAGGAAGATCGATCTGCCAGCAGAACAAGCCATTCAATGGGCGATCTCCGAGCGAAACACGACAAAAACAGGGCGCGTGCCAGGAGGTTCAGGATTGAAAATCCTGCGTGAATTCATATCTATGAACGTGGGCAGGATGCAGATTATTTCGGACAGGGGCTATTGGGAATTCAGAGAAGGAAAAGAAGTCTTAAAAAGGATGGTCGATCCATTTCCGGGAACTGTGGTCAATCTCGAGTTCAACACGGCGGACACCGATTCTTACTGTCTGGCTTCGGAGATAGACCCAGAAGATGTCTTCTAATAGCGTTTAAGGGCTTGGCATGAATGATCAGATAACAGTTAGAGTATTCGAGATCGTTGGCAGCGGGGATTGCATATCTTCCGAAGATGGTCAGAGAGTGTATGAACTGATGGTGAGGGCTTTCAAAGAAGGACGTCGCGTGAATCTTTCTTTTAAGAATATAGACTACGTGATATCTGCCTTCTTACACCCGGCGATTGGTCAGCTTTATGGACGGTATGACGAGAGTTTCGTACGCGCCCACCTGGCCGTATCAGACATGAGCCAGGAGGATCTGCCTACACTCAAAAGAGTAGTTGAGGACGCGAAGGCCTATTTCAAAGACCCGGAGCGAGCCGAAAGGGCCAGAAGAAGTGTCTTGGAGGAAGACGATGGGGATAGCTAAGGTCCGTCCGATCGAGTGGTTCGATTTGAAGAAGCGACACCGTCTTCTCATCGACACGAACGTTTGGCTCTACCTTAATGGCCCGCAAGTCAAGCAAGATGGCAAATCGCGCAAATACTCAGCTGCACTAAAGAAGATCAGGCGCGCCCAGTGCGAGGTCTTCGTTGATGTTGTCGTTCTTTCCGAGTTCATCAATAGATATATACAGATCAAGTTCCAGGGATGGAAGCGACCCGGTGTTAAGGCCACGCAGAAGGATTTCAGAAGCAGCACCAATTATCCTGCTGTTGCCAGGGATATAGCCGATGCCGTGCGGGGGATTCTGAAAGTTTGTCGCCGTCTGGACTCAGGCCTCGAGTCAATTGACATGGAAGCCCTGCTTAGCGACTTCGAGGAGAACCGCCGCGATTTCAACGATCAGGTTTTAGCTGAGATATGCATGACCCAGAACCTGACTCTGATCACACATGACGGCGATTTCAAAGGCTACGAGATTACCGTCCTTACCGCGAATCAGCGAATGCTAGAGCCCGATAACGAGGTGATCTCATAGATGACCCGGCGCCTCATCAACCGCTGAAGCTCAAGCGACATACACAATCTAGAGTCCCTGGTTCAGCTACATCAGATGTCCGGGCAGCGATTTGCCTGTGGTGGGTGATGCGGCCCATGATCGCAACAATCGCCCATTCAAAAGGCCAAATGAGTGCATTGCATGAGGTCTATCATCCTCAATCTGAGTTTTTGTGACCCAACTGTTTTCTTGACTACGAACGGCACCCAGGGCATTGTTGATCGGATGATTGAGTCGCCGATGAGCTTGGAGCATCGGCGGTGTGTTTGCTCGGGCGGCACGGTAAGGGAAGGAGGTTGTGGATGGCCAGCAGTCAAGCGCTTCGGACCTCGGTTTCGCGAGTGACCGACATTGTGGAGATGTATGGGATTGGCTCGGCGCAGAAAAATGCGATACTGCGCTTTCTGCAAGAACACGACTTCCTGCAGCCGATACTTTTGGAGGCTAAAGATCGGATAATCCCCATTTTTGGGAGCGATGTGAAGCTCTGCCTTGAACCCGAGCACGATCCTGAGGAGGGTTGGGACGAGCTTTTCATCGTGATCAGGTCAAAATGCAGCGCCGAGAAGGCGATAAGGCTCGAAAAGAGGCTGATGGACGAGTGGTTCCTCGACAGGATGATGCACACAAAAGGCAAGCTCAACGTGACGGAAGAGCCGCTGTGAGCTTTGACTGGCAGGATTATGTTGCTCTTGCGCAGGAACTTGCAGACAGACCCGAGGAAGCTTGTTTGAGGTCAGCCGTTAGCAGGGCGTATTACGGTGTTTTCTGTATCGCCAGAAACCTAAAGGGCCTCAAGGAGCATACCCCGAAGAACCTTCATTGGAGCGTGATTGAGGAGTATAGGAACTCGAGCAATAGAGAAGATCGCGAAATCGGTAGCATCCTTGACAAGCTCAGAAGAGCGCGAAATCACGCAGACTACAGAGAAGACAAGCCTGTAACTAAAGGCATTGCCGAAAGGGCCGTGCTTCTTGCCAAGGACATTCTCACGAAAATGAGGAGTCATCTTCGCATTTAGGCTGGCCCCCGCCTCTTGATTAGGCCTATTCGGCCATCCTCTTGGGTATGCGACGGATGAGCCTTTTGACTGCCGATAGATATTTCCTTTCTGAAATCCAGACGCTCATAGCCCTATACTTCCCGGATTTCTTCTGGAACGAGCCTTTCCAAAGGCTGAATCTCTCGACGTCGAAATGCTCCTCTGGGTCAAAGAAGGCCCCGGCCGGCGGATGGATATAAATGCGCAGGTCTTTGCGGGTTACGTTGATAGTTAGAATCTCTCGTCCCAAGGAGAAGAAAGAGATTGCCTTCCCATCTTGCGCTTTGACGTCGTCCAATCTTGGCGCAAGAGTATCCACTACGTAATCGAAAAGCTCTCGCATCACCTCAATCGTCTCTGCGCTCTGGAGCCTGCTTGTGGACTCTTGCCAGAACTCTTTACCTACCAGATTCTTCAGCGATTTTGCATCCATTTTGCTCCCCGCACTATCATGTATCATACCTACCTACGCACACTCAGGACACAGCCCTTTTGTAGCGTCAACTTCTGCGCAAAACCACGATGTATTCGTGTCGCATCGTGAGGTCTTTTTGGCCTGCGACGTTGGACGGAGAGTTCTGAGCCGGCATCCGCTTGTTGGAGATGGCTCGGACTGAGGCGCCGATGTGCCGAAAGCCGTTGCTCTCGAAGAAGTCCGCTGAGATCTTGTCGGTCGGCAGCTCGATGCCCTTCACGCGTCGGTTTCCGACGATGAAGCACACGTACCCGCCGGACTTCACCTTCCTCGCGATGATTTCGACCGTGCGATATAGGTCGAAGTAGAACGAGAAGACCTCTCGGGCTCGCTTCTCGTTCTTGTCAGCGATTCTCGCAACGAAATCGTAAAGCACGCCGGACGGCAGGTCGCGGGATATGTCGCGGGCCTTGCTGCCCAATGAAGTCCTATCGACGTTTTCCTCCAGCCCCAGCCACCTGAGCGAGAGCCGCGAGAACTGGCCGTAGGCGACAGTGGTTCTTGAATCACCGTAGGGCGGAGAGGTTACTACCAGATCAACCGAGCCGTCCTCCACCGGTATACCTCCGATGACGTTCCTCTCCTCAACTTGGAGACTGCGCGTCTTAGGAGGAAAGTCACGATAGAAATCGGTCAGCATCTGGATATTCTTCAGCGAGACATCCCGAAATGTCTTCATAACGTTTACTTTTTCTTCGTCGTCCTTCTTCCGCAGCAGTTTGAACTCGTTGTATCGGGTCCTGGAGACCCGCCTCACCGTCTCCGAGAAAGCCACCTCAAAGAACCTCCGCAAAGCATCGTCTTCTATCGCAGCAATGGCTTCTCTCAGATTAGACAGCTTCTGAATTACGTCATCGTGAAACCAGTAGTGGATGTTATGGAACTCAACGGGTGAGGCGCTGGCGCGTTCGTACCTCTGCGTGATGTGCGCAAGCGTTTCAGTAAGCCTGCTATTTGCGATTGGCGTAGTTCTCACCTTCGATATCAGCACAGCCATGGGGTTGATGTCGAAGCCGGCGAAACGTCTGGCTCCGATTAAGGACTCGACGGCCGTGACTCCCGAACCCACAAAGGGGTCCAGGAGAAGCTCCCCTTCCGCCGAATAGTCTGTCATGAGTCTCCTGACCAGCAGGAAATGCAGCATGGCCGGATAGGGATGTATCCCATAGACACCAGTCGATGCCTGAACGCCTCGAAAGTCGAGCCCTGGGTCCCTTATCCTTTTGAACGGCGGCGCCTCAGCTGTAGTCAGACCGGATCCCGTAACCTCTTGCTGCTGGAATAAGCTTGCCTGCCTCATTGCTGTCAGAGCTTCACGCCGGCCTTCTGAGCCTTCTCAGTCAAGTAGTTCACGAAAGCTGAACATGAGACAAGCATGTACCGCGCGTCTTCCGAAGACAGGTTGGGTTCATCCATTAGCGCGTGTCTTATGCCGTCGGCATCACTTGCGTAGCCATATATCTTTGAGAAGCCCTGCTCCAAGCGAGGATGTAGGCCCAGCGCGTCCTTCACAACCTTCAACGCCGGTCCCAGTGTGGTCTTCTCGTCGCCTGCGATCATTTTGCAGATCCCCTCGACCGCAGATATGGATTCCTTTATTGAATTCCTGTAATCAGGATTCACCCTATCTGCAAAGAGCGACAACGCGGTCTTGATGTGTTCTCTGACACCTGGCAATGGGCTGCTGTCTATGACCTCTTCGATCTCCCTGATCTCCGTCTCGTTGGTAACTGGGGCGATCTCGTCGCCGACGAACCGGTAGGCGGAGGCCTCTCTTTCAAACGCTCTATTACATGCATTCCTGAAGCTCTCTTTATAGTCGCTAGTGCCGACGTTTTCATAGACAAAACCAAGAAAATCAAGCACCTGGTTCCATTCTGCACTGAAAAACCAGTCCTTAAGTTCGTTACGCATCGTAACGGGTATTATCGGCATATCATCCGACGCGCGCTTAAGAAAATCGCACCAGAGCTGCTCCACACCTGGCGGAACTTCCCCACAGATGCTCATAACAGCTAACGCCTCTTTGTCCTCCGGCCACAATCCGCTCAAGAACGCGTTCCACAATGAGGTCCTCAGCTCATCGTCCATGCTCTCAAATTGAATCTGCTTGCGCTGCTTGTATCCATAATTTTCCGAAAAGCTCTTCGTCATGGGCATTCTCTCCTCAAGCCTGCAATAGCCTCATAGATCGCCTCAGCCGCCTTGCGCGTCCCGCAGGGCACACTGCACGGCCTCGGCGTGGCCTTTGACCTTCACCTTCGCCCAGACCTCCGCGATCTTGCCTTCGGGGTCGATCAGGAAAGTGCTGCGGACGACGCCGTGATACTCCCGCCCATACATCCTCTTGAGCTGCCAGACGCCGTAAGCCTCTAGCGCCTCGTGGTCAGAGTCGCTCAAAAGCGTGATCGTCAGCGCGTGCCTCTCGCGGAACTTTCGATGGCTCTCGACCGAGTCAGGGCTGATCCCGATGATGACGGCCTCCATGCCCTCGAATCTGGACTTGAGCCCAGAAAACTCCAGCGCCTCCTTAGTGCAGCCGGACGTGTTGTCCTTTGGGTAAAAGTAGAGGACGACCCATCTCCTCCGGAAATCCCTAAGGCATATCGGTTTGCCCTCGTGGTTAGGCAGGCAGAACTCCGGCGCTGTATCTCCTTTTATGAGCATTTTGTGCATCCTTACATGGTTCTGATGAAATCAAGTATCTCCGAGATATCTGGCAGCTGAGGGATGTCATAGACCTTCACAAAGGCAATGTCGCCGTTCTCATCGACTATCACATTGGCTCGATTTGAGATGCCGATCTTGTCGATAAAGAGCTCGTATGCTTTCGCGACGCCGCCGTGTGGCCAGAAATCCGCCAACAGCTTCGTTCTCTCAATCCCAAGTGACTCGGCCCAAGCCTTCTTGCTAAAATGCGAGTCAACACTGAGGCCGACCGCGATCGTGTTCAGTTCAGCAAACGTTTCTTGGTTGGCCTCGAGCGACTTCATCTGGTCCGCGCAGACCTGCGTCCAGGCCAGCGGATGAAACGACAGAAGCACCCTTTTGCCTTTGCAGTCAGCAGCGTGGAACTTCTCCTCGTTCTGGTCCTTTAGCGTGAAATCGGGCGCGTCATCTCCAACGTTGAGTGGCACGGCATCTCCTTTCGATATCGTTCTTGCGTCGTTAGTTCTTCGCCTTCAGCCTGATTCCTCAGTTTTGTGAGGGAAGAGCCTATCACATTTGCCTGGCCGGGTGAGCAGGCGATCTTCAGTCCCCGGGGCCGCTAGCTAGCGTTCGCTGCCGCCGCAGCCACTGGAGCCGATTCTCGATGTCCGCGTTATTGGGGTCGAGCTGCTGGGCCTGGCGGAGCTGGTCCTCGGCGGCGTCCCATTTCTTGAGGCTGGCGTAGATGTCGGCGAGTGCGGCCCGATATGAGACGTGCCGGGGCGCGAACGAAATGGCTTGCAGTAGGTAGCTTTCGGCGCGGGCCGCGTCGCCCTCCAGGAAGTAGGCTGTCGCGACGTTCGAGAGCGCAGGCGGATAGCCCGGGAAACGGCCCAAGATCGCCTCGAACTCGCGCCTCGCCGCGACGTGTTTGCCCTTTTGGACGAAGACCGCGCCCATCTTGGACAGTGTGAGCAGCCATTTTGCCGCGTCCGAGTCGATCATCCGCCGAGCAACGGCCGATCGGTCGGCGCCCGCCTCATCCGGTTCCACGTCGCGTAGAATGCGGAGATTGTAGAGCAGGACCGCGTCTGACGGGTCGTTGGCCAACATGCTGTTGAGATAGGCCTCGGCCTGCTTAATGGCTCCCAGCTCGACCGAGGCGACGGCAGCATCCAGCGCCATCTCACGGCCCTTGGGCACGTAGTGCAGCCCCAGATCCAGCGTCCTGACGGCTTCTTCTGACTCGCCTTCGGACCTCAAGAGCCTCGCCAACTCAAGATAGGCGTCGAGGAACCTCGGCTCGTATTCTATTGCCTTCTCGTAGTTGGCGATGGCGTCCTCTGTCCGCCCCAGTCCCCTTGACGCCTCGGCGATACCGAAGAACGAATACTCGTGGTAAGGCTGAATCTCAAGCGCCCTCTGGTAAGTCTTGAGAGCCAAGTCAAACTGCTTCAGCCTTAACTGCGACTCGCCCAGCCGGAAATAGACGTTGTAGCGCGGCAGTCCGAAAGCGATCGCACGCTCGTATTGCCCTCTCGCGGCGGCGTAGTCCCTGTCTGCCAAAAGATGTTTCATCCCCCTAACGTAGAGCGCCTCTGCGGCGAGCGGCCGGTACCCCGGTACGCAGGCCAGCGCGGCTCCGAGCAATGTCAAGCAGAGCACAGCATACTTGAGGGGCTGAGGAATGTTGAACTTGAACTCAAGGAGTTGTCTGCGAGGCGCAAAGAGGCCGAGAAGCGCCGCGAGTGTCGTGACCGTTGTGGGCACTCGCAAGGGGTAGCTGACGATGCTCTGCGCGATGACGGCTATGGCCCCGGCCGCAACGGCGTGGACCATGAATCGGGCCTCGACAGCGGCGGGGTCCGCGTTCTTCTGGCCACCTGGGGGATAAGGCCTCTCCTTAAACGGCAGCCGCCCTATTGTCAGAATGAGCCAGAAAAACAGAATGAGGCCGACGAAGCCCGTCTCCAGAGCGGTCTCGAGAAACTCGTTATGGCAGTAGAGCGAGTTGTGGAGCAGGTTGTCTCTGTCCTTGCGGAACTCCGCCGTTGTGGCTTGAAGCGGCTCAATGAATTTGTGCTCGTATTTGTTCTCGAAAACCGCGAAATTGCCGACGCCAACTCCCATTGGGCGCCTCTTGATCAGCATCATCGTGCTGTTCCACATCTTCTCGCGCTCCGAGATGCCGACCGTGGTCCCGGCGACCGTCTTCCCTTTGGACGCGAAGAAGGCTATGGCGGTTGCGACGCACAGTAGCATGAGAACCAGCCTCGCCGATACCCAATGCGCGGCGGCTACGCGCCCGACGTCGGGCTCCGTGAGACGTCTCTGGGCAGTGGGCTTCTCCGGCGAACGCCCGTTGGTCCTCCTCCCAGCTACGAAGACAAAGATCAATGAGGCGACATAGCCAGCCCATCCGCCCCAGGAGTTGGTGAAGAGCAGGCACGAGAAGTTGAGGTAGTAAAGGGCGAGAAACGCTAGGCTGAGCCATCGTTTCCTCGACGTTCGTGCAAGCGCCAAAATGACCGGCAAGATCAGAATAAGAAGGCCAGCGAGGAAGTTGGGATTCCACATTGTCGAGAACACTCGCTTGCCGAGTTCAGGCTCCCAGGGGAGCCTCTCCCATACCGTCTTTAGAACCTCAAAGTATTGGGTGACGCCGATGGACGAGCAGATCGACACTCCCACTACGAGCGAGACCGCGGCAATCCACTTCATCCGGCGGCCAATCGGCGCGAGGAGGCACAGGAAGAAGGGGGCCCAGGAGAGCAGGATGTATCGCATACGAGTGAAGCTCTCGAAACGAGGCGCGGTCCAGATGAGCGAGAGTGCAGAAAGGCAGATCATCAGCAGGATGGGGAGCAGGACAGGGGAGCTGAAGAGGCGTACTCGCCCAGCGAACGCCCACGACGAGATGAGAAACGCAAGCATCGCAAACACGCCGCAGTGCGTGATGAACCACTTGATAAGGCCCAGCGGGTCGTCCTCCACTCTCGCGAGCGGTGAAACGAACAGCACGAACGAAAGAACCGCGACGAACGCGAGGTTACAGAATGACTCAGCCTTGCTTGCGCTTTGCATGGCCAACCGAATCTAACACAGGTCAGGGCTTTCGCCGAAGTGGGGACAGTAGAATGCTAGCCTGAATAATTCGAGGTCGTGACTCCCGTGGGTGCGGGGCAGGCTTTCCGAGGCTGGGTCATAATTCGTTGCGGTTGCGTAGGGGCGTGGTCTCAGACCCGCCCTCTCGAATTGATGCTCGCATAAGATGCCTCGTATCCGCAGGGATTCATGTAGGCGGGCGGGTCTGAGACACCGCCCCTACAGGCCGATTCCGACAATCGCGTCGCATAAGAAAACCGCCGCGTTGATCTTGACAATCGACCGTATTTCCTGTATCGTTGTTGTCTGAATGGACAACGAAATCCTCGTCAATCGACTTACGACCCAGCCTCTTCCAGCCTGCCAAAGACAGAGTCTCGCGCGACAGAGTCTCGCGCGACAGAGTGTTGCGTGTGAGCAGTACAGCAATCGCTACAGAAGGCAGGCTGGAAAGCCCGCCACACACATCCGGGCGCTATGGCGCCGGCTCCTCCTGCGGCTTGTCAGGCTCCTTGTAAGGCTCGATCTCGCAGACCTCCATGATCGTCTCGATGAGCTCCAGCGCCTCACGTTCCAGCTTCAGAACCTCCTTCAGCGTGGCGGCCTGCTTGTTACGAAGCTCCTGTGTCCACTCCTTCGCATCGCCCATATAAGGGAACACAACGCTTTCCGTGCCTGCCTCGAGCAGCTTGGCTTGCTCATCGTAGATACTCGCCAGCTCCAGAGCAGCGTTGTTCATTTGGCCGAACACGCCGGCATAGGTTCGCACAAACTCGGCCGCGACCGGTTTGCTGGCCCGAAAAGTCTCATATATCCAGGCATTGGCCCCGCATGGGTCTTCCTCCGGCTTTGTCTCCGCGAGGGCAACCGTCGCAAACGACGCCTCGTTCTCGAGCGCCGCTATCCAGGCCTTTAGGGCAGCCGTGCCCGAGAAGTAGTTATCGAACTTCTCCGTAACGCCAACGTGGTGGGCAAGTGCCAGCGACTGTCGCACCGCCTCCTCACCGGAGAGCGCCTCGCCCTTCTCACCAATAGTCAGTGCAATCCAGGGGGTCTTCTCCGCGATATTGTAGTCTTCCATCCCATAGTCGAAATACGAGCGGCAGAGGAAGTCCTGCTTGTTGTTCTGATAGCCTGTGATGATGCCCCATTCGGGAACGTGAACGATGTCGATTGCGACCACCGGGACGCCTTTGCCGATGCTTTCGGTGATCTTCTGCTTCATCTGTTCCGCATCGAGGGCGCCCGGCATTTCGTGAAATTGGGTTTTCATGAAGTGCTCTTCGCTCTTCCTGCCCAGCGCGCGGAGCAGCGCAGCCGAGCAGTTGAAGCCGCAGCCCGGATCCGCCGAACTCGGACACCACCCGCCCCAGAAGTGTATCCTGAACGCGGCGCCTGAGATGCCCATGAGATACATGTAATTGTGCTGCTCGCCGTAGTGTGCCAGTACACGCCTGACGCAGCCGATGAAGCTGATTATCTCACCGCTATCCCACGACAGGGGCTCGATTCCCTCGATGATCTTCGCGTCGGGCATCCGATGAACCTTCGCCACAGTCCGCAGATAGACGCCGATCTTGCCGGGCTTCGCCGTCATCTCAATCACCTTGTCGCCACGCCTGACGACGAGCTTGACCTCCGGCGCAGTGGCTGCCGCGATCGCCTTCTTCAGGTCGGACACCGTCTCGATCTCCGCGCCGTCATACTCGAGAATCACATCGCCCGGCAGAATCCCAAGTCCTTCCGCTTGAGAGCCCACCACCAGCTTCTCGACCTCGATGTGCCTTTCGATGGACTTGGCTGGAACCTTCACAACTTGCGCCTCTTCGTGGTGCATGCCAGCACACCCACACAAGCCAATGGCAAAAGCGACCGACAACATCAGAACAACGAGTCTGCTTCTCATGACATCATCTCCCCTAAAGTGTTGCTATGAAACCAGAAACATGTCGGCCGCGGACTCCTAAGCTGCGCGGCCTGTCGTCGCAAGATTATCCAGTTCAACTTGAACAGTCAATGCATCGTCGCGTCCCCAATAATCAGATTGACCCAGCCGTGCGGCCACCTTTTGGACTGCGGCGGCTTGACGCCGCTTTCATTGGTGGTGGCTTGACACCACCTCTGAAAGATTGCCCTTTTGACCTTACAGGTGGCGATTTGGAGAACAGGACATTGTCCAGCAGAGCCCACGCCGCGTCCAGCCCCGGCGAGCGAAAGCGGCGGCAAGCCGCCGCACACCAAAAAAACCCAAAGGGTGCAACACGCAGACCCACCCCAA
>CBDVDH010000018.1:0-58222 GCA_965372715.1 uncultured bacterium | reverse complement strand
TACGAGGCATCTTATGCGACCATCAATTCGAAAGGGCGGGTCTGAGACCACGCCCGTGCACAACCGCAACGACTTATGACCCAGCCTCTAGGAGCCGCCGCTACAGGGCATCGGCAGGCTGGAAAGCCTACCCCACACCGAGGGCTATCCGTGCGAGGGCAGATTGACGCGTTCGATGACTTGGAGCGCGAGCTCGACACGGCCGAGCGGCGGGATGAGGTAGGCGCCCACTACGCGGTCCATGCCGATGACGGATTGAAGCGCCTCGCTTGCTATCGCAACGCCCTCCTGCTTGGCCTCATCGCCGCTCTTGGCCCGCTTCATGCGTTCTCTTACCTCTTTGGGCACGGCCATTCCGGGGACCTCGTTGTGCATGAATTCTGCGTTGCGATATGAGATGAGCGGCAGTATGCCAACGAAGATCGGCAGGTCAACGTCCTTGGATTTCGCAAGGAAGTCCGCAAGAAGCCGGGGCTCATAGACAGGCTGGGTCATCGCGAATTGAGCGCCAGCATCTCTCTTGGCTGCAAAGCGGCTGAGCTCCTCTTCCAGGTCGATTGCGCCGGGATTGACGCCGACGCCGATGAAGAAGGCGGTTGGCTTGCTGATCGCCTTGCCGGCCAGGTCGAGTCCGAAATTGAGGTTGCGCGCAATCTTGGATAGGCCAATTGAATCGACGTCGAACACTGCCGTTGACAGCGGGTAATCGCCCACCTTGGGCGGGTCGCCGGTTACGAGCAGAACGTTTCTCAGCCCTGCAACATACGCAGCCATGAGATCGCCCTGGAGAGCCACGAGATTTCTATCCCTGCAGCAGAAGTGGACGATGGCGTCGATCCCCACCTCTCGTTCAATGATCTGGCCAAGCACTATCGGGCTCATCCTGGCCGAGGCGCGCGGCCCGTCGGCGATGTTCACTGCGTCTGCGCCCGCTTCTTTTATCATCGTTGCTTTTTGCAGGACGCCGTCGATTCCGATGCCTCGCGGCGGATTCAGCTCGATGCTCAGGAGGAAACGTTCCTTGATGGCTTGCTCGAAGTGCGTGGGCGTCCGCTCGACCTCAATCCTCTGGAATTCCTCGGGTTCTTCCTCGAGCTGAAAGTCATATACCTCGACTGCGCCGGTCGTCGTTGACTTGACCGCTGCCGCGATCGCTCTTATGTGCGCCGGCGTCGTTCCGCAGCACCCACCGACGATTGAGACGCCCTTGGCGATAAATCGCTTTACGTATTCTGCCATGTACTCGGGTGAGCAGAGGTACATGTAGCGTCCATCGACGAGTTTCGGCAGACCTGCGTTTGGCTGAGCGGACAGGGCCAGCCCCTCTGTCCTAGCCATCCTCTCGATTGCCAGCAGCATCTGATGTGGGCCGACGGAGCAATTGAGTCCGCCCACGTCAACCCTTTGCTCTTTCAGAAAAGCAGCGATCTCCTCCGGCTCGTCGCCATAGATTGTAGAGCCTTCCTCAGTCACTGTCATCTGCGCAACGATTGGCAGGTCGCAGACGAGTCGAACGGCCTCTATCGCGAGCGACATCATCTTGAAGCTCGAGATAGTCTCAATCAGTATCAGGTCGGCGCCGGCGTTGGCCAGCGCGGCTATTTGCTCTGCGTAGATCGATCGGATGTCATCAGGGGTGAGCATGTCTCTCAAAAGGACGGTGCTCTTGAGTCTTCCCACAGAGCCAGCCACATAAGCGCGGTCGCGAGCGACTTGTCTGGCGACGGCTACGCCCTTGTCGTTAATCTCCTTGGTTTGGGCCTCAAGGCCGAACGGGGCGAGCCTATGCCTGTTGGCGCCGTACGTGTTCGTCTCTAGAATCATGGCCCCGGCCTTTAGGTATTCGGCGTGGATTTGGGAGACTAGGTCAGGCGCGGAGATGTTTAGCTCATCGAAACACTGGTTGATGTAGATGCCTTTTGCATAGAGCATCGTGCCCATCGCGCCGTCGCAGACCAGCACCCTTGAATGAAGATCGTCGAGGAAGTCTCTCATCTACTGTCTAATCTCTATTGAACCCGGTCATCTTTGCACTTGACACATCTGAAGCCGATGGTTCGGCTCGTCGTCTTGGGGTCCGCAGCAAACCGTGCGGCGCATCGGAGCAGCCCCGGTCCGGCGAGAAAAGACCCACCTCGCACAACTCGCAGCTTGCCGCTTTGCGGCCCACCGGGATTGAGACTTGGGCCTGTTGAGTAGTAGTCCCTGTCGTAGAAGTCGCGACACCATTGGGAGACGTTGCCGTAGATGTCGAGAAGCCCAAAGCCATTTGGAGGCAGTTGACCCACGAGCGTCTTGCGTCGGCCTGACTTAGACCTTTTCACGAGCTCATCGGGCAGCGCGTCGCCCCAGGGGAATCTCTTGCCGCTGAGGCCGCCCCTGCACGCCATCTCCCACTGCGCCTCGGTCGGGAGCTGGCAACCCCGCCAAAGGCAATATGCCGCCGCATTGAACCACGAAATGCAGGTAACCGGATAACCCTCCTGACCGGGCGGATAGCCGCCGGACGACCAATCCGCCAGGTAATTGTCGTCGGCCTCGACCCGACCATCATAGCCTGTAGCTTCCAAAAACTCCCAATACATCCTGTTAGTAACAGGGGAGATGTCAATCTCGAAGGCCGTCAGGTTCACCGCGTGAATCGGCGATTCGTCGGCGGCATCGGTTGAGCCCATCCGGAACTCACCGCCGGGAATTGTGATTGTGTCCAGTGAAGCGATGGCTGCTCTTGCTGGGCAAGTCTGGATTGGCTCGCGCGAGTCCGTCGCGTCCGCGTGTTCTTCAGCTAGCTCAACCGTGGGCACATTTTTTTTCTCGCTCGTCTGCTTATGGTCTCGAACGAAGAACACAAATTGGCCCTCGCCGTACTCCACAAAATGTCGCGCCTGAGGCGTTTGGCGGTTGCCGGATTCCTCAGCTACACGGTCTCGAACGAAGAAGAACAGATCGTCAGAAGTTATGATGCCATCGTTGTCATGATCGGCGAAGCCTTCTAATCCTTTGAGCAAATACCTGCTGAACAGGCTGTTGCCACCCCAGCTCTCCTTGCCCTCAAATACCTCCTCGTCCGATTTGCCCGCGGCTATGATTCTCACACAAGGGTCGTTCAGGGTCTTGAGCTTTGGCCTCGGCGCGATCGCCGCCCGCGGGCGCAAACCCGCAAGACCGCTGAAGCAGCAATCGAGTATAAACAGAGTGTGTTTGGCACATATTACGCTTGCGGCCTCCTTAATCTCCTCCATCGATATGCAGGTGCTGTGGATTTTCTGAAGGTTGCCGTCATAGGGAACCAGGTAGCCTCGGTAGTCGCTCTTTCTCTTACCCTTTTGCACCCTCCGTCTTTGGCCGTGGCCCGCAAAGAAGATAAGCACGCGGTCATCTGAGGTGAGAGCCGGATTCGCGCCCATGAAATCGTTCATCAGCTCCAAGATGCGCTTCTTTGTCGCCTGTTGATTGTGAAGTGTAAATGTCCTGTCTTCGTCGAAGAAGGTCTTGGTCCTAAGGAATTGCTCCAGGGACTTCGCATCCTTGACGGCGTATTTGAGGGGCTGAGCGGCGGGGCTGTTGTCTATGCCTATTAAGAGCGCCCAGCTGTTCCTGTAAAGCGACTCGTATGAGATGGGCTCTTGGTCCGGCACGGCATCTACGGTAACCTTCTTCTGGTCAACCAGTCTCACGCCAAGCATAAGCTCAAGGAGTATCTCGTTCTTGCCTTCCTCAAGAGGGAGCTGCTGCTTGAACGGCGAGCGCGCCTGCGGCAGAACGCTCAATGATGAGTGCAGCCGGCCATTGATTCCAAAAGCCAGTCGAGCCTGGCCGGCCCCTCTGGGCGCTCCTCGCACCCAGCCGACCAGTTCAACGTTCCGACCGATTATTGTCTCGCCCTCGGTCGGGTATATAATTGAGATCGCGTCTTTCTCGGCCGTAGAACGCTTACTACTGCCCAAGGTTCTTTCCCCACGAGAACTTCTTGCGGAGTATCGAGTAGTAATTGCTCTTGAGGCTCTGGACCAGCCTGAGCTTCTCCATCGCCTTGAAGACGAGTATCTCATCGCCGTCGAACAGAGGGACCGCTTCCTGGCCGTCGATGGTTAGTGTGACCTCCTGGCCTTTGCTGAGCAGTTGAGTCTTGATGACTACGCTGTCCGGGACAACGATGGGCCGATTCGTAAGCGTGTGTGGACATATAGGTGAAAGGACTAGGACGTTTGTAGTCGGTTGAATTATGGGCCCGCCCGCTGCGAGAGAATATGCTGTGGAACCCGTCGGGGTGGAGATTATGAGGCCATCACCCCGGTATTTGGCTACGAACGAGTCGTCAACGTAGGTCCTGATGTCGATCATCCTCGCTATTGCTGATTTGTTGATCACGAAATCATTGACGGCGAAAAATGTCTTCGGCTTTCGCTCTGCGCCCGACACCCGTGCGCGAATGGCTATCCGTTCCTCAAGCACGAACTTGCCGTCGAGTATCTCCGAGAGCGAACTGAACAGCTTCTCGAGCGTAAGCTCGGTCAAGAAGCCCAAACCGCCGACGTTGACCCCAAGAATCGGGACCGAGAGCTCTGGGGCTATCCTGGCCACGCTTATCAAGGTACCGTCCCCGCCGAACACGATGACCATGTCGGCGCCGTTGAGGACCTGCTCCCTGGGCATCCCCTCCACGGCCGATGAGACCATGTGCGCGACCTGCTCATCTACTCGCACATTGAGGCCCTTTCTCAGGAGCCACTCGCACGTTTCATTCAAGACACGAACGATGTTGTGGGCGTGCGGCTTAGCGGCAATCGCTATTGTCTTGAACATGATTCGCTCCCTGGCTGCGCCGCTTGCCGAATGGCATTCTCAATCTCCTCCGAGAAGTCGGTTTTGGTGTCGCTTCCCTGCTTTCGAGCCAACATCAGGTATTCTTGGTTGCCCTTTTGGCCAAGAAGCGGTGACGGCATGACTCCGACGGGCACGAGCCGCAGTTGGCAGGAGAAACCGAGTATCTCACGAAGCACGCATCGATGAAGGTCGGCCTCCCGAACGATGCCGCCCTTGCCCACCTGGCCCCTGCCCACCTCGAACTGGGGCTTTATCAAGGCAACCACTTCACCGGCGTCGGATAGTAGCTCATAGGCCTTCGGCAACACAAGCCGAAGTGAGATGAACGAGACATCGATCGTGGCGAAATCGGGCGTGCTCTCGAGGCGGCTGCCATCGAGGTACCGGATGTTCGTCCGCTCCAGAAGCACAACGTCCGGGCGGGTCCTCAGCTCGTATGCAAGCTGGCCATACCCAACATCGACCGCATATACCAGCCTTGCGCCTCGCTCGAGCAGGCATTGTGTGAATCCTCCAGTCGATGCTCCGATGTCAATGCATACCTTGCCCAAAACATCGATCTCGAATCGGTCGATTGCGGCTCTCAGCTTCTCTCCTGAACGGCTTACGAAATCGTAGGCAGGCTGCCGGACGCTTATCTCGGAATCGATTGGCACCTGCGTTCCGGGCTTTGAGACTCTCGTGCCGTCGATGGATACAAGACCGGCCATTAGAAGGGCAACTGCTTTCTGCCGGCTCTCCGCAAGCCCGCGCTCGACAATGAGCCTATCCACTCGCTTCTTCATCGGATTCGGTGAGTGAGCTTTCGAGAAACTCCGCAGTCGCGTTGGTTATGCCTGCCGCGTCTAGCCCAAGCTCAGCGCGGATAGCAGGCGCCGACCCATGTTCTACGAAGAAATCACCTATCCCCAGGCGCTTGACGGCCACGTTATGAATTCCGTTGTCGCTCAGCGCGTCGAGCACAGCGGACCCAAAGCCCCCCGCGAGAGCGTTTTCCTCAACTGTGACTATATGACCGGTCTTTTTGGCCCACAAAGAGAGCATCTCGACGTCTATCGGCTTGGCAAACCTTGCATTTATGACGGCTGCGTCTATGCCTTTGTCCTTCGATAGAACCTCTGCCGCCTCAAGCGCGGGATAGACCATTGCGCCAATCGCGAAAATGGCCACGTCCGAGCC
Source organism: uncultured bacterium (assembly GCA_965372715.1). Taxonomy (GTDB): domain Bacteria; phylum B130-G9; class B130-G9; order B130-G9; family B130-G9; genus CAYZPW01. The sequence continues at coordinate 52,216 of CBDVDH010000018.1, read as the reverse complement.
TTTTCTTAGCAACTCTGCCTTGCCGACATCGAGCGTCTTCAGCTCTTCATCAAGCGGGACGCCTATCGCCTGACCACGTGGGTATCGCAGCGCGGCGGGGCCCTCAACGGCAATAGCCGTCTTCAGCATGTGTTGAAGCTCGTTCTCGTCCTTCGGGGCCATTATGACCATGTTTGGCATCGAGCGAAGGAACGACAAGTCAAGCGTTCCATTGTGCGTTGGCCCATCGTCCCCAACGATGCCCGCTCGGTCCAGCGCGAGCACGACGTCCGCCTTCTGTAAGCAGACATCGTGGAGTATCTGATCGAACGCCCTCTGAATGAACGTGGAATAGATCGCGGTTACTGGCTTGAAGCCCGAAAGCCCAAGGGCCCCCGCGAAGATCAGAGAATGCTGTTCCGCGATGCCGACGTCGTAGAACCGTTTCGGGAATCGCTCCTCGAACTTGTCAAGACCGGTCCCCAGCGGCATCGCAGCCGTTATCGCTATGATGCGCTTGTCCTCTTCGGCGAGTTTGAGCATAGCGTCACCGAACACGGAGGTGTAACTCCGTTTGCCCGGCGTCTTTGGCTCGCCGGTCTTTATGTCGAACCTCGGAGCGCTGTGGAACTCGGCCGGCCTGAGTTCGGCAGGGACATAGCCCTTGCCTTTCTTGGTTACGACGTGAACCAGGGCCGGAAACCTCCAGTTCTTTATCCGGTCAAACGTATCGATAAGAGTGCGCAGGTCGTTGCCCTTAACAGGACCGACATATTGCATCCCTAGCTCCTCAAACAGAACGCCGGGAACGATCAGGCTCTTGAGACCCTCCTCGATGCGCCGCGAGATTTTTATCGCCTGTTCACCCATGTCCTGGAACGACTTGGCGAAGTTATACACCTTCTCTTTCACGCTGGTGTACAACGACCCGGTAATGATGTTGTTGAGATACTTGGATAGCGCTCCAATGTTCTTCGATATCGACATCTCGTTGTCGTTCAGAACCACGATCAGGTCTTTGTGAAGGTGACCAGCCTGATTCAGCCCCTCAAACGCGACGCCGGCCGTCATAGAACCGTCGCCGATGACCGCTATTACCTTGTAGTGCTCTTTTTTGAGGTCACGCGCCTCACAAAAGCCGACTGCGGCAGAGATAGACGTGCTGCTGTGACCGACGTCGAAAACGTCAAACTCGCTTTCATCGCGCTTCGGGAACCCGCTCAGACCGCCCGCCTGTCTCAGCGTGTGGAAATCCTTGGCGCGACCCGTCAGTAGCTTGTGGGTGTAGGTCTGATGGCCAACATCCCACACTAGCTTGTCCCGAGGTGTGTTGAATACGTAGTGAAGCGCGACCGTGAGCTCGACCACTCCAAGATTGGATGATAGATGACCGCCGTTCTCCGCAACAACCTCGATGATCCGCTCCCGCGCCTCCTCACAGAGCTGCTTCAGGTCCTTGAGCTCGAGATTCTTCAGATCCCGGGGACTGTTGACCTTTCCTAAGAACTTGAACCTGCTGTAATCATTATCGAGTACCATGTCCTGGCCCCTGTATCGCTCCTTATGCGCGGCTAGTTCACGCGACTTATAAAGAACTTGGCGATGTCGTTCAAGACCACAGCCTTTTGCCCAAACGGCACGAGATACGAGAGCGCCTCGTCAACATATCTCTGCGCGTCTAACCGCGCGCTGTCTCTGCCAACGACGCCCGGATACGTAACCTTGTTGTTCTTCACGTCGCTGCCAACGCTCTTGCCAAGCGTTCCAGTATCGCCCTCCATCTCTAAGAGATCGTCAGCGATCTGAAACGCCAGACCAATTCTCTGGCCAAATCTGGACAATGCTTCGAGCTCGCTGTTTGAGGCGCCGGCAAGTATCGCGCCTGCTGTTATAGGCGCCGAGATGAGTGCCGCCGTCTTTCGGGAATGGATGAACCGCACCAGCTCTTCGCTGCCATCGGTGTTTTCCGACAAAACGTCCGCAGTCTGACCCCCGACCATGCCCAGGCAGCCTGATTTGACGGCGACCTCGTTGAGCGCTCGCATCTGGCGTGCTGCGTTCTCCGGCGCAGTCGGTCTTGACATCAGCTCGAACGCCAGCGTCAGAAGCGCGTCGCCGGCGAGAATTGCTATATCCTCAGAGAACTGTATATGGCACGTGGGACGGCCCCGTCTGAGGTCATCGTCGTCCATCGCCGGAAGATCGTCGTGAATCAAAGAATACGTATGAATACACTCGATCGCGCACGCAAAATCGCGAATCAGCGGCTTATCTCCGTTTGAGAGAAGCTCGGCCGTCGAGACCAGAAGAATCGGCCGAAGCCGCTTCCCACCACTCAGAAGGCTGTATCGAATCGCGTCGAACAGTGTCCGCGAAAGCCCTTCCGGTTCCGGCAAGCATTTGCTCAGCCAGCCGTCAACTCTTTGCTTTGTCTCGGAAAGATACGATTGGATATCCATAGCCGTTACTTATCGTTTATCAGCCCGGCGGCGTCGCACAGGGCCTGCGGCGCGCATCGCTTCCGGCAGGGCCGTCCGCTATTGAGGCCCCTCCTCGACCGAGCCCTGCTCCTCAGGCTCTTCGCCCTCATCTAGCGGCTCCTTGTCATACGTGCCGTCGGCCCTCTTAACCAATACCTCCACCTTCCGCTGCGCCTCCGTGAGTGCCCCCGAGCAATACTCAGAGAGCCTCATCCCCTCCTTGAAGAGGCGCAACGTGTCCTCAAGAGGCTGGTCGCCAGATTCCATCTGGCTGACTATCTCCTCGAGCCGCGTCATCGAGTCTTCAAACTTACCCATCTATCTCCCCTTACAGTGCATTTCAAAAGCCGACGACTAACTTAGCGCAGATGAATGCGTATTGTCAACCGTGCGGAGGGGAGGAGTTCTCCCAATGGGGAAACGGGGGCAAAAGGAGAAAAGGGAATTGGGCCCGAAGGGATTCGGCAGCAGTTGTCTTAGTCTGATTCTGTTTGGTTGGCAGCACATGCGCAAAATGCGAGCCAGCTGTGAAGTGAGCCTGTGCTGCAATGTCGGTTGTCAAGCCAGAAGCACGTTTGACATATCTTCCTCTTCTGGGAGAATGAGTGAAGTCTCGATATGAAAACTCGCTCTAATCACATGCGATGAGGTATGAGAGACATTATCCATGATTGATTCCGGGATGGTCTGAGATGGATATGGCAGACGCTTGGTGGTTACCGTTCGTCGGTTTTTCCGTGTTGGGGGTCTTGTGGCTCATCCTGTATCTGCTAAGGAGGCGCCGGAGACTCGTCCGGGTCATTATTTGGGCCTCTGCAGCCCTCCTTCTCATTTCTATAGGAATGAAATGGCCTGACGGTTTAAGCCCTTTTGAGTGCGCATTCTGGAGAGGCGTCGAACTTCGGGACTGGCGAGATATCCTGCGAACGACCTTGTATATGTTCGCCACAGGCTTGATCGGGCATTGGATTCTCAAAAGTGTAGATATGCCATGGCCCATCGGATACGGCAGCCGAGGCACACCCGGTGATTGCGTGGTTAATGGAAGCAGGACAAAGCGCAGAAGACCCTGAGCATAACAGCCGCCGGGGCATGCAATGCGCTCGAGCGGAGAAGCTCCGCACTCATCCTCTTTCTGTCGAACTAGCTGGTCGCCTCGGTGGAGGCGCTCCGGCAGCAAGAGGTGTGGGGGGTGCCGGGCGGCGAATTATCCCCCCACAGTTTATTACTTCCGCGATTAGCCCAGGATGGCCTTCAGGTCAGCCTCGGGCGTGGTGATCGGCATGATATTGAACTTGTCCACCAGGACGTTCAGCGCGGCTGGCGTTACGAACGCGGGGAGCGTGGGTCCGAGGCGGATGTCCTTGATGCCGAGGTGCAGAAGCGACAGGAGTATCGAGACCGCCTTCTGCTCGTACCACGAGAGGACCATGGAAAGCGGCAGGTCGTTGACGCCGCAGTCAAACGCTTTGGCGAGCGCGACGGCTATCTGAATGGCCGAGTGCGCATCGTTGCACTGACCGATGTCGAGGAGGCGCGGGATGCCTCCGATGTCGCCGAACTCGAGCTTATTAAACCGGTATTTGCCGCAGGCGAGCGTCAGGATGACGCAGTCGTCGGGCACGGCCTTTGCGAGCTCCGTATAGTAGTTGCGTCCGGGCTTTGCCCCGTCGCAGCCGCCGATGAGGAAGAAGTGGCGTATCTTGCCCGCCTTGACCGCATCGATCACGGCGCCAGCCACGTTCATGACGGCCTTGTGTCCGAAGCCGATCGTGATCGTCTTTTCAGGCGCATCCTCAGCAAATCCGGGCGCCGCAAGCGCCGCCTCAATCACGGGCGTGAAATCGCGGTCGGAGATGTGCCTAACGCCCGGCCAGGCGACGAGGCCGCACGTGAATATGCGGTCCTTGTAGCTGTCGCGCGGCTTCTGGATGCAGTTGGTCGTCATCAGGATCGCGCCTGGGAACGCGGCGAACTCCCTCACCTGCTCCTGCCACGCGCCGCCGTAGTTGCCGACGAGGCGCTTGTATCCTTTGAGGCCCGGATAGGCCAGCGCGGGTAGCATCTCGCCGTGCGTATAGACGTTGACGCCCTTGCCCTCGGTCTGCTTGAGGAGCTCCTCCAGGTCCTTCAGGTCGTGGCCCGATACGACGATTGCCTTACCCTTGAGGGGGGTTACACGGACGCTCGTCGGCTCCGGATGGCCATAAACACCGGTGTTGGCCTTGTCCAGAAGCTCCATTACTGTCAAGTTGAGCTCTCCCGCGGCCAGGCATCTGCCGAGAAGCTTCTCAACCGTGAATGACTGCTTACTCAGGAAATCCAGCGCCTCGTGAAACGCCGCATAGACCTCATCGCTCTCGACGCCCAGTATCTGCGCGTGGTCGGCGTAGGCTGCTGCGCCTTTGAGGCCGTATAGGTAGAGCTCCATAAGGCCGGCTATGTCGTCTCCATATCTTGCCTTCTCCTTCGAGATCGAGACCTCATCGCCTTGCTTAACGAGACCCTCAACGTCGCTCGCGGGAACCCAGTCCGCCGGGCCGCCCAGCTTCTCAGGCACCTTGCCTGCCTGGGCACACGCAGCCTCATAGAGGCCTTTGGCCTTGTCGCGAAGCTCCGAGGCCTTCATTATGAGCTCTTGAAGCCGTTCGGGGTCGAAATTGACGTTCGTGATGGTTGTGAAAAGCGCCTGAACCACGAAGACGTCGATCTCGTGGTCTTTGACGCCGAGCTCCCTCGCGCGGTGGGCGAACATGGATATGCCCTTCGTCGCGTGGAGCAAAAGGTCCTGAAGCGTCGCGGTCGTGGCATCCTTGCCGCAGACGCCTGCGACAGTGCATCCCGACCCCTTCGCTGTCTGTTCACACTGGTAGCAGAACATGCTCATCTCTTATACCTCCGTTTTACGATGTTGTTATATTGGGTTATACGCTTTCTTGCGTTCATTGTTGTGCGTTTCATCGCATCAATCCAGCAGACGAGTCGGCTCTGTCGGTCTTAGGGTTTTGATCACTAGGAACCGCATGGGTGTCTGGCCATCATTCATCACCCGATGCGGAACTCTCGCGGGGCTCTCGACGAGCGTGTCCGCAGGTACAACGACACGTTCCTCACCGATCTCGATGACCGCGCTTCCCTGAAGGACGAAGAAAACGACATCGACGGGTGTCGAGTGCCTTATCAGTCCTTCGCCGGGCGCGAGCTCGATGTGCATCACCTGCGCGTGCTCGCTGTCGTGCAGCTTGCGAGCGTCTATGCCGTGGGGGTTGTCCGTCTTTGGAGCATCTTGAAGCCTCGCAGTTCTAATCACTGTTGTCTCCTTTGTCTATTATGGTTCTTTGCTCAGGTTATACGATTTCGAGCGGCAATCTGGAAACTGGCACGCTTCGGGTTATCACGTCGTCGTACAAAGTCATTCAGCAGTGCTTGCGGGGGCGCTGCCCCCATCGCGCGGGGCTGAGGCAACAACGATATCGTCGAGAACCTCGCCCCGGACGCCTATGGTTACGTCGCGAATCGGCATTGCCTTCCCGGCACGGTCAAGCGCCGAGGAGATGATCCGCCTAAAGCCAAAGCAGCACGGAACCTCCATGTGGACACAGGTTATCGAGCGGATGTGGTTCTTGGAGAATATCTCTGCCAGCTTCTCGCGATAATACTCGGCGTCATCGAGCTTGGGACATCCCACCAGCAGAACCCTCCCTTTCAAGAAATCCTCGTGGAAGTCGGGATAGGCGAACGGGACGCAGTCAGCGGCTATGAGGATGTCGGCGCCGTTCAGATACGGTGCGTTGACCGGGACGAGCTTGATCTGAACAGGCCAATGACCGAGCCGCGAGCGACGCTTAACCGACTGCATAGGCTCATGCTCCGAGGAGGCCACATCGGCTGAGAAATCCTTGACAGCCGAACCTGGACAGCCGCAAGGCAGCGGACCCGTCGGGGCCTCATCGAGCGGGACAGCGATGCCCCTCTCTTTCAAGAATGCAATCGCCTCGTCATAGTAGTCATCGGCGCCGTGTTCCTTGAGGTGCTTCAGGTGCGCCGCGATCGTGTTCCTGCCATGCTTCACGATGTTTTTCATTACGGCTCGCTCGTCGTAAGGCGCCGCCTCGCGCTCCTCGACCGTGATCGCGCCCTCCGGGCAATGACCGATGCAGGCGCCGAGACCGTCGCAGAAGAGGTCGCTAACAAGCCGCGCCTTGCCATCGATGATCTGAAGCGCCCCCTCAGGGCAGTTGGGGATGCAGTCACCGCAGCCCGTGCATTTCTCTTCGTCTATCCTGATGATCTCTCTCTTACTCATTGCGCTTCCCTTTCATGCTCAGGCAGATCTCCGAGAGCTTCGTGTCCGCCATCATTTCCTCAACCACGTTTGCGATTTTCTCGAAGAAGGCGCCAAGCACGCATCTACTGCCGTCGCAGATGGGGAGGCCAAACATGCACCTTGAAAGCTCGAACGGCCCCTCAATCGCCTCATAGAGCTCTTTCAGAGTGATCTCCTCGGCTGGCTTGCGCAGCGAAAGCCCGCCCCTCGGACCGCGCGTCGTGTTCACAAGATCTTGCTTGCTTAGCCGGTTGAGAACCTTCGCAAGATGCGCCTCAGATACGTTGTAGTGCTCGGCAATCTCGCAGGTTCTGACCAGCCTGCCCTTTGTCTGGGCCAGATAGGCCAATGCGTGCAGCGCGAGCGCTGCGGCGTGGGACGTTTTGAAGAGTTTAGCCATTTTGACTCCCATTTAAGTATTCAAGTATAACAATATGGCTTTGCCGCACAAATGTCAAGTCATTTCTTTGCGCCAAATCGCTTTAGCACTCTCAGCCCGATTCTGTGAGGGTGCGATGCGTTCTGCCATCGGTGGCGTTCTGTCCGTTGGATTGTCTGAGGAAGAGACCTGCACCGGAACAATCAGGATGAGGTTGAGTTGCAGGCTTGGCAGAGGGAGCTTCTACCATTAAGTGTGAATGCAAGTTACGCGGCTTGGGTTTGTTTCTCGACGTCTTGTTGCCTGCCATCGACATGGGCCACGCCCCCAAATGGATTCCGCCTTCTCGTCCGCCGAAGTTCACGTTCCGGTGAACGGCAGACTTCGCCATAGTAACCTATGGCTACGTCGGCTGAAAAGACGGATTCCCCCATTTCCGCTTCAACGGAAACTCCTCAAATGTTCGCTTTGAAGATCTGCCGACGATCAACTACGATATTGCTGGTGGCGTATCGTTTGCTGGTAGTTAAGTTATCGACTATGGGTCAGTTTTCAGATGAAATCAGTTGGCGCACGTGAAATAAGAGTCGGCCTCTTCGTCATTGTCGCTGTTGCCCTTTTCGCTGGTTTGGTCTTCTCGATAGGCGGCCGCAGTCGCCTCCTACAGCCCAAATACCGTCTGTGGGCATATTTCGGCAGCGTGAGCGGGCTCGTGGCCGGCGCCCCGGTCATGCTTGAGGGTGTTGATGTCGGAACCGTCGAGGACATCGAGCTGCTGCTTGACCCGATGGGTAAACGCGTAAGAGTAACCGTCTCGATCGAGGCGAGCGTCCAGGACAAGATCCGCACAGATTCCAGGGCTCGCATTGAGACGATGGGCGTGCTTGGTGACAAATACATCGAGATAACGATGGGCAGTTTCGACAAGCCCGTCGTTGAAGACGGAAGCATCTTGGATTCCATCGACCCGATAGACTACAACGCGCTGCTGAAACGTGGCCAGAGCGTTCTCGCGCGGCTCGACGAGGCATCCGGATCACTTGTGCGAATACTCAACAAGATCGACGAGGGCAAGGGCCTCGCAGGGGCATTCGTGAACCAAGAAATCGATTTCAAAGGGGCCATTGACAACTTCATGGGCGCAACCAAGTCGCTTGACCTGGTCCTTGAGGAGGTCCGGGCGGGACGGGGAGCGCTGGGGATGCTGCTCTACGACAAGCAGACAAGAGACAATCTGGCTGGCGTCATCTCATCGCTGGACGGCATCATGGCGGGGATTCAGGAGGGCAGGGGAACCCTCGGAAGGCTCGTGAAGGACGACGCTCTTTACGAGCGGCTGGCTGTTGACATTGGCGAATCCGCTCGCCTCCTCAAATCGCTTCTGGCTAGCCTGCAATCCGGTGAGGGCGTTCTGCCCAAATTGCTGAGCAAGGAGGGCAGTGGCGAGATGCTCGACGACATCGCCTCCACAATGAACAGCCTCAACGAAGCCGCTGTCAAGCTGAATAGCGTGGCTCGGAAGATCGACGAGGGCCAGGGCACGCTCGGCAAGTTGATAAACGACCCATCGATCTACGATGACCTTACCGACCTCTTACGAGGCGCCAAGAAGAGCTGGTTCGTGAAGCGTCTTGTCAAGAAAGGCAGGAAAGAGGCCGAGATAAGGGACGAGAGAAAAGACAGCGAGCAGCCCGAGGAATAGGTCGTGAGAGTTAGGCTCGTTTTCACCCTCAATGGCAGTCCCGGTTTGAGGGTCCCAATCAACTATAACACCTGGCTTGTTTCAGCCATCTATCACTGGCTGTCGCTGTCATCACAGGCTTATGCGGATTTCCTGCACAACGAGGGCTATCGCCTCGAAAAGCGCGTGTACAAGCTGTTCTGTTTCTCACAGCTCCAAGTCAAGAAAAGGCGCGTCGATGGGGATTGGCTGTATCTGGATTCCAGGAGCTTCAGCTGGTGTCTGAGTTCGGCAAGAGGGGAGTTCATCGGCCACCTCCTCGCAGGGCTCGAAAAAGACCCTCAATTGACAATCGCTGGCGTGCGCGCCGCAGCTCACAAGATTGAACACGTGCCGGATCCCGCTCTCAAAGCCCCGGCGCGATTCGTGTGCCTATGCCCAATTACGGCGTCAATCTGGGACTGTAACTCGGAGCGGAACCCGACAAGATACCTCGAGCCGGGCGAGGACTTCGTCAAGGCGGTCCGGACGAATCTCACAAGGAAGTATCAAGTGATCTTCGGCAGGTGCGCGACGGATGACCGCTTTGTGTTGGACTTCGATGCCAACTACACCGCGCAGAAAAGGACTATCACCAAGCTCGTTGATTTCAAAGGCATCAAGGTTCGGGGCGTGTTCAGCCCGTTCACGGCTGACGGAAGCGAGGAGCTGATCCGAGTCGGATACGAGTGCGGATTTGGCGAGAAAAACTCAATCGGATTCGGAATGGTCGAGGCGTTGGCAAAATGAAAGATGACTCGTCAATGGCAGTTGAGGTAACTGGCGTTACGAAGTGGTATGGCGACCGAAAGGTGCTGTCGGACGTTACGTTTGATGTCAGGAGGTCAGAAACCGTTGGCCTTCTTGGCCCCAACGCCGCGGGCAAGACGACGATTATCCGGATAATCGCCGGGGTCTTGGCCCAAGATTCTGGGCGGGTTACAATCGATGGCGTTGACATGGCCGCTGCGCGTAAGAACGCGATTCGGAAGATCGGTTACATGCCAGAAAGGCCGCCGCTGTATCGGGAGCTGACCGTAACTGGGTATCTGAAGTTCTGGGCGCGCCTCCGCGACGTCCCAGCCCGAGGGATTGAGAAGAGTGTGGGAACGACGATCACCGCGGCGGGCCTGGGCGACGTTCGGCACGTGCTCGCAAGGAAGCTATCCAAAGGATACGGGCAGCGGCTGAACCTGGCCCAGGCGCTGGTGCACAACCCGTCGGTGCTGATACTTGACGAGCCGACCGCCGGCCTCGACCCGGACCAGATCGTTCAGACTCGCGAGCTAGTCTCGACGCTTGGGGCCACAAAGACGTTGATCGTGTCGTCGCACATCCTTGCCGACGTAGCCCAGACCTGCGATCGGGTAGTGATAATCAATGCCGGCCGCGTTGTGGGTGAGAGTTCGCTGTCAGAAGGGTCCGAGAAACCCTCCGCGGAGAGGATAACGTCCCTAGAGCGGCTCTACCTGGACGCCGTGCATAAGGCGTGAACATTCTCGGTATCCGTGACAAGCCTTGTAGGGGCGGCTCACGAGCCGCCCTTGTCTTATTTGACCGAACCAACATCCAGGGCGGCTCGTGAGCCGCCCCTACAAATGCCCCATACGGACTAGCCAGGGCTACCAACGGAACAACCCCGTTCTCAAAATGTTGACAGTCTTGAGGGTGGTAGTTACATTTGTGGTAGGCTGCCTTGAATGGGCATCTGCTTTCATACAAGAGGTGTAAAGGTTGCGCAAATACTGGTATATCCCGGTGTTCTTGGGACTGATCGCGGCGGCGGGCATCCTCTTGGGCGTCTCCACAATGGACAAGAAGCCTGATGAGTTCAAGCTCGCGCTGGTTTATTCCAGCGATACCTGGGGCGCGATTGCGCCCTGCGGGTGAAAGAGCAAGGAAGGTGGACTTGCTGGTCGAGCAGGCCTCATAGACTCCGTGAAGACAGCCAATGCAGGAAGCTACTACCTCGTGCTGGATTCGGGGGATGCTTTCGGCAAGAAGAGCAAGCGTGACGAGGTTTACACCGAGCTCCTCCTGAAGGTGTATGACATGCTGCATTACGACGCCTTCAACCTGGGCAGGAGGGAGTTCACGTATGGCCTCGACTACCTGCAAAAGAAGAGCAAGGAAGCTTCTTTCCCGTTCATTGCGGCCAACATGGTGGATAAGGCGACCAAAGAGCCGCTCTTTGAACGATATGTCATCAAATCTTTTGGTGAAAAGAGCACGCTGGGCATCAAGCACGGCGGCGTCAAGGTCGGCATATTCGGAGTGGCGTCAACCGACGCCGGTCGCTCGATGAGCATTGAGGACAAAGAGAAGGTTGAGTTCCTGGACCCAATCACCACCGCTGAGAGCATCGTCGGGGAGCTCAGCAGAAAGTGCGACATGATAATCGGCATGGGGAACATGGAGATGCAAGAGGCCCGCAAGCTCGCAAGTCAGGTCAAGGGGATTCATCTATTCGTAATATCCGGCAACATGCGGCGCCTCTACAAGCCCGAGGTCATGCGGGACACGGGCACGGTATTGCTCAAATCAGCGTCCCGGGGCAAGAAAGTGGGCGAACTGCTCCTCACGTTCGACGTGAAGGCGAGCAAGGTAAAGACGCACACGGGCAAGCTCATATCAATCAACGACAAGCTCAAAAAGGATAAGGATATCGACAAGTTGGTCAAGGGTGCCAAGAGAAAGGGAAACGCAATCACGCGCAAGAAAAGAAGGGAAAGGCTCTCTTCGTCCAACGACAAGGCTGGCGGCAAGAGCCTTCCGGAATTCAGGCCCAGATACGTCGGTTCAGAGTCTTGCACCAAGTGTCACAAGGAAGTCTACGAAAGATGGAGTAAGACCAGACATGCCCATGCCTTGGCAACGCTCGCCAAGATGGGAAAAACCAACGACCCATCTTGCTTTCGCTGCCACACAACGGGCTATACGGACTCAGGAGGCTACCTCAACCAGAAGGAGACCCCACATCTTGCTGACGTGCGATGCGAGGCCTGCCACGGCCCGGCAAGCATGCATCTCGACAACAGCAGAATCCGCCTCAAGAAGCCAACGTTGAGAATCTGCGAGGAATGCCACACTGTGACGCGCAGCAGACCTCTTGATTGGCTGAAAGACAAGAAGCTCGTCCACTAAATGTGAGCCAGCCACGAATGCACACGAATAAACACGAATGAGGCGAGAAGAAGAGGGGGCAACTCGAAAGGAGCCCCGTCTAGCTGGATTGAACCACAGAGACACAGAGACACAGGGCAAAAACGGATAGTCGTCTGTATTCGTGTTCATTCGTGGCTGAGTTCTGCTCCAACCAATGTCACCAATAAGGTTTGTCTGTGGGCGATAGCCTCCCGTCGGCGTATTACCTCCTGCCTGCTCTGGCGTTTCCGTTTGCAGGCGCGGCTATGGGCAGGCTTGTTACCAGGCAGAGCAATGGTCGCGGGGCAGCCCTGGGCTTCGCAATAGGGCTGTTCGGCCCGTTCGCCGTCATCCTATACTTCCTCTACTCTTTCTTGTCGGAGGCTATCGGCCTTTCCAGCCTTCTGAACATCCTCGCCTGCCTCGCCGCCGCCGCTCTGCTGGGGGCAGCCTGGGGCAAGATCGTTAGGTCCAGTCTCTCCAGCGGCCAGCGCGAGAACGAATGAAGCCTGACGCTGAAGCCCTAATAGGCTCATTTGTCACATATCTGCTCGCCGAAAGAGGCCTATCCATCAACACCGCGACAAGCTATCGAAATGACCTCGCCGCATTCAAATGCTATCTCGACGACGTTGATGTCCGAATTCACGAGGTCGAGGCGCCTCACATAGAGGCGTTCCTTGCGCATCTCATGGAAAGAGGGCTTTCTCCCACATCCTCCCGTCATGCCCTCTCCTGCCTCAGGCATTTCTTCAAATACCTCGTCCTGAAGGGGACCCTGCAAGAATGCCCTACCACCAATGTTGAATCGCCGAGACAGTGGCAGCGGCTGCCGTCGTTTCTCACCTCGGACGAGGTCGAGACGCTTCTGAACGCCCCGGATACTTCTGAGCCGCGCGGCCTCCGCGATAGGGCGATGCTCGAGATGATGTATGCGACGGGGATGCGCGTCTCGGAGCTCTGTGGGCTGGAGACAACGAGCCTCAACCTGGCTGAGCGATTTCTCCGCTGCACCGGAAAGGGCTCAAAGCAGAGGCTGATACCGATCGGGACCGAGGCGCTCAAGTGGACTCGTGAGTACATGCGACGAGGGCGACCGCTCCTTCTGAAGGACAGAACGTCGCCCCACCTTTACGTCTCGCAGACAAGGGGCAGAAGGCTGACGAGACAGTTCGTCTGGCAGATGATCAAGCGCTACGCGGCGGAATGCGGCCTCACAAAAGCAATCTATCCCCACATTCTTCGGCATTCTTTCGCGACGCATCTTCTGGAGAACGACGCGGACCTCCTCTCCATCAAGATGATGCTAGGCCATTCAGACCTCTCAACAACGCAGATATACACCCACGTCGCCAAGGAACACCTCAGGGCCCTGCACGAGAAATACCACCCGAGAGGGTGAGGGACGACGATATGCCCGGCTGGGTCAGAATGGCACCGGCGTCTGTAGGGGTGCCGCTTGCCGTGCCCATTTGCTTTTCGGCGAGGCCTGTAGGGGCGGTGCTTGCCCCGCCCTTCTCTGATGTGACCGAACCATCAAGGGCGGGGCAAGCACCGCCCCTAAAGCCGCCTCTTCACGAATACAACCAGTCGTATATCTCGTTCTCACCGATTCGGTCGGGATTCTCCCGGTCCATGTCCCACAGTCGTGGATTACTCGCTATGTATTCGCGAATGCGCCGCAATTCGTCGTCGTTCCTAATGATGCGCTCGTAGTAGTTGCGCTGCCAGAGGCGGCCGCGTCGGCCCAACGCACGGTTGATTTGAACGGCACCAATGGATTTGAAGGCGCGAACAACAACCGGCAACGTTGTAGGGGTGCTGCTTGCTGCACCCTCTTCCATCTTGGGCGGGGCCGTAGGGGCACCGCTTGCCGTGCCCTCCGCGCCAGCATCACCCGTTGCCACATGATCAATCGTTTGACGCCCCGCCACAAATCTGGGTGCCAGAAACAATATCCCATGCACGTGATTCGGCATAATGACGAATGCGTCTGTCTTGACGCGCGGGATGCGCCGAGGCAGAGCAACCCAAATAGATTGGACCATCCGCCTAACCTCGAGGTTCTCCAGCAGACATTGCCGGTCGTGGATGCAGATCGTCACAAAATACACCCCACCGCGCGAATAGTCATATCCGCGTAGTCTGATAGAGCGCCGGAGGCCAGGCATGGAACCTCCTCATCCATTGATTGTAGGGGCGCTGCTTGTCGCACCCGTTGCGCCACGAACGGCCATTGTAGGGGCACCGCTTGCCGTGCCCTTCTCTGATGTGACCGGAACATATGAAGGGCGGGGCAAGCACCGCCCCTACGTCAGCCTTAGGGTGCAGCAAGCAGCACCCCTACATTATGTTCAACTGCGGCCGGAAGCTGTGCTACTCAAACACCCATGTGACTGAGGCGATGTTGCCCTCGATCTGCATATCGTAGTTGTAGGGATTGAGCGCCGCGACATAAAACACATACGTGCCCTTCGGGAGCGCGTTGCTAAACGGAACCCGTAGTATCTCAATCGGGCCTATCGCAGCGTTCGCATCAAGCGTGACGAACACAGGCCGCTGCTCCATCGAGAACCCAGGATAGAACAGGAATGTCCCATCCGGCAGAACAACCGCGCCAAGCAGATCGACCGCGCGTTCGGTGCCAGCGTTGTCAGCAGTTACCGAGAGCGCCTGTTCCTCGCCGGTTTTCACGCTCGACTTCTCCGCGGAAAGCGAGAGCACTAGTGGTTCACGGCCGCCGACCCCTCTGCCATGAGCCTCGAACCGCCCGGCATAAATGCCGCCCGGATCATTGGAGCTCACTCCGAGACCTTCACTGTATTGCTTGGCCTCGGTTGGCGCGAACCAGATGCGCATCTGAAGCGAATTGCCTGCCGGCAAGCCTGCCGGATAAAAATCCGGGTCCTGACCATCGCTAAACGTATCACTTTCGGTTAACCCGTAGATATAAAGGACTGATCCGCCGGTGTTGGTGACCGTGATGTTCTCCTGCGTCGTTAGACCAACAGGAACATCGCCAAAGTCCAGGACGTAAGGATCGATATCAATGCCCGGCGGGTTGTCCTGGGTCTCACACTTGCCCGCGAGAACTATGTCCGCCCGGGGTTCGTCCGGGTCGTTGCTATAGACATACACCGCCCCTGTGTGACTACCCGGCGATTGCGGGAAGTAAGTAACAGAGATGCTGTCACTCCCTCCCGGGGCAATCACGATTGGGAACGAACCGCCCCAATAGTGGGTGCCAAACTCCTCGCCTCCGCCAGCATTCTCCGCGTCAACCGACGAAACCACGAGGTCTGCCGTACCGTCATTGTAGATCTGGACGTAGATGTTATTCGGATCGCCGCCCGGCGCGACGGTACCGAAATCGATGGCGTCGTGGCTGAGCCTAATATCCGGCCCGACTGCACCCCCGCCACACGTTGCCGTGAGAGTGACGCGAGCCCTTGATTCATCAGGGTCGTTGGAGAGCACATCGCACCAGCCCTCATAGCTTCCCGAAGCGCCCGCTGTGCACGAGAAACCAACAGTCAAAAACCTCTTCTCGCCCGGGGGGACCGTCACAGGGAAGTCCAGCCTCGCCGCCAGGTAAAAGTGCTCTGAGGGATCAAATTCCAGACTGCTTATGAGAAGGTCCTCGTCACCGAAGTTGCAAACCGCCAAAGGCCCATATCCCTCGCGACCTTCTGGCACGGTGCCGAAATCAATCGAATCGCCCTCGCAAAGGTCGATATCCGGCCCGCCATTCCCTCCGCCAACGCCGGCGCCTGTGCAGCTGACCGTTGTTTCGCCAGGGTTTGCAGGGCCGCTAAAGTCGTTGTGATAGATGATGAGGTTGGTGCTGTAGTTCATCTGCGCGGTCGGCGTGAAATTGATCCTGATGGTCGTTGTCCCGCCGGGGGGCACATTAAATGGGTAGAAGTAGGCGCCGCGCGCGTCGCTGAAGGCTGACGATATCTGCTGATTCTGGACGCTATAGACCGTGAGCTCCGCGCCGCCCACGTTGGTAACCGTGAACGTGCCAGTGTCCGTCTGGCCAACTGTAACACTGCCAAATGCGAGCTGCTGCGGCGTAACCTGAATGCTGGGGTTCTGCACAGACGCCTGTCCGCTACCAGTCAGCGCAACGCGGACTTCAGGCTCGTCCGGATCGTTGCTCGTTATGACAAGTGTTCCGTTAAACTCACCCATGCCCGGCGGCAAGAAACTGACCTCAATCATCTGGCTTACGCCTGGCTGCACAGTCATCGCGCCAGCGGTCGTGTTGAATGCAGGACTCATCGACTCAATCGTGACGTCAGAGACGGTCAGAGGCAGGAGCCCAACATTGGATACCTCAACGTATGCGCTAACGCCCTGAAGCACAAATGGCGGCACAACGCCAAAATCTATCGACATTGGCTCAACGTTGATATCCGGCTCGTTGCGCGCGAAAGTTGTCTCACAATCCGGAGACAGCGGCGCCCGCTCGACGTTGCCCGCGTTATCGACCGAGATCGTATAGAAGTAGTAGGTGCCCTGGCCATCCCTGGGCCTGAACACTGTCTGCCCACTTGGCTCCGGGCGAGTGATTCGCGTGCTCTCAAACTCGCCGTCCTCATACTTGTACCAAAGCGTGGTCCGGTCAAGGCCGCTAGTGATCTCATAGACGTTGTAATCGATCTCTATTCTCTGCTCATAGACCACCAGGGGCGAGCTACAGAACGACGAAGGCGGCGTTACGTCATAGATAACGCTGCAATCCGGCTCGTCCTTGAGCGCCTCAAGATTGCCAGCTCTGTCATCGGCCCTAGTCTGGAGGTCGTAGAAACCTTCACCTTCCTTGGCCCAGAGGCTAAACGTGCCCTCATCGAGCTCCATCCTGACGCCCGGGTCCTGCCAATCGCCGAACTCAAGGTCGATGTACCTCTTGAAGCGATACCACAAGCTGGTTCCCCTAACGCCACTGCCATCTACTGACCACGCAACATCAGGGTCTTCGGCGCTGAAGACAACCGAAAGCGGCGATCTGTTCGCATAGATGGCGCTTGAACAAGTCGAAATCGGCGCGGTCGCGTCGTAAAGGACAGTGCACTCAAAATCCTTGTCCGGCTCGACGTTGCCGCCCGTGTCGGTCGCAAGCGTGAAGAACGAATAGACGCCCTCACCGCGCGTCAGCTCGAAGTCAAACGCGCCCGTGTTTGCCGTCAAAGAAAGCCCGGTGTCAATCGCGACGCCTGAGTTGAACGCATACCAAAGGCTAACCGTAACCGTGTCCGGCCGCTCATCACCGGCCAAATACGTAACCGTAACTTCAGTCGCGCTCGTGAGGCTCGGACAAGTGCACTCCGAGAAAGGCGCCTGGGTATCAAGTATCGTAACGGCGTCCGGCATGTCGGGGACTCGCTCCCGATGGCCCGCCTCATCAACAGCGACCGTGTAGAACGCATACTCGCCGTCGCCTTGGGCGTTGAAGGCGAACGTGCCGGTCGGCTCATAGCCCACAAGCCCTGTATCGGTGAACGCGGCGCCGTTATAGCTGCTGAACAGCTTCGTCCTGTTGACGCCTGAGACGGCGTCCTGCGCCTGGTAGCCAATCTCCAAAACGGAGGCAGTGGCTATCCAGTTTGACGAGCACTCAGAGGTTGGCGCCTGTCTGTCCAAAAGCGTTGTGGCATCCGCCTCATCCGGCGGGTCCTCGACGTTTCCGACCCAGTCCTCGGCTATCGTGTGGAACCCGTATGTTCCGTCGCCGTCATAGAGCCGAACGTCGAACACGCCCTTGTTCTTGCCTGATCTTGAAAGCCCTGTGTATATCCGCTCACCATCGTTGAACTTCTGGTAGAGCTTGACCCTCTTGACGCCGTTGTTGAGCTCCACTACGTGGAAAGCGACCTGAATCTCATTGGAAGTCGTCAGCGCGGGCCCTGTACAATACGACGCGGGCGCCTTAACATCGAAGTAGATTGAGAGAACATCCGGAAGCGCCGCTCTTGCCTCGACGTTCCCGGCGGCATCGATAGCGATCGTGTAGAACTCGTACGTGCCGTCTCCGAGCATCGGGACGAACGTGAACATACCCGAGGAACCTGAACCCCTCACCGGATGCAGCGTCCATTCCCCGAAGGCGAGGCGATACCACAGCTGAACCTCCGTGACCGCGTTGCTATCAGAAACGATGTAATCCAGCAGAATCTGGGTATCGGTCAGCCCGTTGAGCGTGCATGTCGAGTCAGGCGCAGTCTCGTCGTAAATGACTGACGCCTTGGCTTCGTTCGGGCCAAACTCCTTGTTTCCGGCGTTGTCGTCCGCGACCGTCGTGAACTCGTATTGTCCCTCGCCCGTCGCCGTCGCATCGAACTCGAATGTGCCCAAAAGCCCGGTCATTGAGAGCCCGCTATCGACCCAGTCGCCAGAACCGATACGGTAATAGAGAGTAGTCTCCAATACACCGCTCAGGCCATCGTAGGCCCTGAACTCGATCGGAATAACCGGCTCTTTTGTATAGCCGCTTCCATTGATTAGCCAGCAGCTTGAGACCGGTCGATGTGTGTCATAGATGGTGGTCGTATCCGGCTCGGTCGCCGCGTCAGGTCTCGGCTCCTCATTGCCTATCGCGTCCATCGCAACGGAATAGAAATCATAGGTCCCGTCGCCGCGGTTGACGCCGAAGTAGATAGTGCCCGCAGTTGCCTGCTTGGCAAGACCACTGCACGTCCAGGCGCCGCCCTCGTATCGATACCACAGAACGGTCTGGAAGATGCCGTTGACAGCATCGCTCGTGAACTGAACCGGTATCGGCATCGCATCGTCGTATTCAGGCGAGGTGCAGGACGACTCAGGAAACACCGTGTTGTAAACGCACGAGCAGTCGGCGGTCGCCGGCGCGTCCTCGACGTTGCCCGCGTAGTCTTCCGCAATCGTATGAAACTCGTAGATGCCCTGTGCTGCCGCGACGAAGTCGAAGGTCCCAGTCTCGTCATATCCGATGAGCCCGGAATCGATCCATAGACCCCAGAGATCGCCAGAGCTATAGCGATACCAAAGCGCCACGGACTTCACGCCGCTCTTGTTGTCTCGACAGACCCAGGTAACGGGAATCAGGGGGTCTGTTACCTTGCTGGGGCAGTCACACGTTGACTCAGGCGCTCTCGGATCGGGAACCCACTCGTCAAAGACGAACAGCTCGTGCCCGACCGTGATATAGACAAAGCCATAGGAATCGAGCGTTGGGCTGGAATCAACCGGAACCACGAAATCATAGCGCCAAAGGAGCGTCCCATCTGGGTTCAGGCAGTAGAAGAACCCGTCATCGCTGCCGAAGTAGCAGCGTCCGGTGAGGTCAACCGCTGGCGAAGAGCGAATCGGGCCGCCAGTTGCGTATTCCCAGAGAGCTGCGCTGGGGTCAACCGGATCGACGCAGTAGAGCGACCCGTCCTCGGACGGGATATAGACAAGCCCAGCGGCGGGATGCACGGCCGGGGACCCTACAATCGGTCCCGCCGTAGTGAAATTCCAGAGATCGGCCCCCGAGGACGTATCCTTCGCGTACAGGACACCGTTCAAGCCGCCCACATAGAGCTCGGCCTCGTCGTGGCTGAGAGTTGGAGCAGCCGTTGTTATCCAGGGCGGGGCCCAAGCGCGCCATGCGACCGACGGGGGCGGGCCAGGGTTCACACAGAACACATTGAAGGCATCAACGTTGCCCGCGGAGGTAAAGTATAGACGGCCCCCAGAATCGATCGCGGGACTGCCGACGATCCCACCCAAAACCGGTGCGGGCGGAGTGAAGGGGTAACCCAAGATAGCGTTGCCCGACGCTGCATCAATAGCTTGTATACTCGTGTCAGCCAAGCCGAAGTACAAAACACCGTCATCCCCCACGGTTGGCGGCGCAGTAATGTCGGGACCCGCTGCACGCGCCCAATTGAGCGCTCCATCGGGAGTTATTGAGATTAGGCCGCCGCCCTCAAGAGGCAGGACAGCGTTGCCCGCATGGTCGATTACTGGACCGAGGCCAGACAAGGTCCCTGTCTGGTATCCCCAGTCGAGGCGCCCGTTTGGCAGGACTGCGTAGAGGGTACCGTCCGTTGCAGCAACGAATGACCTGCACGTTTGGTCAATGGCGATGTAGGCGTTGAGGTCATACTGACCGAACGTCCGTGCCCACTCGATTTTATTCGTCGTCGGGCCGTCAGCGTTGATGTAGCCCCTGTGGCCCTTGTCGCAGCCGACCATCGGCCAGAGCTCGCTGCAAACAGCGATGTAATAGTATGACCCGATCTCGCCTGGGGTGTGATGCCTAACCTCGATGTAATACGTCCCGGTCGTCTCGCAGAAGAACTCGACGTTCGCTCTCTGCCCGAGCCCCGCGGCGTCATCGCTGCCGACGAGCGTCAGACTGCCGCAATCACCGGAATACACATAGATATCCGGATCGGTTATGTTAGGGTCAATGTCGAACGTAAAGACACGATAGCTTATGCCTTGAAGCGCGTCGAACGTCAACCAATCAACGTCGTCGTGAGGCGCTAGCGTGTGGCGTTGGCTTACGCAGTCTGGGTCTATCGGCACAGCATCGTCGCAGACCTCGTCGGGCTCGTATTGGTCCACCTCATATTCAGCGATGGCCAGGTCGTAGTTGTATGATATCGGGACGGGACCCGGTGTCCAAGGATGGCCATCAACCACCATGATATAGTGAGTCTGAGTGACACCGCACTCCCACCAAATATCAACAGCTCCGCCGTCCCCGGTAACGCCCGTCTCATACACCGCCGAGTCGCAATCAGGCCCGGACCATATCTCTATGTCCGTGTCCGCTCTATCCAGGTTGTGTGTCCAAATATGGTAATACCACCCCGCGGTCAGCGTGTCCGTGGTCTCATACCAGTCGCGGTCCTGCTCGTAAGGGCTGAAAATAAGGCTGTGGTTCTCAATGCCCACAAGATCGCCAGGCTGAAGAACCGTGAGGGTGTTGCCTGCGTCGCAGGAGCCATCATCCTCGTATTCGTCGTGGCAGTAAATACCATTGTAGTAGCCGTTTCCGGCAGGCAGCCACGCGGCAGTGTAGTCATCGTCAACGAAGTAGTAGTAGAAGAAGTAACGGCCGCGGTCCATGCTCGTGGTGCAGCTCCAAGTGCCCGGATTATCAGGACCGACTGCCGACATATCCCACCGCCAGTCGTAGGGGCCATCAACATTGTCATCCGCAAGATAGACGTTGTGAAGAACCGGCGCCTCGCCCTCGTCGTCCTCATAATAAACGCTCAGGTCGAAGCTGGTGTTCTCCTCAACAGAGACCACGTCAGTCCCGTTTGACAGGACCGGCAATCCCTGTGCTCTATATGACGCGCCGGAATCGTGTCCGAACCAACTAATCGTGAACTCATCCGGGAAGCCCGCGCCCGTCAATCGTCCCGCGAAGACGTTCGCGGCGAAGACGTTGTCGCTCAGAATCGAGTCCGCGACGGGGCCATCTGGGTCGTACACGAACTCGGACCAAGCCGCATAAACAACGCCCGACATGTCGGTGTATCTGAAAAGCCTACTGACCCCGCTGGGGGTCCCGAACAAAACGTGTTCGCTGAATGGGAAAATGTCGTAACCGGTTGGGCGGAGGCCTTGAGGATCAACCGCGATACATCGCACGTCATTCGAAAGGAGGTCCGGGGTCTGATAATCCGTCCAGATAAGGGTGTCCTTATCCAAACGGGACACTCCGTCGTCAGTCGCAACAAAGATCACGTTGTCGCCGACCGCCGCAACGTCTCTCACGAAGTCGGACAAGATGTCGCTGTTGCCCGTGTCGTAGGAGACCAGCCCGCTAGTCCCCCTAAAGAGCCCATGAGCGTCGCTGCCAAACCACTGCTCACCCTCGTCATCAACTGCAATCGACGTGAGGTCGTAACCGGTCAGGAACCCGCTGAACGGTGGGGCGCCCAAGAAGCCCGCGCCGCCGTTATCGGTTGCCACAAGTATCAGCGCACCACTGACCTCCACATCATTGATGTAGCTGCTCGGAAGTGGTGGCGAGGAATAGACCGTTATTGCACCAGTCCCAGAATCGAGGACGGCCAGGCCGTCTTCTGTTCCGATATAGATCGTGGAACCGTTGGGCCTGACCACTGTTGGCGTCGCGGGAAGCCCGTCATCGACAGTCCAGGTCGTCCAGCCGGTTCCGTCAAACCAGCTGACTCCCTGCTCCGTCGCGACCCATGCGTCCTCGTAGCTGCCGTCGGCCGTAGAGTGAACTGAGGGCACGTAGTTGGCAGGAATCTGGTCCTCATACTCAAAGTTGCTCACAGCATAATCGATCTCACCCAGCTCTCGCCAGCACGACCACACGCGCCAGTCTGTCCCGAGATACACTATCGTGTCGTCGGGAATCATCACGCTCCCTGCGGCCGCAATGTCATTCACAACTCGAGTAACGCCCGTCAGCAGTGTAATCGTGCTTTCGGAGGGATTTATGACCCACCAACGAGCTGCACCCGCGTCGGTGCCGATCCAAAGGTTGCCATCACCGTCGAACTCAAGAGAGAGAACACGGTCGGAGGGCAAACCGGGTCTCCCGTCAATCGAGTTAAAGCGAAGCCCGAGAAGATTCATATCGCCTGGCGGGTAGCGGGCGATTGTGCCCGCGCTGCCCATTGGGCCATCATCAACCCACAACCCCACAAGTCCGTAGTCCTCCATCCCACAGAAGACTATCTCCCCTAAACCCGGCTGGTCCGAGCGAGCGACTGCAGTGACATTGTTGCTGGGCAACTCACTGTTTGATGTATCGAGGTACGACAAAGGCGGCAAGACCATATCCATATAGAAGATGACGCCTGTGCCGAGCGAGCCAAACCAAGTCCTGCCAGCAGCATCGGCAAACACCGATGTGATATCAACGTCATCTACTGGAAGGCCGTCGTCCGTGGTATAGACAGTCCACGCGTCAAACCCGAAGAAATACTGGAGCAGCGCGAGGCCTGCGTCCGTTCCGACCCACAGCTCGTGACTGAGTGTCATGCCCATCATCGGCCCAAGCGCGCGGACGTTGTCGGAAGGGATATCTGAGTCAGCTGTTGTGAACGAATCAACGATACTCGCGGTAGTAGGCTCGAACGCGTGCAGACCAAGGCCCTCAGTTCCAAGCCACCACAGCTCCTCGCCAAACAGCTGATCTGTTGTGTGTGCGAGCGCATAGATGCTGTTCGTCGGCAGACCATCCTCGACAGTCCACCTCTCAAAGGACGCGCTGGTGGTCGTAACATCGTAAAGATGCAACAAGCCACCTTTGTGCGTGCCCGCCCAGAGTTCATCCCCATCTAGAACGATCGTCCTGACGTCGTCGCTGTTGATGAAATGCTGCCAAAACACGCCAACGGCGGAGACAGCCAAGAGACCAGCAATCGCCGAGACGAATACAACTAACCGCCATCTAGACAACATAATAGAATCCCTCCTACTTCAACCGTTAATAGAAATCCGCTTTCTATATCATCATTATCGAACGATTATCCTCTACTCAACGCCAACGTTTAGCTCTCAAAAGGCCTAATTGACGTCGAAATGAGCGACCGATACTGAACCGATGAATTCAAACCTGGTGCCCGGCACCGCAAGCGCGGCGTAGAAGGTGTAGCTGCCCGGCAATACGCCGCTGAGCGGGACCCTCATGAGCTCGTAGCCTGAGAGCTCAAACCCGTCAGGAAGATCAAGATGAATGCCCGACACATCCATCGTCCACTCCGGCCAGAACCAGAGATTCCCCACAGGGTCTTCGACAGCGACGAACGCCTCGACCTCACGGCTTGGACCCGGGTTGGCGAGCGAAGCCTCGACAATCATCTCCTCATCGCCTCTCTCAGCTGATGATCTTGCCTCAATGCCAATCGTGGGTGGGGACGGCTCATCTCCGAAGCCAACCATATCGACGTTGGTTATCCCGCCGCGATGGGAACCTATCTCCTGCCACCAAATCCTTAGGACCGCTGTGATCGTCCCCAGCGTTGCGGGAGTGAACCTCACGGCAATTGTGTTGTAATCCTCCGCCGGGACAGTCACCGGTATGCTGCTGATCGCACGGAAGTGCTCGGAAAGATACCCCTCAGAGCTGACCGCCACAACTGCCGTAACACTGATATCGGCGGTGCCCACGTTGATCAGTTGAAGGTCCTCGATGCTGGACTGGCCAAGAAACACCTTGCCGAAGTCCAAGGCCTCCGGGAATGTCTTTACCTCGGAGAAGGTAAAGGTAACATCTGCCTCGGCCGGCGGCGGCTCAACGTTGCCAGCTCGATCTACCGCGATCGTATAGAATGAATACTCGCCTCTTTCTTGAGGCGGCTCGAACCTGAACCACCTGTCTAGTGGGAACCCAGTTGTGGCCCGCGTGGCCTCCTGCCACTCACCGCCATCCAAACTGAACCACAGATGAATGTCGGCGCCAATAGATATACCGCTAAGATTATCCTCTAGCAGATACTGGATGAGCATGAGTGGTCCATAAATGCGAACACTCACACAGGAACTCGTCGGCGGCGTCATATCAAGATAACAAGGCGTAACCGAGGGAGG
The DNA here is from genome assembly GCA_965372715.1 of uncultured bacterium. Lineage (GTDB taxonomy): Bacteria > B130-G9 > B130-G9 > B130-G9 > B130-G9 > CAYZPW01. The sequence goes on along the minus strand of CBDVDH010000018.1, from coordinate 27,635 downwards.
CGTGGCCTGAACGTTTCCAGCCATGTCTCTCGCGATAGAGAAGAACTCGTATCTACCTTCGCCTTCAGACAGGTAATACGTGAACACGTCCTCGCTGTCGTCGGTCTCTAGCCCCGTAAACGTGAACTCGCCGGCCTCGAGCCGCGAGTATATGCGGATGTTGAAGATGCCGGAGATGTTGTCCAAACCATGACATTCGAGGTTCGTAATAGTCGCCGTCGAGACATACGCCGGCATCTCTACGAACGAGGACGGCGGCGTAGTATCGTAAATCGTCGTGCATTCTGGCTCGTTCTTCATTATCTCTGAACGCCCAGCCATATCGCGTGCGTGAGTGAAGAAGTCGTATATGCCGTCGTCGTCAGGCGCAAACTCCAGTGTCCCAACCATGTCGTGACCTGTGAGACCGGAATCCGTCCACACGCCCTCGTCCTCTCTGTAGTAGAGGTCGGTATCGACGAAGTCGCTGTCGTCCTCGGCCGTGTAGCTGACAAGTATCGTTGCGGCAGAGACATACTCATCGGATGCGCACGTCGAGGAAGGCGCATCAAGGTCGATGTGCGCCGTGCACTTGGCGTCTCCCAGCGGCTCCTGATTACCCGCCGCATCGCGGCTTATGCTAACGAAGTCATAAGCGCCTACACCGTGGTCGATATCAAACACGAACTGGCCGATGGGAAGGTCCGTCGTCCAGCCTATGTCCCTCCATGTCCCGCCATTGAAGCGATAGTATATCGTGGTGCGGACGACGCCGCTGACGCGGTCGGTGGCAACAAACGAGACGATGAACGGGAGTTCCGTCACGAAGCGCACCGTTGAGCACTCTCGCTCGTCATCGCCCACGATAACGCAAATGAGGGTATTCGAGACCGGCGGCGTCACGTCGTAACGAACCGTCGCCTTGGGGAACGTGCGGAAGTCGGGCTGAGGCTCGCTGTTGCCCGCTATGTCGGTCGCAAGCGTGTAGAAGTCGTATATGCCCTCGTCCAAAGGCGGAGCGAACACGAAAACCCCGCTGGCCACTGTGGCCGGAGTCGCAAGCGCAACCCAGTCACCCGGCAGCTGGCCAATTATGGCCGCGTATCGATACCAAAGCTCAACATCAAGGACCTCTGAGATTGCATCAGTGGCGGAAAAGTCGATGTCGATTGGCGCATCCGGCGTTGCGAACGGCCCAGAACAAGTGCTGACGGGAGCAGACGCGTCAAACGTTACCTCCGCCCAAGAGGCAATCAGCTCAACGTTACCGGCGCCGTCCGTCGCCCTTGTAACGACCTTATAGAGCCCTTCTCCGCTCTCCAGCGGGAGATAGAACGTGCCAGAAGGCTCCGTGCTCGAAAGACCCGACTCAATCCATTCAGCACCGCCCGGTGGCGTGACGAGCAGATCAACCCTCGCAACGCCCGAAAGGTCGGAATCGCACTGATATACCACCTCGACCGGAGAAACGCTGACCAGACCCGGCGCAATGACATACGAAGACGGTGCAGCCGTGTCGCGAATGGTCGTGAAATCTGGGACGTCGGGAGCTGCCTCAACGTTCCCGGCCTTGTCCTGCATGATCGAGTAAAAGTCATAGGGACCGTCACCGCCCAGCGCATCGAACTCAATCACGCCGAACTCGCCCTCACCAAAGAGCATCGGGCTCACCCAGCCACCGGTTATGTACCGGCAGAGTATCATAACGCTATCGACGCCAGACAAGTCATCCCAGGCCGTGTATTCAATGCTAATTGGGCCGCCTATGGAGAATGCAGGGCCGCTGGCCCTCGATATCCCCGCGTTGCGGTCGAGCAGTATCGCGCACCTCCCCAGCCCGTCGGCTTGGACAGACCCGGCCATGTCATGCGCCTCGACCCTAAAGCCATACATACCGTCTGCCAGAGGATTACCGGCCGGCCCGCTGTAAACAAACGTGCCCGAATCCACCCCGTATTGGATTTGCCCCGTGAACATCTCCAACTGACCCTGCGGGCTGTAGTAGAGGCTCACGCTGGCGATCCCCATGCCGCTTCTGTCCGTCGCGACGTAATCAATCAGAATCGGGAGTGAGTTTGTGTAAGGCTCGCACGAGGCGACGCAAGTAGGACGTCCTGGTCGGTAAGTCGTTGTAGCAACATTGCCCTCGCCTATGGCTCTGGCGAAGTCCTCCACGTTGCCGCATTTGTCCCGAGCGCAAGAAACAAAGAGGTATTGGCCGGGTCCTTCGTTCCAGGGCGATTGAGGTCGTGGCGTGAACTCGAGGGAGCCGACCTGCCCTGCCCCGGTCGCGGGATAGCGCCGCCAGGCAGCGAGGTCTGCCCCGTCGTCGTTATACGTATAGTAGATTGAAACAGAATCTACCCCGCTCCCGATATCGACGGCGGTATAGCCCACGGGGATTGGCGCGGTTTCTACCTCAAGAGGCGCCGTGCAAGCCGAAGTGGGCGGCACTCTATCATAGATGAGCCAGGCCTCCGGCTCGCTCGCATCCCAGGGCGCAAGCTCCCAATTCTCCGCGTTGTCAACGCCTTGAGTGATGAAATAATAGCTGCCATCGTTGTCCTCAGGCAGCGTAATAATGAACGTCCCTGCGGCGCCGGGCTCCTCGAGGCCGCTGTAGCTCCACATCCCGTCATTGAAACGAAGCCAAAGCCTGGTCTTTGCCGGCCCGCTAAGGTCGTCTTCCAGTGTGTAATCAACCTCGATGTCCGCTTTGTCTATTACGTAATGCTCCACATCACAAAGCGAGGTCGGCATCGTCTCATCAAAGACCGTCGTCGTCTTGGGCACGAATGGCAAGAACTCCGAGTTGGGCGGCGTGGCATTGTCATAGGCCACCGTCGCGAAATCGAACACACCCTCGACAGTCGGCATGAACGCAAACTCGCCGCTTGTGCCGAGCTTCGCACTCAGACCGCTGGGCCCCCACAACCCTCCGTCAAGAGCAACCCACAGCTCGGTGTAGGCAACGCCGGTCTTTCGCTGGCCCGTGTCCCAGGAGTTGAAGCCTACGACGATTGGAACAGTTGAGGCGTTGGCGAACGTCGGGGACCAGCAGTCCGACGCCGGAGGCATGAAGTCGGGCACAACTATGTCATTGAACGCGACCAGCTTGCCGTCGGGTTTCGCCCAATATAGCGTACCATACTTGTCGATCGCACATGAGAAGGCCGGCGGCTCCAGCAGGTTGTCGGTGTCCCAAACGAGGGTCCCGTCGGAAGTGATGCAATAATACTTGTTGCTGTCGGCGCCGAAGTAGATCTTCCCCGAGCCGTCTATGACGAGCGCCGAGCGTATCGGGGCGCCCACGTCAAACACGACTGTCGTCGCGGTGCTGTGCTGACCCATCGAGTACAGTATGCCGTCGTCGCAGCCGAAGAACACAGTCCCGTCCGGAGCGATCACAGGTACCGAATAGACGCTCGCCGGCATGATGACGTCCCAGCGAAGCGTCCCTGCGCCCGGCATGTCAGGCGGCGCCGGAGGCTCAACGCAGCAGAACCTCCTCGTCGAGGTTCCGAAGAAGATCGAGCCATCCGTGGCCATCGCCGCCGCCATTTCGTTATCGTAAAGCCCAGTCTCGTAATTCCACGCCAACGTCCCATCCGGGAACAGAACGTGGAACGTGCCGCAACCGCCGCCGAAGTATATGTTCTCGAGCTCGCCGACCATGATCGTGCCGGTAATCTCATCCGGAACAGGAGGCGCATACTGCCACTTGCCAGTTCCGTTGCTGTGGACGGCGTAGAGAACGCCGTTGTCGGCCCCGAAGTAGATCGTGTAGTTCTCGACTCTATTGACAGTAACGCCGGCGTGGATTGCGTTGCCCAACGCCCCGTTATAGACCCAGGCCTGCGTGCCGTCGCTGTTTAAGGCGTAAAGCTCACCGCCTTCAGTCGCAAAGATGATCTTCTCATCATAAGTCAACGCGGGGGTCGCGGAAACAGCGTCGGCAGTATGATAGGACCACTTCAGCGTCCCATCGGTTGCAACGGCGAGCAGGCTGTTATCGCTCGTACCAAAATAGACGTTCCCCTGACCATCCACGACCGGCGCGGTCGTGATGATGTCCACAGGTATCGTGTATATCCACAGCAGATTCGTGGTTGAAGGACCATCGCCAACGGCGGCGCCAGCGCGCTCAAGGTCTCTTTGAATCATCGGCCACTGCGGGCCATAGACCCTGATCTTATATGCACCCACCTCGGCAGGGTTGGCCTGCTCTACCTTGATGTAGTATCTCCCGGTCACCAGGCAGGGGAAGACGATGTGCGCCTCGTCGCTGCCGAGGTCCTCGCGAAGCAGCGCACCGGGGCAGGGATCGCCCAGGTCATACAGATATACATTGCCCGCATAGTCGGGATCGTTGTCATCCTCGACGTCGATGACGTAGGTTATGTTGTATTCCGCGTCGAAAGCGAACCAGTCCTCATCTCCCGGCGGCTCGAGGTTGTGACCGTCGTGCCACGTGCCATCCGTTGGAAGAAGCGTCGCAGCCGTGCACGAATCGTCCCACTCATAAGGATCGGGCGAATATGGCGCTGCGGAGACAGTAGGCCCGGAGTAAGGCCCATCGTTGACCCAGTTGTATTCCGCCTCATTCGCATAAAACCTGAAATCATGTGGCCCCGGCTGGAGAACATCGCCGGTTATCGAGAACTCCCACGTCCCGTCGCAATAGTCGCCAGACACAAGTGTCAAGTCGATGGGCGACCCGCTGTCAATTCTTACATAGATCTCGACCGGCGCCTCACATTCGGGATCGGAGTAATGGACTGAGTATGTGAAGACCGTGGTTCTGTCACCCGAATCCGGCGTCACCATTCCGCCGTAGAGGCTTGGCCCCCGGTTCAGGAGCTCGGACACGCCAACCTGCGTTCCGAACCACCTGTTGCCATACGCATCAACGTCAATCGAGCAGATGCGATTGCTGAACAGGCCGCTATCATCAACGAAGTAGTTGTAGTCACACACGCCCAACCCGGGATTGAGACAAGAAAGGCCGGCGTCTGTCCCAGCCCAGACGTAACCCGCGTAGTCAACCTCAATGCTAAGCACGATGTCCGAGGCAAGACCGGTGTTGTTCTTCCGATAGCTGTGCCAATTCGTCCCGTCCGGCGCGCACGTGCAGACCCCACGCATCGTCCCGAACCAGGGATTCCCCTCAGGGTCAACATCTACGCAGAAGACGATATCCGAGATGAGTCCTGAATTAGTGGTTCGGAAAGTCTGCCAGACATCAGCAATCGGATCGTACGATGAAGCTCCCCACATCGTGGCCAGCCAGAACGTCGAGCCGTCCCGAGAAACAGCAACATCATTTACCCAGTCATCAGCCAGGCCTCCGCCGCTGCTTTCGACCGTCGCGAACGTCCATCTCAAACCCTGGGAGGGAAACCTGTTGTCGTAAACAGCCAGACCATGCTGCGTGCCGATCAGCGCCAGTTCATCGGCGCCCTCGTATGCCGCAACTGCGGTCACAGCGTTGGATATCAGTCCTCCACTCGTGTTTGACATGTTGTAGGTCGTGAAGTCCAAATCATCGTAGTCACCCTCGCCGACCGCGAATCCCTCGTCAGTGCCGAGAAACATGACGTAATCTTCGTCATCGACCATGTCAATCGCTGTAATGAAGTTGCTGGGAAGCCCCGAACCGTCGCCCACCGTGTAGTGTTCCCAATCTGGTGTGGCGGGATCGCCGTCATCGAGGATATACAGGCCTCCGCCATACGTGCCAACAAACATCAGATCGTAATAAGAATAGAAACCCAACGCGGAAACGCAGCCCCTGAACGCAAGTGGGTCCAAATACGTCCTCCACAACGTCCCCGGTGGCTCCCGCAGGCTTACGCCATAGGCAGTCGCGAAACACGCGTTGCTCCCTGAGAAACTCATGCCCCGGACGTCGTCCCAAACGAGATCGCTGTCGCCACAGGTGAATCTGGACCAGGTGTCATTCACGCGATCGTAGATGTTGACTCCGCGCGGAGTTGCCAGCCAGAGAAGTGTGTCATCGTCCGGATCGACGATCATCCTGACGATGTCGTCATCCAAGAGCCCGAGCGAAGCGGTGCTAGCCCGGGTGTAAATCCGCCATTCACCGTCCTCGAGCGCCGCGAGGCCATCGTTTGTCGCGAAGAAGAGCTCCCTGCACTCGGCAAAGGCCACATCGATGACGAGATTCGAGGGGAGACCACTGTTTGAGGTATCCCAGCAGAACCAACGCATCGCATCATCTTCCGGCATAGAGGGATCGAAGACCAAGACGCCGCAGTCTGTCCCGAAGAAGACACGTTCGTCCGCGCACTGCTCGAACCCTATGCAGAAGACGTTGTCAGACGCAAAGCCGCAATTGTAGTCATTGGGCGGGTATTGCCAGCTGTTGAAATACTCCCAGTCGTCGTTCCAGTCATCGCCCACGTAGTCATACGTGGCGGAGCAAACCCCGTAATCCGTCATGAAGTAGATTCTGTCAGGCTCAGCCGGATTCACGTCGAGCATGATCCTTCTGATGTAGTCGGATGAGAGCCCGCAGTCGAGCCTCGTATAGGTCTTGAATGTGGGCCCCGACGGATTGATCCTCACAAGTCCCTCGTCAGTGGCAGCCCACACGATATCGTTCTGCGTGACGATGTCGAGAATACTATCGGACGGTAGATCCACCAAGTGGACTATCGTCTCCGGCGCCGCAAGCGCGTCCTTAGCGCCGTGATACTTGGCGAGCAAGTTGGCTGTCGTGACATCGTACACGGCGAGACCCGCGTAACTCGTGCCTACCCATACCTGGCTGCCAGCCTGGACCGCGCAAGTAGTATAATTCATGTCCGTGTACGCACGCCATCCTGAATCTCCTGGCGGTGGTGGAGGAGGCGTCCCGCCTCCGCCTGTCTTTGTTATCCCCGCGCCAGCAAGGGCGAGAACGGACATCAACGCAAAAGCTACTCCAACCGCAACAAAGCGCGACCTTAACATGCCGATTATCCTCCGTCCCATATTTGAGTTGTCGTTATTCGCAAGTTGCCGCCAATTCAGCTTAATACAGAACCAATTTGGTCTCTGCGATTGAACTTATAAACTCAAACTGTGTGCCCGGTTCAACAAGCGCCGCGAAGAGCCTATATTCGCCCTTCGGGACGACGCCTGCGATATATTGCAGCCTCAAGAACTCCGTCGGTTGCAGGTCAAATCCGGCCGGCAGCGCTAGCCGAAGGCCAGTCGGCTCGAACGACCAATTGGGGTAGTAGAGCACCTCTCCGGTGGGGAGCATGACGGCGATATAGAGGTCCGCCTCGACGTCCTCGTGGATGCCGGCAAGGCCGATTGACGCCACGATCTCATCGCCGGGCCTCACGAGTCGGGTCGGCGTTCTCAAAAGCAGCGTTGGCCCCAACGGCCCGACAGCAGTCCCGGTAAGCCCAACCTCGTTGATCCTCGAGTCCTCGTCGTTGCACTGGATCGTCAAAGTCGCGTCCGTGACCCCTATCTGCCAGGGCTGGAAGCCCACAATCACATCAAACCACTCGCCCGCCGGAATCAGGGCCGTCGTTGGGTCAACCGTGAATGTATCTGGGTTGTCCACATACATATTCGTTACGACGAGGTCTCCTGTCCCAACGTTGAATACCCGCAGCTGCCATTCTTGGATTGCCCCGATCGAGAGGACCCCGAAATCATGGCTCGTTGCAGAAAGCTCAATCTGCGGCTCGAACGGACCATATACAACCGTGCAGTCTGGCGCCTGCGGGAGGTTCTCCACGTTCCCGGCGACGTCCTCGGCTATCGTGCAGAAGCCGTAGGTCCCGAAGCCCAGAGGCGGCTGGAAGGCAAACGTCCCCTGCTCACCGTAGCCCCAACAGTTCGGGTCGAGGCTTTCCGTCCAGCTGCCGCCGTTGAAGCGATACCAGAGCGTAACGATTGAGATGCCCGTGGTGTCATAGTCAAGCTCCGGCCAACTATCCGACAGGAACGGGTCGTCGTCGGCCTGGTAACTGATCCATATCAGGCCGTCCTCGACCGAGCCTTCAGCCGTTGAGCACTCCGAAATCGGCGCAATCACATCGTAGGTGATGTAGGCGTCCCAGTAAGGAACCCCGAGCGGGACATCAAACTTGAGGAGCGGACGCTCCTGCGCGTTGCCCGCAAAATCAACGGCCTGCGTGTAGAACCCATAGAAGCCATTACCGTCATTCGGATAAAAGTGGAAATAGCCAACGTCGGGCGCGACCGACTGACCAGTGAAGCGCCATTCAATGTCGTGCCCGGTCCAGTCATCGATCGGGTCAGGCGGCATCATCAGATACGCGTAGTATAGCTTGACCTCGCGAATGCCGCTGGAGTTGCCATTGGCGTCGCTCGACTCGAATAGTATCTCTATCGGAGCATCCTTGTCGTTCGTCATGTGAGTAGAGAACGGCCTGGTCTTGACCCAGCACCTGGAAGTCGGGGCGCCGATCTCGTATCGGACGCTCGTCTTCGCCCCCAGCGGAGTTGGCTCCATGTTGCCCGCCCTATCAGACGCCTGAGTGTAGAAATAGTAAACGCCCAGACCATGCGGGAACACGAACCTGAAGGAACCGGGACCCTGGCCCTGAGACATTCCCGAATCCTGCCAAGCGACGTTTCGAGTCGCGTCCTCCGGGTCCTCGTATCTATACCAAAGAGCGACTGTATCCACACCACTCCACGTGTCGTCCGTCGTGTATTGGATGTCAACGTAGTGCCGCCAGGTCCCCTCGGGACTCGAGCAAGTGGACGAAGGGATGCTAACGTCATAGATAGTGCTGCAATCTACGCCTTTGAGGCCTTCCTCATCGCCAGTTATGTCGCTCGCCCAAAGCCTGAACGAATACGTCCCCTCGCCCTCCTTCGGCTCAAACTCCAACGTGTAAGGGGTGCCAACCGTCGCGACCGTAACGTCCAGCCAATCATCACCATACTGATAGAAATAGGTAAGCCGTATGGTGGCTGCGTTGGGGGTGGTCGTGTAGCTGATCTCTATCGGCGATTCGTTTGTGTATGGATCGCACGAGCCGCGCGAACTCGGCTTTACATAGAGCAGCTCTGTGTAGCAGTCCGCCTCGTCCTTGAAGGCCTCCGTGTGTCCGGCCGTGTCCGTCGAAATCGTCTGGAACTCGTAGCGCCCTTGGCCTAAATGTGGCATTGGCATGAACTCGAACATGCCGCTGTCGCCCTCCATCGACATGCCGGTGTCCTCCCACTCGCCGCCCTCAAACCTGAACCAAAGCGTGACCTCAGCAATATGACTCACGATGTCGCTTGCGCTGTAATAAACCAGTATCGGCACCATGTAGCTCTCCCTGGAACAGTAGCTATTCGAGGTCGGCGGCAGAGTGTCATAGGTAGTGGTTGAATCAAACGTAATCGGCGGCGATTCGACGTTGCCGCATAGATCGGTCGCGATAGTGTAGAAATGATAAACGCCGTCACCATTCGCGGGGCTGAAATCGAACGTGCCGGCCTCGCCTGACGCTACGTAGGCGCTTCTCACAAACGCGCCATCCCCGTAGCTATAGAACAGCCGTACCTCGGAAAGCCCCGAAACGTTATCCGAGGCGTAGTAAGCAACCGGGATATCGCCGGCGGTCAGGAACCCGGACGCTGAGGTGTGGGACCTCGGCGCTGTTGCGTCGTAAACTACCGAGCAGTCGGGGTCCGTATCCGGCTGAGGCGCTGGTTCAGTGTTGCCGGCCGCGTCTCTCGCTATTGTGTGGAAGCTGTATTCCCCTTCACCATAATAGCCCCCAGTGACATCCGGCCCAAACGTGAAGGCGCCAGAATACGAGAGCCAGGGCCCGCCGAGATCGAACTCGTTGGCCTGTGTCCAATCTGTCTCGCCTTTATAGCGATAATAAACCGTGAGTCCTTCGACCCCAGCCAGGTCGTCGTTCGCCGTGAACCTAGCGTTCATGGGCAGCGTCCTCGTATAAGGCTCGCAGCTAGCCTGAGACTCCGGCGTGATAACGTCATAATAGGTGTATAGAGACAGGCCCATGGCGGCGTCATAATCCTGCGTGTTGCCCATCTCATCGGTCGCGACGGTGAAGAACTCGTAGCGGCCCTGCCCATAAGTAGCGTCGAACAAGAAGCTACCGCTCCAGTATCCGTTCATAGGATTAAAGCCTGTTATCACGAAAGTATCGAGCCCGGAATCGACCCAGTCGCCGTGATCGTACCTGTAATAGAGTCTGATCGTGAACTCATCTGAGAAGTCGTCCCGCACCTGGAACGTAACGTCAAACGGCGTGCTTGCGAACGCTGAGGGGAGATTCGCGACACGTGAATCCGGTGGATCTGGGTCGTAAAGCGTTATCGTGTCGTAATAGTAGAGCGGCGGGTCCTCCACGAAACCAGCCCTATCGGTCGCAACCGTATAGAATCCATAGTAACCCGCGCCGTCGCCCGGCTGGAACATGAATGTGCCCGTGTCGCCCACTAGCGTGAGGCCCGTGTTGATAGCATCGGCAATCAGGGGCCAAGCGTCATCGTCCGCGCTGAACGCGTAGTAGAGCCTAGTGGATGAAACGCCGCTTCCATCATCCGCCGCAACGAAGTCAACCTCGATGATCGGTTGGTTGGTCCCAATCGGGCTCGAACACCGCGACCTGGGCGGAGCGTCATCAACGATAGGACCGTAGAACACTCCTGTCTTAGGAGCGCGTGCGAAGCCGCCGTAGCCGTCCTCGAAGTAGAAGTAATAGGTGTGGGGCGACCCCTCGACTGTGGACTGCGTGGCGTAAATGTATCTACCTGTCGTGGCCTGATATTCCAGAATTATCGGCTCGCCATCGACGACCACATACCGTTTGGCGGGATTGTCGCCGTTCACGTCCGTGTAATAGACGGAATATGTAAACGTATCGCCCGCCATGCCCATCATCGGAGCGACCTCGGGGAAGGTCAGAGCGGGGTCCACGTTGTCGCAACGAAGAGCATAGACAGTGTTGTAGCCGGCCACGAAGAACAACTGGTGATCCTGACCGATTGCCAGCGACGAGGTGATCGGGGCGCCTACGTTCTGGGACCAGCTCAACGCACCAAATGACGTGGACGAATAGAGGGTGCCCCCATCGGATCCATATAAGACTCGCCCGTTGCCATCGACAGCAGGGCCGTGAACCGCGCCGCCCGCGTCGCGCGACCAGATAACAACCGCCTCCGTCGCGGTGCAGTCGAGCGCATAGAATAGGCCATCGGTGGAGCCGAAGTAATAGCGCCCCGTGGCGCCGAAGGCGCCGTGGCCCTCGATCGCTCCCTGGGTCTCGAAAGTCCACCTGAGCGCGCCGGCGGGATTCAGGCAATACAGGTTCCCGTCATCCGCGCCGAAATAGATGTTGCCGTCCCCATCAACGGACGGTGTGGAGCGGATTGGATAGCTCACGTCGTAAGACCAATCTATGACGCCGTCCGCGCACCCAATTGCATAGAATATGCCCTCGGTAGAACCGATATAGAGAATCTCTGTATGTGAGAGCGTCGGCGAACAGTTCAGGAAAGAGCAATTGACAGACGTTGACCATCTGTCGCCGCCGCCTGCGTCGAGTGAATACACGGTACCGTCGTAACACGCGAAGTAAATGTTGCCGTCGGCATCCACAACGGGTGAGGAGAATATCTCGGAACCGGCGCCGTAGAACCAATCCATGATGCCCGTCGTTGTGTTCACAGCGTAGAAGTAGCCATCCTGAGTGCCGAAATAGACCGCAGAACCGTCCGGCGAAAGCGCCGGCGAGACCATTACCGGGTCAGAGTCGCCGGACTCAAACACCCATCGCTCTTCCAGCAAGGGATCAACCGATACGAGCCGTCCATACGACGCGCCAAAGTAGAGGTTGCCGGCGGGATCAACGGCCGGGCTCGACGCGATTGTTGGTCCAGTCGAATATGTCAGAACGTCGCAATAGGCGTGGGGCGCGATGGCCGAAATCGTCGCGGCTCTCGTGAAGAAATGCCCCATCATCGGCCATTGGTTGCCCGAAACCGCAAGCGTGTATGCGCCTGCGCTCGCAGCTGACGAGCCCTGGTCGATTATCCTGACGAAATAATAGCCGCCAGCATCGGCCACGAAATCAAATGGCGCCGATGAGTCCCCGGTCCCCGCCAGAGTAGCGCAATCGCCCTGATAAATCTCCACGTCCGCGGAGGCGCCAGATGCAGCTGACACGGTAACGGCATATTCGATGTATGCCTCGGCCCTGAAGTAGAACCAGTCTTCGTCCGTGCCAAGCGGGATGAGGTTGTGCCAGGCGCTGGCGGTCCCGTCCGCCCATATAAGCCGCGCATCGAAGCAACGGTCATCAGGCTCGAACGCATCGTAAATGTCAGGCCCATCGAACACATCGCTGCCCGTGGGATGGCGAACCTGACAGCCGTCGCTGTCCACAAACTCAAAGAAGAATGTCCAGTGCCCGGGCGCAAGGCTCACAGTGGTAGCATAATAGCCATTGTCCGCCGTGCCGGACGCCAGTGTCATCGTGTATGCCGTCGCGCCAACGGTCAAGGTCGCCGACGACGGCGCAAATCCGTCAAAATCCTCAAAATGAACGCTGAACGTATAGTCATCAAGCGGGCCGCCCACCGGCGGCTCAACCGACTCGTCGGAAAGAATCGGCATCCCCTGCCTCAGCGCCGAGGCGCCTCCTCTGGTTGCCGCCCAAACGCCGACGCACGGCTGATAGCAGACGTCATATACATTGCCGTTGATCAGCCCGCTGTTGGTCGGCAAGTATCGGCTGCCGGTCATGGTCGATTTGTCGAACTTGGTGAGTCCCCGGCTTGTAGCAACCCAGTATAGATTGCCGGAGCCCTGGATCATCGCGTTGATGGCGTTGCTGCCGAGGCCCGAGCCCGGGGTGCTCGTCCTGATCGATGTCCACGTGTTGGGCAGATCGAGGATACTGATGCCGTTGGTGGTTCCTATCCAGATCGACCCGTCGCTATCGACCAGAAGGCAGCGGACGTTCTCAGAAAGGATGTCGCTGTTGCTCTTGTCATAGACCGTCCAGGAGTCGTTCACGACGTCAAGAACCGCAACGCCCCAGTTGGTCCCAATCCAGAGGTAGTAGTCGTCGCCTCGGACCTCGCCCGCGAGACATGTTACGTAATTGGAGGGAAGGCCGCTATTCGCCGTTGTAAATGTGTCCCAATGGGTCGTTGCGCCCGCCGTGTAGCACGCCAGACCGTTGTCGGTTCCGAACCAGGTCCTTGCCACACCGCCATCATAACCCCTGGGGTCGAGCGCAACGGCCATCACGCGGTCCGAGGGCAGCCCGCCGGACGTGTTACTGATGTCGAACGTGGTCCACAACGACGGATAGGCGAAGTAGCTCACCCCCAGGTTGGTTGCGAACCAGACACCGTTCTCGTCGAGCCGGTTGTCTAGCGCTATATCATTTATATAATTGGATGCGATCGCGTCGCTTGGGGCATAAGAAAACGTCTCCCACGTCCCAGGCTCGTCATTATTGGCATCCCAGTCTGAGAGGAGATTCGCCCCGTCGCCGTACGTTCCGAACCACACCTGGCCGTCCTGGCAGGCGATTGCACGCAGGTCGTTTGAGGCGAGGTGTTCCTCCCAGAAACAATCCCAATCGCCGTCGTATTCGCACAGGCCGCCCTGAGTTCCGGCGATGAGATAGTTGCCGGTATCGAAGACATCCCGGACGTCATCGGAGCAAAGGTCGCCGCCGGTGTTGTCAGTCGTGAAGCAGGACCAGGCCTCGGTGCCAAGATCGTGAACAATAATCCCGAGCTCGGTCCACATCCAGAGCTCGCTATCGACCGGGGCGATCCCGCGCAGGTCGTTCGAGACGAAGTTGCCGTCGGTCCACGTGCCGTAGGTATCCCAGTTGTCGTTCAGGTCAACACGGGCCGCGCCGTTGTTGGTCGCAAACCACACCCAGCAACACGGGACCTCGACCACGCCCGTCACGAAATCGGACGGCAGGCCGTCGGTCGTTGTGTACGTCAAATACGCCCACGGGTCGAAGTTCATATTGATCTGCGTTACCCCGGAGTCGGTTCCGATCCATGCCCGCTCGTGCTCGTCAAAGTAGATGCAGTTTATCCTGTTCGATGCGAGCCCGGCGGACACATCGTAAAGGTCCCAAGTGCCCGCCGCTACGTCGTAAATTGCGAGCCCAGCGTCCTGTGTCCCGATCCAGACCTCCTCTGTGCCAGGACGCGCCTCGACCACAGTAATCAGGTTGGAGGGAAGCGGCGAGTTGGCGACCGTGTATGTTGTGAAGGTGAACTCCCACGCGTTGCCCGATGAAATGTCAGCTACGTTGATGCCTTCGCTGCAACCCAGCCACACAGTGTTTGAAGGCCCAACGGCGACCGATGTGAACGAGTTGGTCAGGAGGTCATCTCTGATCCAGACGCGCACAGTGGCGCCAATATCTTCCTCATCCGAATAAAGATCGGGCTGAGATGTGACAAACTTGTCAAGCTCCATGGAGTCCATGTCCCAAAGGAGAGTCCCCCCGCCGTTGGTCACAGCCCAAAGGGAGTCGCTCTCGCCGGAGACGGCGTTGATGTCATCGCTGTTGACGCGGACATACCATTCCTGGCCCAGGGCCGCCGAACCCCCGAGGCAAAACAGCAGCATGAGCAATACAACTAGCCTATCTCGCATTACAAATCCTCCAACGCTGATTTGGTTAAGACATAATTGCTATCGAATTGTCGTTCTACTCAACGATTATGTTCAAAGTGGAGATATCTGAAAGAATCTCGAATTGAGTGCCAACAGCGACCACAGCACCAAACACTACGTACTCGCCCTTCTCGATGCCCTCGCCAACAGAGATGTCGAGAAGTGGAGCGGGGCCAAACTCGGACCCCTCCGTCAGGGTTAGAGTGGTCGCCCGCGGCGACGAGGCCCAACTTGGGTAGAAGTAGAGCGTGTCCGAACCGGGCAGCTTAGTCGCGACATACACATCAACTGTTATGTCGGCGCCCGGATTCGACAACCGTGCAGAAACTATCAGACGGTCATCTTGGGTTACGTTCGATGCAGTGCTCGTCAGCCTGATTGTCGGCGGCAGCTCGTTCACGCCCTGACCTGTAATGCGCGCAAAAAGCTCCGATGCATTTGGATCGTCGCTTGCGACCCTCACGCTGTCCTCGAAAAACGCAGGCATGTTCGGCGCAAATGTAATCGCGACGTCAATGTATCCCCCAGGCTCTATCGAGGTCGGCGCCCTGAAATCGGCCTCAAACCTCGCAGTCGATGTGGCAACACTCTCGACCGTAACGAGCGCGTCGCCCGTGTTCAGGACGCGCACAGTCCAGGTGCCTCTCTCATTGACCAGCACCATGCCGAAATCGTGCTCGTCCTCAGAGAGCGACAAAGCGGGGCCAGCCGGATTGTAATCCGTAACAGCATCCGCCGCCGCTGGAACCGCCTCTTTCCTGCCCACTCTGTCGGTTGCCACAGAGTAGAACGAATAAAGGCCCGCTCCCTCTTCCGGCATGAACTCGAAGCTGCCCGCCTCGCTGCCCCAGACCGTATCGAATCTGGCGTAGCCCCCGTCCTGATAGGCATACCACAACTCAACACACATCACGCCGGACGCGTCATCCTCCGCCTGGAAATCAACGTAGAAGGGCTCCAGCATAACAGAGACAGGCGCAGCGGCAGTTGACGTAGGAGGCGCAAGGTCAATGACCGCGGAACAGTCCGCATGCGCCGGCGGGAGCTCCATATTGCCCGCCTTGTCAACGGCAAGCGTGTAGAACTCATAGTATCCGCCTCCCTCCACCGGGAAGAACAAGAACGAACCGCCCATAGGGGTTCCTAAGTAAACACCATCAGCCAGTGTCCAATCCAGCCGGCCCTCGTAGCGATAGTAGAGAAGAACGGTATCAAGCCCGCTTCCCTCGTCGGTCGATGAGAACTCAACCATGAATGGCGCGGACTCCCCAGTGGATTCGCACCAAGAATAGGATTGGGGAGAAACAGTCTCATAATGGACCACACTACCCGAATCCTCTGTAAGCGGCGTGAGGTTACCTGCGCGGTCCTCCGCCACCATCGCGATGCGGTATTGCCCCTCGCCCTGGAGGAATGGGAACCGGAACTCACCCTCACGGTATTCGGATGAAAGTGGGGTTTCAAGCCATTCGCTAGTCTTGTATTTGAGCCAAAGCTTTACTTCCGCGACACCAGAGGTCTCATCGGACGCACTGTATGGGACCCTGACAGTTCGCTGATTCGTCGCTTCAGGGAGGGTCGCGGTCGCTGTTGGAGGCGTGATGTCAGAAGTGCACCTCGCATCCGCAACCGCCGGCAGCTCTTCGTAGTTGCCGGCCCAGTCGATCGCTTGCGTGTAGAACTCATAAACCCCGTCCTGCGGGGCAATGAAATGGAAGGCGCCCTCATTCCCGTAATAGACCGTATCGTAATGGACAAGCGCGCCGCTGTCGAATCTGTAATACAGATCAACGCTCCTCACGCGGCTTTGCGCATCATTAGCGGTGAAGTTGACATCGAAGTAAGTGCGCACAAACTCGATCGTCGAGCAGCTCGATTCGGGCGGCGTGCCGTCGTAGGAAATCCGGAAGTGGTAATAGGACGGAGGCGTGGCCTCGCGATTCCCAGCCTTGTCAACCGCTATCGTATAAAACAGATGCCACCCTTCCTTTTCAGCAGTGTATATAAACAGCCCACTTTCGCCTTGGAGCGTCGCTACGGGGAACCGCCCGAAGTCGAGGTCGTCCTCGTGCATGTGCCAAAGCTCGACATAGTCAACGCCGCTCTCGGCATCGTTTGCGCCATACGGCAGCCTCATCACCGGCATGCTATACGCTCTGCCCGAGGATGCGGTTATCGAGGAGCTCGGCGCCAGTCGGTCATAGACAACAGTGCAGTCCGCCTCGTCCGGAAGCTGCTCCACAAGGCCCGAGTGATTCGTTGCGATCGAGCAGAATTCATACGTTGCAGAAGAATAGGTCGAATAGTTGAAGACACCATAGGGCTTGGTTGATGTCAGGCCAGTATTTGACCAATCCTCGCCAGTCTGCCTCACGTAAAGCGCCACAGAGGAGATGCCGCTTTCTATATCCTCGGCGGAGTAGTGAATCAAAAGCGGGGTGTACCTCGTGTAAGGTAGCATCGATTCATCCGCGTAGGCAGCCGACGCCGGCGGCGAGCCATCGACGACGGGCCCCGAGAAAACACCCGATTCGGGAAGCTTCACAATGTTGCCCGACTCCTTCACGAAGTAGAAGTAATACGTGTGCCGTCCTTCAGGAAGGTCCACGATCGAGAAGGAATACCGTCCGTTATAGCCGGCGCCGGACGCAAGGGACATGTCATAAGGAATGCCATCTATATGTACATAGGCTTCTGTGGAGTATCCCAGGGGAGCGAAATCAACGTCCGGATCGAAGTAATAGACCGAGTAATCGAACTCGGTGCCGGAGCCCTCGAGCTTCGGAAGCGCCGGAAGACCGGATTTGGGCGTCAATTCGGGGTCCGAGAGGCCAGGATCGTGATTCTCGAGATAGAGGCTAGCGCCGCCACCTGCTGTAGCAAACCATTTGTTGTCGTCCGAATCGACCGTTACGCGGTTGACGACGTCGTGCGCAGGACCGCCAGTTGCGCGGTTATAAGTCATCCAAAGGCCATCGTCAAACACCGACACACCCCAATTGGTGGCGACCCAGACCTTCCCGGCCGAATCGACCTTCAGGTCGTGCACGGTATTGGAACCAAGGCCAACACCGGAATAAAGATGCCAATTACCCGATTCAAACTTGACGAGGCCGTATTGCGTGCCGAACCAGAAGACATCCTCGAGGCAATCCTCGCCGACAAAGCTGATCTGATAGCCGAGCGGCCCGAAGTCCAGCCCAAAAACACGCCATTCGGCATAGTCATACTTAGCGACCCCAAGCGTGGTGCACGCCCAGAGATTGAAATCAGTATCAATGTAAAGGTCAAGAACGTCGTCCGAGGGCAGCCCCGAAGGAGTCGAGGCAGAATTGTAGGTCCGCCACGAATGACCATCGAACTTGCAGACGCCGGCATCGGTCGCGAGCCACTTGATGCCATTCCGGTCGATAACGATCGCCCTGACGTCGTCGCTTATGATGTCCGAATTGCCGGTGTTATAGCTGAGCGTTACAGCTCCGCCATCGATGACGCAGATTCCGTAGGCGGTCCCGGCCCAGATACGGCCCACTCTGTCGATAGCGGCGCAGCGGACGTCGTTCGAGCAGAGGCCGGCATCGACGTTGAAGTTCGTCCAGCTCGTGCCATCGAACATCGAGACGCCGCCGCCCGTCGCGAACCACTTGTTGTCGCCCGGGCCAATAAGAACAGCCCGAACGTCGTCAGACAACAACCCGACGATGGTTGACTGGGTCACCCAGAAATTGCTGCTTGAGTCGATGCTTGCGATGCCGCCGGCCGTGCAGACCCACTTGGTTCCGGCAGAGTCTATGGCGACGTCTCTAACGTCGTTGGAGAGAAGAGCAGAGTTGGATTCCTTGTATATCGACCAATCGGCGCCGTCGTAGGCCAACAGACCGCCTGGGCCGCCAAACCAGCGAACGCAGGTTCCGGCCACATCCTCAGCGACCATCGCAGCAAAATTGTCTTGGATCATCGGCTCATCCGCGCCGATGTGCTGATACGTCGTCCATAAGCCGCTCCTCCGGACCGCGACGCCCATATCAGTCCCGAACCAGACGCCGTCGTCCGCGAAATCTATCGCGGAGACGTTGTTACTGGGCAGCCCGTCCAGCATCGTTATGCCCGACCAAGTATCATCAGGGCTGAGAATGCTGACGCCCATTAAGGTCCCAAACCACTTCGCATGGTCATCATCTATCGCGACCGCGTTGACCGTGTCCGACGAGAGGCCGCTGTTGCCGACCGTGTAGTTGCCAAGTAGTCCCGGCATGGTCGTCGCTGTTAGGAATACCCCCTGCCCTTGAGTGCATATCCATTTGTTCCAGTATTCGTCATCCACAACCTCCGGATCAGGGTCAACGAACTCAACGGCCATTCTGTAAACCGCCATGGCAAGGCCGGGGTCCCACCAGTTTGTGCCATCAAAGATGGTTAATCCGTCCTCGCCGCCAAACCACTCATACCATCTGCCAGCCTCGAAGTGAGAGGTGATGTCAGAGATAGCATCGGAGACGAGGTTGTAGTAACCGTCCATTCCCGTGGCGTCGAGCCTATTGACGCCAGAGTTCTCGGTACCGAACCAGTAGGCCGACCTGCCCTGCGTCGCGATGCTTGTTATGAAGTTGCTCCGGAGCCCGTCTCCAAGATAGGTCTCAAACTTCTCGCCGTCGAAGACCAAAAGACCTCGAGCGGTGCCGATCCAGAGATTGCCAGAACCGTCGCAACCGAGAGCGTAACTCACATCGGTGATTAAGCCGTCGGCGCCATAGGACGCTACGTCAAACACCACGGTCTCAGAGCCACGTATTCGATTCAGGCCCCTGTCCGTCGAGACCCACACGTATCCGGCCGGAGAAGCTACGATGTCGGTAACGTAGTCGGAGCTCAGGCGCCCATTCGTCGCGGTGTAGGAATGCCAATCGGCGCCGTCGAAGCGACTTGCGCCCTGGTAGGTTCCAAACCAGTAATTGCCCTCAGTATCCTTCGTGATGCTGGATACTCTGTTGGCGACCAGCCCATGCTCAATTCTGTATTGATACCAGGTCTCGTCGGTTATGTTCATAACGCTGACGCCGAGGTCGGTTCCGACGAAGAGCTCGTCGGTGTCGCCATCAACGAAGACCGAAGAAACGTAGGGCGAGGCGAGATCGCTGTTGTAAGGTGTGTAGGATTCCCAGTTGACCCCATCGTAAACGGAGACGCCGATCTCCGTGCCGATGTATTTGTCGAGCGTGCGCGGATCGATGGCAATCGCCCGGATGTTGTCGGTGAGAAGCCCGCTGTTGTCTTTGTTGTAGGTCTCAAACCGCTCACCATTGAACATGGTGACGCCCGTATCCGTCCCAAACCAGACAGAAAGGCTGTCGCACGCCAGCGCAGTTATGTCTTCAGCGGCCAGACCATCGGATGGAATATAGAAGGCCACGTTGCCGCTCGAATCAACCGATGCGGCGCCATTGCCATTCGTTGTCCCGACCCACACCTTGTTGCCCTGGACCGCAATGTGGCGGACATCACACGTTTCAGAGTAGTTTACCCATTCTGCCGACTCCGCGGCCAAAACGCACAACGTAGAAAGCACAGCGACAAGAACAAAAATACGTCCTCGCATCCCATATTCTCCTATCTTGAGCTTCTGAGGCGAAGCCAAAGCCTTACTTGTATTCAAAAAGGAAGTTGAATTCTCAGATCTTGCAGACAGCAACCTTTGTGACCCTATGTCAACAAAAAACACAAGAATGCACACAATAAGCCGCTGTTAAGCGGCTTCTGTTGGGCAAAACCAGCCAAACATGCAGGTTCCCCAAAGTATCTCTATCGCTCAGAATACTATGCACCAAAGTATGCTCTGTCAAGGATTTTTCCCCAGAGCCTCTCGTCAGCTCAGTCTGAGCCTTGAAATCAAAACCGCTCCGCGCGAGATACGCTTCATTGACGCAACTCCGCGTCAAGTCGCTTCGATAGACTATTGATAATCTGTTCATGTCGCTCAAAGGCTTCCGGCACTGTTAGAGTTCTATCCTTTGCTCGATATGTGATCGAATAGGCGAGACCAATCCTGTCCGAGGGGATCTGCTTCCCCTCGTAGCGGTCAAACAACGCGATATTCTCTATCAAATCGCCGCCAATCTCCCGCATTATCGCCTCCACCTCGCTGTGCTGCGTCCCCTTTTTAAGCGTAATTGCGAGGTCCAAGATCACCGCTGGAAACAATGAATACTGCTCGTATCCCCGAGCATGCGTCATCATCTCTTGCAGATTGCCAAGCTCAACCTCTGCAAAGTAGCAATCATCCGGCAGGTCAAACGATTGCGAGACTTCAGGATGGAGTTTGCCCAAAAAGCCAATTGGTCTTGAACCGAGCCGCAATCCAAAGCCCTCGTTCGGCGCCGCAAACGGAAGTTCGCGCGGCTCAATCGCGGGCGCCGGCAGATTCAGGCCGTCGAATGCTCTCTCAACGATTCCTTTGATATGATAGAAACTCGCCTTCCCTTCCTGCCTCGCCCAGTTGGCCGGTAGCGGATCGCCGCACCCGACAATGCACAAGCGCGTCTTCTCTTCAGGCCTCTCTTCCCCACCATCGATGAATACGTTGCCGAGGCCAAACAGCCATCGGTCCAACTCCTTATGCCGCGCGCTGTGAGACGCAGAACTCAAAAGGCAGGGCAACACAAAGGTCCTCAACGTGTCCTGATCACGGCTGAGCGGGTTGATCAGCCGCACCCCCGCTCTTAGCGGATCGCCCTCGGGGACCCGGCATCTGTCCATGAGCTCGTCACCTACAAGGCTGAGCGTCCACGCCTCGCATAACCCGATACCCTTGAGTATATCCTTGACCTTTCGCTGTAACTTGACATCTGGGCCAAGCCTTCCAGTCGAGAGTCCGGCCCTCGGAAGCTCGGGAGGTATTCTGTCATATCCGTAAGCTCTGGCGATCTCCTCAGCCAGGTCCTCCTCGCGCCTCACATCCGGCCTAAAGGATGGCGCCTCAACCCACATCGAGTCAGCCTCTTCCTCCTCGATATCCCTTCCAATAGCGAATCCGAACGACAGCAGAATCTTCTCCATCGCATGAGAAGAAATCCTCGTCCCAAGAAGACGATTCACCCGCTCGGGCCGAAGCCGCAGGGACCTGGCCCGATAAGCAACCGGATAGGATTCAAGCGAGCCTGCCAGGATGCTTCCGCCACAAAGCTCGGCAATCTGAGACGCTGCCCTCCGGCTTACCTGCTCTAACGCGCAGATGTCGGCCCCACGCTCGAAACGATACGATGAGCCCGTTGACAGGCCGAGGCGTCTCGAGGCTCTCCTGATAAGCGGTGGGTCAAAATAAGCGCTCTCAAGGAAGACACTGACAGTAGATGCGCTAATCGAGCTATCAAGCCCTCCCATGACCCCGGCGATCGCGACCGGCTTCTGCGAGTCAGCGATCACGAGCGTGTCGGCAATAAGCTCTCGCTCTTCCTCGTCCAAAGTCACAAGCCGCTCGCCTCCCCGAGCAAACCGGACAACAACCGTCTTGTCGGAGAGCTTGTCAAGATCGAAGCAGTGAGTGGGCTGGCCGGTCTCAAGCATGATGTAATTGGACAGGTCAACAATGGCGTTGATGGGGCGAAGACCTACCGCAAGCAGCCGCCTCTTAAGCCACACCGGCGATTCACGAACCGTTATGCCGGTTACCACTCGCCCTATGTATCGCGGGCAAGCCTCGGTTTCAGAAACCTCAAGCTCCGCCGCCGTCTCAACACCTCGGCCGGCCTCCCTAAGCTCTACCTTCGTGGTCCGCAACGGCTGGCCAACCAGAAGGGAGATTTCTCGAGCAATTCCAACAACGCTCAGACAATCCGGGCGGTTGGGCGTGATCTCAAGGTCGAGCACAGTGTCGTCAAGCTCAAAACCCTCCTGCTGAGAAAGCTCAAGCAGCTGCTGGCCATCTGGCGCGTCCCGTTCAGGATACGCGCTCTCAACCTCCTGGCCAAGAAAAGTCAGCCCTCGGCAAAGCTCCTCCACACCGAGATCGAAGTCCACAAACTCCCGGAGCCATGATACCGTAACCTTCAACTGTTACCCATCCCCACGGTCTTCACAATATCTTCTGAAGCCCCATCCGCGCCCGAACGCTCGCGCCTCTTCTGCCAGCGTTGACCTTGAGCCCAGCCCAGCTTCTCCCCAACATATTGTAGAGTAAGCAAGATAATACACTACCCCTCATCGCGTTTTCAACTGAATTGACGCGCGCTCGATGGCGAAAGCCCCACGCTTCCCACGCCCTTGTAGTGGCAGAGCGACGTGATACATATCGGATCAAGCCACGAAGTTGTTTATTCCAATGCCCTGCCCAGACCTTGCGGCCGATGAGAGGGCGAGTGTAATGATAGATGACCATCGTGCAAATGAACAACAACGACCACCTCGATGGAATTTTAGTCCCAGCCTCCACAAGCCACTTTGAACAGGTTCGAGCTGACCTATGGGACAACCTCTAAGCCGGGCGGTCGCTCTAGAACTGCTTCAGGAAGCGGAGATCGTTCTCGAGAAAGAGCCTGATGTCATCGATGTCGAACTTGAGCATCGTGATGCGCTCAACGCCCATTCCGAAGGCAAAGCCGGTAAACTCCTCGGTATCGTAGTGCACCATTTCTAGAACGTGAGGGTGTACCATCCCACAGCCTAGTATCTCAAGCCACCCACTGCCCTTGCAGGCCCGACAACCTTTGCCGCCACACACGCCACAGCTGATGTCCATCTCGGCGCTCGGCTCGGTAAACGGGAAGAAATGCGGCCTGAATCTCGTTCGGCGGTCTTCGCCGAACATCTGCCGCGCAAACTCCATCAGGACGCCTTTCAGATGCCCAAACGTTACGCCGCGATCGACCAGGAGACCCTCGACCTGGGAGAACATCGGCAGGTGAGTGACGTCGGCGTCGCGCCTATAAGCCGCCCCGGGCGAGATCATCTGCACCGGCGGATCGATCTTCTCCATCACCCTCACCTGAACCGGGGATGTGTGGGTCCGAAGCAACACATCGCCGGATATGTAGAACGTATCGTGAAGGTCGCGAGCAGGATGGTCCCTGGGAGTGTTCAGCGCCTCGAAATTGTAGTACTCCAGTTCAACCTCAGGGCCGAGCTCAACCCGGAAGCCCATCTCCACAAATATGTCGATTATCTCGTCCATCACTTGCGTGCATGGATGCAGGAATCCCTTCGCAAACGGATACGACACAAGAGTATAATCAAAGGAGCGAGAAACGTCCTCTGCTGCCCCGGCCGACTCGAGACGATGTTTGGCTTCGTCGAAGAAAGAGGCAACCACCCTCCTCGCCTCGTTGACCGCCTTCCCAGCGGCAGGGCGAAGCTCGCTATCCAGCGAGCCGATCTTCTTCAAAAACGACGTGAAAAGGCCTCGCTTGCCGAGGTATTTGATCCTGAGCTTCTCAAGCCCCTCCGCGCCGAGGACCGAGGCAAACTGTTCCCGCGACTCTTCTGCGATCCTGCCTATTTCCTCAATCATCTGTTTCGCTCCCGTGCCGCTAATAGTGTTTCAACGCCCGGGCGTCAAGGCGGAAAATCAAATAGGACACACGTCCGAGTTTCTTCCCTCGCCAGGCGTCGGGAAGAACGCAAGCATCGCGTCCCAGCCTAAGGGATGTAGCGCTCCTTACGAACGAACTTCCGCTTCTTCTTACTCTCTCTCTTCGCCTTCAGAGCGTCAACCCTCTTCTTGACACTCTCTTGCAGATCATCATAGTGTCGTCCGGCGAGAACGAGAAAACGAGAGTAATGGAATATCGCCTCGTCAAGCTTGCCATCCTCATCATTCAGCATACCGAGGCCATAGTAGGCCATCGGGGACTTGGTCTCTACGACGAGAAGCCGCGAAAAAGTGCGCTTCGCAAGCTCTTTTTTTCCAAGCCTCTTATACGCTATCGCCAGATTGTTATAGGCGTTAAGATTCCCGTCATTGATCGCAATCGCAGCCTGATAGGCTTTCACCGCGTCCTCGAATAGACCTTGCTCGAAGAGACTCAAGCCAAGATTCGCGGCCAATAGACTCCTAATCTCCTTTGTGGCCCTCTCGACCGCGATGCCTCGCCGGAGATACCTCTCTGCCAAGACCGGCCTATTTGTGCCCAGCAAGAAACTGCCAAAGCCCAAAAGCGCCAGCTCATTCTCCGGTTCAGTTGCGAGGGCCTTCTCAAACTGCTCGCGGGCAAGTTCGTTCTTTCCGTTGTTGGCCAATCGTTGGGCCTCGCCCAGGTGCGAAAGGCACCGCGCCTGCCTTTCTCGACTAAGCTCAAGCTTAGTCTTAACACGCCCAACAGACCGAATGTCGATCTTCCCTTTCGCGCGAGGTTTTGCCGGTTCGCTCTTCGATACTACCAGTTCATCCTGCGACATCGAAATGGAAAGCGATTTGGCGCCATCTTCCGGCTCGTTTGCATCGACCCCCGGCAAAGTCGGTTCAGTTTTACGGGATTCTGGCGCTGGCTGGCGAGCAGCCACTAGGCCCGGCGCTACCAAGGTTTCCCTCTCCTTCCCGGACGCATCCCACCTCGTTCTCGGCGGGCGCATGCCCGCGGCCTGGGACGGCGCCGTGCTCTCTGCGGCAACCACATCGCCCACCCTCGTCCCCGCCTCTGGCTTGGATGAACCCCCCCTCGGGAGAACTAGAAGCGAAATGGCCGCAACCAACGCGGCAAAGCCGAGGCAGAGCGCGCCTATCGAGACGAAAACCTGCCACAACTGCCGTTTGGCGCCGCTTTGCCCGGGCGCGTATCTCTGGGAAGCCAGCGAGCTGCCACGAGGCCTTTTCTCGCTCTCCGCGCGCTTCAACGCATCGTGAATAATGCTCAATTCCTCACTCTCTTATCTCTGTGGCGACCAGGTGCTAAGTCTGGGCGCCTTGCTTGCCATAGTCTCTCTAGTGAGCGCCACCATCGTCCGCCATCCAGCGATTCCATCGGGCACAAGCCCACTCAGAAGCTGGAACTCGCGCACGGCCCGGGCGCACTTGGCATCGAATCTGTCGCTCTTGGACTCGCCAAGGAGACCCAAATTGAAAAGCCTCGCCCGAAAGGCAACAACATCCTGTTCCCTGCTGCCTACTCGCAACGTTCGCCCGAGACCAGCCAAGTCCGGCAAGATGTATATTGCCCTTCGTGTCCAACGCTTGTCAATATCCGTTTCCTGAAGGCTTAAAAGCCCAGAAGTCGAGTCCGCTATCTTGAAAACGTCCCCCTCAAGCCCCACAACTGCGCAATACCTGGGAGAGGTCTGGTCGCCCTGCCTCAGCTGTATCAGACAGGGCACGTCCAGAAGCTTCAAGGAGCCGATTCTCGCGCGCCTCGACTCAATCCTGAAACCTGAGCGCCCAATCATCGCCCAGACGTCAGCAACGCCCCCAGGAGAACCAGACGCCTCACTCGACAAAAGGCCATCGACATCCTGACCCCAAAGCCGCAGCAAAGTGACAACCGCGCCCAAAGAAGCGAGGCTATCCGCCTCAACTCTGTATATCCCGTTTTCATCAAAGCCAGTGGCCGTGCGCCCGACATTTCGATTGGACGCGGGTGCGGGACTGTCCTCAGCGGCGGCCTGAACCCTCGCGTCAGTTACTACCGCCTGCGCCTGAGGAGACTCACGCCGCCCGGCCTTCGGACTAAACCAGTTCGCTGTAATATACCACGCCGCAAGAAAGACCAACACGACGGCGCCTGCCACATAGAGGACGCGTTTGAAACCTGTGAAACCTCCGCCGACCGATTGACCGGTCTCCGAGAGCGCGCTTCTCACGTGAGCCGTTCCTGCCTGCATCTCGTCCACGGCATACGCGCAAAGCAAGGCCTTATCGCAAAGAAGGTTGATCTTGCGCGGAATGCCGCCCGAATAGCGGAACACTCTCTTGAGCGCTTTTTTTGTGAACACGGGCTCGTAGCACCCCGCTACCTGCATCCGATGAGCGATATATTGCCAGCTCTGCGCGAAATCCAGCGGACCCAAATGGTATCGCACGGCAATACGTTGTGCCAGCGGCGCCATGGCTGAACGCGAGAACGTCTTCGCAAGTTCGGGCTGACCAAGCAGGATTATCTGGATCAACTTGTCCTTAGAAGTCTCAAGATTGGACAGAAGCCGTATCTGTTCAAGCGCCTCGTCCGACAGGTTCTGGGCCTCGTCAATAATAACTACAACGTTGCAGCCCTTCTTGAATTGCTCGATCAGGTATTCATTCAGAATCTTGGTGAGGCGCTTGCGGCTGTTGTCCTCGTATTCGAGGCCGAGGTCCTCGTTTATCGCCTGAAGGAGCTCCAGCGGGGAGAGCATCGGGTTGAGAATAAGCGCGGTCTTGACCTTTTCGGCGTCAAGCCTGGAAAGCAGCGCCCGACAGACCGTGGTCTTACCCGTGCCGACCTCGCCCGTGATTACGACGAAGCCCTGGCGCTGATGAATCCCAAACTCCAGGTGCTCAACCGCCTCTTGATGACCCTTGCTCTTGAAAAAGAACTTGGGATCAGGCGTGAGATTGAACGGGAGCTCGTCAAGGTTAAAGAAGTTCAGATACATCGCCTAACTCACCATCGATTGCTTCCAAGGACCCGAAAGCAGCCGTTAAAAGTGGGCCAAAGGGAGCATCTTCCGCTCGATAACGCGCGGGCGACGCGCTGTGCGCAACCGAGGCTCCATCTCCCTTTCGCCTTTTCCCCTTTTGCCCATTTCGCCCCTTGAAAAATGGCGGAAGCGTGTGGGAATCGAACCCACCAGAGACGGTTTCTGCCGCCCCTTGCTGGATTTGAAGTCCAGAAGGCCCACCAGGACCTATCCGCCTCCGCGCAGAGTATTATCAAAACATATCAACACTTCAGCGTGTTCAGCACATGGCAAGCTTTGGCCATAACCGCTCCTATGTCAAGACCGGCAAATCAGCTGTTTGCCCAACCCGAATAATTCAAGGGCATGACTCTCGTCGGTGTGGGGCGGGCTTTCCAGCCTG
>CBDVDH010000017.1:0-61837 GCA_965372715.1 uncultured bacterium | reverse complement strand
TGGAAAGCCCGCCCCACACCTCATGGCATCGCGAGTTTATGAATAATACGGACTAGCTGACATTCGGGTAACTGCGATGTGGTCTCTGGGCTCGATCTTAGTCGGTCTCAGATAGATGACGGCGACCTCTCCTATGGATTCGCACCATTATTGGCGATGAAAGAGCGTTTATGTTGAAGAAGTTGACGAGTTCGGCGAGTTTATTCTCGATACGCCATCGTCGCGCATAAACGGTCAGCACCTCCACGAGGTTCATCTGTCGATTGTTCGTGATCACGTCCGTCGGCGAGGCCCGCCCGTGGTCCTTCATGATGATCTGTCGCAGTTCGCCGTACGGCGAATGCCATCCTCTCAGCGTAATCTCGCTCTCATAGGCAAGAAACGCCTGACGCTTCCGCTTCGGAATCGGTAATCTGACTCTCTCCCACGCCTCATCCGGCAGCGCGCGGCTCAGGTCCGCCGCCATAACGCTGCCGTCTGGGAGCTCAACCAAGAATGCACAGCGCTCAACGAATCCGCTCGTCGGTCTCGCCTGTACGAATACGGACGCACGTGTCCGCATCAATGGTGAAGACCAGCCCGTCGCCTGACATGCCGGTGTGAGCGCTTGCGCTGATGGCCTTCACTACTTCCGCAGCGACGTCGTCGGAGCAGGCAATTTCCATGCGCACGTGGGGCCGGAAGTTGCCAGGTTCCCTCTGAATGGCCTCCGGCGACTCGTCCAGTCGCCACGCTCCAAAGCCGCGTCCGTCGCAAATGGAGGCTCCACGCAGAGCCTCCACTCCATGCAAGGTGTAGATAACGTCGTCAAGCATTTCCGGCCTTATGTAAGCAATGACAATTTTCATCTCTCGTCCTCCTTTACTCCTGAGCCGACTCGACGCGCCGGCGTTCCATTACCGCATAGACCGCAGGGAGCACGAACAGCGTAAGCGCGGTCGATGTGGCTAGTCCGAACACAACTACAGTTGCCAGGGGACGCTGCACCTCCGCGCCGATCCCCGACGATAAGAGCAACGGCGTCAGTCCCAAGATGGTGGTTACCGCCGTCATAAGCACCGGGCGGAGGCGCAACAGTGCGCCTTCCTCAACCGCTTCCTCCAGCTTCTTGCCCCTTCCGACAAGATGGTTGAAGTAGCTCACGAGCACCATCCCGTTCTGGACGGCGATGCCGAAGAGTGCAATAAATCCGACCGAAGCCGGGACCGACAGGTATTCTCCCATGATCAGCAGTCCGACCACGCCGCCAATAAGCGCCAGCGGAATGTTGAAGACGATCATCAATGCATGGCGGATAGTGCCGAATGCAAGGTAGAGCAGAACGAATACAGCCAGTATGACAACCGGCACGATAATCGCCAAACGGGCCATCGCGCGCTGCTGGTTCTCGAACTGGCCGCCATACTCGACGAAATATCCCGCCGGCAGCTTGACCCGCTCGTCTATTCTTTCGCGGATGTCCGCGACCACGCCGCCGAGGTCTCGTCCCCGCACGTTGCCCTGAACGATCCAGCGGCGCTGGTTCTTCTCGCGGTTGATCTGTATCGGGCCGAACGCCTTTTCGACAGTGGCCACCTGCGAGAGTGGGACCACCGAGCCGTCGGCCGTCTGCACCAGCAAGTTCGAGATGGCATCCATATCTTCGCGGTACTGCTCCTGGTAGCGCAGGTGAATTCCGAACCGTCGCGTGCCGAGGTAGATAGTATCGATCACCTCGCCGCCGACGGCGAGCTCGACCAACTCCAGGACCTGGTCGGCGTTGATACCGAAGCGGGCACAGGCTTTGCGGTCCACGGACACCTGCACTTGGGGCTGTCCGTAGTTCTGCTCGACCGAGAGATCGGTAAGCCCGGGCACGTCCTCGATAGCGGCGCCGAGCTCGTTGGCCTTCTCGCGCAGAACGTTCAGGTCCTCCCCATAAAGCTTGATGGCCAACTGCGCCTTGACCCCTGAGAGCAACTC
This sequence comes from uncultured bacterium, assembly GCA_965372715.1. Classification (GTDB taxonomy): domain Bacteria; phylum B130-G9; class B130-G9; order B130-G9; family B130-G9; genus CAYZPW01. Next base: position 59,875 of record CBDVDH010000017.1, on the reverse strand, counting down.
GTCGAATGCGTTCTGGATGGGCTGCGTGAAGTTGAGCTGGACGCCAGGGAAAGAACCGAGTTCCTCGGAGAGCGCCTCGACCAGCGCGGCCTTGTTCTTGAACCGCTTCCACTCGCGCGGCGGCTTCAACTCGATATGAACCTCGGCGTAGTTCACCGGGTGAGGATGGCTGCCCGCCTCCGGGCGGCCAATCCGCGAAACGACCTCCCGCACTTCGGGGTATTTTATGATCTCACGCTCCATCTTAAGAATCGTCTCTGTTCCCTTCTTCAGAGACGTGGATGGGGCCATCATTACGCTGATGAAGATGCTCCCCTCCTCTAGTGTAGGGATGAACTCGGTGCCCAGGAAGGGCACGACGGCTGCCGTGACCAAGAGCGCCGCCAACGCGAGGCCGATAACTCGCTTCCTTTTCCGCAGAGCGTAGAGCAGCACCGGCCGATAAGCGTCCTTGAGCCAGCGCAGAAGGAAGAACTCCTTCTTGACTCCGTGCCGCAGGAGGTAATGCGCGAGCGCGGGGGCTACGACCAGGGCAGCGATGATCGAGCCGGCCAGTGCGAAGGCGATGGTGAACGCCATCGGGGAGAACATCTTCCCTTCGACGCCCTCGAGCGTGAAAAGCGGCAGAAAGACCATGACGATTATGGCGATGGAGAACACAACCGGGCGCGCCACCTCGCGGGCGGCCTCGAAGATGATCACATCCCTGGGCTCATTCTTGCCCCGCTTTTCGCCCAGGTGGCGGTAGATGTTCTCGACTATCACGATGGACCCGTCACCCAGCATGCCGATGGCGATGGCAATGCCGCCCAGGGACATGAGATTGGCGCTGATGCCCTGCCAACCCATGAAGATGACCGCTGTGAGCGCGCAGAAGGGCAAGGCGGCGATCACGATGAGCGCGGTCCGCAGGTTGCCGAGAAAGACGGCGAGCGTGATGATGACCAGCAGTGCGCCGATAAGCAGCACATTCTTGACGGTATCCGTGGCCTTGGCTACCAGTTCCGCCTGTTCGTAGTAGGGATGGAGCTTCACGCCGGGCGGTAGGCTGCTCTGCACTTCCTTCACCTTGGCATACAACTTCTCGATGACGTTCGAGGTGTTCTCACCATAGAGCTTCAGTACCATGCCGGAGACAACCTCCCCCTCGCCATTGCGAGTCACCACGCCGCGTCGTATCTCGTCGCCGTAGGTCACCTCGGCCACGTCGCCGACGGTTATCGGGACGCCTTTCACCGTCTTCAGCTTGATGTTCCGAATCTCGTCGAGCCCACCGAGGAGCCCCAGTCCGCGCACGAGATACTCCTCGTCCCCGAGCAACAGGAACTGGCCGCCGACGTTGCGGTTGTTGGCGCGCACGGCCTCGACAACCGTTTCGAGGTCCACGTCGTGCTTTCGCAGGGCGTGAGGATCAACCCGGACCTGGTATTGGAGCACGTGGCCGCCAATCGACAGGATGTCGGTTACCCCCGGAACGGTCTGCAGCTGGAACTTGACGACCCAGTCATTGACCTCGCGCAGGTAAGTATCCGGGGCCTTGCCCCCTGTATCCGTTCCCGGCTCCAACGTCAGGTAGTAAAGGAATATCTGGCCCAGACCGGTGGAAATGGGGCCGAGCGTCGGCGGGTCGTGCATCTCAGGGAGGTCGTTCATGGCTCCCGCCAGACGCTCACCCACCAGTTGCCGCGCGAAATAGATGTCCACGTCGTCCTCGAAATAGACGTAGATCACGGCCAGGCCGAAGGCGCTCGTTGACTTGATCTGTGTAACTTTCGGCAGGCCGTTCATGGCCGCCTCTATCGGATAGGTAATCAGGCGTTCGACCTCTTCCGGGGCCATGCCGTGGGCCTCGGCGAAAACCGGTACCATGATGGGCGAAATGTCCGGGAAAGCATCGACAGGCATGTGACGGTAGGCGTATATGCCGTAGGCAATGATGCCCGCCAAAGCCATGAGTATGAGCAAACGTCTCCGGATACTGTATCGGATGAGATTATCAAGCATGTTGTACCTCCTTTCCGCCTAGTGTCCGTGCCCGGCGTGAGCGCCCAGGCCGCTGGTGACGAGTTGCGCCTTGAGATCGAAAGCGCCGCGCACGACATACCGCTGACCCGGGCGCAGCCCGGAGGTCACGACGACTCGCTCGCTGTCCGCCGCGCCAAGCTTCACGGGAACGGCATCAAAGCCGTCGCCCTCCTCAACGAAAACGACTTCCTTTTCTTCAAGCACTTGGACCGCCAATTTGGGGATGACGACCGGCGCATCCTGGGGTTGCGCGGTCATGCGAACCGTGACATAGAGGCCCGGCCGCAACGTGCCATCTTTGTTGTCCAGCACGACCCTGGCCTGCACGCTGCGAGTCTGCTCGTCGATGACGGGGGAGACATAGGCCACTTTTCCCTCGCGGCGCCCGCTCGTGCCCAGGGCGATCTGCGCGAGTTGCCCAGGCTTCACCAAGTCGATGTTCTTCTGGTACACGTTGAAGCGCACCCACACCGAGGATGTGTCCGCGATGCTGAACACGCTTTCATCGCCATTGACCTTCTCGCCCAGTGTCAAGTGCTTCTCGATGACAATCCCGGCAAACGGGGCACGAACCGCGAACCATGCGAACCGCCCGTCTTTGCCAAGCGTCTCGACTACGGAGGGGAGCTTATCCTCTTCGCAGTTCGGATCGTCGCAGAGACATGGCTCCAGGCCCACTGTCTTGGGCACGAGTTTGAGAAGCTTGGCCACGACCTCGTCGTCGGCCCCCTTGAGGCGAAGGCGCTTCTCGGCCGCAACAGCATCGAACTCGGCCACTTGTCTCTCCTGGGCGGCCTCGCCGTAGGCAATCAACGTCTCGTAGCGAGCCGTATCCATGGCCGCGTGGAACTCTTCCCTAGCCTTCTTGTTCGTCGTTTCAGCTTCGAGCAGTTCCTGGCCGCTGGCGATCTCTTTGGAGCGCAGACGCTTCTCGCGCTCGTAGGTCTCCCGGGAGCCCAGGTACTCAGCGTAGGCAGTGAGCAACCGTCCTCGATACTCTCCCATCTCCAGGCCGTCGAGCTTGTGCAGTTCCTTCTGCGGCGCCTCCTTCTTGAGCAAGGCCAGAAGCTTGGCCGTGTTCTTGAATATCGACTTGGCGCGGGGCAGCTTGATCGTGCAGCAGGCGACCTCGGCCTGCTTGGCGTAGAACGACAGCTTGGCCTCGGCCAGTTCGCCGCTCTCGATCCAGGCGAGTATCTCACCCGCCTCGACGCGATCACCCAGTGTCCTTATTGCCTCACGCACGATACCCGCCGCCCGGGGAACCACATGCACTGTCCGGTCTGGGTTGAGGATTATCTCGCCCGGAAACGTCGCCCCAATAACAATCGAGCCCGGACCGGCAACGGCAACCTCCAGATTGATGCGCCTGCGCTGATCTTTAGTAAGCTCGACGTGATTCTTGCCTTCCTCGCCATCTTCGCAGTCATCGCCTGCATGAGCGCTGTGATCATGACCTTCGAGTTCATCGTCATTCACAACATACACCGATGTGTCTGCTATGCTCTCGTCGCTTGCATGAGCGCTGTGATCATGACCATCGTGTTCGTCATGGAGTTCTCCATCGCATCCCAAGACGATGATCGAAATGACGGCCGCGGCGACAAGCAGTGCCAGGCCGCCGGGAATGAGTATCTTCTTCATAATTATTGCTCTTTTCCTTTTTCGTTTTGTAATGAGTCGAGCTTCGTCCCAATGAGACTTTCCACGATGGCCACCGATCGGTGGTATTGCGCCAGTGCATTGAGAAGCCTGCTTCTTGCCGCAAACAGCGTCCGCTGGGCATCGAGGACTTCGAGGTAGCCGAACTTGCCCTGTTTGTAGCCCTCCTGGGCCGCGTCGAACGCCCTGGTGGCGCCAGGCACGATTTCGTTTCTCAGCCCAATTGCCTCGGCGCGCGCGGCGATGAGTGCCTCGTATGATTCAGCGAGTGCCGCAGCCGTGCGCACCTCCGCGCTCTTCCGTTCATGCCTGATCTGAGCCTGCCGGTAATGCGCTTCAAGCACACCGCCCTGGTTTCGATCAAAGAGCGGAAGCGGCAGGCCCAGGCCGAAGGTGAGGGCATGGTCATTCGTTTCCTCGAAACGCTGAACGCCGACGCCCACGGTCAGGTCGGGCACGCGCCGGGCTCGCTCCAATGCCAGCGCAGCAAGACGCTGCTCCATCTCCTGAGTCCAGCGGGCAACGTCGGGATTCTGCGAAAGGAGAGCTTGAACGCTCTCGAATATGGGAATCTCCGAGACGCTGTCCATTGCACCCACAGCCATCGAAAATCGCGGGTCCATGCTTCCCCACGTCGAGGCCAACCGTTTCCTGACAGACCTCAATTCGCTTCTTACCTTACCCAGCTCGATCTTGTTGTTGGCCAATTCCACAGCAGCCTTGGTCTTCTCTAGGGGCGAGACCTTCCCCGCGTTGACCCTCTCTGTTACCGTTGCCAGGGTCTTCTCGGATAAGCGCAGTATCTCCTGGGTCAACTGGAGCCGTTCCTGGGCGGCGAGGACATCGATGAATTCCAGCGTGGCATCTGTCAGGACCGCCAAGCGCGCGGTCTCGTAATCCCAGCCCGCAAGCCGACCCTCGCTCTCGGCGACCCGCTTCCTAGCGGAACGCTTTCCGCCAAGCTCTATGAGTTGACTCAACCGGATTGACATTCCAGCTGCGTCGAAACTGCGGCGGCCGCCGGAACCCGCAACCTCATCAGCTTCAAACTCGATCTCAGGGTTCGGTAAGAGCCCGGCCCGCAGCGTCCGCGCCTCGCCAATGCGAACGCTCCAGGAAGTGGATGCCAGCTTTGGATTGTGCATTAGCGCTAAGGATAGGGCGTCACGCAGCGTCAACTCGCCCTCCGGCTCAACGAGGGTGGGTGACGATGCCCCGCGCGAGTCGGGTGGCGCCTCGTAAATCTCAATCTCCCTTCCCAGCGGACGCCTTTCGGGCCAGGCCGCATCGCGGCAGGGGACAGTACAGCCCGTCACGGCGATGACTGCAGGGAAGCATAAAAGAAGCAAAAGTCGTCTCATGATAATCCTCTAAACCGATTGTTGCCGTCCACTCTCCTCGGCATGGGATACCGAGACACTGGGCGCACAAAGGCCCCAGCAGGTAGACGCGTTGCCTAAACAGAGATACAGTTCAGAGGATCAGATCAGGAGAACGACCGTGCGGAGGGCAAACAAAATGGGATCGGCGGAAACCGAAAACTGGCTTGAGGAGTGCTTCCGGACAAAGTCAAAGGCGGTGGCGGGGCTTGTCTTTGTCCAGCAATACGGTCTATCCGTGTGGGATGTCTTTTTCTTGGCACGGAGAGAAGCTGAAACACCCTGGTTGACCACCGGAGTGTCATCGCAGGGGCCACAGCAATCTTCCAGGGAACACCGCGCAACACTCTCCGCCGACCCGCTTCCCTCCGAAGAAATCTTATGAGGACGGCAGGAACCACCGAAGCCGGCCTTCACCTCTACGCGGCCGTCTGCGCCACGGCAGAGAACCGCTCCCTCTCCAACCGGCATCAGTCCGGTAGAAAGGTACGCGAGGATTAAGACAAGAGTGCCCCAGCGCGTGTAGTCGTGCTTCGTGAAGAACATTTGAATATACTATAATGGCAAACGCCATATTTGTCAAGGACTTGTCGGAACGGCTTTTGGGTTTGGGCGTGGGCAAAGGTCGGAGGGCCAAGACGTTGGCTGGGCAGACAGCTGGGTTTGCGAAGGGGGATCGTCTCTTTTTGGCACGATAGCATCTCCCATATTAGGCGATACTATGTTCGACATAATTAGCTAATGTGGAACATTGGCATATTGAACAATAACCTCTCAACCAATACCGAACCACCAAGAATATCGCAAGCAAAAACCCGGACCTATGGGACAGCCTCCGGGGCGCCTGCCCCTACCGTGGGCAGTTATTCCGCCCAGATATAGTAGAATCCCGGCCGGCCGAAGGAATCAAGGGTCCCGATGTCGAGCTTCAGAAGGTTGATGTCGATTGGCCGCCCAGGGGCCATCATCGAATACACGTCGTATTTGTGATTCCAGGGCCACTCATAGGCGACGATTGAAGCGGCGGCTATGTTCCCCTCTTGCTTGACCGCCGACACCGCGTCCTCGAAGAAGCCTATCTCGTCGATTAGCTTCGCCTCGAGCGCCTGCTTGGCCGTATAGACGCGGCCATCAGCCAGCTCAAGCAGCTCATCCCTGGTCAGCTCAGTGCGATTCGACAGAACACGGTCGAGGAAAATCTCGTATAGGTCATTGAGGATGTTCATGATATAGGCTCGCTCTTCGTCCTTCATCGGCCGGGCGAACGAGCCGACGTCCTTCATCTCGCCCGTCTTGAGGGTAACGACGTCAACGCCTATTTTGTCCATTAGGCCCCGGAGATTGAAGAACATGGAGATCACGCCGATGCTGCCCGTGATACTGCTTGGGTGGGCGATGATCCTGTCGCCGGCCATCGCGACATAGTAGGCGCCCGAGGCGGCCACGTCGCCCATCAGAATGACCACCGGGACGCTTTTTTCTTTCTTGAACTTCACGATCTTGTGAAAGATGATCTCGGAGCCTGTTACTCCGCCTCCGGGCGAATTGATGTTTATGATGAGGCCCTTGACGCGCTTGTCCTGGCTTGCTTTTTCGAGCTGCATCCCGAGCGTTTCCACCATGTTGCTGCTGGATGAAAACGTGCCCCGGGACGACGATGACGTGATGATGCCGCTCAGGGGTATCAGCACGATCTTGTCCTTCGTGCCCTTGGCCTTGTCGAGGTAACGCTCACTAAGGCGGATGCGGCCCCCAAACGTCGGGAACTTGACGTAGCAGCCGCAAAGACCAACGACCAGCGCAAGCACTAAAACCAACGAGAGCAGAACGCGTTTTCTCATCACACAAAACCTCCGCGAAGATGACTGGTTTTCCCAAAATGCGCTGAAGCCAAACGCAACAGCAGACAAATCAAGACACTTAGACGATAGGACATCGAAAGCTCCGTCGCCTCACCCGCTTACACGCCATTTGGAGGCGGCACCGGGACTCGAACCCGGGATCGAGGATTTGCAGTCCTCTGCCTTAGCCACTTGGCTATGCCGCCTTAGTTTCGATAAACAAATATGACCTAGCCGCTTGGTCAATTCAAGTGGTTGCTGGTGGGAGTTCCCCCACTGGGGAAACGGCCGAATCTGCCTTCGTTCGCCCTCTCGCGAATCCGCCCAAGCCGCCTTCGCCAAAGCACCTTCGGCTGTGGCTGCTGAAAGCCTTGACGACGGCGGAGGCTACAGGGAACAGGAAGGCCAAGAGAGGGTGAGTGATGCTCAGCCAAAGGCCGAAAGGGCGCAAAGGCCCATCCGAATGCCATCTCAAACGGCATCGACTGGATCCGCGAGCACCCCGCAATACGTGAGGTCCTGGTTACCGGCGGAGACCCATTGATGCTGAGCGACGACGAGCTGTGCAGCATTCTTGATAGACTCTGTGAGACAAAGCACAAGGACCGACAGGACGAACAACTAAGAGGACAGCGCATATCCCCCTCAGCCGCCACGGCCTACTCCGGCCGGAAGGCGAGCGTTATCGCGCCCCACTCGATGTAGTCCTTACCCTCAGGGAGCGGCTCGAACCTGAGGCCCCGGACGTATCTCGCTGAGTAGTCGTCGAGGCTCGCGTCGAGCTTCTGCTCGAAGGTAATCCGGGCGACAGAGCCATCCGGCTGGACCCAGAACTTGATACGGACGCTGCCGGGCGTCGAGATTTCGACCTCGTCCCGCGGCGGCCAGTGGACAACGCGCCTCGCGGACACTGGGCCAACAATGGATCCCACGTTGACCGCCGACCTCTCCTTTGGCCCTGAGGCGGCTCCGGGCGTTATGGAATCAGGAAGGCGAACCTTCTCCTTCGGCCTGGACGGCGGAAGCGACCAGGGCTTGCGCCGCTCCTCTCCTGCTCTCCCGGTCTCCCGGCGGGACTTCGCAAGCCTCTCAAGGGTTTTCTCAACCATCTCGGGCAAGCGCCTCTGTGGAAGGTCCTCGACGCCAATCTTCATATCATCTGATAAGGATGCGGATTTCGGCTGACGCATGAAGATGCCCAACGGGAGCTGCTCGGCGAAAGCAAGCATGTCAGCGGACAGCTGCGACAGCAGCTCAGCCTCCTTCTTAGAGACGCCCATCGCTAGCGCCTCGTAACCCAGCGCCCCATAGTCAAGTGGGAAGAGCTCGGTGTCGATGAGCTCCTCCTGGGCCTGGTGTTCGATGGCGGGGGCTGGCCCCGGAATGAAAACCACCGCGAGGATATGGATCGCCGCGGATGTGGCGAGCCCAAACGCCATGTAACGGCTATCCTGCGACATCTGTGCCATCTACAATGCCCACGACGCACGCATCGACGGGAACGTCCATCCCAAACGGCACCGCCGCCTCCTTGCCCGTTACCCACAAGACGAGCTCCGAGGCGCCCGCGCCCGCCGAATCGACGGCAACGATTGGGTCCCCAACGGCTGTGTGATCGCTTCTGAGCGGCTGAAGCAGAAGGAGCCTCTTGCCATCGAGGCGCTCGTCCTTGCGCGTCGCAACCACTCTGCCGATAATTCTGCCCAGTCTCACAGTCTCGTGACCTTCACGCCCGACTCACATCTCTTGTCGCTTGAGATAACACACCGCACTGACTATCCTTGACCTCTAGCTTATATCACATCCTGATTTAGCCTCAAAGCGCGGGGCGGGAACTTAAATGTGAGGAACAAGACGATAGCCAGCGAAAACACGAAAAGGCCAGCATTCAGGCCAATCTCCGGCTCGGTCCTGATCGCCCTATCTCTTCTCGGGCTTGCACTCGCGCTATACGTTGTGTGGGAATTGCGGTCGCTGATCGGGACGATGGTCTTCGCGTCGCTGGTCGCCTATGCGCTCAGCCCGGTTGTCGGCTGGCTGGAGAGGGCTGGTGTAAACCGGACGCTCGGCATTATCCTCGTGACCACCCTGATGGTGGCCACGGTCGCCCTGCTTCTGATCTTCATCGTCCCGGCGCTTTGCCGCGAGATAGCGGAGCTTGCCGGCCAGGTCCCAGCTTATCTTCAGAAGGCGAAGCTTGTTGCGAGCTCGCTCTGGGAGCGCGTCTTTGGCGAGAAGTTCCCCTCCGACGCGCAGTCATTCATCGACACCCTGACCCCGCAAGCGGACACATTGAAGGCGATGGCCAGCAAGGCCGCAAAACCAATCGGAACCATCATCGCCGGGACATTCAAGGGCATCGTTGCATTCATACTCTGGCTCGTTGGCATTGCGATCATGCCCGTTATAGTGTTCTATCTGCTTCGTGATTTTGATAGGATCACGGAGGGCGCAGTAGCACTTATTCCTAAAGAAAAAAGGAACGTCGTGGTGGGGCTTTTTAGGGAGATCAACAGCACACTTGGGAACTTGGTCCGCGGCCAACTTCTCGTGGCGCTCATCCTCTCCGTGCTCTACTGCACCGGGCTGTGGCTGATAGGCGTCCCGTATTGGCCGCTGCTCGGGTTCATATCGGGCTTTGCCAGCATCATCCCATACTTCAGCCTCGTGGTCGGGCTAATCCCCTCCGCCATCGTCGCGGGCTTCCATTCCGATCCCTGGTGGCTCAATCCGCTCTACGTTGTCCTGCTGTTCGCCGGCGTCCAGACGCTGGAGGGCCTCGTGATAACACCGAAGATCGTCGGGAAGAAGGTCGGCCTGCACCCGCTGCTGATAATCCTGGCGCTGCTGATTGGCGGGACTCTTGGGGGATTCGTGGGGATCGTACTCGCCGTGCCCTGCGCCGCGGTCCTCAGAGTCCTCTTCACACATTTCTACAAGAGAATACGCCGGGAAGCCGACGACGAGCAGGACAAGCAGCCCAAAGTTGAGCCGGCCAAGCAGCCAGAAGTCCAACCTGAGCCTGCCGCACTGGAACCGGCGGCCGAGTCAAAGGAGCAGGACAAAGACGACCTCGATCGAGAGGCTCCCGAAAGGGGCGAATAGCCGTTGCCGATAACAGTCTCCGACGTCGCTCCTGATTCGGCGGCAGACGCGGCCGGTGTCCCGAAAGGTGCGAGCATCAGAAGCGTCAACGGCGTCCCAATGAACGACCCGATCGACTTCATGTTCGCCTCATCTGACGCGGAGCTCGCCATCTGTTTCGTGGCCCCGAACAACGAGCAGCACGAGGCGAAGATCGCTCGCACACTCGGTGAACCGATAGGCCTTTCATTCGAGCCGATCAAGCCCAGAACCTGCACCAACAAGTGTCTCTTCTGCTTCGTGGATCAAATGCCAAAGGGGCTCAGACCATCGCTCTGCATCAAGGACGAGGACTATCGACTCTCTTTCCTGTTCGGCAATTTCATCACGGCCACCAATCTCTCGAAGGCCGACCTCAGGAGGATCGAGAAACTGCATCTCTCGCCGCTTTACATCTCTGTGCAAGCAACTGATCCCAGAATCCGAGCAGAGATGCTCCTCAACCCGAACACGCCTCCGATACTCCCCGTGCTGAGGAATCTCGTAAGAGCCGGCGTAACGCTTCACACCCAGATCGTGCTTTGTCCCGGGCTGAACGATGGGAACGTCCTTGAGCGAACGATTTCGGACCTGGCGTCGCTATTCCCTGGCGTCCAGACAGTCGCGATCGTGCCCGTCGGGTTGACCAGGTTTCGAGCCGGGCTCCCGAAAATCGAACCCGTCTCGCCCGAGTATGCGGCGGGGCTGATCCAAGAGATACGACCGTTTCAGGCCCAGCTTCGCGAGCGCCTCGGCAGGCAAGTGCTTCTTCTGAGCGACGAGTTCTACCTGATGTCGGGCGCCAAGCTGCCCGACGCAAGTGCATACGGCGCCTTCGAGCAGATCGAGAACGGCGTCGGCATCGCCTCGAGATTCGTGGCGGATATTGACGAGGCGCTGGCCGGTATGAGGGACAGAGAGCGAACATTAGGATCGGAGGCGGTGTTACTCACGGGGAAGCTCGCAGCCCCAGTTATCTCACAGGCGGTCGAGCGGTTGAACCGAACGCTGGGCACGAGGTTGTCGGTTCTTGAGGTGCGCAACAAGTTCTTTGGGGATGGCGTAACCGTCGCGGGCCTCTTGGTTGGTCGAGACATCGAAAGGGCCATATTGGAGGCCGGCCTGACCAACGACGAGGTTGCGCTCATACCTGACGTGGCGCTTGAAGCCGAGAGCGAAGAGCGCAAGGGGGACCTTCGGCGGTTCATAGACGGGATAACGCTGGGGGAGCTAAAGCAAAAAACGGGAGCCACCGTTTTGGCAGCTCCCGTTCGCGGTTCGGAGTTTGTTCGTTTTCTACTAGAAGAACTTGCGCACGTTTGGTCAATCCCAGACGGTGATTGATGGCCAGCGTCCCTGATTGCCATCAATGTCCGTAACGCTTATATCGACCATATACGCGCCTGGATACATACCAGCCCCGACATTCACGTCAAGTATATACATGTCGGCCTGGGTCCAGTCCTTCTGCATCTCGATGCCGTTCCAGACCCCTCCCATCCAGAGCTGGAAGTAGACCTTCTCGATGCTCAGGGGGTCCTGAGGATCAATTATCCTGGCAAATACCTGAAGCCGTCCGCCATGTTCCGTAGTTATTCTCGTGTAGCCGTATCCCGCCTCGAGCACAATCGGCGCATCAGGATTGTATGGATACCCGGCAAGCGCCGTGGGAGCTAAGGCCCGGCAACGGAAGGGAGCCACACCGTCTGTACTTACGTCCATGACCTTGAAGCCCGCGTTCCTGAGCGGCGCGAGAGGATCGGCTCCGAGCAGCGTGGGCAGACCTTCCCTTCTAACCTCGAGATAGGGCCAAATCTCACTCCTATTGCCGGCCCTGTCCCGCGCAATCAGCTCGAAATAGTGTGGTCCGGCAATCATATCGCCTGGGCCGAGATTCATCTGAATTGAATAGACGCCATCGCCAGCCACCTCGTCCCCGCCAAGACCATTGTCGAGGAGATACAGGTCGAGCGAGCCTCGCCCCATCTCAAACAGCTCAACGTATTCAACATTGTTCTCGGGGTCCGTCACGTAGGCTATAAGGCGAAGGACGCCGCCGTCGCGAGCCGAGACTCTGCTGTTCCAGAACCCGCCTCCCAGGATATATGGCGCAATCTCGTCGCGCCCGCCAAAGGCGTAGAGGTTCCAGTCGAGGCTGCCGAAATAGACCATGTTGCCCTCGCCAATCGCGGTCGAGGAATTGACCGCCTCGTTCGTCTGGAAGAGCCACTCGATGTTGCCTTCTCTGTCGAGGCAGAATTGCTTGCCGCCTTCCGCGGTCGTGTAGTTGGTGCCCACAAAGACGTAGCCTCTGGAGTCAAGCGCGCACGAGCCGATAATCTGGTCGCCGAGATCGACCTTCCAGTTCAGTTGGCCCTCGGCGTCGAGGCAGTATAGGTTGTGATCGAGCGAGCCCACGTAGAGGTTACCGTCCTTGTCCAGGGCGGGTGACGAGCGAACCCAGCTATTGGTCGCGTAAGACCAGAGCAGGTTGCCGTCGGGATCGACCGCGTAGATGTTGCAGTCGTTAGAGCCGAAGTAGATGGTCCCGTCCGGCCCAACGCACGGCGATGATGTTACCCAGTGGCCGGTGTGGAAAAGCTGGAGGCAATAGACACCGCCAGTGTCCAGGTTGTGAACCGCGTGAAGGTTCCCGTCCATGGCGGTAACGTAGATGATGTCCCTGTCGGGCAGTCTCCACACGGCGGGCGAGGAGTTTATCCAGGCTCCGATGTTGTATCGCCACAGCACCGTGCCGTCGTCCTTGTCGAGTGCATAAAGACGGCCGTCGTTGGAACCAACGTATAGCGCTCCGCCGGAGCCCATCACCGGCGAGGAACGAACCTTGCCACCCGTCTGTGTCCGCCAAAGCAGCCCGCCATCTCTGACCGCATAGATCGCGCCGTCGTCAGAGCCGAAATAGACGACATCCTGGTAGCCGACAGCCGGTGAGGACGCGATCTTGTCGCCTGTGGCGAAGCTCCAAAGCGGCAACCCGTCGAGTGAATATGCGTAAAGCGTCCCGTCAAGGGCCCCTATATATATGTTGCCCGTAGCGCCAATGCAGGGGGATGAGACAATCCCGCCTCCTGCGGCGCGGGCCCACTTTAGCGTATAGATGTAGGGACCTTCGAGGACCGAGAGCCCCGTATGATGCCGGTTGTGTCGATACATTGGCCAGGGGCTTGTGCAAGGCGTAACCGTCGGTCCGTGATACCAGCCTTGGGCAGGGAGCACGCCGATGCCCTCTCGATCGTCGATTGCCCCAAACAGGTATTCGTATTCGCCCAGGTGATCCAGAACGAGACTCTGTCTGAACGTGAAGTATCCTTCGTTACTGGTCGATGCCACGAAGTCCTCGATCAAATAGACGGCCAGCTCACTCGTCCCCGGGGCATTCAACACAAGATAGACGCCTTCTATTACATCCCCATCCGGATCGTTCACATCCACGGCAAACGTGAACGTCGAGCCAAGCGTCGCAGAGGCGGGAGAAACATAACCCATCACGAGGTCCGGAGGCCTGTTGTCGCCACCAACCTCGGGACCATTGAACGTGCCATCGGTCGGCAACCGAACACTGTCACCGTCGGCATCCCTGAACGAGAAGTAGAAGTTGTGCTCGCCGACCGGCAGCTGTGTCTCATAGCGGTATTCATCGATACCGGGGCCGTAGTAATCTCTCCTGTAAAGCGTCATGTCATAGGGGCTGCCGTCGATCACGACCCAAGTTGTATCGGGCTCGCTTGTTGGATCGGAATAGTAGCCCACGGAGTATGTGAACACGGTCGAGACGCCGCCTTTGTCGGGGAACGCATAGCCGTCTTCAAGCCGCGGCACTGCGTCCGTTTTCTGTCCCACGGCCATGATCGTTCGGTCCCAAGAGCCCACATAGATGCAGTTGCCGTCCCACTGACCGTTGAAGTTGACATCGTCGAAAGTCTCATCGCCGTTGCAGACCCCGTTGCCATCCTCATCGACGAACGGCTCGGCCGGACCGATTGCGGGCGACGACGTTATCTTGCCTCTTCTGCGCTCCTTCCAGACAAGATCGCCCACGCTGTCCAGGCAATATAGGCAATAGTCGGAACAGCCGAAGTATATCTTGCCGTCGGCATCGACCGCCGGGGAGCTCTCGATCTCGCCGGCCGCTGTGAAGCGCCATTTCTCTGCGCCGTAGCTGAAGAGCGCGAAAAGGAAGCCCTCTTGCGTGCCGAAATAGAGCGCGCCATCGGCGCCGACCGCGACGGAGGAGCCGATGTTCAGACAGCCCGTCTCAAACGTCCAGACCGGCGAGCCGTCCCAAAGCGACAGCGCGTGGACTATGCCGTCGTAGCTGACAACATAGACCGTATCAAACCACGTTGTAACCGATGAACACACCATGCTGAACGTGTCGTAAGTCCAACGGACAGAGCCCTCTCGACTGAGAGCCGTAACGCGGCCCTCCACGTCCGCGACAACCACGGCCCCGTCGTGGGCGACCGCGGGCGACGCCTCAAAACCGCCTTCGGAGGAGAATGCCCACCGGACATGCCCATTTCGCTCAAGGACAACCAGCGTGCCGTCCGAGAAGGTTGCGACTATCGCTCCATCCGCCATGAGGCATGGCGACGTCTTGATGGCCGCCGGGCCTTGATAATCCCACTTCTCGTCCACGAAGCTCCCGCTGGAGGTATTCGTATCGATGCAGACGAGGCGCGCATCCATCGTTGGCACATATAGCAGGCCATCCGGTGAGAGGCACGGCGTGCCCTCGATGTCGCTTGAGAGGTCCACCCACCACCTGGGTGTGGACCAAAGGTCTGGCTCCAGGCAGTAGAACATGCCCATGTAGCTGCCAACGAGAACGGAGCCATCGGGCGCGATCAGGCAGGATGAGCGAACCCAATACGCCGTCTCGAACTCGAACAGTACCTCAGGAATGACCGGCCCGACGCCATCCGCAAAGCCGGACCTTTGAGAATTATGCTGCAACATTCGCCATTCAACATCAGTTGAGGCGCCGAATGCCGTGCCGACCGACAAGACCGAACTTATCAGCAGCAGACCAAGAGGTATAAGTATCCGCCTTGGGCTCCCCATCGTTACTATCCCTCCATCGGAAGTTTCAAACGAACCGCGCCATTACTCGACGTGGAAGTATGGCCAAACGAGGCTCTCGTTACCGTAAATGTCTGTTGCTACCAACTCAAGTATATGATTGCCACTCTCAAGTTCCAGTTCAAGGTCCTCCAACTGCAAGACAAACCTGCCGTCGTTGGCAACGTCGCCATAGACACCGGTCGTCTCGTCATCGGTCAGAAATAGACCAGTCGGCAGCGACACACCATTGCTCACCAAGAAGAGTTCCACTGTATCGACGCGTCCCCAACCGAGCCTGCCAAGACCGGTTGCGTCGTTGCGAACTCTCGCTTGAATCATGAGCTTGCCGCCCTGAGTAGTCATGAACGTGTATTCCCAACCGCCAAAGCCTGCCGCTTGTATCCAGGGCCTCTCGATCTCTGAGGGAGGCGCCTTCGTCCTGCGCTTTGCGGGAGGAGCACCAACTAACGCCTTGGTATGACCGCTTCGAGCGAGTATCGAGATCGTAGGTTCGAGCTTCAGGTAGTCGTCGAACGCCGTGCCTGTGAAGCTCTCATACTCATCCACTCGCAGATACGGCCACGGCGTGCTTGTGTAGCCCATGCTGTCGATCACCTCGACGGTCACGAGATAGTCATCTGGCGGGACGTAGGAAGTGAACTCATACTGGAACGAATAAACGCCATCTCTGGGGACCATGTCACCATTGATGCCATCATCGTTCATCTCGCCCCAATCGATTTGACCCATGTCGTCGCTCTGGATCTTGATCTCGACTCGCTCAATGTCGGCATCGCCCTCTGGGTCGCCGACCTCCGCTAATGCAATGAATAGCCCGCCTCTGGCGCTAGAGATACCGCTATACTCCAGAGTAACTATCTCAACAACAGGCGGATAGCCCGCACTGCCAACCAGCTCCGTATAAACCGCCGGCGGGGTCTCACCATTATCGGCCGCCGGGGTGAACTTTATCCGCCCGCCCAGGTCGCCAAACCTCTGCGGCGAGAACGAGACATCGAGGTCGTAACTATCCTGGCCGTCGATCGAAAGCGGCAGCAGGGGAGTATTCGGCAGCGAGTAATGTGCGCTGCCAATTGTGATCTCTATGTCGCTTACCGTCAGAACCTGGTAGCCGACATTCTGGATCGCGAGCGTTTGAACATCAGGGCCGCCGTCCTTCGGCGTTCTGTTGAACTCAAGGGTCTCGGGAACCCTTATTCTGGAGTAACAGCCGTCCGTCTTGAAGCTCCAAAGGGCCGGCTCCATGCTGTTGCCCTCGAGGTCCCTGCACTCAACTCTTACAGTAACGTCTTGGCAGTAGTCGAGGCTCGCCTGGCACTGGATGAGTGCTACCCAGGGCGCGATGATGAACTCAACCTGAACGTTCGACTGAGGCTGATTATTCAAGGTCATTATGACAGATGACTCGTCGATGCCAGAGTTGAACTCGATGCCGGCCTCGGGATTCCGCTCGTCCTTCACGACGAGCGAGATCACTGTATTGACCGCCACCTCCTCGGCACCCTGCCTCGGCGCGAAGTTTACCGGGTCGAACGTCGGCGGTAACGTATCCTGAAGCGTGAACCTGTAACTCTCGGTTTGAGCGTTCGCCGGATCAGCGAGATCGCTGGCGCCCAGCTCAACATCGACAATCGTGTTGTCAGCGAACTCCAATGGCGGTTGATACGTTACCGAGAAGCCCTGAGCGACCGGAACGATGGTCATCATCTGCTGATCGATATCTTGCCACTCATCGAGAGGCTTGAGGCGGAGCGAGATGGAGCTCACGTTGACTCCCTCCTCGTCGTCCAAGACCTCGAAGGAGACGTCGGTGTTCGGTCTCACACCCGACTCGCCTTTGTCAGGGCGGAGATTCCAGAAGTACGGCTTGTTGGCGTCGGGGCTTGTGCTGAACTCCCAGCAATAGGTCTCCATCCAGTTCGCGCCTGTGAACTCATCGCCACCGGTATCTGCGGCACGCACACACACAGTAAGGTCCTGATCATAGGTGAGAATCTGACCTATCGGCGCAATTATCCGGTAGCCTGGGTAATCATCAGGGTGCAGCCAGGGCTCAAGCGTTAGTTGCTCCCAATCGACCGGCTTACCGTCAATAGTTACCTCAATCGTCGCCGGGTCCACGCCGCTCTTCGTGTCGAAGATGATAATGCTAACCGTGTTGATACTAGGATCAACATCATCCTGGCCCGGAGCAGGCCGCTCGGAGCCTGCATATACCATCGGTGGGTCCCTATCGATCTCGGTGTAGAACGAATACTCAAGCCTGCCGCGATTTGGCTCAGGGAACGCAAAGTCGGCCGCTATGACCTCTATGGTCACCCTCTCGTAATACCCAAACGGCGGACTCGGCTGATACGCTATCGCGTAACCCGGCGCCATCTCATCTTCATTGTATGTCGGCACCACGTAAACACCTGGGATGTTCTCCACGATGCCCGAGAATATCTGCACACCATTCACCCAAAGCTGGATAGTCTCGCCATCAACGCCGGTACCGGTGTCAAGCACATCGAACTCTACCGGCCCGTAAACGCTGGCGTTGTGGGAGTTCCTGGGTGGGCTCTGGTTCGCCAAGAATGGCGCCGATGTGTCGCGCTCGACCGTGGTGAAGTCAAACGCCGTGGACCCGTGATTGCCCAAACCATTTCGTCTTGCCAAGAATAGGTCTGTCGCCTCGATCTCAACGTCAACCACCTGACCGTATCCAAACTGCTGCGTCGGCTGATACTCGACGCTGTACCCGGCCTGAACGCCGCCAGAATTGACCAGGACGAGCGAAGGCATTAGAACAGAGCCGGTCGCGGTGCGCTGGATGTAGCCGCTGTCCGTGAGCATGTTGTAGCCGTCCGGGATATCCGGGTCTATCTTATAGACTACGTCGGCCGCTGTATCCGCGACCCAGCACTGGCCAACGTTGCCCGCCAAATCCCTATAAGAGGCGACGCTCACCTTTGCGGGCGACACCAAACCACTCACAGTGGTCAAAAGTGCCCCGTCGGCGGAGATACGGACCACCTGGCCGCTTCCCATAAGGGCCGCCCAGGCCCCGCCCGTAACATGGTTGACTGAGACGCCGGTCGGATAGCTATCCGGCTCGAGATCGACCTTGATGTCCATCTCGGGATAATTCCTAGCGCTTATGTCATAACCATCGGGAATACCACTCAGGAGCTTCACCACGCGGTCGTTGCCGCTATCAGCTACCCAGATGCCGCCCGGGTAGTAGTCAAGAGCGACACAACTCGGATGGTCAAAACCATGAATCCGCCTGAGTATGGCCGTGCCTCCGGGCGAGATTTCTACGACGTCGCCATGACCCGTGTCAGTGACCCAGCAAGCGCCTCGCTCCTCAAGCGGGAACGGGTAGCTGTTGACCGCCACAAAGCGAGGCTCTGAAAACGGGCTATCGACACCCGTATTGCCACCAATCGCGGTGTGGCAACCGACGGACACATCGAGATCGTAAATCGCGCCGTAGTTCTCAATGTTGCTTGCAAGTCGCACAACCCGGTCATTGCCCGTATCCGAGACCCAGCAATTGCCGCTCACCCAATCAACGGCGAGGCACGTCGGATTGTCCAAGCCGATGATGCGGCACAGTTCATCGACCTCGTAGTAGTTGATCACGTAGGGGCTGCCCAGTCCGACCAGGATCTGCTCATCGATCGTGATAGACGTGGCGGTATTGGCCGTGATCTCATACCACTGACCACCCGCCTGGGCCGTGTTGGGATTGACAGAATAGCCGACGAGCGCTCCCGGCGTCCAGCTGGCGGTGCCATCTGTAAGTGTCGTTGTGCCCATGATCGGGTCTATCTGGACGTTCGTCCACGTGCCAGAAAGCGACGAGAGTATCTTGAGCTTGACGACCTCGTTGTTGCCAGTATCAGCAACCCATAACGTCTTGGTCGTCGGATCGATAGCGAAACCCTGGGGCCTGTAGAACCCGCGCCCCGCTATGCTGGCGATCTCGTTCATCGTCTCTCCGCCCAGCTCAAGGATCCTGTCGTTGTAAGTGTCAACGACCCAGCATTCAGCCAGCTCGTCAGCCATGAAATCGCCGTACGCCTTTGTATAGATGGGGGCTATGACAAGCTCGCTATATGACACCTCGGCGCCATCGATCCTCATCGAGATCGTCCGCGGGTCGATGCCGTAAACCGACGAAATCTTCCCGGTGATCGCCGTATCGGGCCACACGTGCTTGGCGCCGTCTATCCAGTAGTAGTCGGGCAAGGCCATGTCAGTGGCATCTGGACCGCTCCTGACCAAGAGGGAAGTCTCTGTGTTGTCAATCACCTCAAAGCTCGTGTTGTTGCCAGCATACAGATACGCGCCTTCAAACTGGTGAACAACCCAATCGGCGTGTTCATCAACAAACCAGAACTGCTCGACGGATTCAGGTAGCGTATAAGAAGATATACCAGCGTAGCCGCCCGGCCTGATGTCGAACGCTAGAGCCTCATCGCTGGGGTTGATTGCAGAGACAGGATCGTCCGTTCTGTCATACTCCGAGCCATCACACTCGCCGTCCTTGTCGGTGTCCGGATCGGTCGGATTCGTGTGGAGCAGGAACTCCTCGTAGTTGGTCAACCCATCGTTATCATAGTCAGTATCGTCGTTAAACGTGTCGAACGCCATCGCCTGCTTCAGGCCATGCCTTACCTCCCAGGAGTCCGGCATGTTGTCAACACCCATATCCGTTGCGCTGTAAAGCGTAATGCCGACCACCTTGGATACATCACTGCTGTTGCCATACGCGTCGAACGCCTTAATGAA
Organism: uncultured bacterium; assembly: GCA_965372715.1. Classification (GTDB taxonomy): domain Bacteria; phylum B130-G9; class B130-G9; order B130-G9; family B130-G9; genus CAYZPW01. The sequence continues at coordinate 39,960 of CBDVDH010000017.1, read as the reverse complement.
GTAGTAGTAGGTCACGCCAGATTCTGTGAAGGGATCGACCCAATACGGGCCTGGGTCGTAAATGCCGTTTCCGTTCCAGTCCTTGAAGCCCTCGTTCGGGTCCCAGACTCCGTTGCCGTTTAAGTCTGTGAACGGCTCGGGCGGCGTGACGTTGAAGATCAGCGATCTCGACACCCCAGTCGCCCAGGTTAGAATATCCAGGGGCGTGCGCGGAATCTGACTGGGGTCTGTAGTCCTGAAGATCGCATAGCCCGCGTCACGGCAATACTGGAAGTCATACTCATCGCTTATGTCCCAATCCAACCTTATGACGTCCTGGCCCAGCTGAACCGTCGAAATCATCGCCGCAACGTTCTGCGGCGCAAGCGGGACCTCGATGTCGATCATCAGAGGCTTGGACGCATAGACGTGGCCGACATTGCCGTTGCTCACGGCCTCAAGGTAGCCGACGACCTCTGCCAGGATGTCGTCGCCCTCTCTGACGGTGTAGGTTCCGACGTACACACCGTCTCCGGCCGCGCCGTCCTTGTGCATACCGTCGTCGAACATCCGGACGTTGCTCTCAAAGAACCTGACCAAGGTCGCAGAGCCATACGTCTCATAAGTGTCCCCAAGGCCGAGTCCGGTGGCGTCGTCCAAAACGATGGCGTTGGCGGAGTTGCCCACAATGTTGTATGTCGTAGTTCCGTTCACGAGGAGCTTCAAACCAACGAGGGAGCCAATCTCGAAATCAGCCGCGAGATCTACGAGCGTGTCCCCGGTAATACCATTAACGGCGCCGGAGACTCTCTCTCGAGTAACCTTCTCGAAGTTGAAACTCGCTATCTGCCCCGGAGCAGCCCTCATAACGACCTCAATCGTCTCACCGGGGCTCAGCACGATGTTGAAGGCGTCCCTAACAACCTCATAGGGATCGCCAACCTTCGCCACCGTTCGGAGGTCCCCGTCAACGTTGATGCTCGTTACCGAGTTGCTGATGATCTCGAAGGTCTTTGACTGATTGGTGTTCGGATTGAGCATCAATCCCGAAAGGCTCCCCGGAACAAACAGGGCATCTTGGTGGATCAAGGTGCTCGTCAAAAGCGCAGTCGAGGTCCCAGAGAGCTTGTTGTAATGCTTGATCCAGCTGATCTCCGGGTTCTCGCAGAACGACATCCGCCACGTGTAGGCACAGGGGCCAACGTATTCCTCAGCTGGGGGTGGCGCCGTGCCGTAGGTTACGCCCCCCGTCAACGTCAACTCAAACGGGATCGGTGAGCCATCGTAGTTCTGTGCAACCTCTATCTCAAACTCCGGGTTGACGTCATAGGGTATGCCCTCGTCCCCGGGCAGGATGTGCAAGTAGTTCCTTGTGCTCGCGGCAAGAAGCACGCCCATGTCTGGCGCCTGAAGCGTGACCTGGGGGTTATCAATCGCCATCTGGGCAATGAGCTGCCCCGTCTGACTGTTGTTGCCGATTGGCAGGCAGCTCTCATTTCTAAGCCTGACCAACAGCTCTACTCGCTCCCCGGCCTGAATCAAACCGTCGCCGTTGCTATACGGACTCGTCCCGCTGTATCCGTATCTATCATCATCAATAACCGGCGGAACAACCGTCGGCCCATCGATTCTGAAGAGCTTCACCCTAAACGAATCGTCATAGGAATCACCGCCCCAGCTGTCGAACACTTTCGTGTAGAAAGTAACGTCATAACCGTTGGTGTAGCATGGCAGCTGCTCAGACACCCTGAACTTGAACGCATATCGCTCTCTATCCTGACCCGAAACGCCTGACCCAACAGGAACGGCCGTCAGGGTCCGGCCGCTCGCAACGTTGTCATACATGGTGAGGTTGTTAGATATCAGCGTTACATACGGATCATACTCCGCTATGAGAGCAGAAACGCTCAGCGCGTCCCTCACGCTCTTGTTGGTCAGGATCAAGTAACCCGTAACAACCTCCCCGGGCTCGATGACCGCAAAGAGGTCCTGCGATTCAAGATCGTCAGCGATGTAGTTGGACCGCCAAGTTCTGGGGTCCCTATTGCCGTAGGGTGGGTCCATATAGAGCGTGTCACCCGCATCGTAAAGGCCATCTCCGTTAGCATCCCAGAAAGGCTCACCATCACCGTTGACGAGAAGCGGATAGCTCCCGATCACCATGCCCCCGCCCCAAACGTCCGGGTCGTTGCAGTCCGACCGGCCCGTTGAATCGCCCGGTATCCTCGCCTCAAGAATCGTGTGCTTGGAAGGCGTGACGCTCCAGCGCCTCGGCTTGCCGGTAGTCGCGTCATCGCCGTCGCTATCGTAGATGACGAAACTCAAGAACGAGGTCTCGCCGCCATCAGTGATGTCCGTCGAAAGAAAAGTCAGCGTCGGATAAGGATCATACGTGCAGTTGTGATTCACATCCTTATACGAATTCCTAGCGTCGATCTGGCCCGCAGGCGGTGCGCAGTCGCAGCCAACTGCCCCGCCGGTCATCTCTGGCGCCGAAGGAGGCGCTGGCTGCACATTTGTTATCCCTGCCCGAAAAGTCTTCCAACTCATGACCCAGTCAGACGAATAGAACGGCTCGGGGTTATACGCCTGAGTGATGAAGTAATGCTCGCCAGCGTTCAGGGCGCCCATTGCGCCAATAGGATCGAGTGCGATGGCAGAACCAACGAAAGCCGAATCATGGACCACGGTAGAGTTCTCTCTGAGACCGCCAGCGCCCTCGTCTTCGGCGCTGCCTGTCGTAATGACATACTTACAGCCTTTCCAGGGAACATCAGCACCTGAAGGTTTGATGTAATAGTCCCTGACGTTCCCGGTCTGAATGCCGTTCTCATAATCAGTCGTCTCGCCGACTAGCAGCTGGCGCCACCAGTAATCCAGAACATCGTTATCGTCGCCCTTGGCTGTTGCAACAACGTCCGGGTCAATACCGTAAGCGCCCCCTCGAACAGAGAGCCCATCCAGGCGAACCATCACCTCGTCATCCCCTGTCCACTGGCCTCTGCTCTGTGCAGCTCCCACCCCAAAGTTCGCATCGCTCCAACACCGATCGATGCCCATGGAATCCGAACCGGGTGGCTGTTCTGAGCCATCGCCCCAAGGCCGATAAACCACGTATTCCAGTCCGCCGGTTGACCCAAACTGCCCCATCCATTGAGGCGGCGGATAGTCCCTTCTATCAACGCCAATGTGACCGTTGCTGCTCCCCGGCATCTCTAGCTGCACCTGTGTGGACGCTGGTGTTGTGGCGCCAACCTGGCCCTGAACGGTGTAAGACGCGATGCGATATACTTGCGGCGGCCTATCAACTGCTAGGCCGCTTGCGGCCCAGTAGGCAAGATCGGAGACATCCGGATTGAGAAAACACCCGATGAACATATCACCGAATTGGTCTGCCTGCGTCCCAGGTGTTCCCCAATACGAATACGACTTGTGTTTCGGAAACGCCCCGATCCTAAAATCAGTTCTGTCGTCAGTCAGATTGAAGGCTAGCGTAATGGTGTCTTGGGCGATACCGCTGGTGCTTGGTGAAGGGTCGGAACCCCAGCCCGGATCCTCCTCAGGCACACCAATAATGCGCGAGATAGAGAGCGGATTGCCGTTGCGAATCATTATTTGAGACACAATGGGATCGAGCGGATTGCTGTTGCCCGGAACAGGATCGCGGCCGTTCTGCTCAACATAAAGGTAAACCACAAACCAACCGGTCGGAAGCCGGCTCCTGTCAAGCTTCATCTTGAACGTCTGCGGCTCCATCAAAACCTCGCCCGTCAAGCGCGTGAAAGAGAGCGCAGATATCGGGAACCAGTCCCTAATGTAGTAGTAGGACCCGGCGCCGGAGCTGTCGTCAACCTGGCCATCCGCATTGCGGCCAATCCTGGTCGGATCTCGATCCACAGTGAGGCTTGTCCGATTGTTCGACGTGATCACGAACTCATCTTCCTCGATCCGCCCAAATTGCCCCGCGCCGCTGGCGTCCTTCTCGCCCTCGCCGTAGTCCCATTCTCCGTCCCCGTCCGTATCGTTCCACTCGTAAACGCCATTGGAATTCACGTCGGCGAAGCGCTCGGCAATTGTGATCTTCCGACCGGCAAGGTCGTTCAGCTCCCAACTCGCCGTAGTGTCGATGAGCCGAACCTCCGCCTTCGCATTGGCAGAGCCGCCCACCTCAGCGATCACATCTGCGTCCGTGAAACGACCTGCCCAGAGATACTGCCCATACGTCCGTGTGCCGTCAGGGGCTCGATAATACACGTCGGTATAAATCGACCAATTCACCGGCCTCGCCTTCGTCGTGTTCTCCACCGTGAAAACGACCTCGTCCGTATCACGACCCATCGTTACGCTGCCTGGTGAAACATTCAGTATGTCGCTCGATTGCACCGTCAGATCGATCGGCGACGCTAAAACCTCATTGGAGCGAACCGTCTTGTACCTCATGATCGACGTCGTAACGTTCGCCTCAACCTGATACGTGTATGTCTGCCCATTGAGCGGGGCGAGTGTGCCTGGATCCGCGTTGTCAGGATCCGTAAACGTAGTAGAGGCGTAATCAGTGCCGATGCGAACGCCGTCTCGATACACGTCATAAGAGACCTGCGCCTCATAGCCCGCAGCCACCTCTGACCATTCAAGCTGAAGCTGATTGCCGGTGCCAACTACTATCCTTGAGATGGAATCACGGGTCGCTATGTCCCGAACGCACAACCTCGGCGGGGTTATCATCGGATAGATGACCCAAAACCTGTCGCCGGCGCTTGCGATCGCCTGCAACTGGCTGCCTTCCTCGACGTATATCACGTTGAGGGTATTCCCAATGATCAGAAAAGTCTGCGTCTGCTCGATATTGGGATTAAGGTAAAGGCCTACCAAAGCCTGATCTGACCACGCCGCGCTCTTGTCAACTATCGTCTCTGCGCCAACACTCGTCACTGTTCCAAGGTATCCGGCGCCAACATAAAACGTCCTGGTCGCAGGCTCAGGATCGATGTTGCCAGAGGGGTCCTTAGCACGGACCTTGAAAGTGTAGGCCACATCATAATTGGGCACCGGCTGTATTAAAATGGATTCCGGAACCTCCAACACGCAATGCGACTGGTTGGTGAATGAAGACCAGGCGCTCGTGAACGGGTTGAAATACGAGAACTCCATCCTTCCAACGTTGTTGTCCCTCTCAAGACCGTCGGTGATAGAATTGTCAACCGCTGCATAGCAGAACATCGCATTCTTTGAGGTGACTACTCCCCCTTCTGCAACAAAAACGTTCACATCCCAAAGCCCATTCCTGTTCATATCAACGAACGGCTCGCCGGGATCAAAGCGCCCGCTGAAGTCGTCATCAAAGTAGGGCTCATAAACCTTGTTGCCGCTACCCATTATATAGGTTTCGGGAGGTATCTGGTCGCCTCTTGACGACGCAAAGGCGCCGTTTTGTCCGAACAACATTACAAGACCGCAAAGCCCGACGGCGGATCGTATCAACCATCCCCGGTTTCGCATTGCTTTCCTCCTTTATTATCTATCCAAAAGGCTTCAGCAAGACAGCAAGCAGCACTTACCGCAAGCCAACAAACAAAAAATACGAAATATAGTCAAATACGGCGCTACACAAACCCCTACATAACGGTATTGGCGCGCGAAGCGCCCAAAAATGACTACATCCTAATCTCCAAGAAAAAGAAATATAAGAGAGCCCTCCGTATATGTCAACCACATATTAAGCAGACTCCCTGACAATTGACACTTTCTGGCTACTCCACGTACCCTCTGCTTCCCGGCTTCTCAGCTAGCTCCGTCGGGAGCACAATCACGAATCTGGAGTACTCACCCAGCTCCGAATCAAGCCGGATGCTGCCTCCGTGCTTCTCTATTATTCCCGCTGAAACAGAAAGGCCGAGGCCGACGGCCCCACCTGCGGGCTTGGTCGTGAAAAACGGGTCAAAAACCCTCGGCAGGTCGTCCCTGCTAACGCCAATCCCGTTATCTTCAATGCTTATGTTGACAGCGGAATCCTCGGCCTGGGTCTTGATCTTTATCACAGGCTCAAATCCCGGGTCCATCCTCCGCTTCACTGAAACCGCCTCTATACTGTTGGCGAGTAGGTTTGTGATCACCTGATTCACCTCCGCCGCGTAACACTTCACGAGCGGCAGCCTATCGGCGTAATCCGTGTCAAGCCGTATCTGCGAGTTCCTGAACTCATACTCCAAAAGCGAAGTCACGAGCCGTATCTGCTCGTTCATTTCCACCGGCTCAACTGCCGGCCTGTGCACCCTCGAATAATCCACCAGGTCCTGCACAATCTTCTCAATCTTGTGAACTTCCTTGACGCATGGCACCACGAATCTGTTCAGCTTCCGCAAGTAGTAACCGATGCCTCTGCCCTCTTGGGACTTCTCTGCAATACCTGCAAGCCGTTCCTTGATCTCGTCAGGGTCTTGCAACTCATTCAGAACGCAGTATTCACGAAGAACCCGGTCGACGTGCCAGAAGTAGTCCCCAAAGAGCTTGAGCTTCGGCCCCAAGACCGAAAGCGGATTGGCTATGTTGTGGGTAAGACCGGCCGCGATTTTCCCAAGCGCCGCGAGCTTCTCGGACTGCAAGAGCTGCTCGTGAGTCTGGCCCAGTTGCTCGAGGGCGCGCTCAAGCTGCACCGTTCGGTCACGAACCTTCTCCTCAAGCCTCAGATTCGCGTCCCGTACCGCCTCCTGCATCTGTTTCATCTCACTTACGTCGCGGGCCACCCGAACGCAGGCCAGTATCTGGCCGTCCCCCGAGATAATCGGCGAAACGACTATGTCCAGAACGCGCTGCGAACCATTCCCGTCCTCAACAATCTCCTCGCCGCGGGACAAGACCCCGCTTTTGAACGTCGCAAGAACGAGCTGCTTGCTTACGCCCGGATTCTCTCCGGTCCCCCTGAGGTCCCGGCGGCCCTTCGCGCCGTAGACTTCCTCCATCACAAGATTCGAGTAAATGACCTGCAAATCCGACCCAATCACCTCAAAGCCGTCGCCCATGGCGCCAAGTGAAGACTCAAGAACCCGTTTTGCCGTCTGAGAAGCCCCAAACGCTCTCAAAAGCTCGTCCTGCTTATACGAGATGAACTGGTGCGCTGCGACCGCGAACAGGAACGTGAAGCTCACGCTCATGTAATCGAACTTGGCGAAAACCTCCGCAAAAGGCCCAAATCCCACCCAAATATCAACGATATCCCTGAAAACCACCAAAAACTCCGCCACAAGCCCCGCCGTCAGCAAGAGCCAGACCCGACCCGAACGACCTGTCATGACGAAATTCACGAGGCACACAATTATCGCGGAGAATATGCTCAGCGCTGAGGCTATCTGAGCGATCTTTACGAAAAGCGGCATATCCATAACAGCTCTCGACTACATCACTGGAAGATATTGAGTCGCCTGTACGACCAGAAAATGAGGGCAAGGAGCACGATGCATCCAAGGGCCATTGTTAGGTAATTCAGAAGAAAGAAAAAGTCCGAAATGCTGCTCTCAGGCCGCAAAAACAGGCGCCCAGTTCGGAACAGCTCGCTCGCGAAAAAAAGTGACGTAACAACGAGGAAGTATCGCCACCAACGCCGAGCGTCCCGAGCAAGCCCCTTGGTGCGAAGCGCCTTAACAACAAACGCAAACGTAACGACGACGAAAATCAGACAGATCACATCCCTGAGTGGGATGGTGCCGAACACCAGCGTTACAAGATCGCTGATCTCATTTACTAGCACTCTCAAAGTGACTAGTTCCTCAATACTTGACCACGCTACATAAAGGACCTGATTGCTAAAGAAAGCCGAGCTTTAAGAAAAAGTGCCAGATTCTTCTTTAAGGATTCAGTATGCAATACATATATATCGTGATGCCAGCAATGATCAGGCCCAACAGGACTATAACAACGATGAAATTGACCTCTTTCTTGCGCCGTGCCTTGACGCTATTCCACTCAGCTGCCACATCCTGCTCTTCACTACGCCGCGAGATCTCTTTGACGTCGATCAGCATCCCGCAGCTCAGGCATTCCGCGATTTCCTCCGCCGGGCCGTCGGCTACATCCTTTATTGGAACCTTCACCCTACAGTGAGGGCACACTATCTCCGCCATCGGCTCCTCCGCCAAACGTATCTAACGCATTCGACCTCGCACAAACCACACAAGCCAACCTATCAAGAATATGCGCCATCCGCTGAGCCATGTCAACAGCAACTAAGAAGCCTCGCCTCCGTTAGGTTCCTATATGTTGTTGCTATATACATGAACAACACATTATTTTGTGCTCAACGCGCATCGGCGCCCGTGGTCTCTTCACCACGCTTGAGATACTAAAGTCACAATATAGGATAGATTCCCAGAAGCCCCCTGTTGCACGTATGATGTGCCGCCTAACCTGCGGCCGACACAAAGGGAACTAGCCCCCCGGGTCGCCCTTCACGTCGTTCCTGGCTCAGATCTTCCTCTTGAAGAAACGCCTGAGAGGGCCTTTTTCACCGCTCTTCTTAAGATAATCCTCAATCGCCGCTCTCAATGCGTCCGCCGCGAGATTCGAGCAGTGCATCTTCGTGGGCGGAAGACCCTCGAGAGCCTCTGCAACGGTTTGCTTCGAGATCGTGAGCGCCTCTTCTATCGTTTTGCCCTTGACAAGCTCCGTCACCATCGAACTCGTCGCAATCGCCGCACCGCACCCGAAAGTCTTGAAACGCGCGTCAACGATCCGACCGTCCGTTACTTTAATATACAGCGCCATGATGTCGCCGCACGCCGGATTCCCGACCTTCCCAACGCCATCCGCATCTGGTATCTCACCCACGTTCCTGGGGTTCTGAAAATGGTCGATGACTTTTTCGCTGTATTCCATAGCGATCAACCTCAGCAGTCGGAACAAACCGGCTACATGCCGCGCCTCACCACGGCCAGCGTCACTTCCTCACCCTTCTGGCCCTGAACAGTCTGAAGCACAACGGTCCTTGAGAACGCGCCATCAGGAGACTGTTCAAACCTCACACTCGTCGCGAGCGTCTCCCGCGCCAGGAAATCGACCCTCGTCTCGATCCTGGACCTCGCCTGAGCCCCGCAGATGACATAAAGATCGATCCGGTCCTCTACGTTAAACCCCGCGTCCTTCCGCATAACCTGTGCGTGCCGCACCAGCTCCCGAACCGTCCCCTCGACGAAAAGCTCCTCGTCTAGAACGGTATCCAGAGCAACCGCCATCGCCCCCTCAGCCGCCACCGAATAACCTTCGAGGCCCACGATATCCAGGATGAGCTCTGAAGGCGCAAACGGCAAATCCTGGCCATCGACCCTGAGCGATACCGATTCACCTCTCATCGCGACTTGATATACGCGGTCCTTCTCCGCGTCAAGCACGCGCCTCGCCTCGACCAGCTTTGGCCCAAGTCTCGGGCCCACGAGCTTCAGATTGAACCTCACACTGGGCGCCGCAACGCCATCCAGCGATTCGAGCACCTCGACTTTCTTGACGTTCAACTCATCGAGCATCTCATCTATGAAGCGCTCCAGCCCGCTTTCCTGCTCAGGGCCTTCGAGCCTGACAAGGAGCCTCCTCAGCGGCTGGCGCACCTTGATCCCTGCCTTGTTCCTCGCGGAAAGGCCCAGGCTCACGACGCGCTTTACGAGTGCGACATCCTCCTCCAGCCCCTCGTCAATCAAGTCCCGCCTCGCCTTCGGGAAATCGCTCAGATGCACGCTCTGAGGCGCATCAGAGTGAACGCTCACAACCAGATTCTGATATATCTCCTCGCTCAAAAACGGAACGATCGGCGCAATCAGCCTCGTGACCTCAACCAGCACCGTGTAAAGCGTCTGATATGCCGCCTGCTTGTCAGTATCGGAGCTGGCCCTCCAGAAGCGCCTGCGATTACGGCGGATATACCAATTTGAAAGGTCATCGAAGAACGCCTCGACATGCTTGACCACAAAGATCACGCTGTAGCGCTCGTAAGCCTCCGTCGCCCGCTCAATCACCGTATGAAGCCGCGATAGTATCCAGCGATCCAGCTCAGTGAGGTTTTTGAGCGGCGAAGCCGGCATAGTATCCAGGGTCAGGCTAACTTCCGGCTGGTCGAGGCTTGCGTAAGTCATGAAGAACGTGTAAGAGTTCCAAAAAGTGAGCAACCTTCGCTTTATCTCCTTCGCGGGGCCGTAGCCGAAATTGATGTTATAGGCCGTATTCTGCGAGGCGAAGAGCCAACGCATGACGTCGGTGCCGATCTTGTCTGCCGCCTCGTCAAACCAGATGACGTTGCCCAGGCTCTTGTGCATCGGGTTGCCACGTTCGTCAAAGACCCTCTCGTGAATCAGGACGCTCTCGTAAGGCGCGCGGTTCTCGAGCGTTACGCCCATGAACAACATCGAGTAGAACCACAGCCGTATCTGTTCCCGCATCTCGCAGATGAACTCGGCCGGAAACCACTTCTCCCAGTATCCGCGGTCCTCTTTGTATTTCAGCGTTGAGAATGGGACAATGCCAGCATCGAGCCAACAGTCGCCAACGTCCTCTGTCCTTATGGCCTTGCCGCCGCATTCCTCGCACTTGATCACTACCTCGTCGATCCAGGGCCGATGAAGCTCGGGAAGCTCGTCCGCAGAGATGCCAGCGAGCTTGGCCAACTCATCCCTAGAGCCTACGATCATTATATGACCGCAGTCCTCACAATAGTAAAACGGCAGCGGCAGACCCCAGAACCGGCGCCGAGAGATGCACCAGTCCTGCATGTTGTTGAGCCAGTCCTCCATCCGCTTCCCCATGTAATCCGGCATCCACTTGACCGTCCTGGCCGCCTCAATCAGAGGTTCTCTGAGCTGCTCGCACCTGATGAACCATTCCTCGACCAATTTGAAGATCAGCTCATCGCCGCAGCGCCAACAGACCGGATAGCGGTGTTCAATCTTCTCTTTCCTCAGGAGATACCCCTTCTCCTTGAGCGACTCGTAAACCTTCGGAGCGACTTCAGTAACGAGCACGCCCGAAAGCTCGCCGAAACCATCATAATAGCGCCCAGCCTCATCGACTGGATCAACCATCCCCAAACCCTCGCGCCTTTGGACCTCGAAGTCCTCCGCCCCGCAGCCGGGCGCAATATGGACGATGCCCGTTCCCTCCGTCTCCCCGACCATTTGGTCACAGACAACTCTGTGGTCAATACCTTGCTGGACAGGAAGCTCGTCGAACGGCCCACGATACCGCCAGCCCTCGAATTCTCTCCCATTGTGCTCGGAGACCACCCGGGCGCCATCGCCTAAGACATCGGCAAGAGTGCCCTTCGACAGATACACGATCCCGCCGTCGTGCTCTGCCTTTACATAAGTCAGTTCAGGATTGACGGCTAGCGACGTATTGGCGGCAAGCGTCCAGGGCGTCGTCGTCCAGACCATGAAGAACTCGTTGTCACGACCGACAATCGGAAGGCGAAGAAAAACTGACGGGTGCTTGACCTCTCGATACGAATCGACCATCTCGTGCTGGGACAACGAGGTCCCGCAGCGAATGCACCAGGGCATGACGTGCTTGCCGCGATAAAGCCAGCCGTTCTCGTGGCATCGCTTGATGAACATCCAGATATACTCGATGTTCGTGTCCGTCATCGTGAAGTAGCTGTTCTCCCAGTCCATCCACTGGCCTAGCCGCTTCGACTGCTCCGCAATCACGCGGGCGTATTTCTGCACCCGCTCCTTGCACCTCGTCGAGAACTTATCCAAGCCATAGGTCCGGATGTCGCTCTTGCAGTTGAGGCCCAAGTCCTTCTCGACCTCGACCTCAACCCAAAGGCCCTGGCAGTCGAAACCGTTCTGATAGCGCTGATGAAAGCCCTGCATTGCCTTGTACCGAACGAATATATCCTTGTAAGTCCGGCCCCAAGCGTGGTGCACGCCCATCTTGTTGTTCGCCGTTATCGGCCCATCAATGAACGAGAATCTAGGGCCATCTTTGTTCTGCTGCACGAGGCGCTCGAACATGCGGCCAGCTTCCCAAAGCTTCAGTATCCTCGGCTCAATCTCGTGCTGGTCGTAGTTGGATGACGCTTTTCTAAACACCTGTTTCTTCCTGCATAATGTTGATATTCCCGCGCTCCGGCCCCTGCAACGGCGGATGGTGACTACTTCGATACGCGGACTATAAGATAAAGGACAGTCGTTAGGCAACAGTAAAGAATCAGTTCGGCAGACAAAAGGAGAATGCAGAACCTTTCGCCCTGCAGCAAGAGCGTTAGTGCGCCCCAATCACATGCATAGCGTCGGGAGGTTTTCGCGGTGAATTCTTGATGCTGTATCCTACTCTGTGATCCTCGTTTGCGAGCTCATGCCGAGGTCTCTCCTGACCGCATCGGTATCCTCTGATAAATGCCGAAACTCCGACACAAGTCCGTTCTCAACCTTCGCGACATAGAGCCGTCTTTGGCGAATCTCAACTCCTCTTGGCGTCTGCTCGCAAGAACCGGTAGTCCTTCCAACAATGATGACTGTATGGTTGACTTGATGCACATCCGAGACGTGGATCTGGAATTCGGGCCATAATGACACGTAGCCGACCAACGCGTCCCGCGCCTTCTCTTGCCCAGAAATAACCTCCGCACCGCCGGGCCTAAGACGAAAGTCAGGCGTCATCAGTCCGACGAGACCATCAAAATCCCGCCGATTTCGTCGTTCCACGAATTCGATAGCGATATCAACTCGACTAACTGAACTCATAAGTGCCCTCCTGGGATGACTCCGAACCTATCCCGTAACGGAGCTGCGACCATTAAGTGTGTTCATTTAGGTTAGGCGGATGGGCTTCTTCGTTGCGTCGTTGTGTCTCTGTGCTTCAATCTTGCTCCTGATCTCGGTCCTGTTAGCGCATCTCCTTGATCATCCGCTGGTATTCATCGTGACTCCCGATCCAAACCCAGATGAAGTCTCCTCCGTCCTTTGCAGCAAGCGCTCTGTGGCTTAGCCCAATCCTGACCGACCACAGTTTGCCGATTCTCTTGAAATGAAGCGATGGGTGGCGAGGATCGGCTTTCAGAAATTTGAAAGTCTCCTCCGCAACCTTCTGCAGCCGTCCCGGGAGTCTGTCGAGGCGCCTGCGGAAGGCGCTCGTTGTCAGGTGCATCTAAAGCTCTTTCAGCTGGCCCTTGCGCCTCGCCTCGTCGGCCTCTCTGGTCAGAAAATCAAGTCTCCCGGACTCCCAATCCGTCTGAATCTGCCTGTCCCATCTGTCCCAGTCTCTGTCGTAAAACCACTTTCGTAGGCGCGAGAGCTCCTTCTCTGAAAGTAACTCTATTGCGGCCTTGATCTCGTTGACCTTCAACATCGCACTCTCCTTTCCGTCCAAACTCCTGTGCCAGCTCGTCTTTGCCCCTGATTGTGGCCCGCCTCAGCACCTGAATCCATTTTACTCCACTTCACCCGCTCAATGACCTCCAACTCGCCTAGGCGGAATGAATGTAGGATATGGCGCCGAGCGTGAATTGTGAAGCTGAGAATCGGCTGTCCTCGAGCTTGAGCTCCATGAGACCTCTCACCACAAAGGCACAAAGGAGAGGATAGTTGGCTTCTTCGTCGTGCCTCTACGTCTCTCTGGGCCCATCGATTATCTCCTCACGGCCGGGCCTGAGTCGAAAGTCAGGTGTCATTATCCCTACCAAGCCGTCGAAATCACGCCGATTGAGCCGCTCGACAAACTCGATACCCAAGTCAACCGGGCTAACTGAACTCATGCGTGTGCTCCTGTCCCAACTCGCGTTTAGTGATTCCTTTTAGCTAGCCGGTCCCGCTCGCACAGGGCACTGACGCTCGAGGAGCGTCAATCCTCCTGCCAGATATTGGCCTTCAAAAGCCGTCCAATAAGAGCCTTCCGGCGTGTGTAGTTCGCCATCAAGACCCTCAACTCCTTGCCAAAGCTCGTTTGGCTTAAGTGTATCGAATACGCTTCAGAGAGGTCAACAAGGGCACGGCAGGCCTCGTCATAGGCCGTGCCCGTACCTCGCTCGATCTTCTGTTGAACTGCTTTCCAGGCCCCCGGAAAATCCTTGGACAAACGCTCGAGGTATGAGTCGCGTGCCTTGCGGCGTTTCATCTCAAGCTCTTCCTTTGCTCGTTTCTCGCGTTCGAGACGTATCATCCTGGCTTTTTCCGCGTTCTTCCAGAGGTCTCCCACTCTGCGCTGAACTGCCGGATTTGCATCCTCTTGCAGGCCGCGCCACGATGCTGCGAATCGCCTTTTGAGCGCCCGTTCGGCCTGCTGCCCTTGGCCCACCAGGAGCTGTTTGAGCAATGTCCGCGCTTCGTCATGGGGCAGATCCTCGAGCCATTCATCCATCTCTTTTCCCATGGGCGCCTTATCCTCTCTGGCTGGACTGCCCATGGCGGCGCCTGCCAACAGGTCCTGATCGATCTCCATGAATTCGGCGAGAGCTTCTTGTGCAGTTGTCAGCTCGCCCAATCCGGCCAACGCCAGAGGCTCAAGATCGTCGTCGCCAGCTCCCATGGAGACAGCAGACAGCCAACCGATGTAAAGCGCTCGCATGTCCCCACGCAGCAGCTCATCCCGCACCGGAGAAAGACGCGCCATCCAGCAAGGGCCATCCTCCCAACCGAACTGGTTGTGTTTCCTGGATTCAGATAATTCCCAGCGGACGATCCAGTGGGACTCAGTGGAAAGGAAATCGAGGATGCCGAAGGACGCCAACGAATTAGCCGTTTCCATAGGGATCGCCTCAATCGGCAGGCGTAACATGAATGTGCCCGTAATCCAGTTCGCCACAAAGACATGGGCATCGAAGAACCGCTTCATAAGCTCAAGCGTGTCCCCCTTGAAATCACCCCAATTGTATTCGTTGGTGAAGCTCACTGGCGTGATGTGGGCGCGGGTCGAGAGCGAACGCAGATACGACATGTCCTCCGGCGTTAGCGGCTTGTCTATGGCAAGGAACTCGTAGTACGTGTATTCGCTCATGGTAGTTTACCCGCGTGATCTCTCGTAACTCGCGGATGGCCATGGAATCCGACTGCGTGTCCGCCGACTAAGAGATACCTAACTTCGTTTGAGGTTCAGCAACCTCAAGAACTCTTTGAAGTCGGGATGTAGCTCGATTGTAGCCATAGACCATGCGTCGGTTGAGTTCTACAGCGACCAGGCGTTCTGCTTTCGACCGGCCCAGCCAGTATCCCAAATCGCCGTCCGCCTCCTCCAAAGGTAGCACGGAGAAAACAGACCTGTTCAAATTCGGAAACGTCTCTTCAGCCATCCTTCGTCACTCGATAACGCAGAAAACTGAGCTGCCGGCTGGATTGCGGCGCAAGGCCATCAGCTCGAGCGCATTGCCAAATGTCCTGATTCTATATCGACCAACCGTCACAACCTTACTAATATATCACGTTTCCCCGGTCCCGCAAGCAAGCGTCCAGGGCAGCACACAGGGAAGCGGCGCAAGTATGGGCCGATAGAGTCTCCGAGGCAAAAAACGAAAGGGGCGGAAACGCTCCGCCCCTCGTCAACCCGCGCCAAGCGCGGCAGATATCAATTCAGGCTATCAGCAGCTGACAGAGCCGCCAAAGCCCGTACAGGACAGGCTCGGGCCCAGTGTCGCCATCAGCGCCTCGCCGTCCAACGTCATCACTTTCGGCTTCTCGTAGGCCTTATTCGTCTTCATTATTCTCTCCTTCCTATCGAGCATTGGTGGCTTGTCCGCCGTAGCCTTGTGCGAAGGCGGATGGCAGTTGGATCAAATTGAGGCTCATTGGCAATCCGGCCGACGCAGGCCCGTGGGCGGTCCACTTGCCGCTGGTCTCGATGTCAACCAGCCAATACTCATACATGACACCTGGCTCGACATTGCTGTCTGTGAAACTGTATGACGCGCCAGAAGCAGGCGTGCCCCTAGCCCCTATCAGGTCGCTTATCTGCCTATAGTCCTTTACGCCCGCGATCGTCCTGAAGAGGACAAAGCCGGCGTTTCTGATCTCGGCGCCCGTCTCCCAGGTCAGGACAACGCTCGAGCCATCCGCTCGCGCCTCGAACGAGGCGAGCTCGATGTAGGTGTCGTCCTCGCCATCGTATCCTTCCGGATAGTGATAGCCCATGTCGATCGGTCCCGTGTCTCCGTTGCCGTCGTCGTCGCCGTCCTCTCGCCCGTCAGTGCATGTCGTTGTGCCTTCAAGGCCGTAGTCGGAGACGCTCCCGCTTCCCGCATCCACGCACGGGCTGTAGACAGCCTGGGCGCCTTCGTGTGCCAGGTAATACGCGGTGTGCCGTCCGTACTCATCATGCGGCACGAACATCGGGTCCTCGTCGATGTTGCCCGTTCCGGTCCAGCCGCCCTCGACGTCGGAGTAGGTGACGGTAACCGTGCCGTCGCCGCTGATCTCGTTGGACACTCCGCCCGCCGTGTCGCCCCAGAGTATCGAGTTCTTCACGGTGACTGTGTTCCCGGCCTGGCAGTAGATGCCGCCACCACCGTCGGTCTCGGAGGCCTCATTGTCCGCTATCGTGCAGTTGGTCAGCGTCGGGGACGATGGGTAGCCGCTGTATTCCTCGCAGTGAAAGCCGCCACCGTAGTTGGCGGAGTTGCTGACGATCAGGCAGTTGGTTAGTTCCGGATCTGAGCGGTACCGACACAAAATGCCGCCGCCGTCGGAGCTCACCCTGTTGTCGGAGAGCGTGCAGTCGGTCAGCGTCGGCGAACAGTTGTCGAAGTAGTAGGCTCCGCCGCCGTCGTAGTACGCAGTGTTGCCACTAATCGTGCAGTTCGTCAGCGTCCCTGAACTATAATAGTGGCCACAGATGCCGCCACCGTAGGTGTCCGCGTGGTTGTCGGAGAGCCCACAACCGGTCAGATCCGGCGAACTATGATGGTAGGCGTAGATGCCGCCGCCGCGGCCAGCCTCGTTGCCTGAGAACCTACAGCCCGTCAGCGTCCCTGAACTGTAGTAGTAATAATAGATGCCGCCGCCGTCGTGGCTCGCCTCGTTGTCGGAGAGCGTGCAGTCGGTCAGCGTCGGCGAACTGTTGCTACAATACATGCCGGCGCCGTCGTAGGCATCATTATTCGAAATTGTAAGGTCGATCAGCGTCGGCGAACTATCATAGCAGTATATCCCACCGCCATTAGTGGCTGAACCATTTGTGATCGTGAAGCCATCAATCGTGAGGCACTCTTTTGCGTCAATCGTGACCACACTGTCAACAGCGTTACCATCAATGATCGTCTCGTATGTATCGGGATCGCGGGCGCCGCCGCCGGCGGGATAGCCACCCAACATCGTGATATTGCTATCCAGGACGAGGTTCTCAACGTATGTACCCTCGGCGACGTGGATCACATCCGGGTCGTCGCACGTGCCCTCCTCGCAAACGTCAATGGCCTTTTGAATCGTCGCGAAGGCATCATCCCAGCTGTCGCCGCTGTCATTGTCGTCGCCGCTTGCGGCATCCACATAATGGTGCAGCTCCGAACCCTCGTCGTAGTGATATCCCATGTCAACCTGGCCTGTGTCGTAAACGCCGTCCACACGCGTTGTGCGGTCATCAAGGTTGAGGTTGGCCGCCGTGTCGCTGCCGACGTCGATGCACGGGCTGTCGCTTGACTGGCCAGCTGCGATGTGGCTCAAGTAGTAGCTGCCCACAAAGAGCGGGTCCTCGTCGATATTCCCGGTTCCAGCCCAGCCCCCCTCAACGTCTGAGTAGGTGACCGTAACCGTCCCGCTGCCGCTGATCTCGTTGGACACTCCGCCCGCGGTGTCGCCCCACAAGATGCAGTTCTCAATGTCCGGATGGGAGCCTGAATCGTAACAGTAGATGCCGCCGCCATAGCTGTATGCTTGATTGTCAGCAAGCGTGCAGTTGGTCACAGTCGGCGAACTTTCGTAGCAGTAGATGCCGCCGCCGAAGTCCGCCGTGTTGCTGCTGATAAGGCCGTTCGTCAGCGTCGGGGAACTGTCGATGCAGTAGATGCCGCCACCGTCCTGGTCCGCTGTATTGTCAGAGACCGTGCAGCCCCTCAGGGCCGGCGAACCACCATAGTAGTAGATTCCGGCGCCGTGGTAACTGGTGCTGTTGCCTGATATTGTGCAGTCGGTCAGCGTCGGCGAACTGTCGTAGCAGTAGATGCCCCCGCCGGAGGCAGCGGAGATGTTGTCAGATATTGTGCAATCAGCTAGCCTAGCCGAACTGTTGATGCAGCGGATGCCGCCGCCGCCACCGGTGGTCTTGCCGTTTTGGATCGTGAAGCCATCGACGGTTACTTCGTCTTTGCCGTTAATCCTGACCACGGTACCATCGGCATCGCCGTCAATGATCGTTACGTTCAGGTCAGGATCGAGAGCGCCGCCGCCAGCGGGATAGCCACCCCAAAGCGTGATGTAGCTGTCGAGCACGATGTTCTCATAATACGTTTGGGCGGCAACATGGACCATATCCGGATCCCCCGAGCTGCCCGTGTTGCACGAGTTGATGCCCTTCTGAATGGTGGCAAAGGCATCTTCCCAGCTTGTGCCCCCGTTGCTGTCGTCACCGTGCGTCTTGTCAACGTAGTGGTGTAGCCCTGAACCCTCGTCGTAGTGATAGCCCATGTCAACCTGCCCGGTGTCGTAACCGCCATCCACACGCGTGGTGCGGTCGTCCAGGCCGAGGTTGGCCGCCGTGTCGTCGCCTCGGTCGATGCACGGGCTATCGTTGTCCTGGCCAGCTGCAACGTGGCTCAGGTAGTAGCTGCCCACAAAGAGCGGGTCCTCGTCGATATTCCCGGTTCCAGTCCAGCCCCCCTCAACGTCTGAGTAGGTGACCGTAACCGTCCCGTATCCGCTGATCTCGTCCGAGGCGCCGTTGGCGGTGTCGCCCCACAGGATGCCGTTCTTCACCGTAACGGTGCTGCCTGACACGCAATAGATGCCGCCACCACCGTCACTCTCCGAGGCGCTGTTGTCCGCTATTGTGCAGTTGGTGAGCGTCGGGGGGTTGCCGTTGTCTTCCTCGCAGTGAACGCCACCGCCGTAGTTGGCAGAGTTGTCAACGAGCAGGCAGTTCATCAGTTCGGGGTTTGAGCTGGACCCACAAGAAATGCCGCCGCCAAAGTCGCTGGCCGTGTTGCCCGAGAGCGTGCAGTCCGTGATAGTCGGCGAACTGTCGTAGCAGTAGATGCCGCCGCCGTGGAGGTCTGCGGTGTTGCCCGAGACCGCGCAGCCTGTCAGCGTCAGCGAACCAACGTAGCTATAGATGCCGCCGCCAAAGTAGTCCGCACTGTTGGCCGACACGGTGCAGTTGGTCAGCGTCGGCGAACTACTGTACCCGTAGTAGATGCCGCCGCCGAAGCGCGCGAAGTTGGCCGAGACCGTGCAGTTGGTCAGCGTCGGCGAACTTCCGCGGCAATAGATGCCGCCGCCGCGCGCGTCCTCGGATGGGCCATTAGCGTTGCCGCGGGTTATCGTGAGGTTCTCGATTGTGAAGTTGTTGGCGCTGTAACAATAGATGACGTGATATTCGTTGTTTTCAGCGTCGAGGATTGTAGTGGCTTCGTCGTCGCCTGAGAGCGAGACGTAGCTCTGCATCGTGAGCGGGTAGCTCTCGCCGATGCTCGAATCATACGTTCCGGCCGCTATGTAGATCGTGTGAGGGTCCACAACGCTGCCCGGATCGTTGGTGCTTATCCAGCTCAGCGCGTGGGCAACAGTCTGCCAGGGATTCCCGGACGACCCATCACCTGTAGTGTCGCTGCCAGTAGTCGCAACATAGTAGTCGTCAGCATAAGCGCCCGCGACGACTATCGCGAAGATCGCCACGACCGCAATCGCTAAGACCATTTGTCGATGAAGTCTCATCGGTTTTCTCCTGTTTGGGATGTGCTTGCCCGAAGGCACTACAAATAAAAGGATTGTCTCTTCCGATAGGCTTTTCCCTGTTTCTCACCTCGCTTCAGTGTCACGATTAGTCGTCCAACCTCTGTGTGCTCAAATGCATTCCGTTCAAGGGGAGGGAGCATGTGAAGTTGCCTCCGCGGGGAGGACAAGATGATAGGGTGCGAGCTAAACCCATGCCCTATCTTCCGTCTCGCTTCCCTTCTCTCGATTTATTATGACCAAAAAAGTCCCTGCTGTCAAGTTCGCGGGAATTGAGGAGCCTCCGTCTAATGGGAACGGGAGAAAGGGGAAGGCAGACTTCGCCATAGTAGCCTGCTTGTCCGCCAAAGCACTAGCGGCGGAGGCTACATCGGCTGAAAGCGAAATCCTCCTTTTCACCGACGTTCGCCGGGGCCCAACGAGGGAACCACGGTGGACAAGCGGGCCAAGAAGGGCAATAGAATCGGAGGGGGGTCAAGAGTTCCACTTCTGCGGAAGCTCTCGCTGCCTTTTTTGCATTAACCATAGGGATTGTGATAATAAGGACAGGTTGATGAATGATTGTGTGGCATATACGCACGGATATACCTGCTAACGAGGGCTTTGGGTAATAATGATTGTAAGCGTCATTGGCGGTCACGAATGCACGGACGAGATAGAGACGCTATCTTTTGATGTTGGGAGAGTGATTGCCCAGAGCGGTCATATCCTGGTCTGCGGTGGACTCACAGGCGTTATGCAGCACGCGTGCAGAGGAGCCAAGTCCGCCGGGGGTACCACGATCGGCATCTTGCCAAGCGCGGACAAGAGAGACGCAAATCCCTACGTTGACATAGTGATTCCAACGGGGATTGGGCTGGCAAGGAACATGATCGTCGTGCTTTCGGGAGATGTAGTGGTTGCAATTGGCGGCAGTTATGGCACGCTTTCCGAGATTGCATACGCGCTTCGGTTCCACAAGAGAGTGTTCGGACTGAAGACAAGATGGCAAGTGTCCGACGAGATTGAGATGTTGGATGGCGCCTCGATGCTCGCCGAAGTGTTGAGAGCGCTGCATTAGCGAGCTCGCGCTTGGGGGATTCACACGGTAGGTCGGGAACTGTTGCTAACGGCACTCTGGGGAGAAATGATTGGCCAACGTAGCCGCGAAGATATACATTGAGGGCCTCGTTCAGGGGATCGGCTTTCGCTACTTCGCTTACAGGAAGTCGCACGAGTGCGGCGTTCAGGGCTATGTGCGGAATATGAGAGACGGGCGAGTTGAGGTTTATGCCGAGGGCGACCAGAGCTGCATGGATAGGTTCCTTCGTTTGCTGAGGCGCGGACCAGTGGGCGCACGTGTGAGGGGCTTTCACGTTGACCAGATGTCTTATACGGGTAATTATAAGGAGTTTACGGTATTGTTCGATATATAGGAGCGTGCGTTTGACCTTTCGTGTTGGGTGGACTATGCTAGTTTATGCACATGCAGATGCGGGCGGACTATTGGTCAGGAGATTCTTATGGATTTAGGCAGATTACTCCGAGATGTTCCCGATTTCCCGAAGCCGGGCATAATCTTTAAGGATATTACGCCCATTCTCGCGGACGGCGCCGCTTTCCAACAGGCGGTTAACCAGGTTGTCGAGGGCTTCACGTCCGACGATATTGATGCCATTGTCGGTGTCGAGGCCAGAGGTTTCATTTTCGCCGCAGCCGCGGCCTACAAGCTGGGTTGCGGCCTGTTGATTGTGCGCAAGCCGGGCAAGCTTCCGGCCGAGACAGTCTCCGAGACGTATGCGCTTGAATATGGAACCGACACGCTTGAAATACACAGAGACGCCATAAAGCCCGGGATGCGACTCCTCTTGCTGGACGATCTTCTTGCGACTGGTGGCACAATTGCCGCAACCGCCCGTCTAGTCGAGGAGTTGGGCGGCAACGTGGTCGGCATCAGGTTCCTCATTGAGTTAGGCTTCCTCAATGGTAAGGAGAAGCTTAAAGGATACGACGTTTGCGCGGTCATACAGATATGATTAACACTCAAGGGGCGAGATTCGTATAGCCATGGAGATAGCAATGTCGCACCAAAGCAGGACAAAGGTAGTTACACTCTCAGGACGGATACAGCATACGGACGGTCGGAGACTCCAGGAAGCACTTAGGTCCCTTGCCGCTGGGGATAAGCCAAATATCGCAGCAGACCTATCTCAAGTGAGCTATCTGGACAGCAGCGCCTTGGGCATCTTTGTTTCGACCCTGAAGTCGGCCAACAGCCGAGGCGGGGACCTCAGGCTCGCCGGCCTTGGCGATACGATAGTGGACATCTTCAGGATAACGCGGCTTTCCACCATCTTCGAGATACATCCAACGATCGCCGAGGCTGTCGCTAGCTTCTCGGAAGAATAACGGATTGACCGCGGGGCATAAGAAAGATGCCGCCGAAAAAGCGCCTCGACCCCAGCACCTTCGACATCCCTCAAGAGCCCATTCGCGCAGGGCACTATACCGATAAGTATTTCGCGCGAGCAAAGGACATTCTGACCAGCGACGATCACCACCCTATTGTCCTGATGCAGGTCTTTCAAAAGGGCAACGTCGTCGTCTGCGGAACCGACGAGGCGATCGCGATCATCAAGCGATGCGCTGACAATCCCGGTGACATCAGAATAATGTCGCTTTTCGACGGCGACGAAGCCGCTCCCTACGAGACCGTGATGACGATTGAGGGGGACTACGCCTCGTTCGCCCACTTGGAGACGCTATACCTCGGGGTCCTCGCCCGCCTGACCAAAGTCGCGACCAACACTCGTCGGGCGGTTGACGCCGCCAGCGGCAAGCCGATACTGTTCTTCTCGGCCCGGTTCGATCGTTTCTCGACCCAACCGGGCGATGGCTACGCAGCACACATTGGGGGTGCGCGTGGGGTCTCGACAGATGCCCAGGGCGCGTGGATTGATCAAGAGGGTATCGGGACGGTCCCACATGGGCTTATCGCGGCTTATAATGGCGATACAGTCAAGGCCACGCAGAAGTTCGCGGACTTCGTGCCTGACCCCGTGCGGGTCATCTCGCTCGTTGATTTCGACAACGACTGCGTCGCGACGTCCCTGGCAGTCGCAAGGGCACTCGGTAAGAGATTGTGGGGTGTTCGGCTCGACACGGCCAGCACCATGGTTGACCGCTCGGTAACTGCTGTGATGGGTGAGTTTGCCCCGACCGGGGTCAACGAGGTCCTCGTCCACAACGTCAGGGACGCACTCGACGCTGAGGGGTTTGAGTACGTCAAGATCGTCGTGAGCGGCGGCTTCACGACGGAGAAAATCGCCCGGTTCGAGGCGAATAATGTCCCCGTCGATGCCTACGGCGTGGGCAGCTCCCTCCTCACCGGCGCCTTCGACTACACCGCCGACATCGTCATAGTGAACGGCCGCCCCTGCGCGAAGGTCGGCCGACGCTACAACCCCAACCCCCGGCTGCACGTGGGCCAATGGCTTGCCGCGGAGGGCCTCGGGCATTATACGCCATCCGCGGCACCCGATCCTGACTGTGGGGCGCGACGTGGGTCTTACTCGCCGTGGCTTCGCACGAGCACTGGCGAGCATCCAAAGTGATAGTCCGGAATCTCTGTTGACTGAGCGTTCGAGAGTGTTGTACACTACTCACTGAGTTTCGTCCCCAGAATGCCCTGGCACTGGCGAAAATGAATGCAACTGGTTCAAAGGAGGAACTGCGGTACGCCGAGCCTAGCCGATCCGCTCTCTGGTGCCTAGTTCAAGTCTGAGCGGGCCGGCAAGCGCCAGCGGGCACAACGACTTAGGGGCTTGGGATGATGGCATTTTGAGAGTAAGCAAGAGGACGCGGTTTCCCATGAAGAAGGAAGCAGCCTGTGTCTACCGTTTCATACAGTTTGCATGACCGTTGTCAGCTGGCTTTGTTACGACCGAACGCGCCTCGGTGAACAGGCGCAGGACACGCTGCCCAGGTTGCGAGAACCGGAGGCCCCATTAATGAATATGCTAGACTCGAAGAGAAAGCAGAGAGAAAAACGGAACTTCCTGTCGACGATTTTCGTGGTCATTCTTATTGGTTTGGCATACCAAGAAATGATCGTTCCAGTCCGCGAGTCGATACAGATGTCGGGCATTACGCTCAGCACAGTGATTCTCTTCTCGATCTTCTTCTTGACGAGTATGCGGTTTTTTATAGGCAACCAGCTCCACTTGACGAGTGAAGTCCTCTTGGAAATGAAGGGCGAAGTATGGTTCTACGACCTGATGGTCATAATCCTTCAAACGACCATCATGGTCTTTCTCGGCGGCGTTTCGACGGCTGAAGCCAGTCGTCGTGCAAAAATCGGGTTTGCTGAACTGCTGACCGCGCTCTATGTGGTTGACGTGCTGTGGATAGTATCCCAATGGGCACTTGGTAAGATCTTCCGGAATTGGCGAAGGAGTTTCATCCCGCGGGCGTGGGGCATTTTGAATACAGCGTTGATTGTTCTTATGGTTGTACTTCGCCTGACAATGGGCGATTTATACTCTGGCATCGGGCTGATACTCTTGGGAATCGTGAATGGAATAGTATTTGTCATAGATGTGATGCTCGTGGACTACCACGACGTGCTGTAAAGAGGGCGTATGATTAGCTCAACAGTCGCCAAGACGGAATGAGAGGGTGATATGGATACTTTCATGCAAGCCGCTTTCGATGAAGCAGGGCAGGGCAAACGCGACAATGGCATCCCCATAGGCGCTGTTCTTGTCAGAGATGGGAAAATTGTAGGCAGAGGTCATAACAAGAGGGTTCAGGATGGGGACCCCATGGCTCACGCAGAAATCGATTGCCTGCGACAGGCAGGGAGGGTAGCGGACTATCGCGGGACTACCCTCTACTCAACATTGATGCCCTGCTATCTCTGCGCTGGTGCGGTTGTCCAGTTTGGCATTAAGAAAGTTATTGCTGGGGAATCAGAGACATTCCCCGGTGCACGAGAGTTCATGGAAACACATGACGTTGAGGTTATTGATCTTGACCTTAAAGAGTGCAAGGAACTCATGCGCGAGTTCAAGGAGAATAACCGTGAACTCTGGAATGAAGATATCGGGAATTGGCTGTGCCTGATCTAATGCCGCAACCCGTGCAAGCGGATTGTGGGCTAACAACAGCTTGTGCCGGCCGGAGCTCCGGGCATCTCCGGCCGGCGAGTCGCGGCTTCCAGGGTGCCTTGCCTGCGGAAATTCGGATGAGCGTCTCGCCGGTGGGTGAAGCCGAGGAGGTCCATTGGTGAAGGACGCAGGTGGCGAGCTAGGGATCTACGAGCACTGGACCGCCGAAGACACAGCTCTGACTCATGTCGGGTGGTGTGCTGACTGGAATCAAGGCTGGGCTGCAACGAGACTTGTCAAGGCATGGGGGTTGGTGGTCATGTTAGGGTGCCGTCATGGGCAAACACGAGAAGCTGTAGCTGCACATACTGATGCGTCGGTCAGACGCGAACGTCCCTTTTGAGGGCCTGTGCGACCTTCTCAAACGACTTGGTTTTGAGGAACGGCTGAGAGGAGATCACCACATCTTCACGATCGATGGGGTGGAAGAAATCCTCAATCTTCAGCCCAGCGACAGTAAGGCAAAACCGTACCAAGTCAAACAGGTAAGGAAGGTCATCTTGAAGTATAACCTGCGATTGGGAGAATGAGCATGGATTCCAAATACGAGATCATCATCTTCTGGAGTGAGGAGGACGACGCGTTTGTCGCTGAGGTCCCGGAGCTTGCAGGCTGCATGGCCGACGGCAAAACATACCAGGAGGCGCTCTCGAACGCCGAGCAGATCATCAAGGAGTGGATTGAGACTGCCAAAGAGCTCGGCAGACCGATTCCCCAGCCGAAGGGTCGCCTTGCCTACGCATGAGTGAAACGGCGATAACGCTCAAGAGGCAATGCGAGCGCGACGCTGAACACCGTCCTCAGGCGGGGAGTTCTTGAGCGAGGGAAGATTGACGCAATCTAGCATACCTTTGCCAGGCGCTGTCCCACCTCGCAGACAAGTCGAGGGTTCCGAGCGGCCGAGGCCTGGGCGAGTCAGTCGAAAGGGGACCAGCACGAGCGCGTTCGGCTCGCCTGGTAGGATAGGGCACGACGCAAGTCGGTTCTACTCCAGCAGGCTCTACGAGGGCCTGCCGCAGGAAACGCAGCAAGAATACCGCGAGACGGCGATTCCGCCCGGCATTCTGGATACGGTTCTGTGTGGGTCTAGCGAGAACATGCACCAGCTGCCGGATTCATCTGTCCATTTGATGGTGACCTCGCCGCCGTATAACGTTGGCAAGGAATATGACGAGGACCTGAGTCTTCAGGAGTATTTGTCATTTCTTGAGCGAGTGTGGGCGGAGGTTCGTAGGGTCCTCGTGCCCGGCGGCAGGGCGGCGATTAACGTGGCGAATCTGGGCCGAAAGCCTTACTTGCCGCTGCACGCTTACATAGTCGATAGCATGGTCGGGCTGGGATTTCTGATGAGGGGCGAGGTGATCTGGAATAAGGCGGAAAGCGGCAGCCCTTCAACAGCCTGGGGAAGTTGGCTTTCGGCCGCAAACCCGACTCTGAGGGACATCCACGAGTACATTCTCATCTTCTCAAAAGGCCAGTTTGGCCGGGGAGCCAATCGTAGGGGCGGTTCACGAACCGCCCTTAAGAAGAGCACGATTAGCCGCGATGAATTCCTCGAATTCACCAAGAGCGTCTGGACTTTCCCGGCCGAGCGCGCCAAAAAGATAGGTCACCCAGCGCCCTTTCCGGTCGAGCTGCCCTACCGATTGATACAGCTCTTCACCTTCCGGGGTGATGTCGTGCTCGATCCGTTCATGGGAAGTGGTCAGGCCGCCATTGCCGCCATCAAGACGGACAGGCACTATGTGGGCTATGACATAGACCCTGAATACGTCAGCCTCGCAACGAGGCGCATCCAGCAATTCCGGTCGGTATTCAACGCACACACGATTCTGCCCCGGTAACAACTCAAGACCCATCCGTGGGGTCGGGGAAGGGACTGCCCGGGGTCAACGCCCCATGCCACAGCTTCTGTACTCAGTCCCGGGGCACGGCGAGCATGCGCTCGATGGGTCGGCGGGCGCGCTCGGCGATGTCGAGTGGGACCCGGACGGGATAGGTGTCGTGTTCGAGCGAGCGCTTGATTGACTCCAGTGTCGTCATCTTCATGTTCGGGCACAAAAGCGACGCAGAGGGGCAGTAGAACTTCTTTTCTGGGTTCTGCTTCCGCAGCGGATAGAGCATGCCAACCTCGGTCACAACGATGAACTCGGTGGCATCCGACTCCCTCGCAAACTTCAACATCCCTGAAGTAGAAAGGGCGGCATCCGAGAGCTCGATGACCTCCATCGGGCATTCCGGGTGGGCCATGACGACGGCGCGTGGGTGCTCCTCCTTCGCCTTCTGAATCTCATCCGCCGTGACGTAGTGGTGCGCAGGGCAGAACCCCTCCCACGGGATCACCTCGCGACCGGCCACCTTACCTGCATATTCGCCGAGGTGCACGTCTGGCACGAAGATGATCGGCTTGTCCTTCGGGATCGACTTCAGCACCGAGACCGCATTGGCAGACGTGCAGCATACATCGCTCTCAGCCTTGACCTCGGCCGTAGAGTTGACGTAGGTCACGACCACGCTGCCGGGATGCTTGGCTCTCATGGCCCGAACCTCCGCGCTGGTGGCCATGTGAGCCATCGGGCACGAGGCGCGGTCTTCCGGGATGAGCACGAGCCGGTCTGGGGCGAGTACCGCGGCCGTCTCAGCCATGAAATCGACGCCGCAGAAAACGATGAGGTCAGCGTTGCTCTGCGCAGCTTGCTGCGATAATCCCAGCGAATCGCCGACGAAATCCGACACGTCCTGAATGACGCCCGGCTGATAATTGTGGCCGAGTATGATGGCGTTGCGCTCGCGCTTAAGAGCCTCGATAGCTTCAATAAGTCGCTCGCTGCTCATCTCAAATTGCCTTCGAACGTTAAAGGCTGTTCAACGATCAAAATCCCCACCGGTTGCCGAATCTGCCTCTCCGTGCTCGAAACCTGGAACCTCGAATCTGAAACCTGGAACTTGAAACTCTATACTGACTTCGGACTACCATTGAACGCTATCTCGAGCGCATCCTCGATGCGGTCCACGAAGTGAAACTTGAGGCCCGCCTTGACCCGCTCCTCAACCTCTGAGAACTCCTTCTGATTCTCGGCGGGAAGCAGAACCTCCGTGATTCTCGCTCTCTGTGCTGCCAGAACCTTCTCCTTCAGCCCGCCGATGCGCAGGATGTTGCCTCGCAGCGTGATCTCCCCGGTCATCGCCACATTCGCCCTCACCGGCTTCTTTGTTAAGGCCGAGATCAGGGCGATCGTAATCGTTATGCCCGCCGAGGGGCCGTCCTTCGGGATCGCCCCGGACGGAACGTGGATGTGGATGTCCACCTTGGAGTGGAAATCCTCCGGCAAACCAAACTCCCTGGCTCTCGAACGAGCGATGCTCGTCGCTGCCTCGGCGGACTCCTTCATTACGTCGCCAAGCTGGCCAGTTAGGTGCAGCCGACCGCTGCCCTGCATCGTCGCAACCTCAACGAAGAGCACGTCGCCTCCCGTAGGGGTCCACGCGAGCGCGCACGCTACGCCCACCTGATCCCGCTTGAGGCTGTGCGGGATGGTGTAGGAACCCACACCGATCCAACCCTCCAGGTTCTGAGCATTGATCACGAATGGTCCCTTCTCATCACTGGCGATGCGCCTCGCCACCTTTCGGCAGATGCGCGAGATGTGCCGTTCCAGATTCCTGAGGCCCGCCTCGCGTGTGTATTGAAGCACGATGTGCCTAAGCGCGGCCGTCGTTATCTTAAGGTGCGTGTCCGAGAGACCGTTTTCTCTTGCCTGCTTCGGGATAATGAACTTGCGAGCGATCTTGATCTTGTCGTGCTCCGTGTAGCCGGAAAGCCGCAGCACCTCCATACGGTCTCGGAACGCGGGCTGAATCGTGTCCAGCACATTGGCTGTGCAAATAAAGAGGACGTTTGAGAGGTCGAACGGGACCTCTACGTAATGGTCCTTGAAGGAGAAGTTCTGCTCGGGATCGAGGACCTCAAGCAGCGCCGAACTCGGATCGCCTCTGAAATCCGCGCCGATCTTGTCAACCTCGTCCATCATGAACACCGGATTCCTCGAGCCAGCGCTGCGCAGCTCCTGCAAGAGTCGCCCGGGAAGCGCTCCAACGTAGGTCCGGCGATGGCCCCGGACCTCAGCCTCATCGCGAACGCCGCCGAGTGAGATGCGTACAAACTTCCGACCAAGAGCCCTAGCGATCGATCTGCCCAGCGACGTCTTACCCGTTCCGGGAGGCCCGACAAAGCAGAGAATTGGGCCTTTGTTGGCCTGTGTCAGCTTCCTAACGGCGAGGAACTCCAACACCCGCTCCTTGACCTCGTCCAGATCATAGTGGTCCTCATCAAGGATCTTCTGGGCGGCGTTCAAATCAAGGTTGTCGCTCGTCTCAACCGCCCAGGGAAGATTCAGAAGCCAATCGATATACGTCCGAATCACACTCGCCTCCGCCGAATCCGCGCTACACATCTCCAGCCGCTTGATCTGCTTGTCGCAAACATCCCGCGCATCATCCTGCATCTGCACCTTGACTAGCTTCTCACGAAGCTCACGCGCCTCACCGGAAACAGAGTCAGCGTCGCCCAGCTTCTCGCGAATCGCCTTCATCTGCTGTCTTAAGAAATACTCCTCCTGATCCTTCTCGATCTCTTGCTGCGCCTCAGACCGTATCTTCTCTTGAATCTCAAGTATCTCCATCTCCTTGCCGAAGAGCTCGTTCGCGAGCCGCAGGCGGTCCACAGGGTCCGCTATCTCGAGAACCCTCTGTGAGTCGGGGACCTTTATCGGGATGCTCCCGGAGACCATGTCGGCCAGCTGGCCAGGGTCCCCGCTGTTCATGGCAACGACAGCCGCCTCAGGAGGCATGACCTTGCCCAGCGAGACGCTCCTTTCGAGCTTCTCCTTCGTGTTGCGCATCAGCGCCTCGGCCACGAGTGGATTCTTGACCTCGATGCCGCTTGCGAAGCGCTCGATCTTGGCCCTCCAATAGGGTGAGGTCCGCACCAGTTTCGTGATCCTGGCGCGATCAACGCCCTGGGCCCACAGCCTGACCCGGCCATCAGGCAGCTTGAGCATTCTGATTATGAGGCAGACGGTTCCAACTTCAAAGATGTCTTCCGGCTTGGGGTCCTCGACCTCCTTGTCCCGCTGGGCCACGATCAAGATGAACCGCCTGTTCGCAAGCGACGCATCGACCGCCCTTATCGACATCTGCCTCGAAACGAAGAGCGGCACCACCATATAGGGATGCACGACGACGTCCCGAACGGGAACCACGGGGACCTCGCTCGGTATCGACGGTCCCGTCCGTTCTGGCGCCGCCTCTGGACTCGTGTCCTCGCTCATCGCTTCCTCTTCACTGCTCATCCAAAGCCCCTCTTTGTCTCAACTCCGCCAATCTTGCCACCTCAACGCCTCCCAAGTCAACAAGGCGCCGATATAAGCCTTATCGAACGCCTGACCTACCAGTCTTAGATTTGAATCGAGAATGGGGTGTGATACTGTCTAGTTTGAGCCTTGTGCGTTCGGCTAGTTCCAGTAACAAGGCGAATTGGAAGGGGAATGACAATGGCGACACGCCTTGCCCTGACAACTATGATAGTTGCAGCAGTTCTTGTTTGCGTCCTTGCGTCGGCGGGAGTGCTGCTCGCCAGGGATCTCTATGTCGATCCCATCAACGGAGATGACGCGAACGATGGACAGTCATGGCAAACAGCGCTTAAGACGATTACGCGTGCTAGCGAGCTAGAGAACGGCCCCGGGCGCATCTCCCTTGGTGAAGGGGTATTCAGCGTGGAGTCGGGCGAGGTCTTCCCTATCACGCTCACGCAGACGACGGAGATCCGCGGCATAGCTCCTGATAAAACGTTCATAGCCGTCGGCTATCCGCCGGAGACAATCATCTGGGAGGACTGGGAAATGCCGGCGGCAACCATGAGCCAGCTGACTTTCTATTCGACTCTTCCCGGCGATGCCGATTACGACTCGGATGCCTTCCTGCTAAGTGTCAATGGAGCTATGCTCTATGACGATCTCCTCCTTAGGCATGTCTGGTTTGTGGGCTTCGTATGCTGGCTTAGTGAACTATCCCTAATCCGGACAAACTGCTGGGATACCAGAATCGAGCAATGCGGCTTCATTGACTGCAAGGCCAATCTGTTGGGTCCGGACCCCCCCGGCCCCAACAGTTACCTAAACCACGTATCGATCACAGGTTGTCTAATCCAGCCGACACCTGGCCTGTCACATCGTTATGGTTACGGAGATCTGTATATTGCTGAGGCCCTTGGATTGACCATATCAGACTGCATCTTTCGCGCGGCATCTGATCAAGCTGTATTCTTCAGTTATGGGGGCGGTCGTCTTCCCCGAGTCATCAACTGCGTATGGGAAAACATCCGGTTTGAGTACCATACAGGGTGGTTCGACGGCGAAGATCCTGTCCTAGGGGGATGCACGTTCCGCGATTCTGTCTTCTCATTCAATGGGTGGTATCACCGGGGCTATCCCGGCACGGACATTGTGGCCAGCATATTCGACGCACAGTCATACATCGAAATAGAGGAAGGTGTGGTCTCGGCAGAATACAGCTACATTGAAAACCCACCCATACTCCACTACTGCGGATCGTTTTCTGACTACGGGAATAATATTGTCGATGGAGACCCAGCCTTTGCCGCGGGACCACTCGGCGCATCCTACCTTGCGAATGAGGAATCGGGTCAGTCCCGAACCAGTCGTTGCCTGGACGTGATTGATCTGGATTGGGACCCACCTTGGTGGCGCGGGTTCCTTTCTGGTTGGCCGCCGGAGGGTAGTACGACGCGGACGGACGGCGTGCCGGATGAGTGGCCCTACGACATTGGGTATCACTATCCAAGCGTTCCCCCTCCGCCGCCGGCGGTTTTGGTTCGGACGGATCGGACGGAATACGCCGCCGGGGAGGAGATGCAGGTGTTCATGTCGTTCGAGAACCGAGGCGTGAAAGTGGAGGGAGCGATCTACTTCGCATTCGGGCCGGAGAGCTTGGATTGGCTTATCTACTGGCCGTGGATGACTTTCGTCCCGACGCCGTGGGCCGAGGGCACGCTGTACTCCGGCGTTTCGTATCCGAACCTCCCACCTACAGCGCACACGATCCCCGACAGCCTCGCGGCTGGCGGCTACCTCTGGCTCGGCGCAGTCCTTGCCTCCGACGGCGCGTTCGCGTCCGACATCGCCCTCTGGCCAGTCACAATCAGCGCCGACTGACGGTCTGAATAAACCCCAAAGGCACAAAGTGGGCCGTTGCCCGTATTCCTCAGCTTTGGACTTCGGACTATTTCCCCAACGGGGAAATCCCTCCTCCTCGATTCGCTTGACTCGATGGGCGGCCCCAAATATCGTAGAGATACTCTAATGAATGTATGACTGGACCGTATCAAGAATTGCGAATCCACTAGGGAGAGATACATGACTAAGGATGCCGGCAGAAACGTCTATTACGCTGTTACGGAGAAGATATTCGGCAAACTCACGCACGAGGCGGTGTGGGGGCCTGAGGGCATTTCGCCGCTGAAGCGGTTCAAAGAGGGCGAGACTTCATACGTAACTATGTGTCCTAATCCGAAGCATGAAGGAGCTCGTCAGAGTTTCGTTCTTCCAAAGGCCTGGCCTGGCGGTTCGTGCAGGATGTGCGGATATCGCGGCAACTGGCTGACGACGGCTGTCAAGAAGACGGGCTCTTTGCAGGACGGCGTTGCGCTTTTGGCCCAGAAGGCTGGTATTGACGCTTCCGACCTCGAAATGTCGCAGAGTGACTGGGAGAAAATGGAAACTACCTGGAAGAAGCTCACGGTTTTCGGCGTGCTGGGCTATTACTTCTCAAAGGCGTTTCAGCGGAGCAGTTCTCCGGTCGCGAGCGCTGCGAAGGGTTATTTCAAGGAGGTGGGAATGACGGAGCGAGCGCTTATGGCGTTCCCACTGGGCATATACACTACCGGCGACGAGATCCACCAGCACCTTAAGAAGATGGATATCCGGCGCGATTTCGTCGAGGCTGCTGGTATTATTTCGGACGAGCTCGAGTCGAGTTATCCATTTCTTTTTGGCTATGGCGACGCTCAGGGCAACATCACCGGCTTTATCGGCACAGAACCAGCCAATCCGGAGAACAGAATGGCAATGCCTGGCTTCAGCGAGGACCTCCAGAGCATGTCGCTGTTTGGCTTGGAGCAGGCGACGCCGATGATCGCAAGCGAGCGGAGTGCTTGGGTTGCAGCCTCGGAGGTGGATGCAATCTCGATACAACACGAGAGCAACAGGACGTTCAAGATATTCAAGCAGATGGTCTCCCTGGGCGTGGGGCTGAGACCTACTAAGGAGAAGCTCCAATCGCTTCAGAGGCTCGGGGCGGAGCACTTCATTTTCATAACCCCATTGACCGCTGGTGGGAGGGAATTGACGGCGGATTTCGCGTCGATTATCTGCGAGCTCGGCGTCAAGGCCGATGTGATGGCGTTGCCGGAGGGTGTAGAGGACCTAAGGGACCTCATTCAGACGCGAGGCTTCGACCATTTCGACAAGTGCATGACGAGTCATTCCGGGCTCTATTCGATCGGGCGGTGGCTCGGCAAGGAGCTCAGCTCAACCTACGATCTCGCAAAGGACAGCAGCGTTGCCGAGGCGAGAAAGGCCGCAGCGAAAGCCAGTCTCGAGCTTGCCTCGGAGGATGCGAAGGAGTTTGTCTATGAGATCGGCGACAAGATAAAGTGGGACCCGCATTTCTGGTGCATCGTGCTGGAACAGCTCAAGAAGACCGCACCCACTGAGAGTCCCGATTCTCTTGCGCGTAACGTCATCGAGCAGATGGAGACGAAGCGAAAGGACGATCTCGAGATGGGGTTCTCCTGGTCGGTCAGCACCGAGGACCTCGAGGAGGTCGCGGTCATCAGCGTTTCGGAAGACGAGCTCATGCGCTCGTTCTACAACCCGCGCGACCTTGTCGATGCGTATGAGGCGTCAAGGCCGGGTCTTAAGACGGGCGTAGCCACCCTGGACGAATACATCTCTCTCCGCCCAGCCGAGATGACACTAGTCTCCGGATTGCCTGGTTCAGGAAAAACCACATTCTGCGCCCAAGTTATCTCGCACACTCTTCGTAACCACGAGGACTCCATACTATTCTTCAGCTTTGAGAACCAGCGAATGACTGTCTTCAACATGCTGATTTCAAATGAGTTTGAGATACCTCACCACCAGATTGTGGAGAAGCAGCTCGAGGCTGGGGCAAGCAACTATCAGAAATACCTGAATGCGGCGGAGGAGTTCACGAAATACAGGGACAAGCTTGTCGTGATAGAGGAGCCATTTCACTCCCGTTACTGCGCCTCGGACATCCAGGAGATTTGCCAGATGATGTCCGGGAATGTTCGAATCGGCCTTGTGGTAGTTGATAGTCTCGGGATGTTGGCGTGGGATAAGACCTCACCGATTGAGAACGAGACGCAGCTCGGCTCGGCCGCCAGAGACCTATTGGACGCTGCCAGGCGCGTCAACGCTCCGCTGCTCGTGACGAACACCCCCTGGGTCGAACACATCCGCTCCGAGGGCGGGGACCTGGGCGAGGCGCCGCTTTCGGTTTCGCTGCGGGTTGAGCCTTATGCCAGCATCATACTCAGCCTGCATCATCAACCGTATTCCGCGACAGGGGAGAGGAGTGCAAGCAGACACATGATCGACAGGCTCATGGTAACGATTCAGAAGAACTCAGTTGCCAAGAGGCCGAGTTCATCTCTCGAGGTTGGTTTCGATGCCCAATACCGCCGGCTCGTCGATATCAGAGAGTAGCCGGGAGCCGCTTCCGGCCGACAGATGATCGATCTCAAAAGCGCCCGAGAAATAGAGGCCATCGAGCGTTCGTGCCAGATCTCCGCCGAAGTCCTGTATCAGCTGAGGCTTGCGTCAAGGCCAGGCGTCACGACCCGGGAACTCGACATGATGGCCGAGGAGCTCATCCTGAAAAGCGGCGCTAGACCTTCCTTCAAGGGCTATTCGCTCGCTGGGCTTCCGCCTTTCCCGGGCTCCATCACGACGAGCGTCAATGAGGAGATAGTCCACGGGATACCCTCCGACCGCAAGCTGAAGTCCGGCGACCTGTTGAAGTTAGACATCGGCGTCCTGAAGGACGGTTTCCACGGTGATACAGCCATATCGATTCTAGTGGGCACGCCGACGGCAAGAGCTAAACGGCTCTTTGATGTGACCAAGATGTCTCTCAAGCTCGCGATCGAGGCGGCAAGGCCGGGCAACAGGCTGGGCGACATCGGATATGCCATTCAGAGCTACGTTGAATCCCACGGTTTCTCAGTCGTTCGGGACTTCGTCGGGCACGGGCTTGGGCGGTCGCTGCACGAGGACCCGCAGGTCCCGCACTATGGCCGAAAGGGCCACGGGGCGCCAATCCAGGAGGGGATGGTCTTCTGTCTGGAACCAATGATCAATGA
The DNA here is from genome assembly GCA_965372715.1 of uncultured bacterium. GTDB lineage: Bacteria > B130-G9 > B130-G9 > B130-G9 > B130-G9 > CAYZPW01. The sequence goes on along the minus strand of CBDVDH010000017.1, from coordinate 4,519 downwards.
GGGAACCTACAGGTTGAAGCTCAAAAGTGACCAATGGACAGCCGTGACCGCCGATGGCCGCCTCTCCGCGCAGTTCGAGCACGCAATCGCGATAACCTCGCAAGGCCCGAGAATTCTGACGCTGCACGAATCCGACCGAGACTTCTTTGCGACGCCCTAGGGGGGAACCACGAAGGAACAAGGGAAGGATGAAGGATGAATCATCCACCTCAAAGCAAGTATGCAATCCGTCGCGCGGCAGACACCGCACTCCAAAGCAGCCCTCCCCGTGCCTTTCCGCGTTCGCGGTTCCTCTGCAGCCCCGAACGCTCGTAACGTTTCTCATCCTTTTATTCGCACTGATGGCGCTGCACCTCGTCAACGCCTCGACCGACGACGCGTTCATTACATTCCGCTACGCCGAGAATCAAGCGACCGGTGAAGGCCTCGTCTTCAATACGGGCGAGCGAGTTGAGGGCTACTCAAACTTCCTCTTCGCTCAGATACTGTCGCTCCTTGTCTTGAGCGGCCTAACTGGCTTCCCGCACGGCTTGCTTGTCTGGTCTAAGGCGGTCGGCCTTCTGTCCGGCCTTCTATGCGTCATCGTGGTCTATAAAGCTACCCGATTGCACAGAGAAAACAGCAGCAGCCCGATCTTGCTCGCCTGTCTTGCGCCAATTCTGCTCTGCACGTCGCCGCAATTCGTCGCCTGGACGGTCGGAGGACTTGAGACCAGTTTCTGCGCGCTCCTCGTCGCAACGGGGCAATACCTCAATATGCGAGTGTTTCTCAGTCCGGAAAACGGCAAAGCCACCCCAGCGGCGCTGTACGGTCTGTCCGCGTTCTTCTTCCTGCTCGCATCGCTCACCCGGCCGGAGATACCGATACTTTTCGCGGCAGCCTTTCTGACAACGCTTATCTACCTGATCCGACGCCGGGTCAAGATCACAACTCTTCTGCCGGGCGTCGCGACATACTCCCTGCCATACGCGGGGTTTATCGTGTGGCGATACATCTATTATGGAGACATTTTCCCTAACACCTTCTACGCGAAGGCGACCGGCGGTGGCGAGGCGCAATTCTGGGGGGGCCTTGAGTATTTCGGTTTCGGCATCTCAACGATTCTCGGCCCATTTCTGCTGTTATGTCTGCTTCCGCTTTTTATGCACGCTCGGGGTCGAAAGTCGAAGGGCCAGAGTCCAAAGTCCAGAATCGAAGGTCGAGGCGGGTTGGGGCACAAGGGCAAGGATGGTTATTGGTTCCTTTTGTGGCAGACGGTTGCCATGTCGGCGTTCATCATTTACTCCGGGGGGGACTGGATGGGCAGTTACAGGCTCTTCATGCCGATAGTGCCCGCGCTGGTTCTGATGGCTCAGCGTGGGGCATTGACGTTGTGGGAGAGATTCGGAGTGTCAGAGCGACGTGGCGTCCTGCGCCAGAGGCTGTCCGCTGCGATGATCATAACGATTGTTAGTCTGTTCGCCTATCACACGGCCGACGTAATGCTGGTTGCTAAGAAACCGTCCGGCTTTGCGGTCCGCGACGTTCTCAACCGCGAATACTACCGCGTGGCGAAGATGATGCGGGAACGGATTCGGCCCGATGCCACAGTGGCTCTGGGCGAGGCGGGATTGATTCCTTACTACTCGAGGCTCAGCGTTATCGACATGCGCGGCTTGACGGACCGCTACATCGCCCGGCTGAAAGGCAAGGCGCACGCCAAGTTCGAGCCCATGTATATCTTCCGCCGCAAGCCCGACTATCTGCTCTTGGTTGACGTAACTGGACAGACCTGGACCGAGCACAACTACCAGAACATGCTGCTGGACCACGAGGTCCTCAACGACGACTACAGGCTCGTCCGGGGCGAGGGCATGCTCGACCTCTTCCACAAATACAGGTTCTTCCTGTATTCCAGACGAGATGCGCCCTCAAGCTGGGAACTTGGGCAGGCACAGCCATACCCCAAATAATTCAAGGCCGTGACTCTTGTGGGTGTGGGGCGGGCTTTCCAGCCTGCCAAAGACAGCGTCTCCCGCGACACAATGTCCCGTGTGTGGGATGCAGCAATCACTAAAAAGGCAGGCTGGAAAGCCCGCCCCACATCTCATCCCATCCGCAGTTTGTGAATAACACAGGGTAAGCGGCGCTGGCGCATGCGCAACACACCTCAGAACAGGAAGCCGAGGCCCGCCGAATACATATCCGCATCGAGATAATGGTCTTTCTCGAACTTGCTGTTGTGCCGGTAGCGGTTGAACCGAACGTCGAGGTTGATCTTGTCCAGATAATCGCCCCCAAGCCACGCCGGGTTGCCGGCCAGGCCGAGCACATCGACTATCACGCCCCCGCCAATCGTAACCGAATCCGACGGAAACAAGCTGACACTGAGGTCCTCGCCATACTCCTGCCGCTGCCAAAGCTGCCACTCCTGCTCCTCATCGAGGCTCGGGTCGTCCTCGGTGTGCCAGCGGTATCTTACCATGACGATTATCTCGTCGATGATATACTGATAAACCTTCGCCTCGACCGTGTTTGTGTAGAAGCAATCGTTGTCATGCGAGTAACGGTAATACACCTGAATCGACGTTCTGCTCGGCAGATACTGATGCAGCTTCGCAGAATAAGACCATGTCTCAGGAAGGGCGGACTGCGTCGCATACGAGGCGCTCAGCTGGCAAGTTGTGTTTTGAGTGAGTATCTGCGTTGCGGTCAGCGTGAACGCATTGGTGTATGAGGTCGTCCTGTTCGCGAGATGCGTCATCGTGTTGATGTCGTATTCCCAGTATGGGGTTAGATTGGCGTCGGTGTGGGAGTAGGAGACCTCAACCGTGGTGTTTTGATCGAAGAACGGCTGCGAATAGGAGATGCTGTAGGCGCTCGACGTGGGCTTTCGCAGTCCACCTACCTCCGGATCGGACTTCGCTTTTTCCTCCATTTCGTGGATGAGATAGGCATCCGTTAGTCTAATGGCGCGGTCGGTGAAGACATATCCGACGACAAGCTTCCCGTCCTTGATCGTCTTCTGCTCGACTTGAAGCGAATACTGATCGCCGCGCGAGTAATGCCTTACGGCCGGCGCCCACAGCGGGACCTTCCAATACCGGGTATCGGAGTGCAGGTAGGAGACCTTCAGCTTGGTCTTCTCGAACACCTGCTTATCGAGCCTGAACGCGAACGCCGAGTTTATCGTGTCGTTCTCGTCGCGATACCGGAAGTAGTTGAAGGAGAAATTGTCCTGAGCGCAATGGCCGTCAAACGCTGCCAGAAACAGGAGGGCGAGGCACGCAATCAGAGTTTCGCCGTGTCGGGGCCTTTTCCTTCTAGAAGTCGATTCAGTTCTCATCAAGACTGCCCCTACTTGCCGGCGCAGCTGGCACAGCCGCCGCCGCTTGCGCCACCGCCAGTAACCCAGGCCTTCTCCATATCGCCGAAGGCTAGGAACTCCAGCGTGCCGACGTCGGGGTTTATCTCCTCGAACAGCATGATCGGGTCGGTCAAAAACTCCATCTCGTATGGCTTGACCGTCGCACAGCCCTGACAAAGGAACAAAGCTACCAGCAGCAGCGCCGGAATCAGAAACGACCGACCCTTCAAGATACGTGCGCTCCCATTCACTTCAGCAGCTCCTCCACTCTCGCCCTGACGACCTTCTCCAGGATGCCGACGTATTTGTTCTGTATCTTTCCGTCCCTATCGATGATGAAGGTCGTAGGGATCTTGAAGACGCCATACTTCTTCATCAGGCTTTTCTTAGCATCGTGAAGAATGGGGAAGCTCACTGGCCGCTTCTCGAGGAAGTTCTTGAGCTTCTTTTCTCGCTGATCAATAGAAATCGCCAGCACAACAAGCCCTTCTTTGTGCTTCTCCCGGTAGAGCTTCTCATAGAACTTCATCGCCTTGCGGCAGGGGATGCACCAGGTTGCCCAGAAATCTATCACTACGACCCTGCCTTTGAAGTCGGAGACCGAGACGGGCTTGCCTGTCTTGACATTCGTCAACGTGAAATTGGGCGCGACCTTTGCCGTGGGCCTGACCTCCGCTGCGAACAGGGCAGTCGATAGCAGGGCGAAAGAGAGAGCCAAGACAACGCAGCGCGTAAAGACACGACTTCTTGTAATGCCCATGGTAACTCCTTGCAGTCAGTTCGGTAATTGCGATATCAAGGATTCGTAGCAACTTAGGTCTCAGGTTGCAAGTGCGATGACCGAAAGTCTGCCTCCTTTCGCCCAGGGATATGCCATAACCAGACCATCTCGGGCGCGAGCTGCCCCTTTTGTCAGGCGTCTTCGTATTCTCCGGTCTTGATTCTCCGGGTTGTTGGCTGTTCGGCTTGACCTACAGCGAGGGGATAGCGCTTGACGTCAGGTTGGAGAGGCTTAAGTCCCCTGAAAGGGGGCCACGTGGGTAGCCCCGTGTGAAACACGGGGTATTCGTGCAGGAACACGACCCTCAGCCCGAAGGCGTCGGGCACACACCGGGGGATTTTGCGACCGCGGGGGGGGGGATAAGCGTTGGAATGGGCCCGATACCTGGGGGG
>CBDVDH010000016.1:0-67140 GCA_965372715.1 uncultured bacterium | reverse complement strand
CCTAGGTCCGGAAGTGATATGGTTTGAAGGGCAGAACGCAAGTTAGGCGATCAAGCGTCTGATCTCATATCTGCCCAGTTTTCTCTGTGTCTCTGTGTCTCTGTGGTGAGAACTTCCCCACAAACGGCTTGACCGACTGACCGAGTTATCTCATTATCTCTGTCATGGATGAGTACCTGCTCGATCCAGACTTCGGCTTTGAGCGAATCAAGCGGCTGATGGCCGCTGGCGCTGGGTGGTGCGAGGTCCTGGTCGAGGACGTAACCACGTGGCGCCTCTTGTGCGACGACCGGAAAACCAACGTGTCCAACGCTTCACGACTGGGCGTGTCCGTCTATGCAGTTGCTTCCGGCAGGAGCTTCCACAGCTGCTGCGACGGGACGGCGCCCGAATCGATTGACAGGATAACGGATGCTGTTTGCGCCTCGTTGAAGCGCGAGGGAGTCGCAGGGGAGAGCACGAGCATTAGCCCGTTCGAGGTCGGTGCGGAGCCCGTCCAGGATGTCGTCGAGCCGGTCTGCGCTGTTGATCTCTCGCGCAAGCTCGAGGCGGTGAGGGCTGCGGACTCGGCGGGGCGGGAGGCCGACAAGAGTGTTCATCAGCTCACCATTGTGTATTACGACTACACGCGAAAGGCGCTGACTTTGACATCTGAGGGGCGGATTGTGCAGGATGATCGATCGATGCTCGAGCTGGTCGTCCGGGCATTTCTTCGGGTAAACGGAGAGCTTCTCGCCGCTGGCGATATGTTTGGCGCTCTGTCTGGGTTCGAGGTTCTAAAGGAAGAAGGCAAGCGGCCCGAGGACGTGGCGAGGGAGGCGGTCCGCAAGGCGGTGGTTCTTATCGACGCAAAGCCTTCGCCGGAGGGGCAGATGCCGGTTGTTTTTGCGCCGGGCAGCCCGGGCGTTTTGTTTCACGAGGCGTGCGGTCACTCGTTTGAGGCGGATTTCGTCCAGAAGGGCAGTTCTTTTGCGGGGAGAATGGGCAAGCAGGTCGCCTCGAAGCTGGTGACGCTGGTTGACAATGGACGGGTTTTCAGTTCGGGCGGCTCCTTGGCGTTCGATGATCAGGGCAATCCATCGCAGAAGACTGTCCTGATCGAGGAGGGCATTCTCACTAACTACATGTATGACATGCGCACAGCGATGGTCGATGGGGTCAAGAGCACCGGCAACGGCCGCTGCCAGAGCTACGAACATCCGCCGATCCCAAGGATGACAAACACCTACGTTGAGGACGGCGCCGATGACCCCAGCGCGATACTGGCCGATACAAAGAACGGCATCTACATAAAGACAATCGCGCGTGGCGGGAACGTTGACGTCCTTTCCGGCAATTTCGTTGTCGGCGTGGGCGAGGGTTATGCTATCGAAAATGGCAAGCTCACGTTCGCTTTGAAGAATGCGACGATTAGCGGCGACGGTCCCGACGTTCTGATGAGCATCGATGCGGTTGGGAATGATCTCGAAATCCGGGCTGGCGGTCGTTGCGGCAAGGGCCAGAGTGTCCCCACGGGCTCGGGGCTTCCCACGTTGAGGGTTCGAAAGATGGTCGTCGGGGGCGGAAGGTGATGGACGTAACGGGTCGGATCAGCCTTGCGGAAATTGGCGAGCAGGTGCTTGATCTTGCCGAGAAGAGCGGCGCGGATCAGGCGGAGGTCTATGTCGAGAAAAGCTCGACGACTGCTGTTTATGTCAAGGACCTGAGCATTGAGAACCTGACCGCGACCGATACCGCCGGCATCGGGCTGAGAGTTATGAAGGGCTCGTCCCTAGGTTTTGGCAACGCAAACCGCTTTGATGCGGATAGCCTGAAGCAGCTGGTCGAGAACACCATCGCCTGCGCGAGGGGCTCGACGCCGGATGAGTTCAACTGCTTTGCCCAGCCGAAAGCGCCCAAAGGAGATGACCTTCAGATTCTCGACGAGCGCATTGAGTCTGTCCCTGTTGAAGAGAAGATTAAGCGCGGCTTCCTTCTGGAGAGCGCGGCGAAGGCCTTTGATAATCGCGTCAAACGCACTGCCTATATCGTGTATGCTGATGGCGTCTCAAGCGTAGGAATCTACAACACGCTGGGCGTCTCCTTCGAGTATTCGTCCTCATCCTGTCAAGGCGTTTCGTGGGTGGCCGCTGTTGAGGGTTCTTCAGTTGAGTCCGGGCTTTCTGAGGCAGCCTCGACGATGTTTGATGGCCTTGATTGCGAGGCAATAGGCCGGGATGCCGCCGGAAGGGCCGTCGCGCTCCTCGGCGGCAAACAACTGTCCTCCGGCAGGATGCCCGTCGTGCTGGACGGCAGAGCGGCCGGACAGTTCCTGATTTTCCTCGCAATGCTGGTCTCCGCCGATAACGTCCAGAAGGGCAAGTCTATGCTTGCAGGCAAACTTGGCAAGAAGATCGCCTCGTCAAGAGTAACAATACTCGACGATGGTCTGCTGCCGGGCGGCCTCGGTACGGCCCCGGTGGACGGCGTCGGTATTCCTCATCAGAGAACAACGATCGTCGAGAACGGCGAGCTAAAGGCTTTCATTCACGACTGTTACACCGCGAAAGAGGGCGACAAGACCTCAACTGGCAATGCCAACAGGCGAGGCTACAAGACGCCGCCTACGGTTGGTACGACGAACTTCTACGTTGAGCCTGGCGAGGCCAACAGGGAGCAGATGCTGGCCGAGGCCGGGAATGGGGTTCTGGTGACCTCGATACGCGGTCTGTTCGCTGGCATGGACATCGCGACCGGTGATTTTTCGATTCCCGCTCAAGGCCTGGCCCTCGAGAACGGTGAATCTACCTACCCGGTGAAGGATTTCCATATCTCCGGCAACCTCTTTAAGATGCTCTCAGATGTGGTTCTGGTTGGTCGCGACCTCAGCTGGTCAAGCGCCGGGCGTTATGGCACTCCCGATCTCCTGATTCGCGAGCTCTCGATCGCAGGGAGCTGACCCTCCAAGCGACTCGCCCCAGTTCTCCGTATTCGCTCAGTAAGCCCAAATCCCATCCGCGCCGGATGGCCGGCACATCGTGGAACGTTTCGAGAAGGCTTGGGCGGTTACGGCTAAAGTCTGAGAACGCTTCCTCCGACAAGAAACATCGGATGCACTACCGCGCCTTTCATGAAAGGGAGGGAGACAAGATGTTCGGGGCGATAATGTCTGGCCTTTCTGGGCTGTACTCAAACCTCTTCAAACTACGCGCGTCAACCAGTAACGTCGCAAACGTCGATACATCCGGTTATAAGGCCGTCTTGGCAGAGGCCTCGGTCTCGCAAACGGGCGGCGCCTCGTTTGAAAGGAGTGTCTCCCAAAGGCAGGGGGCATTTTGTCCGACTAACGGGCCGCTTGACCTTATGATCGAAGGAAACGGTTTTTTCAAGGTCATGGACGAAGACGCGAACGTAGCGTACACCAGGGCAGGCAGGTTTCACGTCGATTCGGAGGGCTACCTTGCGACGTCGGACGGCTTCCGGCTCTCGCCTCCCGTCGAAGTTGGCGGTGACATCGATGGCGTCAGAGTATATGGTGACGGGACTGTCTGGGGCAAGAACGGGCAAACCGGGCAGGTCGAGCTGCTGGGACGTCTTCAGCTCTCGCAGTTCCCTAATCCGTCAGCGTTGACCCAGATCGGTGGTGGCAAATACACTTTATCTGCGGAATCAGGCAGCCCGACGTGGGGCGCCCCAGGGACCGGTGGTCTCGGCGACATCGCGTCCGGCGGATTAGAGATGTCGAACGTTGACATCGCCAGCGAAATGGTGGATCAGATGCTGTCCCAACGAGGGGTCGAGGCGAACGTCAAGAGCATCCAGGCGAGCAACGAGATGCTCGGCACCGTCCTAGACATCGTGGAGTAGACCGGCTAACGCCTGCTTCAGCCTTCCCGCCATTTCTTCCTCCTTTTGCAGTCTTTTCAGATATGATCTCAACTTTCCAACCTCAGGTTCCAAATGTCAGGGTCAGAGCTCCCTGTTGACTGGGGCTGTTCGTATCGCCTCGTGTCCTTCCTGGATTGAATTCAGCGGCCCGACGAACCGGCGCGAAGGTCCTGCGGTGAACTGGGCAAGGCCCAAGTTCCTTGAGCGCATCGATGTGTGCTCTGCTGCCGTAACCTTTGTTGCTCGCAAAGCTGTATCCAGGGTAACTCACGTCCAGCTCGCACATCAGCCGGTCCCGGTGAACCTTCGCGATGATCGAGGCGCTGGCAATCGAGAGGCTCTTGGCGTCGCCTTTCTTGACCGTCATCTGCTGCGAGGCCTTGGGCATCCGCTGATTGCCATCGACAAGGATGATATCAGGCGGCCGGTGCAGGTTGTCAACGGCCTGAACCATTGCCAGCAGCGCCGCGCGAAGCACGTTGATTGAATCGACTGTCTCAGGAGGGACCACGCCGATCCCGTAGCTCACAGCCCTCGCGGCGATGACGTCGAAAAGGACCTCGCGCATCCTGGCAGTTAGCTGCTTTGAGTCGCGTATCCGATCGTCCCTGAAATCACGGGGCAACACGACGGCGGCGGCAACTACCGGCCCGGCGAGGCAGCCCCGTCCCGCCTCATCCACTCCCGCGACAACATCGTAACCCTCTTGTCGTACCCATTCGTCGAATCCCCACATATCATTGGCGATCGCAGTGTTGCTCGAACGAATCGCATCAATCACTGTCGTTGTCCCGGTTTTGGCCGCCACTGCTGCTCATTGGGCATGCTCTGAAACATGGCCCGTCAAGCAGATCATGACACCGCCGCGGCGATTGAACATGCGAGCGCGAGCCGAGGTTAGTTCTCATGCTCTTTCGCCTGATGATTCTCATCGCTCGCCCCCTCGCCCTTCGGTTGACGCCCAAGAACCAGTTGCCTCAGAGCCATCGCATACATTATCCCTCGTAGAACAATTGCGTCCAAGATTAGGAAGCTGATTCCGCCTGTGATCATCAAACTGCCAGTGCTCACTTCTCTCGTCAGTTGGGCGCCGACCACAACCGCAACCGCGGCGAATCCAACGACAACGCTGACCATGATCTCTTGCCGATAGCCCTTTTTGGACGACATTCGCCCCTGCGCCCATTTGACCGGGTCCTTAAAATCGTAACCTAAGAGCATCTTGTCCTCTCTTTCTGTGAAGGGGCAAGAAAACCGCCTCGCGCCTCGCTTCACCGGAACGAGGATACAACAGCTGCGATTCGGTTCCAACATGAAGCGCCACGCCTAGACATGTTTAGAACAGGAAGCCTTTCCCTACCGACCAAGATGAAATCCTCTTGCCAGCCTCAGCCATCCTTGAAACAATATCCTTCGATGTAACGATTCACGGCCTATGGCGTATCATGCGTATCATGAGGATAGGAAATGGCAACAACAGATTCAGATAGTAAGTTGAAGGGCTATCGCGGTCGTGCGAAAGAGGTTTTGACGAGCCTGGGCGCGAGGGTCTGGGCCGACGTTGAGGTCTCAACCACGAAAGGCGGCTACGTTGGACTGATTCTGCCCCGGTCTGAGACCGCGGACGACCAGCACATGGTCCTGAAGCTCCGCACGGGCTACAACATTGGCGTTAACGTCAACACGATCACCGAGATCAAGGAGGTCGGCTACAAGGAGGCGCACTATAAGATACCCGAGAAGGAGTTCCCCAGAGACCCCGGTAAGCGGAACGTTACACTTCTCGGGACCGGCGGCACAATTGCCTCACGCCTTGACTACAGAACCGGCGCGGTGATACCGGCGTTTTCGCCGGGCGAGCTCTACGGCGCGGTTCCGGAGCTGGCCGACATCTGCAACCTGGAGACGATCAAGCTCTTCGGCATCTTCAGCGAGGACATGTCGCCGCTTCAGTGGATCACTCTCGCCAATAGCATTGGTCGTGAGATTGAAAACGGCGTCGATGGCGTCGTCATCGGCCACGGAACTGATACCATGCACCATACCAGCGCGATCCTGAGCTTCATGGTACAGAAGCCGCCCGTGCCGATAATCCTCGTTGGCTCTCAGCGCTCCAGCGATCGGCCATCAAGTGACGCGGCGCTCAACCTGATCAACGCCACGAGGTCGGCGGCGTATGGCGAGATAGCCGAGGTTCTGGTCTGCATGTTCGGCCCGACGAGCGACCAGTATTGCCTACTTCATCGAGGCACCCGTGTCCGCAAGATGCACTCCAGCTACCGCAGCACTTTCCGCACGCTGAGCGACTGTCCCGTCGGTTTCGTATCGCCCACTGATTACGTTGTGCTAAAAGAACCGGTCAATCGCCGGCGCAGCGACAGGGATGTGATTATCGACACGGCCTTTGAGGAGAAGGTCTCGATCGTCTATTACTACCCGAACATGAAGCCGGACATAATCGAGGCGCTGGTTGACAACGGCTACAAGGGGATAGTCATCGCGGGAACTGGCCTGGGCCACGTGAACAAGCCGCTCTACGAGCCGATCAAGGTAGCGTGCGAGAAGGGCGTCCACGTCTTCATGACGGTTCAGACGCTGTGGGGCTTTGTTCAGATGTTCGTCTATGAGACGGGGCGGGAGCTGATGCAGCGCGGCATCGTGCCCGCGGCGAACATGCTCCCCGAGGTGGCCTACATGAAGCTGTGTTGGGTTCTGGGTCACACGCTTGAGCGCGGCGAGGTCATAGAGATGATGCTGAGGCCCGTCATGGACGAGATCACGGAGCGCGAGCCCCACGACGGCTACCTCGTCTTCCAGGGCGGTCTCCCCGAGGTCCAAAAGATGCTCAAGCAGCTGGCGAAGTGACTATCTGGCGGAGGTGGCGGCTTACTGCGGGTAATCTGGGCCCGCCGCCGCCGCGATGCTAACTCCCCAGGGAAGAAACAGCTGGCAGGCGATCATGAGGCCACCGGCCAGCGATTCAGCCCGAATTCTGATTGCTTTCTGCTGCTAGTTTGCCACCGGAGCCAGCTCCTCCCGGAACTGCCAGGCGGACTCGGACATGTCGCTCAATAGCTCAAACCCCGGCACGCTGGGATCGGCGCACGCCGCCAGCCAGGCGTAGTCGCCGTAGGGCAAGATAGACTCGTCTAAAACGACGTCCAGGATCACGTAGTTTTCGATACGTTGAAACGGCGTCAGCGTGAACCTGAGCCCAGTGGGATCGACCGTGAATAGGTCGGGATACCGGAAGAAGAGCAACTGGGTGGTGGGCATCTCGACGGCCGTGTAGAGGACTATTTCCAGCGGCTCGTCCAACCTGTTGACCAGTGTCAAAAGCACCTGCATAGGATCGCCCGGCACGTAGAGCACCTTTTCCAGCTGGATAATGATCTCAGCCGGACTGCCGCTGACTGCCGGCCCTAGCATCATGAAGTTGAAGGGCGTCCTAGTCCGCGCCCCATTCTCGTCCGTTGCGTTGAAGTAGTAGCCGTGCAGCCCCATATCAAGTGTCGTGCTGAAGGTGTATGTCCCGTCGTTGGGCTCACCGTCGGCCAGATGGAGCTCGAACTCCTCAGAATCGATGAAGACATATATCTCAGGCTCGGAGACGGCTTCAGCATTCGCGTAATGCACCGAGTAGATAAAGGGCGTCGTTGGGAGTCCCGCCTCCGGCCCAACGGAACCATCCGCAAGTGTGGGATAACTCAGCGTTGTGAGCTCCGCCAGACCCACAAGCCCGCTAACAGCGATGTTGCCATTTGTGGTTTTGTGCACAGAACTCGTAATATCTACCAGAAGCCCACTATACTGAGAGGAATACCGAACCGACGTCTCGGCGCTAATAGAAACTAGGCCGTTGCCGGTCGAGACCCAAACTGTCCCATCCTCAGCAGGATAGATGTCCCTGATCTCGTTCGTCTTAAGCATACTGTTTTGCATACTGTACAATTGCCAGGTGACGCCGTCGGTCAGGCCGAGACCGTTGTCCGTGCCGACCCAGACGGTGTCTTCTGGGCTCTTCGCGAGACAGCGCACCGTGTTGCTCGGCAGCCCGTCGCTCGCGTCGATATGTGTCGTGATGCTGCCGTCCCAGACGAAAAGGCCCTGGCCATTGGACCCGATGTAAACATCTCCGTTGTCCCTGACGATGACGCATGAGAACTTCGCAGGCACCATGAGCTGTAACGTTTGCCACTCGCCCTCGCTGAAATGACAGACGCACCGCGGTCCCGCCATGTCCTGCGCAACCGCCCAAGGTGTGCCGTCCGGCGCAATTGAGACGTCAAGTACTGAACCTGCTACCGGGAAGTTGCCCAGATCGAAGGAATAGTTCTGGAAATCTGCCCCATCAAAACGGCTGATCCCAGCCCAAGTTCCGAACCACTTGGTACCGTCAGTTGCTATGCCAATCGCTTCGACCATGTCCGAGAGCAGGTCGCTGTTCTCGGTCGTGTAGGCCGTGAACGTCTCTCCATCCTTCGCGACGACTCCGCCGCCCAATGTGGCAAGCCACAGAACCCCCTCGGGGTCCTCAGCGATCCGTTCAATTTGTCCCTTTAGCTCGGGATAGTTGGTGTGCTGATAAGCTGTCCAAACATTGTCATTCAAAACAGCGGAACCGGCCCAGGTCCCCACCCAAAGCGCGCCGTCCGGCCCAAGGTCCAAAGCTGAGACGCCGTTCGCTGGAATATCGGAGTTGTCAGTGTTCCAGATCGTCCAGTCGGCGCCGTCATAGACCAGAATGCCGCCTGAATGCCCTGCGTAAATCGTCCCGTCTGTCGCGGCCGCGATCGCCTCAATCGTCGGCGCCGTCATCGGCGTGTTGCTGCCGTCAAAGACCTCCCAGTTCGTGCCGTCATAGGATACGATACCGGCGTAGGTTGCAAACCAGGTCTTGCCATCCGGCGTAAATGCGATGTCCCGAACGTTGCCGCCGCCACCCGATGGAAGGCCGCTCGTCATCTCGGTGTACATCGCCCAGACCGTGCCGTCGTAAACCTGTAATCCACCCTCGGTCCCGATCCAAACTGTGCCATCGGGCGCCACCTCGATGACGTTGTTGCGCGCTAACGTCGGTATGCCTAGAAACGGGTGCTTGGTCCAGGCGGCGCCGTCGTAGGAATAGACGCCCTCGTCGGTCCCTACCCAGACCAGACCGTCATGGCCAACGGCAATCGCCCGGCCGTTGTCCGACTCGAGCCCCGAGTTATCGGCGTAAAACCTCTGAATCGTCCCGTCGGGGTGGATTGCTCCAATTCCCTTGGCCATGGCGACCCAAATCACGCCCTGCTGGTCAACCGCTGCCCCGTTGCCGCAAGAACATGGCAGCCCCGACGAGCTAGTATAAGTCGTGAACTCGCTCGTTGCCGGGTCGAGGTCACAAACCGCGCCCAGCGCAGGAATCCACACGTGGCCGCCGCTAAACACAAAGTCGTTGGCGGCTATGGGGTTGGAGTAGTTGAACCACTCAGCGGTCCCCGTCCCGGAAAACCCAAAACAGACCAGAGCAGCCAACAAAAGTGTGCGCCTCAGCATCTTTCCCATCGTAAACCTCCCTTGTAAGGGTTAGTGAAACACAAACAACAACTAAGCCAAATCAACATACGACTAACACAAAGCAACTACAAGATCAACACCCGAGAAGATGAGGAGTTTCCCCATTCGGAAAACGGGCCAAAAGGAGGTTAGGTATCCGCCGTGGACATGCGTCACCTTCGTCGGGATGTGGTACCATAGTCCACGAATCAATCATGCAAAGGGCCAACCCCTACATCTGGCATCAGCCAAGCTCCGAATTAATCTGCGTCGGCGGGAAACCGACTAGTGAGACAGTCGCTCATGGCACCGGGTAGTGGAAGCCCATATCGACGACGCCCGTGTCGGGCGTCCCGTCCGCCTGCGTCGTCCGGTCCGAAAGGCCGGCGTCTTCGGCTGAGCCATATCCTGCATTTATGCACGGACTTCCGCGACTGAGGTAGTAATCGCCAAGCGGGCCAGTCACGAACCTCGGGTTTCTGCCGACGATGTTTGAGCCACCCTCAAACCAAGCCCCGATCAGGCAGTAGGATGGCGATCCGCTGTCATCCAGGTCGGGCCAGTACCAGGCATAGTTATCCCAGATGATGCAGTTGACGACGCTGGTCCAGCAATAGGCCATCCCGCCACCGTACTGGAGTTCGGCCACGTTACCAGTAAGAGTGCAGCTCCGGATACTACCTCTACAGTTGGACATCCCACCGCCGCTAAGGCCGGCTGTGTTCTCTACGATCAGGCAGTTGAATATCAAGCCATAGCAGGAGGACAAACCTCCCCCTTCGTTGGCCGTATTGCCTATCATGAGGCAGTTAGCGATTAGGCCATGGCAGCCATATACCGCCCCCCCTTCCGAAGCGGTCCAATTATCAACAAATATGCAGTTAGTGATGTTGGCCAACGTGTCCGCGCCATGAACGCCTCCACCATCATCATAATGGTACCCATTCACGATCGTGAACCCAGACAAGACGCAGCTGTCGCCTTCGACGCCCGAGAAACGGACAACAGAGCCCTTCCTTCGGCCGTCAATCACCGTTGACGCTATGACGCTCGCGTTCTCCGGGTCCACAGACCGCAAGTTTATGTTGGCGCCTCTGAACTTGATGTTCTCATAATAAGCCCCTGGATGGACAAGAATGGTCTCCCCTTCAATTGCGGTATCTACCGCCTCTTGAATGGAAAGAAAATCACCCGACCCGTCCTGATTCACCTGCAGGGCTGTTCGGTGATCGCGCCGGTACCTGAACTCCGACGTGACTGCATTGATGCCTGACGCATCCGGATCACTGGGAACAAGCGCGTAGTGGATAGGATACGTGCCGTTGGGTTCAAGGCCGGAGAATGTGTATGAAAACGCCTCGAACGGTTCCTGATGGAATCCTGATGGAAGGCTGAGTTGTCTGAACCAAGCGCACGGCTCAGTGCTCAGACTAGGCAAATACAGCAGCGGCCCGTACGGGACTTCAATCGCCGCGTAGAGGTCGACCATGGCTGTCTGACCGAGATTGCCGCCCCCAATCGTCAGAATCAGCGTCTCGTTGCCGAAGTACACCTCCCTAGCGGCTTCAACCTCGACGTACAATCCCCCCTGAAACTCATAGGCGCCCATGTCGATCGCCCCGTTGATCAGCCGAGGCCTGCCGTCTAGGTCTTCGTTCAGCCTGACGCCGACGCTGCTCCCCGCGTCTATGCATGGTGATTGGGCCTGCAACCGGTAGTCATCCGATTGCTCGTCGGCGAACAACGGGTCCGCGTAGATGTTTCCCTTGCCTCCAGAGTCTTCTCCGCCGAGGCAACAATATGAGGGGGTGCGGCCGTACAGCTCAGGTCCTGATGGAGCTGTGTTGCCCCAGATGATACTGTTTCTGATCTCCCCGTCGCATCTGTACAAGCCTCCACCGGCCGCATCGGCCCGGTTGTCGGATACCGTGCAGCTGAGGATTTCCCCGTCACAGTCGTAGAGGCCACCGCCCTTGCAAGTGTACCTTTCCGCTGAGTTGCCGGTGATTAGGCAGTTGACTATGGACCCACTGCACGAACTTAGTCCCCCCCCGGTCCAGGCCGTGTTCTCGCTTACCACGCACATCCGGATGTCACTGTTACAGGCATAGAGGCCACCTCCATCTGACGCCATATTCCCTTGGATGTAGCACCTGGTGATCGCGCCGTCACACTTATAAAGCCCGCCGCCCCCACTCGCCTCGTTATCAACCACGTAGCAGTCCATGATGGCACCGTTACAGTTCGAGATGCCACCTCCACCACCTCTCCCAAAGTTCGCAGCGATCTGACAAGAGGTTATGGTTGCCCGGCAGTCATAGATGCCGCCTGCCCCCCCTAACTCCCCGCGATTTCCTGCTATAACACACTGGGCAATCCTCCCATCGCAGTGAGCGATCCCACCTCCCCTCTGCGCTACGTTACTGACAATGCTGCACTTCGTGATGGTCGCTCGTGTATGGGGAACTAGATAATCCCCGCCTCGGATTCCTCCGCCTGTGTAGCCACTCCCGCCCGTGATCGTGAAGCCGGAAAGCACGCAACTCTTGTCCTCGGTCCCGGCGAACGTCACGACAGAGTCTTTCTCGGTGCCGTCTATCGCGGTCGCCTCGACGACATCCCAATCGGTCGGGTCTATCGAGCGTAGCGTGATATTCTTGCCGTTGAAGTGGATATTCTCGTAGAACGTGCCGGGGTGGACGATGATCGTATCGCCCTCCTCGGCCGCGTCTATCGCCTCCTGTATCGCGGTGAAATCGCCCGTCCCATCCTGCTTGACGTGGTAGGTTGCCCCATCCGCGCCTGTCGCAACCAGCGCCACGAGCAGAATGCAGATGGCGAAACAGCGTGGAGCATCTTTCCGTCTCATCTCGTTGCCTCCTCTTCCATAGGTGCTGAGTGGATGACGTATGACTCCTTCATCGTTGTCAATGCCGAAAAGGGTATGGGGTGAGGCGCCTCCGCCCGGCCTTGTCAAAGTATGGTCACCTCACCCCACGTTTGGGTCTAACAGCTGCCAAGGCTGTCAATTTCACGATTAAAGGACGTGCTTGAATATCTCCATCATGACGAAGAAGACAGCCACGCCGAGTGCCAAAATGAACGGGACAATGAATATCGCCACAGAGTCTTCCATTGTTTCCTGAGCTTCGTCACGCCCTGCAAGATCGCTCTCACTATTCATCTTCAAGATCTCCTATCGGGCTTCGTATGCCTTATTAACGTTCCTGATTGAACACTCCGGCGAGGGCCAGGAATATGAGGCCCACGAGCGCCACAACCAGAAAGAGGTATCCTATGAGGTCCAACTGCACCGCTGCTTATCTCCAAGCTCTTGCCCCAAAGAACTCAGGCAAGTTCTGCTGACTTTGAACACTATTATTTGATCTCCAAATATGGCCACAGATTGCTTTCGTTTCCTGCCCTATCGAACGCCTTGAGTTCATATAGATAGGCTCCGCTTGCGAATATGTCGCCACTGAGGGGTATCTGGAAGGTGAAGACCTTATCGCCGGGGACCGCATCGCCGCATTCGCCCACATTGTTGAGGGACAGCCCAATCGGATAGCCGTCCATATAGACCTCGACTCTCTCAACGTCGTCGATGCCGTCGAAATCATCAACTAGCGCCTCGAACCTGACGACGCCGCCCGAGGTGTTCAGGTATGAGTAAGTGTATCCGGCGGCAAGTATGATTGGCGCTGTCCCGTCGTAGGTTTGGCGCCTCTTGCTCGATGAGCTCGGACCCAATAGAGCCAGGCTGGAGGCTGATATGCCGATCGGGTCTAGTGGGGTCCAGGCTCCCCGCCCGATTCCGCCAGACCCTCCGAGAAGTTGAGCGTCATCTTCTCTCTCGACAGTCAAATATGGCCAAGTCAGGCTGGTCCTGCCCATCGTATCTCGCGCGATCATTTCGAGCTGGTATCTTCCTGGTGTGAGGCCGGCGGGAAGCACGTTGTCCGCCGAATACCATCGTCCCTTCAGATCGGGATCGATCCCCTTGCCATTGTCCTCGAGGCACTGCGAGAAACCGGACTGTGCGTGAGAAAGCGCCACTTCTTCGATGTCACTTAGAGGGTCCATGAGCGCGATGGTTTGCATTTGACCGCCGCCGGACGAAGTGATGTTGGTGTATCCAAAACCGGCCATCACAATAGCGGGTCGATTTCGGTATTCGACGGCCGTGAGATGAAATGGCTCGATCTTCCTGTTGAATCTCTCGTCTTCGGCGGAGACCTCGATGACGACATTCTGAAACGGAGTAAGAATCTGATGCGGTGATGCCAGCACTTTGTACCCACCGATCAGGTCTTCTGTGGAGATATGAACCACTTCATTGTTGACCGAAACGTATATGCTGGATTCCCTAATCCCAACTCCGCTATCGACGAGTATCATCATCATGTCGGAGTCATCTATTGGCAGAATGGTGTCCTTGGGCGGAAACGTCTCCGACACGCAAGGAGGCGTAATGTCTCCTCTTCCGAAGCTGAAATAAACTACGCCTGCCTCCCGCGTCCCTATGCAGATGTTGCCCTCAATTGTGATGATGGGTGGGGTCGGCGTCTCGCAATTGACCGGGACAGACCACTTGACGTTGCCAGCTGCCCCGATTGCGGTGAGGGTGGACAAGCTTCCTTGATAGATGGACCTTGTCAGTGCATAGGTCATACCATCACTCCCTATGGCGGGGACCGAGATGAAGGGATCGCCCAGGTAAACTGACCAGAGGGGTTGCCGTTGGCCGGTCCTGCTGTAAGCGGTGACGTTTCCACCTGAAAGGACGATAATCTTTTCTTCATGATAGGCCAGATATGCCTCCTGGCCCGGTTCTTTCACCGGCTCGGCCCAATTGAGCCCAGCTGAACAGAACGAATAGAGGAGGCCGTCAGAACCAGTCATGTAAACGTTCTCTTCCTCATCTATGACGGGATAGCTGAGGCTGCTGACAGGCGCTGGCCTTTCCCACAGCTTCACACCGTCCCGAGATACCGCGAATACGCAGCTGTCTTCGAGAAATGTGGACTTGCGCGACGTGACGCCGTTTGTAGCGAAGTATATGATTCCCAAACGCCCTATTGACGGCTTAGTGCAGCGTTCAAAGACCCCTGGGACGAGATAGGTCCACTCTTCTTCACCATCGGCGCCGAGATTGAAGAGCCGGCCGTCCGTAGTAAGGACAAGGATCGTGAAATCAGGTGTCGGGAGCACGTAGATCTCCTCCTGGGCCGGGAACTCCTTCTCCCACAGCGCCGCGTGGTCCTTTATGGCGGCCACTCTCCCGTATCCGCCCTCGGTCATAGAGATATATGCCGTCCCGTCAAACCCCAGCGCCATGTCAGTCGGTGCCCACGGTAGAGGCGCCAAAAGGACCAAGTCATCCTGGCCAGGGCTAGCGTTGAAACTGAGAAGATAGCCATCGGACGAGATCACTTGAAGCATGCCATTGCGGTCAAGCAGGATATGAGTGAGCACTTCCTCGGTGAAGCGAACAAGTCTCGTAGTAGCGTGTGGCGCATTCAAAGGGCCGGCGTACGGGCTGCAACAAGCTCTGTCAGGACCCTGGGCAAAGTGCGCCCACGGCACGCTCGCAACTGGCGCCTCCTGCGCACAAACCCCCGAAGACGCCAAAATAACCAAGATTACTTGGAATACCTTCAAACCGTTATCGAACATTTTCTACCTTTCCGGTTCATAAACCGTCCCTTATTCCACCCGTTTTTCAAGCATTATACGTGCCAAACTGGTCACTGTCCTTGCCAGAGACTCCCTCCTTGACGGCTGGAAGGGCATTCTCGATGGCTAGGCCCCAAATCGACCACTTTTTACCATGCATAGAGGGTGGATCAATTTTGATCCACTTTCAAGTTTCTTAATACGTCCGAATCCGTGGAATCCGCCATTGACAGGAGAATCTGAAGGGGTGGGTCAATTATTGACCCACCCCCTCCGGCCACTAGGGTGGGTCAATTATTGACCCACCCCCCTCCACAGCATTTCTTCAGCCACTCAACCTAAGAGGCTGTCTAACAAGTCGGGTTGCGGATTGTAGGGGCGTGGTCTCAGACCCGCCCTTCATATCCGCCTTTGGCGAGACTGCGCCTGCCGGCGAGCGTTTGGTCACATTAGAGAAGGGCGGGCCAAGCACCGCCCCTGCACTATATATCATGCTTCCTGCAGCCACATTCTGCACATCGCACCACAATCGAACATCGTCTCCGAAAAACCAGCTTGACGGTCGCTGACATCGTGTCTTGAACTCGCGTCAGCCATTCACAAGGCTGATCTTGTTGCATACAGTAGCGATGCATCTTGCACCCGTTGGGTGATTTGGAGTGCTTCTGACCCGGCGCCGCTTTCACTTGCCGCGGTCTGACGCGGCATCTGCCCTAATTGAATGACTCCGCGTTCTGCAAATCACCCACCTGACCGCTCATAACGCAGTCCTGAGAAGGCGGTGCCAGGTCACCGCCAAGAAAAGCGGCGTCAGGCCGCCGCACTCCAAAGCACCCACGGGGTGCAAGCCGCTAACTGACCGCGGCCGCGGCAACCGCCCAATGAAAAGCCTAAACGAGTTGACGCCACGATATGCATCACCAATTCAATCTGATTTTTCGGGCCAACGGCGGGAATTGACAAGTGCTGTTCTTGGCATGTATGTTGCCCGTAACAGGATTGACACGTTCGGTCGAAGAATCATTCACGCGGGCAGGAAAGCTGGGCTTGTGAGGCGCTGCCTGGATGGCGGCGGGGTTGACGGGAACCTCAGTTGGCGTTCTTGGTTGATAGTTTGAAACCGGGTGTGTTATAGTCCGCCGGAGTTTTTCCCGACGTTGGGCCACAGTTATGATGAGATTTGAAAATGGTTGATTCGTCAGAGATTCAGACAGAAACGGCAGCGACGCGGATCAAGGTTCGCGATTTGAACAGGACGTATTCTGCCAGACCGCGCGATATAGAGCGACAATGGCATCTTGTTGATGCCAAGGACCAGCCACTGGGGCGACTGGCGGCGAGGATTACCAGGGTGCTCTTGGGCAAAGACAAGGAGTGCTACACGGCCCACATCGACACGGGCGACTTTGTGGTGGTGGTTAACTCCGCCTCCGTGAAGTTGACGGGGGACAAGTGGGACCAGAAGATGTATCATCATCATTCGGGTTATCCGGGAGGGATAAAGTCGTTCACAGCTCGCGAGAAGCTGAAGCGAGACCCGACATCCCTGATGCGAAAGGCAGTCGCGGGGATGCTTCCGAAGAACAAGCTCGCCCGTCAGATCATCAAGAAACTCAAGGTTTACCCAGGTCCAGAACATCCACATGCGGCGCAGAAGCCGACGCCGCTGGTGGTCATTGAGTAATAAGAGACGCGTCGGCAGAGCATCTGAGCCATAGGATTTGTCATCGCGTCTGTAACTTTATGGAAGTCGCTGGTTCAGAGCGTTATTTCAATTGGAGTTCATAGATAGTCAGGTTAGGAGGACAGAGTTAAGGTTGTCTCTTGAAGAGAGTTATGGAACTGGAAAGCGCAAACGGGCGATAGCAAGAGTGTTTCTTCGCCCCGGCGAGGGCAAGATAACCGTCAACAAGCGTGCTTTTGACGAGTACTTCCCGAACGCGAGGCTTCGCAAGCTGGCTCTTGCTCCCCTTGTCGATACAAAGACGCTCGGGAAGTTTGATGTCCAGGCGACGATATGTTCCGGAGGGATAACAGGCCAGTCCGGCGCATTTAGGCACGGTATCGCAAGAGCATTGCTCCGGCACGACGAGAGCTTGCGCCCGATCCTGAAGGAGCAGGGCTACTTGACGCGTGATGCGCGCGTCAAAGAGCGCAAGAAATACGGCCAGCGCGGAGCAAGAGCGAGATTCCAGTTCTCCAAAAGGTAGGTTTTGCTTGCGCCTCGTCAGTCTGAGGTCTGTTGTGCATCTCGATGCAGGTTGTGCGACCTTTGGTTTTGAGGTATGAGATTGGATTATCAACTACTTGCTGCACTGCGGCATCCTGAGTAGGGCAATATCGCTCCTATGTGCATGCAGCGGGAACAAATCGGGATTGAAGGAGGATCATAGTTGGCGTTAATCACCATGAAAGAACTTCTTGAGGCGGGAATGCACTTTGGTCACCAGACAAAGCGCTGGAACCCCAAGATGCGGCGGTATATCTTCGCCGAACGTAACGGTATCTATATCATAGACCTCCAGAAGACGGTGAGGCTGCTGCGGCGAGCGTATGATTTCGTTGTCAGCCTCGGTCAGGAGAACAAACCTCTCCTCATGGTCGGAACGAAACGTCAGGCATCTCTCTCCGTTGAGGAGGAGGCGAAGCGTGCGGGCGCCTTCTACGTTACTCATCGCTGGCTTGGTGGGATGTTGACGAACTTCCAGACCGTGAAAAAGTCGATTGCAAAGATGCGCAAGCTGCGCGACACGGCCAACAGCGAGGAAATCGACGTGCTTCCCAAGAAGGAGGCGATAAAACTCAGAAAGGAGCTCTTCAAGCTCGAGCGGAATCTTGGTGGTATCGAGAGCATGACGGGTCCCCCGGGCGCGGTTTTCATAATCGATCCGAGAAAGGAGAAGATCGCGGTCGCGGAGGCGCGGCGCTCCAGAGTTCCGATAGTCGCGATTGTCGATACCAACTGTGACCCGGATTTAGTCGATTACATCATCCCAGGAAATGACGACGCGATAAGGGCGATCAAGCTTGTTTCCTCAAAGATTGCCGACGCTTATGTTGAGGGTCAGATGCGCCGCAAGGACCTTGAGGAAGAGCGTGAGGAGGCCATCGCTGTCGATGACGCGTCGGCCAGTCAAGGTTAGCCCGATGCCGCGGAGAACGTTCAGGAAACTCGATAAAGAAGATTTGGACTAGGGGTTTTTGATGGCAGAAGTAACCGTTGAAATGATCAAGGCGCTACGCAATAGGACTAGTTCCGGGATAATGGACTGCAAGCGAGCGCTGATTGAGTCCGACGGCGACGAGGCGAAGGCGATAGAGTCGCTTCGCAAGAAGGGCTTGGCGAAGGCAGTCGAGCGGAAGGACAGAACAGCGTCTGAGGGCGCCATGTTCTCCTATATCCATCACAACGGCAAGATTGGCGTTCTGCTTGAGATGAACTGCGAGACAGACTTTGTTGCCAGGACGGACGAATTCCGGGGGCTTGGGTCGGACCTTTGCATGCAAGTAGCCGCTGCCAATCCGCTTTATGTCTCTCTTGAAGAGGTTCCCGAGGAGGTCCTGGAAGCTGAGAAGAGGATTTACCGCGAGCAGGCCGAGAGGATGGGCAAGCCCGAGAACGTCTTGGATCGGATAGTCGAGGGCAAGCTTAAGAGTTTCTACGAACACGTTTGCCTGGTGGACCAGACCTTCGTCAAGGAGCCAAATGATAGGGTCGGAAATATGATTGACAGTCTATCTTCTAAGCTGGGTGAGAAGATAGCGGTCAGTAAGTTCGCTCGGTTTGAGATCTCCAAGGGCTGACAAATGGACCTCAGGTATCAGTGCGTTCTTCTGAAGCTCTCCGGCCAGGCGCTGCTCGGGAGTCATGAAGCGGGGATTGACCCGAAGCGGCTTGAATGGGTAACCGATGAGATAGTTGATGCGCATTGTTTGGGAGTTGACTTGGCGATCGTAGTTGGCGGCGGAAACATCTATCGTGGGAAAAGCGCCAAGGAATTCGGCATCGATCGCAGCAGCGGCGACTATATGGGCATGATGGCGACCGTCATCAACGCCCTCGCACTTCAGGCGGCTCTTGAGCGGAAGGAACTTGAGACACGTGTGATGACGGCGATACCTATTCAGAAGGTCGCTGAACCGTTTATTCATCGGCGAGCGCTGAGGCATCTCGAGAAGGGCCGGGTGGTGATTCTGTGCTGCGGAACTGGCAGCCCATATTTTACGACGGACACGGCCGGGGCGCTGCGTGCGCTCGAGCTTAAGGCCGATGTTTTCCTCAAGGCGACTAATGTTGATGGTGTATATACGGCAGACCCAGCGGTTGACCGCGACGCGAAACGATACGAGAGGCTTGGCTACAAGGACTATTTGCTCTCGGGCCTTTCGGTCATGGATTTGACGGCAGTCTCTTTGTGCCGCGCCAACAACCTACCAATTATCGTTTTCAATCTCCTTGAGAAGGGCAACCTTAGAGGGGTTTTGACGGGCGCAAACGTGGGAACTTTGCTTGGGGAGGCGCAAGATGCTTGACGACATATTCACAGACACCGGGGAGAAGATGCAGAAGACCGTTGATGCGCTTGTAAGGCATCTCTCGAGAATGAGGACCGGCAGGGCCAGCCCTTTGCTTGTTTCCGATATCATGGTCGATTGCTACGGCGAGAAAACGCCGCTTTCCCAGCTGGCAACGATCTCGGTCCCTGAGAGCGGCTTGATCGTAATCCAACCGTGGGACCCGAGTCTTCTGAAAAACGTCGAGAACTCAATCCTTCGGTCTGGCGACGACCTTACGCCGGCCAACGACGGTAACGTGATCAGGATCACGATTCCTCCACTCTCCGAAGAGCGTCGCAAGAAGCTGGGGGCTGCGGCTGCCAGAGGCTGCGAGGATACCAGGGCCGCGGTAAGGAACGTCCGCAAGGATGCCAAGAATCATATTCGTGCACTTGAGAAAGAAAAGGAGATCTCGGAGGATGAGGCCAGTGTGGCTTATGATGATCTTCAGGATTTGACTGACAAGTTTGTGACTCAAATCGATGAGATACAAGAGAACAAGCAGAAGGAACTGATGGAGTTCTAACGCTTTCAGGATTGGCTTGGAGAGATATATATTCTCTCCGAACGGATTGAGACTGAAGGGAGGATAAAACATGCCGCACGTGATAAGCGATGAGTGCATTTCTTGCGGGACATGCGTGGATGCCTGCAACTTCGATGCCATCTCGGAGGGCGAGGACAAGTATGTGATAGACAAGGATAAATGCACTGACTGCGGGGCGTGCGTAGAAGTCTGCCCCGTTGACGCGATTGCTCCGGAGTAGGGCTTTATCGGTTAGACTTCAACGCCGTGTTGAGTTATACCTGCCTCACGTCGCGCAGGTATAGCCCGGACGTATTCTGAACTACGGGCCTGGACACGCAAACCACGTTTAGTATTCTCGGATACAGGGCGCGTGTTCTGGTCAGCAGGGGGGATAAACGACGTCAAAAGATGAAATACCCAGAATCGATAGATCAAGGCTGCCTCGCCACATCGCGATCGTAATGGATGGCAATGGCAGGTGGGCCAAGAGTCGAGGCTTGCCACGCATTGCAGGTCACACCGAGGGCATAGAATCTGTCCGGGCTGTTGTTACGGAATGCGCGAGGATCAAAATAGGCCACCTCACGCTTTATGCTTTCTCATACGAGAACTGGAAGCGGCCGGTCGATGAGATCGTGGCCCTTATGCTGCTCCTAACTGAATACCTTAGGGCCGAAAAGCAGGAGCTTCTGGACAACAACATAAGGCTCGGGACTTTCGGCGATATTTCCCAGCTCCCGGAGCATGCTCAGGAAGCGCTCAAGGAAGTCGGTGAGGCAACGAGCGACCTGACGGGGATGCGACTCAACCTGGCGCTCAATTACAGCGGCCGGCAGGACATACTGCGCGCCGCTCTGAGAATTGCCCGCGGGCACGCTGGGGGCGCGCTTGATCTCTCGACGCTCGACGAGAAGGTGTTCGCAACCTATCTTGATTCCTTCGATCAACCTGACCCGGACCTTCTGATCAGAACGAGCGCCGAGATGCGGGTCTCAAACTTCCTGCTGTGGCAGATCGCCTATACAGAAATATACGTTACTGACGTCTTGTGGCCCGATTTTCGCGAGAAGCACCTGCACGAGGCCATAGCTGACTACATGAGCAGAACGAGAAGATTCGGAAGGATTGACTGACAATTGACCCAGCTTAAGACCCGCGTCGTTACGGCAGTCATTGCGGCGCCGGTTGTTCTGGCAATAATCGTTCTCTACGGCAACATCGGCCTGAGCATTCTTGTCCTGGCCGTCGTTCTATGCGGCCTTCGCGAGCTCCGAAGGATGCTCAAGGCGTCCGGTATCGAGATATATTGGCTCCTGATCGGGCTTCTGTCGTGCGCGTTTGCGTTCTTGAGCACTGACATCAAAGTAATCTGTCTGATACTGCTCACATCGATTCTCGCCGTGCTGCTTCGCGGCCTGTTGTCCCGTGGAGAGCCGCCTGTGGTGTTGACCCAGGTCGCATTTTCGGTCTTCGCGCTCGTGTTCCTCCCATTTCTCGCGAGCTTCGTGGTCTGTCTGGGAGCTATCCCCAATCCCGAATTCCCGGAATACCCGAGTTATTTCGGACTACAACTCGTTCTGCTTCTATTGGTCCTGACGTGGCTGTGCGACATCGCCGCTTACTTCTGCGGCCGCAGGTGGGGGAAGCACAAGGCGCTTCAGCGAATCAGCCCGAACAAAACGGTCGAGGGCTTCGTCGCTGGGATTGCCGCCTCAACGATTGCAAGCATTCTCCTTTTCGCGTTCTTCGGCCTGTTCTCTATCGGGCAAGCGGCGATACTAGGGCTTCTGCTGGGCGTTTTCGGCCAGCTGGGCGACTTCTGCGTATCCCTGGTCAAGCGGGCGGCCGGGCAAAAGGACGCCGGAGCCCTCCTTCCCGGACACGGCGGGATGCTCGATAGAATGGATAGTCTCCTGTTCAACGCCCCCGTTATGTATGTTTTCGCGATAATTGTTATGGGCAAAGCGCTGTAGCGCTGGCCGCTTCTTGCCTCCCCACGGACGAAGATGAAACGAATAACGATACTCGGCAGCACCGGGTCAATTGGCCGGCAGACGTTGCAAGTCATTGGTTCATTCACCCGCCACTTCTCGGCCACGGGACTTGCTGGGGGGCGGAACATCGCGCTTCTCGCCGAGCAGATCATCCGATTCAGGCCAGCGCTAGCCTGGGTTCAGGACGCGGCCGGCGCTCAGGGGCTCATTGGCCTTCTCAAAAGGGCCGGGCACACGTCGTGCGAAGTGCTGCACGGCAACGAATCGCTCGATGAGTTCATAGGGAAATCTGCCCCGGATGTCGTTGTCTCAGCGGTCTCTGGTCAGGCCGGCCTCTACGCAACTTATCTTGCCGCAGAAGCGGGATACGACATAGCGCTGGCCAACAAAGAGAGCCTCGTGATGATGGGTCCGCTTCTCATGCGAATCGCACGTCAGAATGGCTCCAACATAACGCCGATCGACTCCGAACATAGCGCCATCATGCAGTGCCTGATAGGCGAGGCGCCGGAATCGGTCAAGAGGCTCATCCTGACGGCCTCCGGCGGGCCTTTTCGCAACGACTCGATCGAGCAGCTGCAAAGGAGAACGTTTCAAGAGACACAGCAGCACCCGGTCTGGAACATGGGTGAGAAGATCAACGTCGACTCGGCTACTCTGATGAACAAGGGCCTCGAGGTGATCGAGGCCTGCGTCATTTTTGACCAGTCCCCCGACAAGGTCGATGTCCTCATTCATCCAGAGTGCATAGTCCACTCGATGGTGGAGTTCGTTGATGGCTCCTGGAAGGCGCAACTGGGCGTCCCCAATATGGAAGTGCCAATCCTTTACGCCTTGTCCCAGGGTGAACGACTGAGATATGATATTCGTACCCTATCACTAGATGAGCTCTGCGCCCTCCACTTCGAGAGAGTTGACAAGCGCCGTTTTCGATGTCTAGAGATCGCTTACCAAGCCGCTCGAGCCGGCGGCAGCATGCCGGCCGTGATGTGTGTTGCCGATGAAGTCGCGATAGAGTATTTTAGAAGTGGCGCGATTAGTCTTGCGCAGATGCCGGAAGTCATTGAGGCGACGATGCAGCAGCATGAGGTTGTCGAGATCGACGGACTTGAGACACTCCTTACCGTGAAGGAGTGGGCGGCTCAATCGGCGGAGGCGGAGGCCCGGCGCATAACGGGCAGGAATTAAAGGGTTAACGGCTTTGCTTTTCACGATTTTCATGTTCCTTGTGGTTCTGGGCATTCTTGTGATCGTGCACGAGCTCGGTCATTTCTTCGCGGCCAAGTCGATCGGTGTCAGAGTTGACAAGTTCTCGATTGGCTTCTGGCCAAAGCTCTTTGGCATAAAGCGAGGCGAGACAGAATACATAGTCTCGCTCATCCCTTGGGGCGGTTACGTCAAAATCGCAGGGCAGGAAGAGCCGGAGGGCGAGAAACCAGAACACCACGAGCTCTGCTCTCGAGGCAAACTCCAGCGGCTTTATGTGTTCGTCGCCGGCCCTTTGGCTAACCTGGCGTTGGCCGCGATCGTCTTCCCGCTCATTTATATGCTTGGCATCTCAGTTCCCGCCTATGTCGATCAGCCGGCCACGGTCGGTTGGGTTCAGAAGGACTCGCCCGCCTGGAACGCAGGAATCACATCGGGAGACAGAATAGTTGAGGTCATGGGAACTCTTACGCCTACGTGGGAGGCCGCGCTGACAGAGATAGCAATCCGTCCTAACCAGCAGATCGCTATGGTGATCGACCGTGGGGGCCGAAAGAGAGCATTGAGTCTCAAGGTAGCTGAGGAGAGCAACTACGGCGCCGGCGTGATAGGGGTGGAACCGCCGATGCCGCCGCTGATCGAGAGAGTTACTCCAGACCGCCCCGCCGGTAGGGCAGGCCTCAAAAGCAAAGACCTCATCTTGAGCATAGACGGCGAGAAAGTCTCCGATTGGATGCAGCTGCGGGACGTGATCAAGGCTTGCGCCGGCAAACCGCTCACGATGCAGATCAAGAGGGGTGAGGCAATGCTTACGCTGCAGGTTCTTCCCGAATTCAGCAAGGAACTGGACTCGTTCGCCATAGGGATTGCGGCCCCGGGGCGCCCGGCCAAAACCGTCAAGTACTCGTTTGGCAAGGCCATCTACAAGGGAACTGGGAGGCTTTTCTCGACCATACACCTCACGCTCACGATACTCCGCAGACTTGTTACCGGTCAGGCCTCGATCAAGAGCCTGGGGGGGCCGATCATGATTGCCAGGGTCTCCGGGCAGTACGCAAGGGCTGGAACGGCCCCGCTACTCCAGCTGATCGCCTTCTTGAGCGTTCAGCTGTTCATCTTGAATCTGCTTCCGATTCCCGTCCTCGACGGAGGCCACGTCATGTTCCTGGGCGTTGAGGCGGCGACGAAGCGCCCCGTAAGTCTGAAATTCAAGGAGATTTCCACTCGGATCGGCTTCGCAATCCTGATCGGCTTCATGTTGTTCATATCCTGTAACGATATCCTCAGGCTTCTCAACTGAGGGGCTTTTTGAACATCAGGCCATCCTCTGAGGTTGCGAGGGCATTGATGAAGAAACACAAAACCGCCACGACCAACGCCTCTTGCAAGCAGCGGCTTCACAAAGTCCTGGCGGAAGCGGGCCTCGGCGCGAGGCGCAAGTGCGAGGAACTTATCACCGCCCGCCAGGTCTCAGTTGACGGAGAGGTCATCTGTGACCTGGGCTTCAAGCTGGACCCGACAAACGCGCGAATAGAGGTTCAAGGCAAGAGGATAGAAACGGGCGCCCAGCTTGTCTATTTCCTCATTAACAAGCCCAAGGGAATGCTCTCAAGCTGCGCAGACCCCGAAGGCCGCCCGACAGTCCTCGAGCTCGTGCCCGATTGCAAGGAACGTCTCTTCCCTGTGGGCCGACTCGATCTCGACAGTCAAGGCCTGATGTTGCTCACCAATGACGGCGAAATCGCCCAAATACTGACCCATCCCCGATTCGAGGTCGAGAAGGAATATCTAGTTAAGGTCCGAGGCATCCCTACTGAAGAAACGCTTGACAGGGCGAGGCGAGGTGTGCGGCTTCAGGATGGCCGAGCCCGGGCAAATCGCATCGAGATTCACCGCAAGACGTCCTGCAATTCGTGGCTTCGAGTCGTCGTAACTGAGGGGCGAAACAGGCTGCTCAAGCGGATGCTTCAGGCCTTGGGGCATCCGGTCGCGAAGCTGAAGCGCATCAGGCTCTTTTATCTGAGGCTGGGCAAGATGCCCGAAGGCGCGGCGGTTCCTCTTCAGGCCAAGCAGGCCGACATGCTCAGGAAGAGATGCCGCAAACTGTCCGCTCCTTCCCCTGCCAAGACCGAATCTAAAGTTAAGAAAACCACGTCAATCGATACGCGCAGACAGGCCGCAGTCGCCAGCCAGAAGAAACGAAAGAAGAGGACTAGAAGGACTGAATGAGCATCATCGCAGTCCGTTCCTGGGACCTGAGAGGATGAGATAATGCAGCCCAAAGTATGGATTCTTGGAGATGACGTGAACACCGATGTCATCTTCCCGGGCAAATACACATACACAGTGTCGGACCCGGCCCAGATGGCGAAGCACGCCCTGGAGGACCTCGACCCGTCCTTCGCGAAGACCGTTCACCAGGGGGATGTAATCGTTGCCGGGAGGAACTTCGGCTGCGGCAGTTCAAGGGAGCAGGCAGCGTTTGCTCTCAAATACGCGGGCGTCTCGGTGATTATCGCGAAGTCGTTTGCTCGCATCTTCTTCAGAAATGCGATCAACGCGGGGCTGCCCGCGATCGAGCACCCAGACTGCGCTAGTGCGATACGCTCCGATTCCAACGTCGCTCTTGACCTGTCAAGGAGCATCATACTGGTCGATGGGAGGGAATTCGCATTTGCACCGTTCCCCGAACAGGTGACGGCGATCCTCAGCGAGGGCGGTCTTGAAGAATACGTCCGCAAGATACTTTAGATTTGCGTTCGGCTCGCTTTCGTCTTAAGTTACCCGGTCAACATCCGATAGCCTATTCAGTGTTCAGTTCGTCGATTGATAGGAACTCGAGGCGCCTATGCTTGGGAATGTGAGGTCGTTCGGGCCGGCCGCTGTTGCAGTTATTCTGCTTTCGTGTGTAATCGTGCCGTCTGCCGCTCACGCGAGCGGAACCCTCTTGAGGCTTGCTGACGCGTTAGAAGTCTGGGAGACCAGCGCCCGCGCGGAACGACTGGCGGACCTCTTCAGGCAGAAGAACTATGACGCTCTGCTTAAAGAGCTGGACGAGATAGCGAACCTGCTCCCCGGCGCCTACCGCGCCTACCGCCTCGACTATCTTAGGGCCGTGACTTCTGGCCAAATGGGCGCCTACGCGGACGCGGCGCGGCTTCTCATCGCTTTACAGGCGTCATCGGCGGGCCCGATCGGCAAGCACGCTCTCTGCGACGCTATTTCGTGGGCCGTGAAGGGCGAGCATTGGGCTCAGGCCGAAGCTGCCGCGAAGACGCTAGGCGACGAATACCCGCCCGACAACGGGTTCAAGGAAGCCGTCAGTGGCCTCGCTCAGGCGCTCTATAACGCCGGGCGTTACGATGCTGCGCTCGTCCATTTTGAGCGCCTCGGCGCCGTCTTTCGGTCAAACAGTGACACGCGCTTCTCCTTTATGATAGCGAGCTGCCTGGAGAAGTTGGGCAGGATAGACCAGGCGTGCGAGCGATACCTCTCCCTTTTGATGCGCGAGGACCGGAATGACTACAGCGCCAGGTCGCTTGATAGGCTTCTTGCGCTCAAACCTCATTGCGGGATCGACAAACGTCTTGGTCCAGCGTTCTACCTTGCCGCCGGTGAGGTCTGCCTCTGGAACCACAAGTACACGGCGGGCCTTCGCTATCTCCGCAAGGTGCCCCCAAGAAGCCCAAAACCACTCCTGGCAAAGGCCAGGCGCACGACGGCGCTTTGCCTCTTCAAACAGAAGAGCTACTCCGCGGCGGCGAGGCAGTTTGAGCGGCTGAAAGAAGATTATCGAGAGCCTAAGGACATAGCCTGGGCGGATACATATATCGGGCACTGCCATAGCAGGCTGGGTCGGCACGATAGCGCTATCCAACGCTATAGCGCTGTCTCCGCCAGCTCACCTGACGATTCAACGCGCGCGAAGGCGGCATTTCTGGTCGGTCGAGAGCTCGAAGCAGCCGGACGGGACGGGCAATCCCGCGCAGCCTTTGAATCCGTTCTCGAGCAGTTCCCGCAAGAGAGTTACGCGGCTCACGCGATGTGGCGCCTCGTGCTCGCGGCGTTCGGCGCCGGCCACTTGGCATCCGGAGAAGAGGCCCTGTCTCGGCTGATCACTTTGGGACAGGAAACCCCTTACTACGACGACGCCTGCTACTTCATGGCGAAATTGCGCGACTTGCAGGGCAACTATGAGGAGGCAGCCGAACGCTACGCTGCCAATTACGCCGACTTCCCCAACATCTATTTCGGTCTTGCCTCGCTCGACAGGCTCCGCGAGCTGAAGGCGGAGGGCAAGGTTAATCCCAGCGTGCTGACGAGGCTGGTTGATGACGCGTTTCGCTCGGGTGAGCAGTGTCGCCGCAAGGGGGACGACGCTGGCTATCTCGCCATGCTTCGGAAGGCTCAAGTTCTGTCGGCCGACGGTTCCGCGACGTGGCGCAAGGCTGCCGAATTGCGGGATGCTTTTCTGAAGGCGCACGAGCGGACGGCGGGCCTCTTTGCGCTCGACGGGCGCCCAAGATGGCCCTTGAGGCCTCCGCCTCAGGAGGGTAATGGGACAGAAAGAGACGTGGCCTCGTTCTTCATCTCGCTCGGGATGGACGACAAGGGCGCGCACATTCTTCGATCGCTGTCTCTCAGGAAGCCCAAAGACCTGGAAACACTCTACGCCACTATCAGAACGTTTGAGCGGCTCGGAAGGCGGAATGAGACCATTCTGCTCGCGGAGCGTGCTTTCAAGGGGCTCAACGGTCTTGGCCTTGCTGTCTCAGACACGCCGACGTGGTTTGTTGAGGCGATGTATCCGCGCGGATTCTCGCGCCACGTTGAGCAATACAGCAGGATGCACGACGTTGACCCGGCCATCGTCTATGCGGTAATCCGGGAGGAGAGCCGTTTCCAAGTCGGGAGCGTCTCGTCGGCAGCGGCCAGGGGCGTCATGCAGCTGATCCCGCCGACGGCCAGGCAGGTAGCTCGGTCCTTGGGACTCGGCAGCGTGGCGCTTCATGAGCTCTATGAGCCAGAGACCAATATCGCGCTGGGCGTCAAATACTTGAGCCAACTCCTAAACCGCTTCGACGGCCGGATGGTTTTCGCCCTGGCATCTTACAATGGCGGCCCGAGCAACGTCGAGAGATGGCTCAAGACGTGTCCAGACGAGGTGGCGGACGAGGAATTCATCAACGCAATAGCCTTCTCCGAGACCCGCCGCTACGCCCAAAAGGTCCTCGCCTCATACCGCATCTACAAGTGGCTGTATTCCGCCGACCGTGACGACACGCAGTCGATGGCGAGCGAACCCCCGGCGCGAGAGCCGCCAACCTCAGGCTAGCAGTCTGGCAGGTTTGTCTCCATACCTCGGCTTGTGCTATACTCAAGGTTGAAGAGAATAGACTGATAGTCGTCATAGGAGGATGCGAGAGATGACCCACAAGGTGAGTGTCATAATCGAGAAAGATGAGCATGGATTGGCGGGTGAAGGCGTCTGATGCGGGAAGTTGCGGTGAAAAGAGGTTCTCTGATAGAGCATAAAACGGGCGAATTGATCGCGCCGGAGACCATTAACGTGATTGTGGGAGAAATCGTGGACAGGTTCTCGCCGGAGAGGATCATCATCTTTGGCTCATACGCAAGTGGGAACCCCACGCCGGACAGCGATCTAGACCTGCTTGTGGTCATGGACACTGACCTGCCCAGGCATAAGAGATCGGTGCCGATTACGCTGGCATTTCGTCCGATGCCGTGTGCGATGGACATTCTGGTGTACACGCCTGAAGAGGTTGTAGAATGGAACGGCACGGTTAACCACATCATCACCGAGGTCTTCAATTCCGGCAAGGTTGTCTATGAACGGTTGAGATTTACGTAGAAACGTTGTCGGATGACGAGATCAAGCAGCTCTGCGTTATGCAGAATTAGGATGATATGTATCATCTTATGGCTCCCTGACGGGTAGCAACGTGAGTCGCCCCGCGTTACACCGCGGTGAATCGGTCCCCGCTTAAACCCTTCCCCCGTATGCGTCGTACAATCCCAACCCTTTTGTCCGACGGCTTCGGGGTTTTTTGGTTTTCCGTCCGTTTCGATCCGTTCGCCGCGCGGCGAACGGCTACCCACGTTGATCCCCTTCGGGGATTGCCACACTGCTGCGATCTCAAGTTTGAGAGTGAACCAAAGCAGATGTGTTATAGTGGACGATAGATGTAGCCAAAATGAAGTGAGGAAGGACAATGGCGAAGGACAAATACAGAAAAAATGGCATCGTCGTGATGCTTGATGCTCTGGGCATCCGCACCCTGGAAATTGAAGAATGTGGGAGATTCCTTACTCTCCGGGATATTATAATCAAAAAGGTCAATGACTCGTTCCCGGATCTGGAGGAGCAATATGGAGAGCTGTGCCGAATCCTGAATGAGCCAGATAGACTGGCGTGCGCACCCCAGATTGCGACTTTCGGAGACACAATAATCGTAACTTGGGAGGTACCATCTAGGCCAGAGCTGTTCGCGATTCCTCTGTTGAGATTGGTTCCTAGTCAGTTGATCTGGGAGACGATTTTTGGCCTGACAATCCAAAGGGGACAGAAGGGTTTCCTCTTCAGGGGCGCGGTATCGTGCGGCGAGTATATCCACGAAGGCGACACGGTGCTTGGGCCGGCTTTGGTAGAGGCCTTTACCTGGTATGAAGCAGCGGACTGGGCGGGGATCATCGTCACTCCAAACCTAGGACGAAATGTCGGTCATTCATACGGGAAACTAGCATCTTTAAGACAACCTAAAGGGCGCTCCTTCAGTGCAGAATCCAAATCGCATTTAGTCAAGTATGAGGTCCCGTTGAAAAAGCCATCGAGTCGGCCCATGTGGTGCGCGTCCTGCCCCTTTCAATTCCTCTGGTGCGTGTCTTGGCCCATTCAGTTTCTTATGGAAACCCCGTTGCGCGACCACGCTCCTTACAAGTCAGGGAAAGAGGCATTTCATGCGGCGATATCGACATTCGACAAACCGGCAGGAACGGAAAGCAAATATGAGAACACAATTGCCTTCTTCGAGTGGTACGCGGAGGAGGTTTGGCCAGAGCTCTCAAAGATCATCTCACCTGCGACTTAGCGCGTGGGATATTGCACTGATATAGGATGGAAGCCATGAAGCATTTCGTCAGCTACGTTGAATATGATCCTGAGACGAAGCTCTACGTTGGGATAGTCCCAGGGATACCCGGCGCACACACTCAGGGCACTACGCTGGACGAGCTCAACCGCAACCTGAAGGAGGTTCTGGAGCTTTGCCTTCAGGAGTTCGACGGCTCAGTTGACGACCTCCTCAGAGAGGATCAAAGCACAGAATGACTGACAAAGAAGAATCTGCCGGCGATGACGCACGCTCATCCGAAGAGAAGACCAGGGAGGGCCTGAAGCTGATTCTTGACTACCTGAGGCATGCTTATCAGGCGCAATTTGACAGTTTCAAGGGAGTCGACTCAAGGGTCAATTCGCGATTGGGTATCCTTGGTGTTTACACGGTTCTAGCCATTCCCGCTGCATCTGCCCTGTTCTACGCTCGACATAATGGAGTCGGAGACCCGAGCTTCTGGATATCGGTCGTAGCTCTCGGCTTGTTCTTTGCCTCTTATCTGTTCTGTCTCAACTTGATCATTAAGCAGCTGAAGGTCCAAATGTATGTTCCTTCTGTTCCTATTGCAGCATTGGAGCAATATGCGGAGGACATGCACGGAGAAAAGCAAAAAGTCGATGATCTTGTTGTGCTTCGACAGCTTATACAGAATTACTGGAAGACTTACAAGCGGAATAACGAGATATTGGGGGAGAGGGCTGACCATGCCCATAGGATTCGCCGATCTCAGACGGCTATGTTCTGGTTGTTCATTGCCTTCATTACCGTTTTTTCTCTTAGTCTCGTATTTTCGGCATGTTTTACGTCCATAAGTAGGAACCTAAGTGTAGGGGAGACAGTCATGACCCAAGACAACGACACGGAACATGCTGGCTCAGTAGCCCCGTCCCAGCGTTACGGCCCTCATGAGAAAACTGACCAACTTCGTGCCGAGCTGGAAAGCAAAATGAGCGATTTCTTAGAGCTACGAGGAGAGCCTGAACTGCGTGAAGTCTGCGAAAGTGTCGTCCAGTCGCAATCGTCGCCCAGGATCGCCGAAGGCGAGTCCTTGAAAGTCACTGGGGAGGAGTAGCCAGTAGGATTGGGGAGGCGTCTCGCTGCCCTGGGCCAAAACGCGTAAGGCAATGGACTGAGGATAACGAGAATTACGCCATTCTCTCACGCGGCGGAGAGCAGTTTCCTGAGCGAGAGCAGCATGAACTTGAGCATGTCGAGGGTGGTGTCGCCCTCGATGTAGCGGGTGCGGACAACGGCGGCGTGGGCCGAGACGACGGAGACGGCGCGCTCGTGCTCAACGAAGATCAGCGAGATGTCCTCCGCCCGCAGGACGCCGTCCTCGCGGAACTGGAAGTAGAGCGCGGCGCCTCGGCGGCTCACCATCTCCAGGCCTACCTGCTTGGCGATTATCTTTAGGCTCGCGAGGAGCAGGAGGTTATCGACCTCCTCAGGCATCGGCCCAAACCGGTCGAGTATCTCTCGTCTCAGCTCGTCAATGGCAAGCTCGTCCTTCGCGCTTATCAGCTTTCGATACATGTAGAGCCGCTGGTCGGAATCGGCTATAAAATGGTCGGGGATAAGCGCGTTGATGGGGAGGTTGAACGTCGGCTCCGGGACCTTTGCGGCCGGCGCCTCGCCCTTCATCTCGCGGACCGCGTCCCGCAGAAGATCACAGTAAAGGTAGAATCCGACGGCGTTCATGTGCCCATGCTGCTCAGGGCCGAGGAGGTTGCCCGAGCCTCGTATCTGTAAGTCGTAGGTCGCGATCCGAAAGCCGGAGCCGAGCTCCGTCAGCTCGTTTATTGCCGCCAGTCGCTTTCGTGCGTCCGGGCTCAGCGTCTTGAGGTTTGGTATCATCAGGTAGGCGTAGGCCTGATGCTTGTAGCGCCCCACACGACCTCGGAGCTGATACAGCTGGGCCAGGCCGAACTTGTCGGCTCGATTGATGACGATCGTGTTGACCGATGGGATGTCGAGGCCAGATTCTATGATCGTGGTGCAGACGAGGACGTCGAACTCGCCGCGGACGAACTTGACCATGACGTTTTCGAGCTCCTTCTCGTCCATCTGACCGTGACCGATCGCGATGCGCGCCTCGGGCACGAGCCTGTTGATCATCTGCGCGACGGCGTCGATGCTCTTGACGCGGTTGTGGACGAAATAGACCTGCCCGCCGCGGCTTATCTCGCGGATTATCGCCTCGCGGATGAGCTCCTTGTCGAAGCGGACTATTCTGGTCTTGATGGCCAATCTGTCCTCGGGCGGCGTGTCAATTATGCTGATGTCCCGAAGGTCCGACAGCGCCATGTGGAGCGTCCTGGGGATGGGCGTTGCGGTCATCGTCAGGACGTCAACCTGCTTTTTGAGCTGCTTGATCTTCTCCTTGTGACGGACGCCGAAGCGGTGCTCCTCGTCGATGATGAGAAGGCCCAGGTCATAGAACTCGATGTCTTTGGAAAGCAGCCGATGCGTGCCGATGACGATGCTGACTGTGCCGTCCTTGAGGCCCTCGAGCACCTTCTTTTGCTCTGCCCTCGTCCTGAACCGCGACAACATCTCGACCTTGTATGGGAACTGCGCAAACCGCCTGCGGAACGTGTCGTTGTGCTGTTGGGCTAGCACAGTCGTCGGGACGAGTATCGCCACCTGCTTATTGTTGTTGACCGCCTTGAACGAGGCACGGAGCGCAACCTCGGTCTTGCCGTAGCCGACATCGCCGCATATCAGGCGGTCCATGGGCTTGGCAATCTCCATGTCCTTCTTCACATCCTCGATGGTCAGAAGCTGATCGCGGGTCTCATCATATTCGAACATTAGATCAAACTGGTATTGCCAGGGCGTGTCGCAGCCGAACGCAAGCCCCTGAATCGTCGTTCTGGCCGCGTAGAGCTCCAGAAGCTCCTTGGCGATCTGCTGCGCCGCTTTTTTGACGCGTTTAACGGCCTTTGCCCACGCGCTGCCACCCATCCTGTCCAGCTTCGGCTTGACGTCGCCTGAACTGACGTATTTCTGGATGCCTTGCAGGTCCTCGACGGGTACGTAGAGTGTATCATTGTCCTCGTAGAGGACCGTCATGTAATCGACGGGACGGCCATCGACGAGCATCGCTTTGAGGCCTACATATTTGCCGACCCCGTAATCGACATGGATGACGTAATCGCCGGCGGAGAGGCTGGCAAAGTCGAGCATCTGCTCATCGACTCTCTCGGCTCGGCGCTTCCTGGCCGCAATCTTGGTCCCCAGAAGCTCCTCCTCTGAGACTAGAGTCATCGCGAGTTCTGGGAACCTGAATCCTCGCGAAAGCCGCCCGACGAAAAGCTGCGCTCTTCCCTCGCGGTAGAGGTCGGCCAGGCACAGCTCGGCAAACGGCGCATCCGAGTCGTCGCGCATGTCGGGACCAAGGTCGTCCGATAGCATCAGCCGCCTCATCCTCTTGGCCTGCTGCGGCGTGTGGCAAACGACGTGCACCGAATCAGCCGACGGCCCGGCCCTCTTGTCGAAGAGTGAAAGCAGCATCAAGACAACGTCGGTCCCAGCCGGCGCCACTTTCGAGGTCTCGAACCGCAGTCGCTCAAACGACTCGGCGAGCTGACTGTCGGGAACGGCCATGGCAATCGAGCTATTGTCTGGCAGGAAGAGTCCAGGTCTGTTCGCGAGCGAGCTCAAGAACTCGCCGGCCGCCACGAAGTTCGCAAGCATCTCGTCGCAGAAAAAAAGCGAGGTCCGCTTTGCCATCTCCGCCGCCTCGTTAGCCCCGTCCCAGAATGCTGAGACGAGCTCCTCCGCCGGGCGACTCGTCGCAAAAGCGATGCAGAAGCTCTCATCGAAGAAATCGAGCGGCGCCGGCGCGTCCCCGTAGATGAGCGAGAGATAATTCTCTATCCCTCCGAAATGGCTTAGCTGCTCAATCTTCTCTATGACGTTCTGGTAGTTGATGTATTGATCCGAACGAGGCGCGATTGATACGAGTGTTTTGATCGCCTTTTGTGCCACATCGTCGGTCAGAATGACCTCGCTGGCCGGCGGAATGATGGCCGACTGCACCTTCTCAATTGACCGCTGCGTGCTCGGGTCGAACTTGCGTATCGATTCGATGCGGTCGTCGAGCAGTTCGAGCCTAACGCCTAGCTCCGCGCTCGGCGGAAACACGTCAAGAATCCCGCCGCGAATCGCGAACGAGCCCGGCAGCTCGACCACGTATTCCCGCGTGTAGCCCGCCTCGACGAGCATCGTCGCAGCCCGCTCGATGTCGCACGTGTCCGAAACGGTGAGGTTCAGAACATATCGGCTGACCAGCTCTTGTGGCGCGGAGCGAATCAACAGCGCCTCGACCGGCGCGACGACTACTCTGGCATCCCTGGTCATCGCTGCGCGGAGGGCGAGGTGGCGAGAGGCCATCTCCTGGTGGGGCGGTGAGAACATCTCAAAAGGCAGCGTCGATCTCGAGGGCAGATGAAAGATGTCGTCTCGTCTATCGGGCGGTGCTCCATCCGACGGAAGATAGGCGCCGTCCTCGAGCGCATAAGCGCCTCGTATCAGATTGAGAAAGAACGACAGGTCGGCCACGGTCGATTGTGCCTGACGCATGTCATCGACGAGCACCAGAAACCGTCTTGATGACAGATGAGCGAGTTGTGCGACGAGCATCGCGGCGGACGCGCCGGAAAGTCCCTCGACCACTGTCGAGCTCTTGCCCTCATCGACGAGCTTCAGGAGCGACTGAAAGCGTTGCTGGCCGGCCAGAAGCCTGATTCTATCCCTGAGAGTCATCCTTCACCGGGCTTGGGCCGCCGCCTGCAAGGAGTGAGTCGTAGAGCTGGCTCGCGTCCCGGAATGAGTAGTCGATGTCGAGCACGTGTTCGAGGCATTCTTTCGCCTTCTCGACCAGGTTGTCCTTGACCGAGGCGAGCGCGAGCAAATAGTAGATCTCCTTTGCCTCTCGTGAGCGGGGCCTAAGGGATCGAATCATCGGTTCAAAGATGCTTCTGACCCTTTGATACTGCCCTTCTTGGATAAGGCGTTCGCCTAAGAGGCGATACGCATCGAGAAAGTCCGGGTGGCTGGGCTCCACGCGCTCAAGCATGGACATGGCTCTTGCGTCCTCACCCAGGCCAAACAGCTCCCTGGCAGCATCGAAGAAGTCGCCGAGTTCGGCCTTCAACTCGGCGACTTTGCGCGTATCACCCAATTGGCGATACATCTGAAGCGCGGCCTTCTTGTCGTTCAGTTGAATGTATAACTTTGCTGCGCGCTCGTAGTCTTTGGCTCGGGCAAAAAGCTCGGCCGCTGTATCGAGGTCGCCCTGCTTTTCATATATCTCGGCGGCCCTACCGAACTTGCCCCTTCGCTCGTAAATCGACGCGGCTTCGATCGTCCTTCCCGCCCGGAGCAAAGTATCCGCAGCCGCATCCGGATCACCGACCTTTTCCATCGCCGAGGCGAGCAACTCGGGATTGATCTTCGCCATGTCCACCTTGGAGAGCGCATCCCTTAGGAGCTCGACCTCGTCAGTCCTCACGAGAACGTTGACGGCCTCAATGTATTGCTCCGCCTCGAGAAGCATCTTGCCGGCGGCGATGTGCTCCGAGAACTCGGCGAATATCTGAGCGGACTTGCGAAACTTACCGCACGCCGCGTAGTGCCTCGCGCTTTTGAGGGCGTACTTGCGGACGTAGTTGTAGGTGTGTGGGTCGTGCATGCTCGCAAAATGCTCGATCTTCTCCTGCTGGTAG
Source organism: uncultured bacterium (assembly GCA_965372715.1). Classification (GTDB taxonomy): domain Bacteria; phylum B130-G9; class B130-G9; order B130-G9; family B130-G9; genus CAYZPW01. The sequence goes on along the minus strand of CBDVDH010000016.1, from coordinate 30,911 downwards.
AATTGCTCGTAGAGCTTGGCAGCCTTCAGCCTCTCGCCGACCTTCTCGTAGTAAGCAGCGGCGCCGTGAAGGTGCCCTCCAGCCTCGTTCATCGCCGCCGCCGCAACGAAGTCCTGAGCCTTTGCATACATCTCAGCCGCGAGGAGATACTTCCGCTGGGACTCGTATTCCTTGGCCTGAAGCGAGAATAGCTGCTTCATCTTGCCCGGCACCCCCAGCTTACTGTGAAGCTCCGAAGCCTTCCTGTAATCTCTGGCCTTCTCATAGAGGTCCGCCGCCTGCTGAAGGTGGGTCCGCGTGGCAGGGGCCCGGGATACACCTTTTTTCGCCTGCATGAGCATCGTCTCTATTTCATCCGCTGCCTCGAATAGCTGCGCAGCGTCCAGGACGGCGCCCTTGCGTTCATAACGTCTTGCCATCGAGACCAGCTTCCTGGCCTGCGATGCGCTGGGTCCCGCCGCCCTTTGGGTCCTAAAGGAGCGCCGAACCGGGGTAACGACGGGCTTCACGAAGACATTGAAGAAGAACTTCAGTCCGAAAAGGACAATCAGAACGGCTGGGACACCGATAACCACCCACATGAAGTACTTGCTTTTTTCCTCGGTCTCCCTCATTCGCTCGCCAACGGCTTCAGGACTCATCGGCTGATAGTCCTCGCCTCCGTGGCCCGTGCCCCTAATGCTCTGGATCATCCGCCGAGCCTTTCTGTGAGCCTTGCTGTCGCCGGTTGCCCGTTTCGTTTTCTTCTCGTCCGTGGCTGGCGACCTGCTCTCCTGCCGGCGGATAGCTTCCTTGAATCTGTCGGCCTGAGCGTAGGAGCAAACCGGCAGCACGCCAAGCAGCAAGGCTGCAACGATCACTGTAACCCAAGCTGTCTTGCGGACTGGAATAATCGGCCGCCTGCGATTGAGCCCCGCCGAAGTCAGCAAGTAGCGGCCCTTAGGTGCATCATTGCGCGACAAGAGAAGTCTCCATTCTTAGTGAACTACTAGCTCGGCAACGCAGTATAACCCATATTGTTCTCTGTTAAAGGTCATTGGCGACTCTGGGAACGACACACTTAGTTTCGCCCAACAGCCCCTTGCATTGCACAAGCGTGACTATTGCTTGCACTATCCCTCGTCTCTTGTTATTATTTGTGGCAGGCATTGTTGCGCTCACAACTCGAGGAGGTAAGAGAATGAGGAGAATCGGTTTGCTCCGTGGAGCTCGTCCGGCAATGGCCCTATGCGTGGCATTCCTTTTGGGAATCCTTTTGCCGCTTTCGGCGCTCGCTGAACAGATGGTCTCAATACGGACCGATGGGGGGGCGTATGCGAGATGTGACTTGGTTCGGACGGCACTTCCAGTGCTGAAATCCCGTGTCGGCATGACCGCCGATGTCTTTGTTGACGGTGAGCACGGCGACGACGCAAACCTCGGAACTGCCGACGCGCCGTTCAAGACCATTACGCACTCGCTTGCCGCTGTTACAGGTGCAGAAACCGCACCAGTCACTATTCACGTTGCCGCCTCGACCTACTCGGCCTCACAAAATGGCGAGAGCTTCCCACTGAACATGAAGAGCTGGGTTTCGCTTGTTGGCCAGGGGGCGGAGGGAACGGTTCTCGATGCGCAGGAGTCATCGACCGTGATCAACGTAAGCGGCGTGCGAGACGCAAGGCTGGAAGGATTTACGATAACCGGTGGCAACGGCATAAACGGCGGAGGGATCGCTTGCAGCGGCAGCTTTGTGACTGTGGAAAACAACATCATAACAGGGAACACAGCCGATTCAGGTGCGGCCATATACTGCCTGAGCAACTCCCCCATTCTCCGGCACAACACAATCGTTGGCAACACGGCGACCGGGCGGCTGGGTTTTGGGGGTGGGATATTCATCGTCAACGCCTCGCCTCAAATCGTCGGCAACACGATAAGTGAGAATGAGGGCGACAAGGTCGGATGTATCTACGCCTTTGAAAGCTCTCCCGTGATCGAAGACAACACGATTGCAGAGAACGTTGCGACTGGCGAGGCCGCCTATGCCGCCGGGGTTTACATCCAAGGCGGCTCACCGGTGATCTCCGGGAACGTCATAACCGGCAACGCTGCAACGAGCGGGTCTGGACTTGTCGGCGGTATATACGTTTTCGCGGCTTCAGGCTCGATCGACCACAACGAGATCTCCGGCAATTCTGTCTCAGGCGATGACGGCCTGGCGGGTGGCATCTACTGCTTCCAAAGCTCCCCCGCGATATCCGGCAACACTTTTCACGACAACTCCTCACGCGGCGTAGGCGCCATCTATTGCCTCGAGAGTTCACCGGAGATAACAGAAAACGAATGCAACGGGAACTCCGGCCTTGTAGGAGGCATCTGCACCGCCGAGAAAAGCGACTCTGTGATCGCGAACAACAAGGTCACTGACAACGAGGGCTTCGGCATAGCCTGTTTCCCGGACAGCGGCCCGACGATAGCGAATAACCTGATAACTGGAAACAGAGCATCCTACTACGGCGCCTCTGGAATCTGGTGTTGGGGCTCCACGGCAGTTATATCCAACTGCACAATCGGCTCAAATGACGGATTCGGCATCGTGAACTACATGGAGCCGCCAACGATTCAGAACTGCATCATCTGGGGTAATGGCGATGAGCTCTGGAACTGCACTGCCACGTATTGTTGTATCGGAGACCCCGACGATCATGGCGTTGGCAACATCCACGAGGACCCGCTTTTTGTGTCCGGACCGCTTGGCCGTTACTACCTTGACCCCACGAGCAGCTGCATAGACGCCGGAAGCGTTTCAGCGGCCGACGCGGGGCTCTCGAGTTATACAACGCGGGCCGACGGCTGGCCCGACGCTGGTCAGGTGGACCTCGGCTTCCACTACCCCGTGGAGTAGGGACCTCACAGACCCCGTTTTCTCGCCATACGAAATGGACAATCGGAGGCGGGCCGCGGCCTATATCTCATCTGGGCCGGAGAACGCCTTCTTCTGCTTCTTGTTAGCCGGAATAATTCAAGGCCGTGAGTCACATGGGTGTGACCCAGCCTCTTCCAGCCTGCAAAAGACTGAGGTCTCTCGCGCGCGAGTGTTCCGTGTGATGGATGCAGCAATCGCTATAAAAGGCAGGCTGGAAAGCCCGCCCCACATCCCATCCGCAGTTTATGAATAATGGGGCTAGTCTATTGCCCCGTCGGTTGTTTCTCGTCAAAGACGGGTCAACAGGTTACGGGACTTCATCTAATCCTGGGCGTCCACTAATCCTGGGCGTCCACCAAAAAGAATAACCAGACATGTAGGTTGAGAACCCCGATCCAGCGTCTTTGGAGGGACGAGGCTGATCATCCGGCTGCTCGTGTGAGTACCCGTCCGACGCCTCGTAAATCACTACGGAGAAATGGGTCTCAAGTAAGGGGCTGGATCAGAAGGCTCTCAACTATAGTCTGGCTTGCTGCTGTCTGACAACCCATTTACTCCTTGCGTTGACCTAACATAACGCAGTATTCATGCCAGAGCGCCAGTTAATCTCTATATGTTGAGACGGGATGCGCCAGAATTGGGTTATATTGCGGTGAAGCGAGCCTCTGAATCTGCGGCCGACAAGATGTTGTGGGCGCCTTGAGGCGTGGCGGTACTCTCTGCGGGTAGCGAAAAGTGTCCAATAACCTGACATGCAAAACTAGCATTTAGCCGATCATTGGGCAATAGGGTGATTCATGAGCGCCACCAAAGCTGACTCTCAACCACAAGACGGGCGTGCGGACCCAAATCACCGGCGAGGCCCGCTGATGCGGCCCTACTCTGACTTGTCCTGTCTGCGTCCCAGCAGACTGGTCATTATATTGCGCCCGGTGCCAAAGACTTGCACGAACTCGCGCCACGTTCTTATCCGGAGGAACTCCTTTATCATGAACCAGGGATTCAGATAGAACATCTTACTTATTCTGTCGAGCTCGTCGGTGAGCTCCTGATGGGTCAGATTCTCCTCCGCAAACTCGACATATCGGTTGTTCCAGCGAAGGGGGCGCCAAACAAGGGCGTCGGCTGGCGCGGCGTAGATTCTTTTCGCACTTTTCTCAAAGATCTTCTTCATCGTGGTGCCGGGCAGAACCACGGTGATCGACCAAGCAATGTAATCGGGTTTCAGCTCCTTGGCCAGGGCGATGCTCTGCTTAATAGTTTCCCTTGTTTCGCCGGGGAGCCCGAGCATAAAGAACGCGGACCTTCTAAGCCCGGCCTCCCTTGCCCACTTAAACGCGTTGCGAACGTCTTGTAGTGTGTATCCCTTCTCGATTCTGTCGAGCATCTCCTGGTTGCCGCTCTCTACGCCAAGCGCGATTAGCCAACACCCCGCGGCCTTCACCTTGTGCAGCAACTCGAGGTCAACGAGCTCGACGCGGGCAGTACAGGACCACTTCAGCTTGATCTTCTCTCTGATCAGCTGGTCACACAGCTCGACAGTCCTTTTCCTGTTTATCGTGAAGGTGTCGTCGTAAAAGTGGACTTCTTTGATCCCATAACGCCTTTGAACGTCCTTGATCTGGGCGATGACCCTCTCTGCGCTCAACCCTTTGAAGGCATAACCCAGAGGCTGGCTGCAGTAAGCGCAGCGGAATGGGCACCCACGTGAGGTATTCAGCGCCATAAAATACTTGGTCCTGCCATACGGTAGGTTTATTCGATACTTCAAGACCGGAAAGAGGTCCCACGCAGGCATTGGGAGCTTGTCCAGGTCTTCTATTCGCGGCCTTGGCGGGTTCACGACCACCTTCTCATTATCCCTATAACACAGACCGAGTATCTCGCAGAGGTCCTTTCCCTCAAGGATATCGAGGAGCGTGAGCTCTCCCTCCCCTAACACAGCCAGATCGGCTTCCGGGGTGTCCTCGAGCGACTCAGCCCCGACGGCGGTAACGTGAGCGCCGCCCATCACGATTGTGCACCCAGGCAGAGTCTTGCGTATCATCCTGATGATGTTCTGTACCATAAGATACGGGTAGGTGAGGACACTCACGCCGACGACCTCTGGCTGGTTTCTGAGAAGGAACTCATCAAGTCCGTCGGGCTCGACTTCCATGTCCTTGACAAAGACCTCGTGACCGTGGTCTCGAGCGAACGCAGCCATAGAAGCTAGCCCCAGGGGTATCGCCGTGTTTGTTCCGGTCTTACCGGGGTTGATCAGCGCGAGTCTCATGCTTCGTTGCTCCCGCGTCCGGGTTGCCTGGCGGATACGCGGGGCCCCCGACCGAGGCGCTCTCGGAGCTGGGCAGCGAATTCAAGCGCCTCCCTGAACTCAATGAATCTCCTCTTGCGGTAGTTGCCAGCGTAATGCAGAACGCCCTCAAACATCGGTATCAACGACCGAAACAGGTGAGTAACCTCCATCCAGCATGGATGCATGCAGCCGGCACAGCTGCGCCTGAGCTTCGCCCAGCGTTCCTGGAACTGAGGCGATTCGAATCGCGAGATGAACCCGGGCGCCAAGAGCGAGTCATGGGGCTCGAACTCGTGGCATATCGAGTATCTGCCGGCCGGGTCAACCGTGAAGTAGAGAGTCCCAGCGTCGCACAGCCCCGAATGATGGCCGTTGCGAAGCACGAATTCCCGCATCTCGCGCAGGAAGCGGGTCGAATTGAGGATGGTGCCTCTTCGTTTGCGCTTCAGAAGCGTGTTCATCGAGTCGATGAACACCATCCGTTCGGGCGTGCAAAGACCTAGCTCGGGGGCGTAGTCCGAGAACCTGAGACCGGGGCCCCTCCGCGCCGCAAGCTCGGTCGGCATGAAGTTCGCACGAAACCCAAGAAACGAGGCGAACTCCTCGAGAAAGGGGAGCTGATCGACGTTCATCGAGGACACGCAGACGGACATTACGAGCAGAGAGCCGCGTCTGCCCATGACGTTTGAGAACAGAACCATATTAGAAACAACCCTCTCCCATAGGCCGTTGTCGCCGCGACAGATATGTGCCTCCTCCTCCGGGAATAGCGTGTTTAGCGAGATCGAGACCGAATGGATACCCGCGTCAACGACAGCTCTTATTTTGCCCTCATCCGCATCAACAGCGTTGGTCATCAGCCGAGTGATCAATCCCTTGCTTCTAAAAACACTAACGATCTCGGGGAGGTCCTCACGCATAAGGGGCTCGCCACCGCTGAGACTTACAATCACCACGCCCATGTCACGAAGGCGGCTTGCCAGCACCTCGATTTGGCTAAGATTAAGCTCATCCGCCCTATTGGCGCGCCGCCAGACGCTGCACATCCTGCACCTTAGGTTGCAGCGGTCAGTCACTTCATAGATGACGTAAACCGGCTGGCGCCTCGTAAGCACAGCCTTCGTCAAGTGATAGGCAGCCCTTGCGGCGTGATTGTCGAGCATATAGCCTCGTCTCAATCGGGGCGCCTCTGAAATCGCTTACTTCTGGAAAGGAACGCCAGCAGCGTCACAAATCCCCTCCAAATCCGATGAATATCGCCGAATGACCGGACCTTCGCGAGTTTCTTAAGCGCGTATGATGGCCTGAAGTAGAATGAGCGCTTGGCAAGCGAGAGCATCTTTCGGATCTCTTCTTCGTCGCGGTAGCCAAACGGCACGAAGACGGGTTCATAGCAGTCGTAGCGGGAGAAGTCCATGTTCAGTCTTCCGTATTTGTGGGCCTCCTTGAAGATCTTGGTTCCGGGGAACGGGGTCGTAACGTGGAAGTCCGCGTAAGTGGGCTTTATCTCAAGGGCGAATCTGATCGTCTCCCTCGCCAACTCAGGCGTCTCTGAAGGAAGAGCGATCATGAACGAAGCCGTTGTCTCAATGCCCGCGTCGTTGGTCCATCTGACAGCGTCTTTAGCCTGCCTGAGAGTCGTGTTCTTATCGAGAAGGTCCAAAAGCTCCTGAACACCTGACTCGACGCCATAGAAAAGCCGCCAACACCCGGAACGCCTCATCATCGCTAGCATATCGGGATCGACGATATCAACCCTTGTAGCCGCGGACCAGGTGACGTCCATTTTCTCGGCGATCAGAATGTCGCAGAGCTCGTGCAGCCATTTTTTATTGGCCGTAATCGTGTCGTCCCAGAAGAATATCTCCCTTGCGCCATAGCCGCGCTTGACCTCGTCGATTTCTTTGACGATGTTCTCCGGCGTCCTGAGCCGCAGCTTAGTGCCCATGACCGCGGTGTTGTTGCAGTATGCGCAGCTGTAAGGGCAGCCCCTGCTCCCCATCACGTGGATCGCCGGGAGACGGCTGTACTGGTGGGGAAGAGGCACATACCTCTCCATGGGCAGCAGATGCCGCGCGGGGAACGGAAGCGTATCCAGGTCCGTGATGAGAGGAGGCCTCTCGGTGACAACCGGGCCCCCCGAATTAGTCCGAAACGCTATTCCGGGAATCGCCGATAAACCCCTCTCATTCGACAAGAACGCATCCTTGTCCCAATCGGCAGCCGCAAGAGCCTCGACGAGCGACAAGAGCGGTATCTCGCCCTCAGGATAAACGACAACGTCAAATTCCGGCGCCTCTTTCAGAATCTCTTCCTTGAACGTTGCCGCATGATGGCCGCCCAAGACGATAAGAACCTCAGGGAAGCGCGACCTTATCAGCCCCGCGAGCCGGCGGTTCGCTTCAAAAAGCGGCGTGATTGACGTAAGCCCGATGACCTTGGGTTTGATTGCGGCGATCCGCTCAAGCACATCCTCGGACGAGAGTTCGAGCGCCAGGGCGTCAACGATTCTGGCGGAAACGCCGCGCTCGAGCAGGTATGCTGCCAGCGAAGCCAGCCCAAGTGGCGGCGTGTATGTCTTGATGATCTGCCGCGTCCGCGCCTCTTCCCTAGAGTAGCTACACGTCACAAAAAGCACATCAGCCTGCTGAGCAGCCGTCATGTAGTCATCCTCGTGTGCCGAAATCCAACATATTCAGGTTCAGGTATAATATCCCCGCCTCAGCCGATTGCAACCGGCGCCAGGGTTGGATGTGCATTCAGTTTACAGTCTAACGGTGTGGCATAGGGAGTCGCAGGATGCTGGCCCGTGGGTACTTTGTTACATCGGGCGTGCCCTCCTGTTTCCTGAAAAGAGCCTGGCATTCCCGAGAAGCTCCCACACTGCCCGCCTTTGGCGCTTCGGTTCGTATAAGCGGCAACGCGGCCATACCGGGGAGCAGGGCGGCCGGCTGAGGAGCGCGACAATTCAGTGAGCGATATCAGTAATCGGGACTGAATCCGCCTACGCCGCCAGAGGTAGCGAACCAAAGCCTGCCGTCGGGGCCTTCGGCCATGACAAACAGCTCCATCTCATCTTCCGGCGCGCCGCTTCCCAACGTTGCCTTCTTGAAGGCGATTCCTGCCTCGCCGGGAGAACAGACTGGGTCCTCGTCAGGCCTCCACGGCGTAAATGTCAACCTCGTCAGACTGTTCCCCTCTCGGATTTCGTAGATTGAATGCAATTGGATTTGCATCCCGACGTGCTGCGTGGGCAGGCCTGCCGGCATTTGAGCGGCTGTTGAGGCGGCTGGCCGGGGCCCAGCAAGAGCATAACACGCATCAGTGGGGAGGTCTGCCCCGCCGAATCCACCTTGACAACACACTGTCCCATAACCGAGACTCTGCCGCGACAGATAATTCGTGCCCCGCAGAACCGCAAAACATCGCCAGCTTGGAGGGCGGCCGATGCAGCTTTGGCCAGATAACAAACTGTCCGAGAATCTTAAGGCAAGGCGCTGGTTCGTTGTTGGATTGGTTTTGCTCGCGCTGCTGCTAACCGGCCCCGGGCTTGGCGCGTACTACTTAGGCGAATCTATGAACAGGATAACGCCACAAGACTGGGGCGTTTCAATGTTCGGTGCTTTGCTGAAGCCACAAATAGACGGCTTCTACAGGCCCATGCTGCAGGCGTTGATAGTTGGCCAACATCACTTGTTCGGGACCAACCCTCTGATACCTCGAGCGATCAGGTTTGCGATCTACGCTGCCACCTGCGTTCTGGCGTTCTTAATCCTGGACGCTTTGTCCCAAAGCTCCCTTACCGCTGCCGTTGGCGCAGTAATCTTCACCATTATGACGAGTCACGTTGGAACGGTCTTTCAGATGGCAGCACAGAACTTGTATTCGGTCTTCTTTTTAATGTTGACGCTTTGGCTTGCTGGGCCGAGTTTCCGCAAAAAGGCATCCTGGCTCAAGAGCCTTGTGGCCTCCATGGCTTACTTAGCCGGGCTGCTGACGTATCCAGAGACCATCCTGGTCATTCCCATGCTGATTGCATACGAGCTGCTTTGGGGCCTGGGCGGAGGATATGTTGCGCTCAAGAAACGCCTGATCAGAGCTCATCTACCTCTTTGGATCATTTCCGTCATGTATTTGGGGTTGAGGTCCTATCAGTTCGTGACGGTGGACAGTGCGGCGGGCGCATACCTAACTGCCGCCAAGGGCTTGACTGCGGCGACGGCAGCAGAGAAAGTGATACCAATTGTCTATGGGATCATCCGGCCACTACAGCTGTCGCCTGCGCTCTGCTTAGCGGCTGTTTTGCTGCTTTGTTTTGGCTGTAGAGCGAAGTGGCGATTCACATTGTTTCTACTGCTGTGGGTAGCAATCACGCCGGTTCTCAACTACGCTCAGTCTTACGTTCAGCCAGGACGTGTTTACCTGGCCTCGTTTGGTATGGCCGGTCTGCTTAGTCATCTTTCCTTGTGTCTAGGCGGCATTCTCGACCCCAAGAGGCGGCGGCCCCCAGCTGTCCTGCTAGAATGGTTAACAGTGATTGCGATTGGCTATTGGGTCTTCGAGCTTCTGAACATGGGCTGGGCCGAGCTGTTCTTCGGGGAAAACCTGGAATATCATTATCGATTCTACGCTGCGACAGTTGCCGTGATTGCTATGGGAGCAAGATGCGCGATCACAAAGAGCTTGCTTCCCAAGCTCTCTATGGCCCCGCTTAGGTTTCTATCCGCCGCAGTGCTCGTGCTGATCATCGGCTTCTATACTGGTGGTTTCCTTAAGGTCTTCGGGATGTTTCTGACCGAATCTAAGAACGTCGAGCAGATCCCCAGGGCAGTCGTCGCAGCGCAGCCGACCATCCCGGACAATGTTTTGATGCTAATAGTCTTGCCGGAGAGCATGTCGATTGACGATCCCTTCTCTCCGGCCATGCAGATCAACATTCCTGTCCGCGCCGAATATGGCAAGAGCGTGCAAGCACTTTCTTTTAGGGACTGGGTCAGAAGCTTCCAGCACAAAGCGATCCTGCCGAACGAGACAGTCTTAGCACTCCGGTATGACGGTCAAAGGGCTGTGCAAGACCCTGCACTGGCTGACCGCGTTCTTAAACGGCTGGAGTCTTATAGCCGACTGTCCTCCGACGTGATACACGCCCGGGCTGTTGCTGCAACTCCGGGTGCGAGTCAATTGCGCCTGAAGCCCGAGGTTGATTCGATGCTAATTGACAAGCTCGATCTCCAGCTGAGGACACCGGCATCCCAGGCAACCGTGCAGCTGGAGTTCACAGCAAGTGGTCGTCCAGTTGAGCTTCAGCTGTCAGCTCGGATTCAAGGCACTGAGGCGACTGTTCGTCTGGATCAAGAGCCGCTCTGGCTGCTGGCGGGGGACCCGGGGGAGGTCAGCGTAAGGGTTATTGCCGGCGCCGCCAGCCTGCCGATTCGGCAGGCAGACCTTGTTCAGACCTCAGGTCTAATTCGTGGCGAATCGCAGGCCATTGCGACGCTCCCGCGCCCATCTCCTCCAAGCGCAACCCAACTGCGCCTGCTCCTTGGGATGCATGAGATTGACCGCTGCGTTGCGTTGCCCTGATGGTGCAGGACCGCAGCCATTTGACAGCTGAAAGATGCCGCCAGAAGTGTGCCAGTTCCTCCCAAAAAGCCCGGCAGATGCTCGCCTCTTTAGCTATGTGTTCGACTGATACTGTGTGGCCCAAGTGAAAATAAGCGGATTGCCCCCAAGCAGCAGAATGCAGACTTGTTTGGCGTCGCGAGCAACTTTCAGGCCATTCTGAGAGGCGCACCGGAGGTTCGTGCCCATTTGCCTCGTCTCATTCTGGTTCTGCTTACAGGTTGTTGGGACAAAAGGTGGCCCCGCCTCGTCCAAGCGGTCTGACAATAGGGGAACCAACACGGCGCAACATGGCCCCAGAAGTCCAGCGGCATCTAATCCCTTATCTGTTTCGACCCGCTTCACTTCTTGGGAACCTATCAGCGAGATTGGGGTTGACTATCAAGATGTGATTCAGGTATTGTCGGTTGCTCGCAGAAGTTTCGGGCACAGACAGCACTCGTTAATCACACTATAAGCAGCAGTCGTCAAGAATAGCTTAAACCTTTAACAGAGGAGAGACAGAGAAGATGGCAACTTTGCAGCAGAAGTTGGCCGTGCAGATTCCGCAGTATCGTCAGAAGATCAAGGCGTTTGCGAAGGAGCACGGCGCCAAGGAGATATCAAAGGTCACGGTGGCGCAGTTTTTGGGAGGTCTCCGGGGCGTTTACGGCCTGTTGTGCGACACATCGCTCGTCGAGCCTGACAAGGGCCTGATAATCCGCGGCCATCCGCTGCTCGAAATCAAGGACAAGTGGCCGGAGGAGGTATTCTTCTGCCTCTTGACCGGTGAGTTCCCGGATGATGAGGCAAAGAAAGCCCTCCAGCAGGACCTCGACAAGCGTTCCTATGTCCCGGAATACGTTTGGGACGTCCTTACGGCCATGCCCGAGGACAGCCATCCGATGGCGATGCTGGACACCGCCATTCTTGTCCTGGAGCGCGAGAGCGTGTTCCGCAAGATGTATTCAGAGGGCATGACCAAGGACCAGTATTGGATTCCCGCGCTTGAGGATGCGCTTCACATTCTGGCCAAGGTCCCTTCAATCGCCGCGGGGGTCTATCGCATTCGCTATGACAAGGGCGACATAATCCCCTGGACGATGGGACTCGACCTGGGCGCCAACTACGCCAACATGCTGGGCGTCGCCGACCCAACGGGCGATTTCACGAAGCTGATGAGACTGTATCTGACTTTCCACTCCGATCACGAGGGCGGCAACGTATCCGCCTACACGTGTTTCACCGTTTCGTCGGCGCTTTCCGACCCGTATTACGCGGTGTCCGCTGGGCTAAACGGGCTGGCTGGCCCGCTTCATGGCCTTGCCAACCAGGAGTGCCTCAACTGGATACTGGAACTGATGGAGAAGTTCGACGGCGTTCCCACGAAGGAGCAGATTGAGAAGCACACCAGGGACACGCTTGCGGCCGGCAAGGTAGTTCCGGGCTATGGACACGCTGTCCTGAGAACGACCGATCCACGCTTCGCCGGGTTCCTCGAGTTCGGCAAGGAGTACATTCCGGAAGACCCTGTGTTCAAGACGGTTGCCACAGTCTTTGAGGTCGTTCCGAACGTCCTGAAGGAGTTCCCCAAGATCAAGAACCCGTGGCCGAACGTTGACGCCGGCTCAGGCTCGCTGCTCTACCACTACGGGCTCCGCGAGTTCGAGTATTACACCGTGCTGTTCAGCGTATCCAGGGTGATGGGAATGCTTTCGCAGTTGATCCTGCACCGTGGCATCGGAACTGCAATCAACAGGCCGAAATCGCTTGACTTCAATCGACTTTCATCGTTGGTCTAAGACCACTACGTCGGGGAGTGCCTCTTTGAAGGGGCATTCCCTATTTCAAGACCACGGCCAGTAGCATGACAGAAGGATAGGATTATGGGACGGACGCTAGCAGAGAAAATCCTTTCTGAGCACGCAGGACGTGCGGTTCGGGCCGGCGAATTCATTATCGCCTCGGTTGATGTCTGCCTGGTGCAGGACGGCACAGGCCCGCTCGCGGTTCGGCAGCTTCAGAAGATCGAAATGGAACGAGTGGCGCACCCCGACAAAACGGTGCTCTTCCTCGATCACGCGGCGCCTTCTCCGCGCAAAGAGCTCTCAAACGATCACGCTTTGCTGAGGCGCTTTGCCAAGAAGACAGGGGCTGTGTTGTCCGAGGTTGGTGACGGGATTTGCCACCAGATCATACCAGAGGAATACTTGGCCCCCGGGGATGTTCACGTCGGTGCAGACTCTCACACTTGCACCGGCGGAGCACTCTGCGCGTTTGCGACAGGGATGGGCTCAACGGATGTCGCTATCGCGATGGCTTTGGGGAAGACGTGGTTCAGAGTTCCTGAGACGTTTAGGATACAGCTTGAGGGTAACTTCAGGGATGGTGTCTATCCCAAGGACCTGGTCCTTCACCTGATAGGAATGATTGGCGCGGACGGAGCAACCTACAAGGCGCTCGAATACTCCGGCGGAACCGTTGAGGAGATGAATATGTCCGGCCGACTCACGGTGGCCAATATGGCAGTCGAGGCGGGCGCCAAGGTTGGGCTTTTTCCATCGGACGAGGTAACCGAGGCTTATTTGCAGGGGATGGGTCGAGGCGATGCTTTCAGGTCGATTTCGCCTGACGCGGACGCTGAATATGAGAGGACCATCGAGATAGATGTCTCGACGGTGGAGCCGACGGTCTCGTTTCCTCACACGGTCGATAACACCAGGACGATGAACCAGATACGGGAGATGGACCCCGTGAAAATCGACCAAGTCGTCATCGGGACCTGCACTAACGGGCGCCTTGAGGACCTTCAAGTGGCGGCGTCCATTCTGAAGGGCAAAAAGCGCGACAAGGATACTAGACTGTTGGTTGCTCCAGCGTCCAGGAGCATCCTGACCGCGGCCCTCAAGGATGGGACGCTTCAGACCTTGATCGATGCTGGCGCCTTGATTCTGCCGCCAGGCTGTGGGCCGTGTGTTGGCGTTCACCAAGGCGTTCTCGGCGACGGCGAGGCGTGCCTGACCACGCAAAACCGCAACTTCCTGGGCCGGATGGGCAATCCCAAGGGCTTCATTTACCTGGCTTCCCCCGCAACGGCCGCGGCGACGGCCTTGACTGGGAAGATAACCGATCCTCGGGAGGTGATATGATGGAGAAGATGAGAGGCAAGGCCTGGAAATTCGGGGACGACATCAGCACCGACCACATCGCCCCGGGGCGGCTTTTTCACCTGCGCTCCAATCTACCGGAGCTGGCAAAGCACGTTCTGGAGGACGCAGACCCCGAGTTCGCCAGCAAGATGAGCAAGGGCGATTTCGTGGTCGGCGGAGGCAACTTCGGCCTGGGCTCGAGCCGCGAGCACGCGCCAACTATCATAAAGATGGCCGGGGTAAGCGCCGTTCTGGCCAAATCGTTCGCGAGGATATTCTACAGAAACGCTATCAATGTCGGTCTGCCGGTGATAATCTGCAACACTGACAGGATAGATACCGGTGACGAGCTCGAGGTTGATCTTGACGCGGGCGTCGTTCACAACTTGACTAAGAAAAAGGAGATTCCTTTTGCTTCGCTGCCGAAGGTCATGCAGAAGATACTTGAGGACGGCGGGCTTCTGAATCACATTGGCAAATATGGCGATTTCAACCTTGGCTAACTCCTTGTGAGAGGAAAGAGGAGATTGACTGTGCAATTTGACAAGATAGCTCCGCCGACAGACGGGGTGAGGATCACTGTTGAGGGCGGCAGGCTTGTCGTTCCTGATAATCCTATCATCCCGGTCATTGAGGGTGATGGAATAGGTCCCGACATCATGAGGGCGACACGCCGCGTGCTGGATGGCGCCGTTCATAAGGCCTACGGGGGCAAGAAACGGATCGTGTGGTTCGATGTCTATGCTGGCGATAGCGCCCAGGCCAAATACGGTGAGGTGCTTCCCCAGGACACGATCAACGCTATCAGCCACTTTCTCGTTGCTCTCAAAGGGCCCTTGACCACACCGGTGGGCGGCGGTTACAGGAGCCTCAACGTCACGATGCGGCAGGTCATGGAGCTCTACAGCTGCGTCCGACCCGTCAGATACTTTGAGGGCGTCCCGAGCCCTGTAAAGCACCCAGAGCGGATGAACATCGTCATATACCGTGAGAACACCGAAGACGTCTATGCGGGTATCGAGTGGCAGGAAGGTACCGACGAGGTCAAGAAGGTCATCGACTTCCTCAACAAAGAGATGGGCGAGAACATCAGAATGGACTCCGGCATCGGCATAAAGCCAATTAGCGTGTTCGCCACCAAGCGCCTCGTCCGAGCGGCGATCAAATATGCGATCAAGCGTGACCGCAAGAGCGTAACGCTCGTTCACAAGGGCAACATAATGAAGTTCACCGAGGGCGCCTTCAAGGATTGGGGCTATGAGCTGGCCAGGGAGGAGTTCGGTGACGTAACCATCACCGAGCAGGAGCTCTGGGACAAATACGACGGTAAGCAGCCCGAGGACAAGATCGTCATCAAGGACAGGATCGCTGATAGCATGCTCCAGCAGGTCCTGACGCGCACCGACGAATACGAAGTCGTTGCGCTTCCCAACCTCAACGGCGACTACCTCTCCGACGCCTGCGCCGCTCAGGTTGGCGGCCTCGGCATGGCGCCAGGTGCCAACATCGGCGACGAGATCGCGCTCTTTGAGGCGACGCATGGCACCGCGCCAAAATACGCTAATAAGGATATGGTCAATCCGACCTCGGTCATCCTCTCTGGCGTCATGATGCTCGAGCACCTCGAATGGGACGAAGCTGCTCAGCTGGTCTATGCCGCGATAGCAAAGACCATCCAGCAGAAACGGGTCACTTATGACCTACATCGGCTGATGGAAGGCGCGACCAAACTCAAGACGTCGGAATACGCCTCGGCGTTAATACAGAACATGGCGTAGCGTTCCCTTGCTGTTCATGGGGGGCGCCTCACCGGTGTCCCCCATTTTGCTTTTACCCACCGCGTGTGATATAGCGCTGCACCATGGCGAGTAAGAACCTGGTCGCGATAGATGTCCCGTATGGAGAGGACAGCGTAACCGTGCGGGTTCCCGAGGCGAACCTGGCAGGGGTGATAAGGCCCAATCCCGTCCCTATTCTGGATGAACTCGACACGGTTCGCGCCGCGCTGCGCGAACCCATCAACTCGGAGTCCTTCGTGGATTTCGTCTCCCATCCTGGAGATGAGACCCTCGTCGTTGTGAACGACGCGACGAGGCAGACGCCCACCGCGCGGGTACTCCCTCTAATGCTCGAGATCGCTAGCGGGGCCGATCTCTACTTCGCGGTGGCGACCGGCGCCCACGGTCACCCCACACGGGAAGAGATGACCTGGGTATTTGGGGACCTCAGTCAAAGCGTGGCCAGCAGCACATTCGTCCACGACTGCCGCAGCATGACAGAGATGCAAAGGGTGGGCGTGACCAGCCGAGGCACAAGCGTTTCTTTCAACCGGATTGTTCTTGACGCGGACAGGCTCGTGGTTCTCAGTTCGGTCGAGCCGCACTACTTCGCCGGCTATACAGGTGGCCGCAAGTCGCTTTTGCCGGGGCTTTCTGCCTTCGAGACGATCGAGCAGAACCACAGCCTCGCCCTTCTGCCGGGCGTCAAACCGCTTGCCCTCGCCGGCAATCCCGTCCACGAGGATATGGTCGAGGGCGTCGCTCTCTTAGGGGACAAGCCGATATTCTCGGTCAATCTCGTGCTCGATCGTGCCGGGAAGGTCTATGCTGCAACCGCGGGAGACCTCAGCGCCTCGTTTATGGCGGCGACCAAAAGGGCGGATGACATCTATGTTGTGCCCATACGGGATCGTGCCGACGCTGTCGTGTCGGTGGCCCAGCACCCACTCGACCGCGACCTCTACCAACTTCAGAAAACGCTTGAGCATGGATTGCTGGCTTTGAAGAAGGGGGGCATCCTGATCCTTGTGTCCAAGTGTTGGGGCGGTGTCGGCGAGGACTCATACATGGAACCCATACGGCGCTGTGGTGACCCCGCACGGGTGCTAGAACACGTCCGCGCCAACCGGGGATTCGGGTGCCACAAGGCCGGGCGCCTCGCCCGGGCGGCGCTTCACGCAAAGCTCCTCGCGGTTACTGACCTTGACCCATACGTCCTCCGAGGGGTCTTCATGGAGCCATACTCATTCCTCCAGCAGGCCATAGACAACGCCCTGCGCCTCGCCGGCCCCAATGCCCAGCTCCTCTTTCTGCTGAACGGCAGCCTCACTGTCCCGAAGATTCAGTAGAATGCGCAAGATGTTCTCCTCGTTTCGTGCCGCCCTTCATTTCGCAATCCTGTTGGGTTTGTCAGGGAATCGCTGTCAACAGCTTATGAATGTAAGAAATGGCGCCGGAGGGGACACGCATTTTCGTGAGTTTGTCTTGTGTCGGCTCGGGCCGGAATTGCGCCTTGAATGAAACGCGGCGGTCGGGCAATCTGTTATGCAGATGATTACTACCACCTTTTTTACAGAAGGATAAGAGGCTGTGGACTATCCAATTCTTAGTAATCCACCGTTGGTGGAGGCTATATTCGAGCTGCACTGGCAACTTCGGGAAGAAGGCGCGTCGGTCGAGCCGTATTATGGGATACTCGCTGGCAGGATTTTCGAGAAGCTCCGCGATGACTACCCATTTCATGAGCCGTTACCCCCAGCCCAAGTGCCGGCCGAGGTTGCTGCTCACATGATTCAGCATCGTTTCCGAAGAGGCGAGAATGAGTGGCCGCTGGTCCAAGTAGGGCCGGGGATTGTCACTATGAATCAAGTAAAGGAGGGATTCAAAAGGGATATTTTCCACCGAAGTATTCATACCCTCGTGCAGACGCTCTTGAGCATTTATGCTGAAGGCCAGAAACCGAAATTCAATCGCCTAATGCTACGCTATATCGACGCCGTGGATTTTGATTATCAGGCCGAGAATATATCGGATTACATCTCGCGGACTCTCAAGACTGACCTGAGACCGAAGAGCTCACTATTCGAGGGCACCGGAGTTTCAGCATCACCCACAGCATTGGATTCAACTTTTTTCTTTGCTTCTGAGAAGCCAGCCGGGCAGTTACGCTTGCGATTCGCCCGAGGCAGGAGGAACAACAAGGACCTTCTCACTTGGGAAACGGTTGTTGAGACCATTGGCCAAGATATCCCGCAGGATGTAGGGGAGATCGCTAACTGGGCGAATGACGCGGATGAACTGATTCATAAGGTGTTTTTCAAGATGATTGAGGGCGAGTTGATGGAGAGGTTCAAATGACTCAAGAATCAGTCACAATTGCAGGTTACTGTTATGATCCCCATCCGTTCCCCTTTGCCCCCGGTGATACGAGTTCCGCTATCGATGGCCAAGGCTGGTTCTCCAGGCTCGCCCCTAGATCCCCGCATTGTGGGGACTATGAGGCGGGAAATGGGGTCCGAGACTCAGTGCTCGGTTTGGTGTCGGAGCTATCGAGGACTGAACAAACTGCATCCGTGCCGCTTACTCTGAGGCAGAATGAATGGGATGTGCCAGGAGAGATCTCGGATGAAGCTATTCTAGCCGAAATGGTCAGATATGAGCCACACGAGCTCGTAGTTCGGATACCTCCCAAGAGAACCAGAATAATCCGGGCAAGGGGAGTGATTCGGGTGAAGGCCAGACCTCGACCCATTGAACCCGAGGATTATGGTCTATAGTGAAGCAGGCCAGCTCCCCTGATAGGGATGATTACCCCTGGTTTGTGGTGGTAGGTTCTCACGATCCTATCGAACAGGGAGACATCGTGAATGATTGCCCGATATACGAACCTATTGTCGAGGACAGCAACAGGTCCCCGCTATTCAAGGAAACATCCCACAATGTTGTTATTCTCAGTCAGTCTTGTGACATCGATCCTCAACATCCAAAGGTGGACGTAGTCTTGGTTTCACCTTTCTGGCCTCTTGCAGAGCTTGCGAACCGGGAGGGTGGCTTCTTCAAGAAAGCAGAGGGCAAGGAAAGCATTAGGCGTGGCTACTCCCCCGGTTACCACATGCTGAGCAAGTGCGATCTACAGGGTTTCGAAACGAAGATTCTTGTCGTGGATTTCCACAATATATATGGCATTCCTTATGAACTCCTCACGCAACTTGTCAGAAGCCGCGGAGATCGTCTGCGTCTCCTCCCACCCTACAGAGAGCATTTGTCCCAGGCCTTCGCCAGATTCTTCATGAGGGTTGGCCTGCCGGTCGATATCCTACCTTTCAAGTGACCCTCCGTGTCCGGCTGGCCCCGAACCACTTACTGCCCGTCCCCGTCGATTGCGACAGATACGTCCGGTTTCCGTTCAGTCAGATCAGCTGGCTTAAGCGTCACAAACGAGCGGCGCTTCGAATGCCGAGTTCCGCTTAAACAAATTGCTGCCCTTTTTCGATACTAGCCCGTGTAAGTCAAGTCGTGGACACCTGGGCGACATCTACGCTGGGTCGTCATCCGCCGGGCATTCGGCGGCCGTAGGGTTCTGAACCTGAAGGCTATGCGCTGCAAATTGGCCGGGCCGTGTGGCTAGTGAACGCATACAAGGGAAGCAGATGTTAATAACTGGACTGTGGCTCTCGGCGATTTATTGGGTTGTTGAATCGCTTCTTGATACATACTTTTTCTATGAGGGCCCTCTTGCCGCCCATCTCTTCCCCTTGAACATCAATGAGCTTTGGATGCGCTGCCTCGCCGTAAGTCTGATCGTTGGCTTTAGCGCGTATGCAGAGAGGATGGTCCACAGCCGACAAGAGGCGGAAACCGCTCTCCATGAATCCGAGGATAGGTATTGTAAGTTGGTCGAGAACGCCAACAGCATAATCATGCGTATGGCCCCCACAGGCGTTATCACTTACTTCAACAGGTTCGGGCTCGAGTTCTTCGGATACGAAGAGGATGAACTCGTCGGTCACAACGTGGTCGGCCGGATAGTCCCCGAGACGGACTTGTCAGGCCGCGATCTCGCAGCAATGATTGAGGACATGGGCAAGAACCCGGAGCGATATGTCAACAACGAGAACGAGAACACCTGCAAGGATGGCTCGCGGGTATGGATTTTGTGGACCAACAAGGCCATTTACGATGACCGGGGGAACTTAGTGGAGGTGCTCTGCATCGGCAACGACATTACCGAACGCAAGCGAGCCGAGGAACGGCTTGAGCTGGCACTACAGGAGGTGCAGGAGATGTCGCTGGTCGATCAGCTGACTGGCCTCAAGAATCGGCGCGGCTTTTTGACGCTTGCCGAGCAGCAGCTCAAGGTCGCCGACCGCACCCAGGAGGGCATTAGGCTTGTCTTTATTGACCTAGACGATATGAAGTGGATAAACGACAACCTCGGCCACAACGTCGGGGACCAGGCGCTCATTGAGGCGGCGGACGTCTTGCGGGAGACCTTCCGTGACTCGGACATAATCGCGCGCCTCGGCGGCGACGAGTTCACCGTGCTTGCGATTGACGTTTCCCCCGAGGTCCCATTTTTGGTGGAACGGATAGCGGAAACGCTCAAAGTTCATAACGCACGCGAAGACCGCCGCTACGAGCTTGGGATGAGCGTCGGTGTTGCGGCCTACGACTGCAAGTCGAGGTGTTCCATCAAGGAGCTTCTGCGCAGGGCCGACGAGCTCATGTATGCGGAAAAACGCAAGAAGCGCAGGTCTCGGCTCGAGCCGCAAGCGCAGGGCGCGATGCTTCTGTCAGGGAAGCTCAGCAGCAGGTTAGATAGAGTCTGACTGGGACTTCAGCGTAAACGAGGACGTCTTCTCGTTCGCTCCATAGTGTCGATAAGTCCAGCTGCCACTAGGCCTGGCGTGGAGCCCCGGGCGAGGCAATCAGCAATTAACGGCTCGGACAAAGTCTGAACGCAAGAGGCTCGTCGCAAACGGGCCAGGCGAAACGCTGTCGAATTCCACTTGATCAAACGCACTGTTGTTTGCCATATTGACGTGCGAGATGAGTAGTTGAGACCAAGTCGATTCGAGGAGGGCTACCGTTTTTCCAGCATTGGGCCATCGGCTCTGAGTTTCTTGTGGACTACGCGCCGTGCAGATCAGTTGTGGGCGCGGATGCCTGAGTAGGAGCTATGGTGGGAACGTGGCTGCAAGGGACGGAGCCAGGCCACAAGTGCCAACAACCGAGTCGGTTAAGTCCCCTCTATGTTAGAGACGAACGGAATGACGAAGCTCGCCTACGATCGTGATGACGGTTGCCAAGTCACACTAGCAGCACCAGGCTTGGGCGGAGCCTCGGATGCAAGCGGGAGACGTTGGCTTCAAACGAGCACATCGGCCATTCTGGTAGTCACACTGCTTCTTGCCTTGTGCTTGGGGTGCGCCACGGGTCGGGCTGCGCGTTCTGTTCCCAGGAGGGGAACAGAACTTGTTCTGACGACGCCAGGACTTCTTTCACCTTCATCTCTTGCAATCCCAGAAAAGGAGGGACTCAACATGTCGGTAGCGGATTTGGGCCGCCCACGCGTGGCGCTGGTCCTGGGTAGTGGGGGCACGAGAGGCATCGCGCACATCGGTGTTCTGAAGGTTCTGAGGCAAGAACGCATCCCCATTGACCTAGTTGTAGGCTGTTCGGCCGGCTCTATTATAGGCGCGTTGTTCTGTTCGGGAATTGCGCAAGATAAGCTCCAGCAGATCGGGGTGACCTGTGGAAGAAAAGACGTTTTCGATTATGTGCTATCTAAGAACGGTGTGATCGATGGAAGCAAGGTCGAGTCTTTTATCGTCAAGCACGCCGGACGCCGTCGATTCGCCCAGCTTGAAACGCCATTTGCCGTTATTTGCACGGATGTGGAGGCTGGGGAGGAGATAGTGATAGCACGTGGCGACGTTGCTCGCGCGGTCAGAGCCAGCTGCTCGTTTCCCGGCCTCATGGTACCAATGAGGGTGAATGGCAAGCTTCTCGTGGATGGAGGTGTCCTTGACAAGCTGCCTGTCACTATTGCCAGAAAGCTCGGCGCGGACGTAGTCATCGCAGTCAATGTTACAGCGAAGACACAAGGCGTCCAAATTTCGAACGCGGTTGAATTGATCATCCAAACTATCAACCTTATGGGCAACAGAATGGCGGACACCGAGGCGAGACTTGCGGACGTTCTCATAACACCTGACGTCGGCCAACAGTGGATGCTCGATTTCAAAGATGCAGAGAAATGTATTGATGCAGGGGTCGAGGCGGCGAAGAAGGCCATGCCCAACATCCGGGCGCTCTTGAGCCAAAGGCAGGGGAAGCAAGAGCAGGATCCCCAGTAAAAGGCAATGCATTTGGAGGAATGTGCGATTGGGAGTTGAGGAGTTGTGGACCTTGAGATTCGGCCCTTGAATGGGGACGACCGGGACTTCGTCGTGCGTGTCCTGACCCAGCATTGGGCCTCAACAAGAATAGTGACACGCGGAGTGGCGCAAGCCTGCCGACCGCCGGTAATACCTTCGTTGTATTTCACCACAGAGACACAGAGACACAGAGAAAACTGGGCAGATATGGGGACGCTTGCTCGCCCAGCTAGTGTTCTGCCTTTCAAAGCAGATCACTTCCGGACCTAGGCCCTCTGACTTCTCTGTGTCTCTGTGTCTCTGTGGTGAAGCCCCATTCCTATGGTCGCCTGCCAATCTGAGCGATGCCGACGACCGCAAGATCCCATTTGCCTCGAAGCAGAAGCTTTTGTATTCTCATTGTGGATGTGATTGACGGTATTTACTCACACACTGTATCGGAGGGAGTAACGATGCGTAGATCAGCGATTGTGGCGGTCTTGTTGTGTTTGCTTCCAGCACTGAGGCTCTGGGCGGAACAGATTGGGGTGGAATTAGACTGGGTGCGGTTCATTAAGCAGGAGGCCGCTCGATCGTCATCTGATCCCCGGACTGGTCTCAAAGTGGAGATTTGGGGTCTTGTGACGGAGGTTGTTGGCAATCCTATTCCAAAGCTGGTCATCTACTTTCCGCCGAAGTCTTATATGACTCAGGATGATAGTAACAAGAGCCGACCGCCTAGCATCCACTCTGCGGAGCGCACCGAAACGGTCGCATTTGCCATGCTCCGTCCAATCGCCGGTAAGGAGAGGCATCTAGCTGAGGTAATCGGCTGGTGCTTGAGTCGCGCCGAACAGGAGCAGGTGGGGGAAAAGACCTATCCCAAAGTTTATCTTAGCTGGCCAGCCGTTGGGGACAGAACGACGATAAGTGGCGGCTACCCTCCGACTCCTCCGTATGATCCAAAGACCCAAAAACCGCAAGCCTTCTTCTATTACATCGATCAACAAGACTGGAGAGACCAGAAAGAAAAGCAGCTGGGCGCGAAGGGATGGGGACTTGGAGATGATGATACTCTGGATAGCGGCGATTCCTCGTTGCAGTGGGATCAGTTTCGCCACCACTTCGCGCAGTTCGGTGGCAGACATGATTATGCCCGATATCTGGCGATACAGACACTTCCCTGTTGTCTCCGCCCTGCTCATCACTATTATGACTGGAGGCGTAGATGTCTTTCAAACTGGGGGACGGTGCCTCTGATGTATAAGGCCGGGATGCCTCGGTTTACGAACGGTGTTAGGCGTGCTGGTAAGGATCAATCTCATCGCAATCCCCTACTAGACGGTCGCGATTATACAATGAAGAGCATCGGTATAACACAAAAGGACCTCGATCCGCCGCCGACTTTCGAGGACTATCTGGATGCTCTCGGTCATGGGTATGATCTGTTTGACGAGGAACGGGTATTGAAGGCCGAGCAAAACAAGCAGCGATATATGGAGCAGCGCCGACAAGAGGAGCTGCGGGTCACGAAGATATTCGAGGCTTCAGGGACACCCGAAGCTATTGTCGCAAAGGCGGATAGCGAACGACAGGAAGTTCTTAGACAGCGCAAGGTGGACACGCAAAAGGCTATTGAGATGCGTTTTGAGAGCAGTACCGCGCGGCGCAAGGAGATTATGGCTGCCCATAATCAGTTCTCGCTTGCTCGCAAAGAGGCTTATGATCGATGGCAGGAGCGGTGGCGGGAGCTTAAGGCTCGGCGACAGACTGTCCCCCGTCTTCCAGTTGCCGAGTACAACTCCCAGGTTAAGGAGATTACAAATCACCGCGATGAGCAAGTCAAAGAAGCGGCTGCCGCTCGTGATGCGGCGATAGCGAAGATCAAATCATCTGAAAACAGCAAGGAGAACTGAGATGAGAAGAGTGATTATCGTACTGGCGGTTCTGGTACTCTTGGCCAACACCATCTTGGCCGAGACGATAGAGGACAAGCTCACGTATCAGGGCAACAAGGCGCGCATAAGCGTTGGCCGGATCAAGACGAAGGCCAACAGATGCTCGGCACGCATGGCAGGCAGCTTTGGCGAGATGCTTTCGACGGCCCTGACCAACAACCCCAGGTTTATTGTGCTCGCAAGCGGCGAGGACCTGGGCGAGATCATGGACGAGATCCGCTTTGCGCAGGGCGGCGCGGTCGAGGAGGGCAAGGGCGCCGAGGCCGGTCTCATGGAGGGCGCCGACGTGCTTATCACGGGTTCCGTTACGATGTTCGAGCCGGACGCAAGGGGCGGCAAGATCGGCCTCGGCGGCACGAGCTGGAAGAACAAACTCTGGGGCGGGACGAACCTGAAACTCAAGAAAGCGATCATGGGCCTCGACCTGAAGCTCATCGACATTAGACAGCGGCGTGTAATCTTCGCGAGCAACGTCGAGGGCAAATCGACCAGCTGGGGCGTTGGCGGCCACGGCGGCGGCTGGGGCAGAGACGGCGTCCTGCGCGGCGGTCTTGGCGTCTATTCCAACAGTCCTATGGAGAAGGCGATTCGCGTCTGCATTAACAACTTAGTCGAGGAGATCGGAAACAAGCTCCCCAGTAGCTACTATCGCTATAAGGGCAAGGGCAAATACACCCAGGAATACGGGCAATCTGAGTCCCAGACGCAGACGACTACTCAGCCCGCGTCGCAGCCAGCGAAAGAACCTCCGGCCAAGAAGGAGGAACCAGCCAAGCCGACGCCTGCTCCCAGTAAGACGATCAGCAAGATGGACTGCGATTTCGTATCCGGCCAGAAGACGCTTTGGACCGACGACTTGAGCGAGGACGAGATCGGCGAGTTCCCGTTCAACAACAAGCTGGACCGCGGCAATTTCGAGGTGGTTGATATCGGCGGCGAGAAATGGATTATGGCAACCACAAACGGGAAACTGATACCGAAGAGCGGCAAGATCAAGTTCCCAGAGAAATACACGATGGAGCTCGAGATATACAAGCCGAATGACGCTCGTAACTGGCCTTATTTGACTCTACGGCTTTTCGACATTGATAACCGTTCGCTAGCACATCTTTATTACTACAACTACGGGGCAAGCTTCCAACTAAGAGGCAAGAGCCTCGGTCGCAAAGATATGAAGTCCTTTCAGGCCAAGGGGGTCCATCGCTTGAGGCTCATGGTCAGCCCACGGTCGATAAAGGCCTATATCGACGATACACGGATCGCGAATGTGCCCAATCCTGGCGATTTCAATCCAGCAAGCTTCTCGCTCGAACCGCACCACAGCTGCACCGAGAAGAGGCCATTCTATTTTCGCGGCTTCAGGATCGCCGAGGGCGGCAAGTAATTGCTTTCCCCGAGGGGGGGATACAGGCCAAAAGGTCAGAGCGAGAAAGGGCCAAAGCCCATCCGCCCGACCAGGCTACCCGTTCGGCAGTAGCCTTTGCTGAGCGGTGAAAAAAACACGTAGGGGCAGGCCCCCGCGCCTGCCCTTATATATTCTGTTGACCGTTCCGATTCACGCATCAGAACACAATGTCGAGTAGATGACCGACAAACCGACCGGAAGAGCCGCGCTTCTGATCGCGATCATATCCTCGTTCTTGATCCCGTTCGTGAGCTCGGCCGTCAACGTAGCGCTGCCAACTATTGGCGAGGAGTTTGGGTGCAACGCTCTGATGCTGGGGTGGATCACGACTTCATACCTTCTCGCCTCGGCAATGTTCCTCGTGCCCTTCGGTCGTTTCTCCGACATCTACGGTCGAAAGCGACTTCTCAAATGCGGCATGTTCATCTACGTAATCGCCTCATTCCTCTGCATCATCGCCCGCTCCGCCTCGTTCCTGACAGCGTCTCGCTGCCTGCAAGGCATCGGCGCCGCGATGTTCTTTGCGCCGTCTCTCGCCATTCTGGTCTCGGTCTTCCCAGACAACGAACGAGGCAAGGCACTGGGGATAACTATCGCATCGGTTTATCTGGGTCTTTCGGCCGGCCCGTCCATCGGCGGGCTAATGACGCAACAGTTGGGCTGGCGGAGCATCTTCGCCGTTAGTGTCGCGCTCGGCGCCTTGGTCATTGTTGTCATATACGCAAGGCTGAAAGGCGAGTGGGCCGGCGCGGAAGGAGAGAGGTTCGACCTTACGGGCTCAATAATTTATAGCCTGGTCCTCGTCGCGACCATATACGGTTTCTCGCACCTGTCCGAGGCGCTCGGCCCATGGCTCTTCGGAGCTGGGGTGGTCGGGCTGATAGCGTTTATCGCCTTCGAAATGAGGCAGGAAAGTCCCGTCCTCAATGTTAGGCTCTTCGCTGGAAACCGGGTCTTCGCCCTGTCCAACGTCGCTGCGCTCATCAACTACAGCGCGACGGCCGCGACGGTGTTTCTGCTCAGCCTTTACTTGCAGGTGATCAAAGGCCTTAGCCCGCAGGACGCCGGCCTCGTCATGTTGTGGCAGCCCATAACTCAGGCGCTCATTTCGCCCTTTGCGGGAAGGCTTTCCGATAGAGTTGAGCCGCGAATAGTCGCCTCGGTCGGCATGTTCCTGACCGCTATCGGGCTTATCCTCTTGGCATTCTTGGATGATGTAACCTCGCTCTTTTACATTCGCGCGGTCCTAGTCCTTCTCGGGATCGGGTTCGCACTTTTTTCATCCCCAAACACGAACGCAGTGATGAGCTCTGTCGATAGAAAGCTCTATGGTTTCGCCTCCGCGACAGTCAGCACGTTCCGCCTCGTTGGGATGACGCTCAGCATGGGCATCGTGATGCTCTTGATCGGAGTTTACGTCGGGGAAGCCGAGCTGATAGCCGAGAACCAGGGTCAATTCCTGACCGTCCTCAGAGTGTCATTCACTGTCTTCGCCGGGCTCTGCACTCTTGGCATCTTTGCCTCGTTGGCCCGTGGCAGACTGCGCGCTTAGAGATGCCCTTTTCGCAAGGTGGCACGGGCGATATTCTCATACCACGTAACATTGCCCGTAACTACGCGACGGGCCAGCTGTTCAATACCCTAGTATGAGGGCCGCTCAGATTCAGGAATCGACGGCTTCGCAAGAGGCGAGCGACAGATCAGTTCAAACAGCGGCGCTTCTTATAGCGGTCATCTCCGGGTTCCTTATCCCGTTTGTCAGCTCGTCAGTCAACATATCGCTGCCGACAATTGGGCGTGAGTTTCAGAGCGACACGATTCTTCTGGGCTGGATAAGAACCGCGTATCTCCTCACCGCCGCGGTGTTCCTTCTGCCTTTCGGTAGGATCGCCGACATGTATGGCAGGAAGAAAGTGATGAGAATCGGCATCTCGATCTACACCGCCGCATCACTCCTCTGCGCCATCTCCTCCTCGACCCGCATGCTCATAGCTGCCAGATGCTTGCAGGGATTCGGCTCTTCGATGGTGTTTGGCACGGCCGTCGCAATCCTGATCTCAGTGTTCCCTTCCGGGGACCGCGGTAGAGCGCTGGGCATAAGGGTCGCTTTTGTCTATCTGGGAGTCTCCACCGGTCCGTCCTTGGGCGGATTTATGACCCAGCAGTTCGGCTGGCGGAGCATCTTTCTCGTCAACATGGCACTCGGACTTGTCATCGTCGCGCTTTTAACGTGGAGACTAAAAGGCGAATGGGCAGGAGCTAGGGGCGAGAAGTTCGACGTGGCGGGCGCCGTCATCTGTAGCGTCTCGGTCTTCGCAATCATATACGGCATCTTGAACCTCGCCGACAGCAAGGGGACATGGTATCTCGCGGCCGGCGTCTTGGGCATGGCGGTATTTGTCTGGTTTCAATCGAAGAGCAAGAATCCGATTCTGGACGTTCGTCTCTTCAGCGCCAACAGGGTGTTTGCCCTTTCAGCCGTCTCAGCTCTCATAGTGTATTGCTCCATTGCCGCCAAGGGCTTTCTTCTGAGCTTCTATCTTCAGGAAATAAAGGGGCTGAGTCCTCTTTGGGCGGGTCTTGTCTTGCTCGCACAACCGGCCGTCCAGGCCGCTATTTCGCCGCTCGCAGGAAGACTCTCCGACAAGAAGACGCAACCCCGGTTCATTGCCTCGGCCGGAATGGCCGCCGCCGCCCTGGCGCTTCTCCTGCTGGCCTTCCTCGATGGCGCCACATCGCTTGGATACGTCATCTGCAGCCTCGCCCTGCTCGGTTTCGGCCTCGCGCTCTTTGCGTCCCCCAACACGAACGCCATCATGGGCTCCGTCAGCAAACGCTCATACAGCATCGCCTCAGCCACGCACAGCACGATGATCATCATCGGAATGAACCTTTCGATGGGTATCGTCATGCTCCTGCTCTCAATTCACACCGGGAAAGTCCAGTTGTCTCCGGAGCACTACGCAAGCTTCCTCATCGCCACGCGAACCGCCTTCGCCATCTTCGCGTCCCTCTGCGCAGCAGGCGTATTTATCTCCCTCGCCCGCGGCAACTTGCGCAGGTAACGAGCCAAGAAAAACACTCTTCCCAATGAGGAAGCTCGGTCGCTTGTCACGAGCTCCGAGGCGTGGCGGCCGGTGGTCTTCCTTTGTCTAATAGCTCCCTCAGTAGCAACAGGAACTGTTCTATCTTGTAGGGCTTCTTGATGAACCCTGCGACGCCCTGCCTCGACGCCTTGGCCACGAGTTTCTCATGTCCGTAGCCTGAGGTGAGCACCACCAGAACAGAATCGTTGATCTCTTTGAGCTTCTCGTGGGTCTCAATCCCGTCCATCCCGGGCATCTGAAGGTCCATGAATACCGCGTCTATTTCGCTATTATGTTGCTGGTAAACCTCGATCGCCGAAGGGCCATCAGGCGCGTTTGTAACCGTGTATCCCCAAAGTCTCAGCATCTGTGAAACTGACTCCCGAACCTGATCCCTGTCCTCAACGACGAGGATATGCTCTGTCCCGCAAAGCGTCTCGAGGTCATCGTCGTCCGTCTCGACCGTCTCCGGCTCGTGCGACGATGGGACATATAGAAAGAAGCTGGCACCCTCGTTCGGCTCAGATCGGACCTCAATGCCGCCATTATGCTTCTCGATAATCCGGCGAGCGACTGAGAGCCCAAGACCTGTGCCTCGTTTAGCGTCCTTCGTTGTGAAAAAAGGATCGAAGATCTTAGCCAAGACCCTCTCATTGACTCCAGAACCGGTATCGGTGACCGAGATACGAACGTATTCTCCTTTCTGGATGCCGACCTTCCTGCACAACTCGTCATCCCTTACTTGGATGTTCTCCGTCGCAAATGTGAGCGTGCCCCCCTTCGGCATGGCGTCCCTGGCGTTCAACGCCAGGTTCAGCACTACTTGCGCTATCTGATTGCGGTCGGCGAGAATGCGCCGGACATTAGGGTCAAGCTTAAGCTCTATTGATATAGAATTGTCGATGGACGGCCTCGACAGGCTCACGATCTCCCTGACGAGGCTATTGGGTTCGACAGTCTCTGATTCGCACCGATCGGCCCCCGCGAACGACAGCAGCTGGCTCGCGAGCTCCGCGCCGAGCTCCGCGCTGCTCTGAATGCTCTGCGCCTGCCTCTTGAGCACGCAGTCTGTCCCGACCTCCATGTTGATCATTTGGGCAGCTAGGAGAATCGTGCCCAGGATGTTGTTGAAGTCGTGTGCAATGTCCGCCGCGAGCGCTCCGATGCACGCCATCTTCTGCGACTGCAAAAGCTGTTCCTCAAGCTGCCTTACTCGCGCAATATCGCTCATGAAGACCCTGATCTTGACGAGGCGCCCGCTTGGGTCAGGCACGATCACGGCGTTTATCTGAACATCCACACATTGGCCTTCCTTCGTCAGAAGAGCTGACTCGGCCGTCGCGGCCCCAGCATCTCTGGCCTGCTCGAAGCAGTAGTTCACCCACTTCCACTCATATTCGGGAATCAGGTCGCGGATGTTCGCAGCCTGGAACTGGTCCAACGCGTAGCCCAGATGCTCAAGTCCCGCTCGATTTGCCCACAGCAGCTGTCCCTCGGGTCCAATATCGAAGACCATCAGTGGCGTTTCATCGAACACGCGATTAGAGTCTTCGGCCGATTCTCGCCGCCGAGCCAGCTCCACGGCCCGTTGGATAACCTCAGGCAAGAGGCCCAAATCCCCCTGCGTCTCGTTCGTGAGGAAGTATCCGGCTGCCCCGCCCCTCATCGCCTGCGTCGCTAACGAGACGTCATCTGCCAACGCCACTACCGGGATATGCGTGTATTCCTTCGCAATCAGGCCAAGCAGTTCGATGCTGCCGGTATCCGGCGCCTCGTGGCCGAGCAGGATGCAGTCGTAGGTCGTGCCTTTCAGTTCTGCCCTGCACTGCTTTCCTGTAGCTGCTGTTCTGACTGTCACATTTTCAAACGCCCGCTCCAGGGCCTCCGAGATTGACGCAGCGCTTGACCGATCACCCTCGACGATGAGAATACTCTGGATACTTTCCTTTAGCGGCCGGTGCAGATTGGCCGGACCTTCGCGATCACTTACCGTCATTCCCTTTCCGTGTAGCAAGAAAGCTATTCAAGCGAAATCGTGAAGCTCCCGCCTTGTCATCCGCTGCCAAAGACCTCACTTTTCTTTGTATCGGAATGAACACGTAAGATGATTAGTCAAACGTGTTGGGGGACTTGATTCGCACCCAACGGAAGAGGCTGTCCAATAAGTCGGGACGCGGATTGTAGGGGTGCCGCTTGCCGCACCCTTCATACGTTCGGTCGCGCCAGATAAGGACGGGGCAAGGAGGCTGGGACATAAGTCGTTGCGGTTGTGTAGGGCCGGTGTCTCAGACCTGACAATTATACGCATATTTTTGTAGGTAGGTTCCTCTGACTCACCGCGTTTCAACGCGGTGATATGAATGGCTCTTAT
>CBDVDH010000015.1:0-67153 GCA_965372715.1 uncultured bacterium | reverse complement strand
CCCCGCCCTTCTCTGATGTGACCGAACGTATGATGGGCGGGGCAAGCACCGCCCCTACGAGACCCGTCGTCGAATTATGCCCCAGCCCCTCATTTGACAGGAAGGCGCTTTGACCAAACGAAATAAGGCCGTTCAGGACGCTGACGCCGCCCAGTTATTCGTGCGGCTGGTAGAGATCATGGCGGCCCTGCGGGGCGAGAACGGCTGCCCCTGGGACCGCGAGCAGACCAGAGACTCGGTCAAGATGAACCTCGTCGAGGAGGCTTATGAGGCGCTCGATGCGATTCACCGGTCCAATCCCAGGATGTTCGCGCAGGAGCTGGGCGATCTGATGATGCAGGTGGTGTTTCACGCGCGCATATCGGAGGAGATGGGTGAGTTTAACATCGGCGACGTTCTTTCGGCCGCGGTCGATAAGCTCATAAGGAGGCATCCGCACGTCTTTGGGGACAAAAAGAACATGGATTCAAAGGAGGTCCTGAAGAACTGGGAGGAGATCAAGAAGGGCGAACGAGGCGCAAAGTCGGTGCTGGCCGATATTCCACGGTCGCTGCCAGGATTTATGCAGGCGCTTGTCGTCCAGGACAAGGTTGGCCGTGTGGGGTTCGAGTGGCCGGATGTCGCCGGCGCTCTCGACAAGTTACGGGAGGAGATTCTCGAGCTCCAGGAGGCAACGGATGCCGGTCACCAGGCTCGGATTGACGCTGAATATGGGGACCTTCTGTTCATTGCGCTGAACCTCGGTAGATACTTGAAAACGAATCCCGACGACGCGCTTCGAGACGCAGTGCAGCGCTTTGAGCGCCGGTTCAGACATATTGAGGCGTCGCTCAGCAAGGAGGGCAAGACTCCTGGGGACGCGACGCTTGAGCTGATGGACTCGCTCTGGGTTGAGTCCAAGGTTAACGAGGGCGGCTCATAGGGGCGGCTTGTAGGGGCGGCTCACGAGCCGCCCTTTCCACATTGATGGGGATTCAGCCCCGCGAACGCGTCTCGTATTGGTCACATAGGGCGGTTCGTGAACCGCCCCTACATACCCCGATCAGTGGGCTTTCTGTCTGGGATTACCCCGACTCACCCTCCGACTTGACGCACGTTCTGCACAGTAGTCTCACCACTTTGAGAACCGGGCCTATTGTCTTGTCTCTGAGTCGCAGGAAAACGCGGTAGAAGAATAGAGGCCCGCTCCCTCGACTGCCGTTCCTGTCCTTTAGTTTTTTTGAGAGGTATCGAATCGGTCCGTCGAACAGCAGCTCAAGCAGCGCGACCGCGTAACCCGCCGACCTGGCAAACCGACTAGTCAGCGATATCACGTGTCTGCCCGACCTTAGCCTTATCTCGACGACTCTCCCGACGACGCAATCGGCGGGCAAAGGAAAGGTTCTGGTACCTTTGTCGCCTTTCTGAAGGAACGAAAGGCTGCCATCTGTTTCTATTCGTTTGATGACTCTGTGGGTTACAACCTCGGGCCCGACCTTGAAGGTGACGAGGTCTCCTCGCTTGATCTCGCGGACATCAGCGTGCCGAACAACGATCTCGTCGCCAGGCTCGAGCGTTGGGACCATGCTGAGCCCTGTTGTCTTCAGAACGCTTTGCCTGCCCTTTGATTTCCACAGCTCAAGGACTTCGTCCGCAAGTCGATGGTCTAGTTCAGCCAACTTCAACCCCTTCCTACGCTTTGTGCCAAACCGTTTGTGGGGCTGAAGGCAGTGAGCATCAGCGGATCTCGAACGTCGCCGCGTCTATTGCGCCGATGATCTGCGACATGTCGCCGGGCTGTGTCAGCGCCGCATAGAACGCGTATGTCCCGGCAGGCGCCGGGTTCGGCACTGCCAAAGAGGCGGCGCGAAGCCTCAACTTCAGAAACGCGGGAAGATCGACGGGAATTGGCGCCGGCTCGAGGCCGAAGCTAGGATAGTAGAGAAGCGTTCCGTTGTAATCCAGAGCCAGGTAGGCATCAACCTGCATCGATGCGCCGCCGGTGTTCTCAAGCATCACATCGACGTTGATAGTCTGATCGGCGTAATATGTTTCCTTATCAGTCCAGACCGTGAGACGCGGCTCCGGCGGCGCCGTCGGAACAGCGAGTGCAAGTCCGGGGTCGCCGAACAGTGTAAATGTCTCGACTATGCAGTCGAAATAACTGCTATATCCCGCGATCGCGTAGCCCCGGACCTTGGCGGTCGTCGTGGCCGCGCCCAGGTAGCAGTTGAAATCATAGAAGACCGACTCGAAGAACACATTTACCAGTATCGAATGGTTGGAGGGTGTGTCAACGCCGGTCGGGGACCAGGAGGCTATAGCGCCTTTCCCGGCCGTTTTCATGAAAACGTCGCCCAAGCACGCGGTGCTGTCCAGATGTGGAAAGAAACCGTTCAGGCAGGTCAAAGTTATCACAAACGGCATCCGAACACCGTTTTGGAGCCCGGCCACGTCGCCTGAAGAGAACATGCCCTTGGCCCACCTGTTTATGTTACCGTGGCCCGCGTAATTGACCAGCAGACAGCCTTCGTTGAGATTTGAGATTATGTCCTCATTGGCATCTTGTCCTGAACCGTAGTCATTGAAGTTGACGTGAGTGTCCTCATACTCATCAGGCAGGTAGAACGAGCTCAGTTGTTGGTTGATGGCAACCGAGGCGCTCTCACCGTCGGCGACAAGAAGCACCCTATATAACCAGTCGCCGCTCGCCTGACCGTTGTCATAAGCCTGTATTTTGGCAAGCACGTCATCGACGTCGCTCGCGCGTTTGGCGCAGATCCGCCCGATGTTCATGTCGGGCAGGACGTCCGGGCCATCAACACACACGAACCAATTGTCGGTCGGCGTCTCGCCGAGGCGCCTTGTATCGGGATCGTTGTAAACGTGGGTTGGCACGAAATCGACCTCCGAACCAACTCTGTTTTTGTAATCCATGTCCGCATCGCCCACGAGCAACACGTCTGTCGGAGGAGGCGGTGAATAATTCTCATACGCGTACTCCAGGAAATCCTTTATGGCCTGCGGGCTCTTTAGGCCGAAATTGAACTCGTCATAGATGTCCTCAACGTCAGCCAGCAGCACCACCTCGCCCTTCGCCGCATGATGCTGGGCTATGCCCTCGGCTGCCTCAATGAAATTGGCGTGTGAGATGATGATATAGTCGGCCCGGTTCTCGGCCGACATGAGAGAGGAGGGAATGTCAGGTTGAAGCGACATCCCGGTCCTAAACGCTGAGCTCTGAGCGACGACATATCTCTTATCGGGAGACGTGTCGTCCTGAAAGCTCACGGCGAACCCGTCACCGTCAGGCGCAACAGAGACGTTCGTGAGGTTCTTCACTCCAAAGGGGTCAGTCACGTCGAACACCATTATCTCGTCCGACGAAAAGCCGCTGACTCGAAACTCAGTCAAGCCTGTTTCCTGAGGCGAGAACTCTAGCACACCGACGGTCGCCACGAACGTCGCGAGATACGTGATCTGGAAGTAGTTGAAAAAGACCTGGTCAACGAGCGTTAGGTCGCCCGGATACTCCACCTTCAGTTCGTTTCGTCCATTCCGAAGCAGAGACTGCGGACCTGTAATGCTGTGAATGAACTTGATCTGGCCGTTCCACGTCTTGTCATCGATGATCTGATCGTTGAGCAGTATCTGGGTGTGATGGTCAGGATCAACGCGTGTTATATCGGTCCTTCCCCTGAACTCAACGATTATTGTCGCGTTGAAGGCCTCACTTGAAAGGTTGTGGATTTCCAATGGATATGTCTCGGTGTCAGGAGCTGGGACATAGGCTCCCCAGAAGTAGTGGTCCTCGCCCTCGCTGTCGGGGATGTTTTGCCAATAGCTTGTGTCCTCCTCAAATCGTGGTGTATTGATAAAGGACGTGGCGACCGGCGCCCCACCGGTCGGAGCAGCATCAACAACCTCCATTCTCAAAGCCACTTCCCGATCGAAGTCGAGCCAGTATATGTTGTAGTTCGTGAACTCGCTCTCCGGCGCCTCGCCCCAAAACAGGAGGTAGTCCGACTCATCAAAGCTTCCGTCGGCGCCGTCCTCGACGAGAATCGCAACACCTTGTCCTAGATTGCCTATCGCAAGTCCGTCCGGGGCGATCGTCGAGATTGTGATGCCCGCCGCAACCAAGTCGGCGCCCGTAACCTCGTAGATGCTGTCCTCGCTAACGGCGATCTTGTATTGGTGCAAACCGTTCGCAAGCGGTATCACGTCATGGTCCGAGGCCGGGACATCCCTGGCCAAAATGGGCTGGACATCGTCGGGGTTTGCGACGCAGCTCTTGACCGCATCGACCATTCTGGACGATGACCCAATCTCCGAATATAGAACGCCTGCTCTGCTGCAACGCGATTTGGTCGAATCCCTCTCGAAGTGCACCGTAAAGGTCGCTCGCTTGATGACCTGAAGGCTGCCCGAGACCGGATTGAACCTCACCGGGAAGACCATCACACGGATGAGCGGCTGCCCCCGCAGAACCCCGAAGTACTCCGCCTCGACGATCGAGTCTGGGTAGTAGGCGTCGGTGTTGTATTGCTCCTCGTCTAGCTCAAAGCGAGGCTCAAGAGCAACCGTCTCGCCCAGCTCCGCCCTGACGAACCGCGGGCTCGGCGCGACGTGAAAGCCGAAGAACTCCTCATCCTGAGCCGATTCGCAATTGGCAGAAGGCTCGCAGTCCGATGGGACCGCAAGCAAGAAGCCCAGAAACGGCACATCCGGCCTGCCCGGCTCACCGATGCTTTCACAGCCAGCGACCTTCACAACGTCATACAGATTACCTTCAAGCTCGTCCCATCCGAATGTGGGTCTGGGCGCCTCGAAATCAATTAGGAAATGACTCTCGCCGCTCTCGCGCACAACGGCCTTCGCTATTTCGGCGCAAAAAACTGGGCCCGAAACCATCGCAAAGAGCGAGGCTGCCAGCAGAAGGTGGAAAAACGGTCTTGAAGCGAGCGTTATCTTCATATACGAGCCCCCTTTCGAGGTGCAGATCAGGTTCTTCTTACCTAATCGCCGGCAACTGTCTCTTCGATCATGTCGATCATTTCGTCGAGCCTGCCGACGACCAGTTCGTAGCATTTCGTCTTTCTGACGATGTCGGCGAGCGCAAGGTACATCTTTGTGACGCTTCCCTTGAACTGGGTGGTCAAGAGCGCCGAGCGCGCGCCGGACCGGGCCCTTGTTAGAAGCTCAAACATCGCCCTGGAATATGGCATTGGCGTCAGCTGCGGTCGTCCCTCAAAGTCAGGTTTGACGTGTTCACCCTTGACGGTGTCAAAGATCAGAACATTGTGATTGTAGCATATCTCTTCCAGCTTCGCCAGGACGGGATAGCCGCTCTGAACGCGGAAACGGACGATTGGGAACTTCGCCTCGGAGGTGTCGCCCGTAACCTCCACCGACTCAACGCCATCAACCTTGCCCATTTCGGCGAGCATTTTGCCGGGCACATCACTCGTTATTAGGTATAGAACCTTCTGCGACGCCAACTGGGAGTAGTCCTCGTCCACAGATGGCACAAGAAAGAATATGAACTTCGCGGGACACGGCTCTGTAGCCAGCGCTCCCTTCAGCTCACCAATGTCCAGGACGCGTTTGAAACCACCACCGATCATTGGTATGGTTTCGAGCCTCTCGAAGTCAACGCCCCTTAAAGTGTGCCCAACTCCCTCGCGCATGCCGAGGCCCCTCGGGAAGGGATAGACCTTGTGGTCGAGCCGGTGAATCGCCGCGATCTCGTCGGAGAAGAGAGAAAACCCGCGGCCGATCAGCGATAGGGTAACGGTTGTCTTGCCGCAGCGGGCCGCGCCCGGAATGATTATCCCGTTGCCCTTGAACTCCATGGCCCCCGAATGGATAAGAAAATGCTCCCGGAGTTTGGCAATAAACGAGTTGAAAACAGTCATGTATGAAAACCCGGGTAATATGTCCGGATTGCGAACCAGGTAAACCCTGTCGTCAGCTACGATGACGGGGTTCCCGCGAACCACCGGTGTCTCAATAACGTAGTAAGTGAGCACCTGCTTATCCGGGGGCGGAACAACAAAATGCGAGTACATTTTCTCAAAATACGACAGGATGGTTGCCGAGTCAGAACGGATACAGAGATCGAGCTCAAATACTCGATAGTACTCCGCGTGAGCGCAGAGCTTGCCGAACTTCTTGATGACTTGTTCGGGGCTTGGAGTAACCAGTTGCGCCAATCTACCTCTCCGAACCGTTCACTTGAAAGAAACTACAGCCAAGCGTATCGGACACGCCTCGATATTGCTATATCTGAATCTCCTCAGAGCTGCTTAGAGCGTGTTTGCTCGTGAGCTTCGGGAGAACCTCGAAGAAAAGGTCCTCAAACAACTCCTTGCGAAGCTCGCAAATGGCATCTTGTGCCAATAAAGTCCCATTATCAACCAGCGCCATTCCGGGGCATCCGCCCTGACAGTAGTTCTTGAAGGCGCATTTCTTGCACACCTCGATCCTCTCGACTCTGCCCGCGAGAAGCTCGTGAAGCCGCATGAATCTATCGCATTCAGCAGCCTGCTGCAACGTCATCTCCCAGATATTGCCTAGCTCATACTCCTGATGATTCAACATGGAGCAGGGATATATCTTCCCCTCCGGATCGACCTCGAGCATCTCCCCAACGTGACACCACATTGTGCTGTCCGGGACGTCGATGTAAAGGCCTGGAATACCGCCGCCCACGGAAATCTTGCTGCCGGAATCAGAGATCGCCTTGAAGTAAGCCTTATAGAACTTTCGAAAGCTCCCAAACGTCGGATTGAGCATATCGTAGTCGTCCTCCGCCCGCCCCAACCGTGCCAGGCAAAGGAACCTTATTCCCCCAACTCCCAGGCTTTCACCCAACTCGAGCAGGGCATCAAAATCGTCCTCCGGCTGGCCCATGACGGTCCGGCAGATTTCGACGTTCGACCCCGCTCCGTTTCGCTGCAACAGCTTGATGCCGTTTAGCGCTCTCTGAAACTCACCTGAGCCTCGGATGGGGTCGTGAACCTCCGCCGTAGCACCGTCCAGACTAACCTGAAACGTCACGGGAAGTGGCCCGAGCCCCCTCGCAAGCTCCTCGGTCACGAGCGTCCCATTTGTGGAGACGATCGTCTTTGTCCGTTGGGCGGAGTATTCAACGATTTCGACAATGTCCTTGCGAAGAAGTGGCTCCCCTCCCGTGATCGCAATCGAGGACCCCGGCACTGCGGCCAACTGATCCACGATGTATCTAACGTCTGAAGTGGTGAGGGCGTCGTCCTTGTGCAGCGAACCGACCGTGCCGCAATGCGCGCACCTGAGGTTGCAGTGGCCCGTAATAGTGAGATGAACCCGTTTGTTTTCTCTCGCGAAAGACCTCTTCTCGTCTAGAACCATGTCGCTGAACATCCCTGACGCCTCAAGCTGCTTCAATGAGCATTCGACGTCAGAAGAGACCCGGTCAACATCAATCCCGTAGTGGCTCGCGACCAGCCGGGCTATGTCCGAACTCGTCCGGCGCCCGTCACAAAGGGATGCGATGAACCGGGCGGTGTCGTTTAGCAGCGCGAACTTCGGCAATCTGGGGTGCAGCAAAAGGTATTGACCGGCACGAGAAAGCTCAACTACCCCGTCTGGCAGCTTGGGCCTCGCATGAGAAACCGTGATGACCTCTGACAACTTTCAAACTCCGAATGACCTGATGTCCCAACGCTGCGTCATAATCCGAACGCACCGCTCAACAATGGCGGGCCATTTCGCCACCCTGAACTGGGCTGCCCTTGTTGATAATACGTCAGAATTGAAGGAACAAACACTACTCCTTCAGAACCCCGTCTTGCCTAAACTTCTCAATCGTCGCCTCAACGTCGCCGGACACGTCGCAATCATCCGGCGGGTTGAAACTCTCGTTTATCATTTCTGTGATCTGCGAAATGGTATGCTTCCCGTCGCAAAGCTGCCAGACAGCGGCAGCCGTCTTATTCAATACCGTCACCTTGTCGTTGTCCGAGTTGTAGAGCAATGTCTCATCGCCCATCTGGGACTTCTCTATGTCCGCTTTCGCAATCGGCATGTAGTCCTTGTCCATCACATCTAACCTCCCGACAATATGAAAACGTCGTTCAGATCAATCCGTACTCTCTGGCCGCCCGTAACAGGAACTCATCCCTGTCCCTTTTCTATAACTCGGAACCCACCGAACTGTCAAGCCTGGCGATGACCGAACCAGCACGATCCAAAGGCTTACCTCTGAGGGCAGTGCTCAGTGCAGACAACACCAAAGGCGCCGATCTGCCGCACGGAGAGCGACTAGCGAAAGCCTCCTTGAGGCGCATTTGACCGAAGCAAAAGGGAGGAAGTGACCAGGACGCTTTCCGGTGGGCCTGTTGCGTGGACCAATACCGGGCCCGTGTGTAGCCGAAATCCACACGGGGGATGCGTGCGTCTATATACTGGCCACATGCACAACTCTGCCCACTACATATACCATCTCGCATTCCGCTGACTCATCCCATTATGGCGCTGGATCGGGAAACCTGCGCTCGACACTTATGCTAGGCCCCCATTCACTACCGCTCCCGAATCCCACGCAGAAATGGCTGAAACGGAAGCTCAGAGCGCCGCGGCAGTTTGATCAAAAAAAAACGGGAACCAACCGGTTCCCTATACTACTCAAGAGACTTTTATAACTTAGAATCAAAAAGTGGGGAAAGGCCCAGCGCCCCTGTTACGCATCCAACGCCCAGTTGGATTCCGCATCAGCAGGCACCGAGACCAACGCTTTCCCACACGACACCTATGGAGAAATGCAACGGGCGAGAAGCCTAATCTCGAAAGAGGAGAACTCTTCGAAACCACACACTCGTCTCCGCCCCGATTTAATGTGCTAAGCCAGCCTCTCGATTCCCAAAACCACAACATCTGTCTCGCTTCTGTGTTTAAGCACGTCCTGTGCCAATCAATCCCACTAAATCTTGTGGTGTGGGCGCTCTTGCCCTTGTGATCGCCGATTGCGCCGTGTGCGGTAAGAATAGGAGGTCGTGCCGCAACCGCACCGTGCGTCGTTAATGTCTAATCTCGGGGTCTGCTACACAAAGAATCTGTAACAATATGTGACTCATGGAGCCTTATAGCCGCTCGGATACGCGAGAATGGCTCATCCGGGAACAGTGTAACAGAATGTGACAAGAGCGTGTCGAAAACGCGGGAGGAGGCCAAGAACATCACGAGGCCCAGTGAATGAAACCACACGCCGTTGCGAATCTGAATGATGGACGACACACTGCAAAACCCACATCAAAGGCAACGTTCTTGAAGTCCTTGACCTGTTGACGCCTCTTGTCCACAATTCCACAAGAGGAGTTCTTGACCAAACACAAATGCGGACACCGATATGTCACCAATGAAAACACATTCATCGCCTGTTCAGGCTATCGATGTCGTCTCCGTCAGCTACAACTGCAAGGATTCGGTTGTGAGATGTCTGAACAGCCTTCGAAACTGCCGCGATTCCTTCGACTTGCGGACCGTCGTTGTTGAGAACGCATCGTCTGACGGGACGCCCGAGGCGGTTAGGTCGATGTTTCCTGAGGTTAAGGTCGTCCAAAGTAGGCAGAATCTGGGCTTTGCGACCGGATGCAACATTGGGATCATGGTGGGTCGTGAGGAACTAGTCCTGCTTCTGAACCCCGATTGTGAGATCGGCGCACCGGCGCTGCGCCAGCTTGTGGATTGCCTCGAGCGGAACAAGAGCGCAGCGTGCGCAGCTCCCGGTCTTGAAAGGGACGCAAAACCGATCCCGCCGGTCTATCGTGGAGTGGTTACTTTGCGGGAGCTTTTGGCAAAGATGCTTTTTCTCGACCGCGCCTTTGGTCGCCACTCCGCGCCCAGGCAGGGACTTGACCGGCAGGAGGCCGGCCGCGCCGCGAACGGTGTTGTTGCTGGCCGGGACGTTGACTACGCAGTCGGCGCGTGCGTTCTATGCAGAAGGCTTCACCTTGAGAGCGTTGGTCTGTTTGACCCCGGCTTTTTCCTTTACTTCGAGGACCAGGACCTGTCGTTGAGGCTCCGTGAGCGTGGTTTTAGGGTTCTCTTCTGCCCAGAAGTTGCGGTTGAGCATGCCCAGGGCGCGTCCGCGGACCAAGAGCTTGAGAGAACCGTGTTTGAATCCTATTGTAGTCTGTGCTACTTCTTTGATCGGCACAGGGACAAGCTGTCTGGCGTCGCCCTGCGGCTGGTGATAGCCGTTGGCGCGGCGATCAGGTTGATAGTCTTTAGTGTTGTGTTTTTTCTTGGCAAAGGCGCCGAGGCTAGAAGCAGGATAGCAGCCTATCGGCAAGTAATGACAGAAATAGTATTCAGGAGGCGCTGGAATAACGATGGTTGAAATATCGCAGCGAAAAGAAGACGTCGTTTCGTCTTTGGCGGACGCCGAGCAAGCGATACAGCGTATGCGGGACCACTTGATGAGCGTGGCGTTCAGGGCTATTGACGCCCGTGCGAAAGAGGTGTTACTTCTCAACGCTCAAGAGGCCGTATCCCTCTTGGGGCCAGGTGTGAAAAAGCTAA
This sequence comes from uncultured bacterium, assembly GCA_965372715.1. Taxonomy (GTDB): domain Bacteria; phylum B130-G9; class B130-G9; order B130-G9; family B130-G9; genus CAYZPW01. The sequence continues at coordinate 56,611 of CBDVDH010000015.1, read as the reverse complement.
AAGGAATCATGGACGCGGTCGAAAGCTGACGTGGGGCGGGCTTTCCAGCCTGCCGTTGGTGGTAGGCAATTGGCTGGCGAAGATTCGCCGAGCTAGTGCAAGACATTCGACTTAAGGTATTGGGAGGATTCATGTTGAGATGGTATGTGACGGTAGCGGTTCTTATTGTTCTGAGCGCAGGTTCAATGTGCGAGGCGACATTGACTCAGTCCACGCTTCGATCGGGGAACCTGACGGAAGCTGGCGAGGTAGTTCTTCGTGTTCGCGACAACCTATCCGGGGTTGATCCATTATCGATCCGCCTCATCATGGACGGACGAGAGGTTAAGCCGTCGCTCAGCAAGATAGCGCAAGGATATAGCGTCTCATATAGGCCGACCGGGTCATCAACCGGCGAATACAACGTCGAGCTTTTTGCCAGCGACATGGCCAAAAACTCGATGCGGCGAGCTTATCGCTTCATCGGGGCGCCGTCCGCAATGGCGCTGGGCGATCCAAAGCCTTCTCCAGAGAGGCTGCTACTCGATGGCCCAATGCTGCGCCGCGCCGCAGGTAGCGAGTCGAAAGTCGCGTCGTGTCCGATAGGCGGCTGGGAACCGAAGCCGGTCAGCATGGCGCCCGAGGTGGAGGGCCCTGCGAGAAGCTGGTCGGTTATGCGTCCTGGGCTCACCTCGTCTTGTATCCAACAGCCTGTGCAGTTCAACGTGGCTATAACGAAAGAGCTTTGCGTCGCTGACCAGAGGGAGCTCTACGAGGTTACGTTTGATGTCAGGGCTAATCACCTCGTCAATGCACAATATGAGCTGTTCATTGGACTGATCGGTCGTAGCGGCGAGGTCGTTTTCTATGAGCCTGAAGCTGGGCGCCGTGGTATCGCTCTTGAGGAACTGGAACAGACCGAAGATTTGCGGTTTCGGCTGAAGCTGTCGTTCGAGCCGGGGGAGATACTAGGCGGCAATTGTACTTGGTGCGCTGTTGTCGCGCGAGCCGGGCGCCCCGAGCACGTTGTCAGCAACGTGGCGTCGGGGCCATTCGACGTCTCGCCGCCCGAGTCCGAGATGCTCGTTCTCGATGACCCGTCCTCCTTTCCGTAGCGGGCGAAGTGCTTTTTGTCGCTCGCACGAGTTATGCCGAGATTCGATCCGCTATCGAGGCTGGCCTTTCGGCGTGTGGATTTGATCCGGGCCCCAAGAGGATACTGATCAAGCCGAACATCGTGAACGCCCACGCGCCGGAGGTTGGCGCAACGACGCATCCGGCGATTCTCGAGGCGCTGCTGGAACGTTTTGGCGGAAAGCGCTGCATCATTGCCGAGAGCTGCGTGGTTGGCGTCGATACGGACCAGGCTTTCAAGAGAACCGGCCTTTTCGAGCTTGCCGCGCGCCACGGAGCGGAAGTCGTCAACCTGCAAAAAGTGAGCAGAGCGCCCAGAAAGTGGGAGTTCGGCGAGCTACAGCTGCCCACGCTTTTCCACGAATGCGCCTACATCAACGTCGCCAAGATGAAGACGCACATCCTGACCGGCGCAACGCTCTGCCTCAAGAATCAGAAGGGCATTCTGACGAACGCCGATAAGATGCGCTTTCATCGCTTGGGCCTTGACAGGGCCGTTCCCGCCCTGTACGAGGCGCTGAAGCCTGACCTATCAATTATCGATGCGATTTGGGCGCTTCAGGGCGAGGGTCCCGGAAAGTTCGGCGAGCGAAAAGACCTCGGTCTTCTTCTTTTCGGGAATGACGCCCTTGAGCTCGACAATCTGGCGCTTCAGATCATGGGTTTTGAGCCGGGCGAGGTTGGCCATATCCCTATTGTCGAGCTCGGCGAGGTCCGAGGCGTGCCGCTGGACGAGGTTCGGACAGAGTTCAAGCGCTCGAAGGGCCACTACAAGAAGGTCAATCTATATTACTTCCCCTGCGGCGCCTGCTCCGGCTGCTCAAACGCAATCTCAGAGACCGTCAAGGGCCTGCTCAAGCAGCCCTGGAAGCATCCTCTGAAGGTCGTCAATTTCGCGCTGAAAGGGGTCCTGGGCAAACGCATCTTTCTCGCGGGGATTGACGCCGCCTATCCGCACGTCAAGGGCGCCACGATCTGCATCGGCAACTGCTCCGCCGCGTTCGCGACCCGTGAGAAACTGCCCCACGTCCCGGGCTGTCCGCCTACGGCCGAAGACATCCTGAAGGTCCTGTAGGGGCGGTGTCTCAGACCCGCCCGCCCACATCAATCCCTGCGATACGAGGCATGTTATGCGACCATCAATTCGAACGGGCGGGTCAAAGACCGCGCCCCTACAAAACGACCAGACCGGTAGGCGCGAAACCCACGCAGACTACCAGCTCCGTTGGCGCCTACCGTTCAGAAGCTTCAACCGCGCGCCTCAGCTGGGCGGCGTTTGCCTCGACGTCGGACGGGTTCACGAAGACGTCGATGCCTATCTCGGTGCCGGAGAGGTGCTTGCGGGTCTTGCTGTCAGCGTGCGCCGGATAGAACTCGACGTGGAAGTGATAGGCCGAGTAGTCGCCGCCGTCGGTAGGGGCCTGGTGGAAGGCCATGATATACGCTGCCGTGAAGCCAAAGAGCCTGTCATAGCCGCGTATGAGGGCTTGAAGAATCTTGCCGAACGCCAGCACCTCGGCATCATTCAGGTCGGTAACAGAGGCCAAGTGCCGACGACTGATCACGTGCGCCTCAAACGGGAATCGCGCGAAGAACGGGATGAAGCAGGCGAAATGCTCATTCTCCGCGACGAGGCGCACGCCGCGGCGGAGCTCTTCTGAGGCCATGTCGCATAGGAGGCAGCGGGAGTTCTTCTTCACGTATTGCCGGCAGGATTCGATCTCTTGTTGAATCTTGCGCGGGACGAACGGGAAAGCGTAGATTTGCCCGTGGGGGTGGTGAATCGTAACACCGACCGCCTCGCCTCGATTCTCGAAGACGAAGACGTATCTTATGCCCTGAATCGAGCCAAGCTCCCTCGTCCGCTGCTGCCAACATCGGACGAGCTTCTCGATGTGCCAATCTGCCAGATCGTAGATGTTCGCTCCGTGGTCGGAGCTGTATAGTATGATCTCGCACGCCCCGAAAGAGGGCTCACTGACGTAGAGGTTGGCAGCCATAGGTTCGCCGAACGGCGAATTGGCAGCCGCTTTGTAGGGGCGGGGCTTGTCTCCGCCCGCATCGAGCTCAGCGTCGGATCCGACACGCTGGGCAGACACAAGGCCTGCCCCAACACGGGCCTGAGAAACTGCTTCCGGCCCAGCTTTCTTGTCTCCGCCCGCATCGGTTGTGCCGACCCACGAATCTCCGGGTGTAGCCAGCGTCATCGAGGGATAATCGTTCTGATAGACGAAGACGTCGTAGTGGGGGGGCGTTTTGCCGACCCCAGGGCAGAACGGGCACGAATCGGTCGGCAGCACAGGTCGCTTCATCCTCTGGGCCGCGACGATGACCCATTCGCCCGCGACTGGATTGAACCGTATCTCAAACATGCGTTAGATTATACGACACGCGGCGGCAGATGCGAGTGATAATGCGAGGCTGGAAAACAGCAAACTGACTCGGAGGAGGCGGGGGTCGCGACGGCGCCGGTTCACTCGACTGAAGTCGGGTGTTAATATGATGAGAATCATCGATATCACCGCGTTGAAACGCGGTGAATCATAGCTATGCGCCTAAGGACGGCCCTCACCTCTTCGCCCGGCTTCAGCCGAGGCGATGCTGAAGGCTATCATTGCATTATCCCCCATCTTCAGATGGGGGATTGGGGAGGAACGCCGCCCCTCGGAAACTAGCCCGCAACCGCAAAAAGCAAAAACCGGGCAGCTCGCGACTCGCGAGCTGCCCGGTGAACAGAACTGTCGTTCTTGGTCAAGTATGCCTAGCTAACCGATCAACCACCACCAAGCACCGTGAACTTCAAGGAAATCGTCGATTTCCCGCTCTTGACGCAAACTCGCTGAGCGTAAATGCGGTCGTTGCTTTGCCAAGACACCCGCTGTAGCGCGGGACAGTAGTCGGGATTCGCCCCTGCCCTGGTACCCTGCACCTTGATGTAGAAAAAGGCGTACCCTACTGGAACGAACAAGTTGGTCGTGACTTTGCTGTTTAGTTCGGGCTTGAATTCGCTGAATTGATTCTTCGCCACCACGGTAGTTTTCTCCCCTTCCAGGGGAATCATCGGCCGTTCGACCCCCCCGGTCCCTCTCATGAGTTCTACGACATTGAATGCTGCTGGCTGCCCTGGATCAGGGAATATGACAACTATGCCCGTCACATTCTCCATTGTCTTGTTGTAATTGTGGATCTGAATGTCAACTGGGGTGTCAATGGGCGGATCCGGATCCGGCGCGATGTTCGCCCACAGGTCCGCTTTGTAGAGCGGCACAAACACGTCGTCATCGTCCTGACCTTCGGAACTAAACACCCCACTCGGATTGCCGCCAGCCCGCTGCCAATTGGGGTCTAACATCATCCCCGTCATCCTGTCAAACATTCTATTCGGCCCCGGCGAGGCGATGATACCACCCAAGGCGGCGTAGTCATCCTCGTCCTCATCCCGGTTCCCGAACCCGAGGTCCAGAACTGCGCCCTTGTACTCGTCACCTTCTTCATACACGCCAAGCGGATTGAGCCATCCGTCGAGAAAGCAATCGTAGGTCGTATCAATGTCGTCGTCCTCGTTGGTGTAGGCGGTGCCATAATCGGAGGTCATGTAGGGACCTCGCCATCCCAAGCAGGCATAGCCGGGTGCTCCTTGCCCCTCCCTGTTTTGCCTCACAGCGTCTGCATCAAATGCGTCCGGCCCACCCATCTTATAGGGAGGCGGGACGTCCCGAGGATTGCCGTAATACCTGGCCTTCGACCCAGGATCCAGAAAACGAAAGATGAGCAGCTGGAGTGGATTGTCATAGTCCGCAAAGTACTCCAGATTGAGCGCAACAGTAGGGTTGACGGTCTCCGCGGCGCCCTTTGGCAATGCTAAGCCAAGGTCAGCTGCGAAGCCGCTTATGCAGCCGCCGCCCTCGAGGTCCTGTGGAGAGCCGCAGATCGCTGTCTTAATCTCCTCGTAGCGGTCTTCAGTCTCCTGGGCCTTCGTTCGGTCGATGTTCGCGCAGCTTATGATTTTGATGACGTTATCCTTGAGGATGTGCTCGTATTTGCTCATGAGCTCGCTGTATGAGATGAACTTGCAGAGCTCGCGCCAGGTCATCATTCCGCCAGTCGTCCCACCTGACCCGGACTTTGAGGCGTCCCTGAAGCCCCAGCCAGGCGTCTTGCCCATGCTGGCCAACAGCACAGCGTTGGCCGGCAGGTCTTCTGCGCCCGCATACTGTTGACCATCCGCGGATTCGGCCCTCGAACGGCCATACTGCGGCTGGTAGTTTATCGCCCTGCCCCAGGCGTCCTTCTTGTAGTCTTCCTTGTGGAACGATGCTGTCAGATATGGGCCATTCCACTTTTTAAGTCTGACTGTGTCCCTGATGCCCGTGCCCTCTTCTGGGTATGGATTGTACACGAGGAAGTCGATGCTGGTCCAGCCGTTGTCGTCGGCTTTCTGGCGCCCGTCACTAGTAAGGTCCAAATAGGAGGGATACTCGCCGACGTCCTCGTAGTAGTTGTTGAGCGCCTCCTCCAGATTGTTCATCTTCTCTTCAGTTGCCTCGCGGTCCTTGAGGTCAAGGGTAGTGACGAGCGATGGGATCGCCACCGCCGCAAGCGTCGCTATGATCGCAATGACGATGACGACCTCGATGAGGGTCATGCCCCTGCAAGCCCTTATTCCCAATCTCCGTTTCATTTTCATTCACCTCCTATAGAGAGCGTGATTACTACAATAACCTATCCCTAAAGCCAAACATCTTACGGTTAGAATATGCCCCAAATAACCACTTTTGTCAAAGTTTGGCAGAGAGGATAGGCGCCGCGAAGCACGGCTCAACACTAATCACAAATCCCGTCACAACGACCCGGGTCGCACCTGACCCGAGACACAATTATCCACATTGCCAGACTCAAGAGTAACAAGGATACCTGCTCTGATCTCCCGGTCAAGCAGAATCTGGGACCCCAATAATCAGGTCGATAATCGTTGACGTCGCGTCTTGAGCTCGCCTGAGCCATTCACGAGGCTGATCTTGTCGAATACAATAGCGATGCGTCTTGCACCCGTTGGGTGATTTGGAGTGCTTCTGACCCGGCACCGCTTTCATTTCCCGCGGCCTGACGCGGCATCTGCCTGCACCGATTAACGTCCGTATCTCCGAATCGCTATCTGCGAGGTCGAAGGAGCCGTCTATCAGAGGGCGGCGCCGGGTCACCGCCACCGAAAGCGGCGTCAGGCCACCGCACTCCAAAAAGCCAGAACCAGCTTGCATCAGTCTGGTTATTGGGGGGGAGCAGTTTCCGCAAGGCGGAAACAGTCGAAAGTTGTAAGTCGAAAGCCGAGATAATGTGAGCGGGCAACACTCCACTGCTAGCCCACCGCTTCCGTATTCGGTCTCGCCATTGTGATCTCTGCCTCTTCTGTCAATCTATCTGCGGCGAGCTGGCAGTATTGGGGGTCGATGTCGATGCCCATTCCGCGCCTGCCAGTGAAAGCGCATGCGAGCAATGTCGAGCCGCTGCCCACGAACGGATCGAGCACGAGGTCATCGACGAACGTGAAGAGCTTTATGCATCGTCGGGGCAGTTCTATGGGAAATGGCGCGGGGTGGCCGACGCGCTTCTTGCTCTCGCCAGAAAACGACCAGACACCGTTCGTCCAATCCATGAAGTCCTGCCTTTCGATGTCCGACTTGCCCGACCCGCTCGTCTTCTTCCAGGAGTTCTTGTAAAGAATTGCGATCATCTCAACGGGCGCGATGACGTAGGGCGCGCTCGCCGAGAGCCACGAGCCCCACGCCGTGCGCCTCGAGATGTTCTGCTCGTTCCAGACGATGGTGGTGTGATACTTGAGGCCCACCTGCTTGGCGATGCCCAGGATGTCGGCATAGACTGACTGCTGTCCACCCTTGTTCTTGTCCAGCGGGATATTGAGGCATAAGCGCCCGTCATCTTTTAGAACGGACGAGGCCTTATGCAACCACTGACGTGTGAAGTCGAGGTAAGAAGCGTAGGACATTTGATCGTCGTAGGAACCGTAATCGATCTCAACGTTGTAGGGCGGCGACGTCACTATCAGGTCGATCGAATCCTCGGCCACGCAATCCGTGGTGAGGAAATCATCGTTGAAGATCCGGATGTCATCATATTCAAAGAATGGATTGTGTGGCATTGTCACAAGTATCACTCAACTGTTTAGCCAACTCAACAAGTACAGCAAAAGTAGGATACAGTGTGAAGATCATCTGACGGGGTGAGTATCATGACAAACCTGCGTATCAATGTTCCTCGGCACAACGTCGAGGCGTTTTGCGGCAAGTGGAAGATCTCCGAGTTCGCATTCTTTGGCTCGGTGCTTCGGGAGGATTTCGGGCCAGAAAGTGACGTGGACGTGTTGGTGACATTCGCTTTGGATTCCCGTTGGAGCGGTTTCGACATCGTGGATATGATAGACGAGCTGAAGGACATCTTCGGTCGGGATGTGGACCTGGTGGAAAAGGATGCAATCCGAAATCCGTTTCGACGGCAGGCTATCCTCTCGAGCTACGAGGTCTTCTATGCGTCCTAGCACGGACGATGCGGCGTTTCTTTGGGACATGCTGGATGCCGCGCGTGCGGTGGGGAGCTTCGTTGCATCCCGGGCATATCAGGACTACCTACAGGATCGTATGCTGCGAGGTGCTGTCGAGCGACACTTGGAAATCCTGGGTGAGGCGGCAAGACGGGTATCTGGAGCCTTTCAGGAGGACCATCCAGAGGTTCCCTGGCGCCGGATAATTGGGCTGCGCAATGTCCTGGCGCACGAGTATGGCGAGATCAGACACGACAAGATGTGGATTGTAGCAACGGAGGCCATCCCAGCTCTCATTGACACCCTTGAATCGCTCGTCCTGCCCGCCCCCGATAGCCAGCAGCCATAAGAACTGCATATCCGGGATGGCCCGATTTGGGCGCAAAGCTGGGCCATCGTCCACGAAAGGAGCATCATACCCCGCCTAAAAGGGTTACTGCTGGCCCGTTCTCTAACTGATTATTCGGTACCCGTCATATATTGATTGCGCAGACATCTCTTCCTTCCAGCTAATCACGCAGCTTCCTCGCGGCCATCATGGCGACGACGTGTATGGGGTCCCAGCTGGAGCCGAACTGAGGCGCGTATGGCAAGTCGAGCTGGGTGAGGTCTTTCACAGTAAGTCCAGCGTGGATTGAGACGATAAGGGCGTTGATTCTCGCAACGACGCCCTCCTCGCCGACGGCCTGAGCGCCCAGTAGCTTCCCTGTCTTCGGGTTGAATACAATCTTTAGCTTCAGTGGCTTAGGGTTGGGATAGTAGGCCGCGTGTGAATGGCCCGTGAACGCCTGAGACGAGGCCTCTACGCCCAGTTGCCTGGCGGCTTGAGCCGTAAGGCCTGTCGAGGCGAACACGAGGTCAAATGCCGCTGATATGCCGGTCCCAAGGACTCCAGCGAAGCATGAGTCTCCCCCGGCTGCGTTCTCGCCGGCGACCTTGCCCTGCTTCTCCGCAACCGTTGCCAGCGGCATATAGACCTCCTGGCCTGAGACGATGTTCCTGGCCTGGCAGCAATCGCCGGCCGCGAAGACATCAGGCGCGGAGGTCCGCTGATGGTCGTCAACCACGATGGCGCCGCGTTCACCGATGGTGATGCCAACAGCCTCAGCAAGCACAACATTCGGCGCCACGCCGAGCGCGAGTATCACAAGGTCAGCGTCAATTGCCTCGCCCTTCGCTTGCACGGAAACGACGCGGCCGTTCCCGTCACAGACAACATTCTCAAGCGGCGAATTCGTCAGCACCATCACGCCCCTTTCCTCAACCCGCTGTCTGACCACCGCCGCCATGTCAGGGTCCATGCCTATCAGAATCTGCGGCAGCATCTCTATCAGCGTTACGTCCATCCCCAGCCGCACCAGCGCCTCAACCATCTCCAGCCCGATGTAACCGGCGCCGACGACCACGGCGCGGCTGGGCGAGTTCTTGCCGATATACTCCTCGATTGCCACCGCGTCGCCAATGTTGCGAAGCGTGAAGACCCCGTCGGCATCGACGCCATCCACCGGATGAACTTTGGGCGAGGCGCCCGTCGCCAGGATCAGCTTGTCATACTGGAGTTCGTATTCGCTGCCCGCGTTGAAGTCGCTGCAAGTCACTGATTTGTGCTCGGTATCGATTGCGAGGACCTCGTGCTTGAGGCGCAGGTCGATGCCCATTTTGTCCCTGATGACGTTCGGCTCGGCGAATGAGAGCTTTTTGATGTCCTCAATCTCGCCGCCGATGAAGTAGGGCAGCCCGCACGGCGAGCTCGACGCGTAGATCGACCGCTCCAGAACCGTAACGTTCACTCTTCGGTCGATCTTTTTCGCGGCGGTCGCGGCGCCGAGGCCGGCGGCCTGCGCCCCGATGACGACGATTCTCGAGTTTCGGCTCGACATTATTCCCTCGCTAAGTCAGACATCCGCATAATCTGCGGATGCCCAGTAGGGACGGGTCTCAGACCCGCCCGCCTGTGTCAGTCCGAAAAGATACGGCGCCCTCACCCTGGCAGTCAATTGGAACGGGCGTGGTCTTAAGACCGCGCCCCTACAGCCAAAAACCTTGACGGAGAAGGTCAATCTGTAAAACAATCTGCACGATTGCTGCAGCATTCGCGGTCATTGTTCTCAATACAATAGCAGTTGAGAGGACAAATGTTCGGTCAATCATACACAGAAAGATATTAGCGCGGACGGCGCTTTGGAGGGGAGTTTATGCCAACGAGTCCTGACCCGAACGATACCGTAGTGATAATCGGCGCCGGGCCGGCGGGGATGTCGGCGGCGATTTACGTGAAGAGGTCGGCAGTGGATGTGTTGCTGCTGGAGCACGTGGCCCCAGGCGGGCAGATAATGCGAACGCAGGGCATCGACAACTACCTGGGCTTTCCGGCTGGGACGTCGTCTGCCGAGCTCGTCGTGAAGTTTCAGGAGCACCTGTCGTCCCTTGACGTAGAGATTCTCTCGGAGACCGCGACGAAAATCGTTCCGGGTGAGCCGCTGATAGTAGAGACCAGCAGCGGAGAGAAACGTGAATGTAAGGCTGTCATCGTCGCAACAGGCGCTCGGCCAAGACTACTTGGCGTGCCCGGGGAGTGGAAGTTCTTCGGCAAGGGAGTATCCACGTGCGCGGTGTGTGACGGCAATTTCTACAAAGGTCAGACCGTCGCCGTCGTTGGCGGTGGCACAACGGCCGTCGAAGACGTCATTCACCTTTCGCGCCTCACCAAGAAGGTCTATCATATTCACCGAAGAGACCAGCTCAGACTGGCCGGCGAGACCTCCGACGAGCTTGCCAAGCTCAAGAACGTCGAGCGAGTCTTCAGCAGTAATCTCGAGGAGGTGCTCGGCGACGATCAGGTCACCGGGGTCCGGGTTCGCAGCGTCAAGGACGGCAGTCTTAGGGATCTGGCTGTCGATGGCGTTTTCATAGCCGTCGGCATTGCGCCCAACGCAGAATTCCTCGGCGGTATCCTCGAAACAGATGACAAGGGATTTATCGAGGCCAAGGAGGACATGTCCACATCTGTTCCGGGCGTCTTTGCCGCAGGCGACGTCCGCACAACCAACCTCAGGCAAGTCTGCACGGCGGTTGCGGACGGGGCGATCGCAGGCCTGTCCGCCGCCAAGTTCATAACGGGCATCGCCCTGGCCTAACTTGCGAATAACCGCCGCCGTCCCATGCTACAATGCCGAGCAGTTCATCGCCGGCTGTCTCGAGTCGCTCCTTGAGCAATCGCGGCCGCCGGACGAGATACTCGTCGTCGATGACGGCTCCACAGACCGCAGCGCTGAGATCATTTCCCGATACGTCAGCGTAGGACGGGCTTTCCAGCCTGTCGTCAAATTAATCACCCTCGATAAGAACATGGGCGTCGCACACGGCCGTAACGTCCTGCTCAACGAGGCATCGGGGGACGTCGTTGTGTTCATCGACGCGGACGCGGTCGCCGACCACGGTCTCATCCGCGAGCTCGAGGCCTGCTACGAGGTTGGCGTGGACGGTGCTGGCGGACGGGCAATTGAGGCGGCGGGTGACTCTATCGCGGACAGGTGGCGCAGACTGCACGCCTCACAAGGCCACGGCGACGAGTTCAGGCCCAGCGTCGATTTCCTCTGGGGCGTTTGCAGCTCATATCGGCGGCAGGTCCTGCTCGAGGCGGGCGGCTTCGACGAGCGTTTCCGCACCAACGGCGAGGACACGGAGATGGGCTTTCGGTTGAACTCGATGGGCAAACGGCTGGCCTACACGCCCGACGCCATCGTTCATCACCAGCGAACCGACACCATCATCACCCTCTGCAAGATGATGTATCGCTGGCATTACTGGGGCTACCTCGCCATGCGCAAGGTCCGAGGCGCCGCCTTCGGCTTCTACATCAAGACCATCATCAAAGTCACCCTGCGCAACATCCACATCGACCTCATCCGCGAGCGCTCCCCGCGCCTCGCCTTCGTATCCATTCTGATGTCCCGGATCGAGTTCTTCGCCATGCTGAAGGCCGCCGTCACCGTGAGGCACTTCCTGCGCAGTTAGCTCACCCGCGCCACCGGCCATAACCTCGGCTCTGTGCTTCGCCCCTGGCCTTGGATCGGCGCCAACAGCTCACTTCTACTCTCAAGAACATGGGCTATCAGACGAATACCAAGAGTTATACCATATTTCTTGCGGGCATGAAAAAAGTCATATACTGTGATTCACAGTATTATCGGGCGATTATTTATCAGTACAGGAATGTCATGAAGAAATCTATCCGAGCTCAAGAATACGCCTATGGCTAGCTCATTTGATTTCCTCAGCCAAAGTTTGCGTCTCGAATGGCTACGCGAGCTTCCAGAGGAGAGGCTGAGAAAGGATCTTGTCATTCCTCTCTACCAGAAGATCGCGCATGGGAAAGTCCTGGACAACCACGGCGCAAATGAATTCGGGAAAGACGTCGTGATTCTGGGAACCGACACAAAGGGGGCCACGATGACAACTGCCATCGTCTTGAAAGCAGGCGATGTCAGTCAGGGATCAGGGCGTGGCAAGTCCCAGGAGATAATCAGGCAGATCGATGAAGCTGCGACGTGTCCTTGGATGGATCGCGATAGTGGTGCTAACTGGATGATGAACAAGATCATTGTGATAGCCTCCGGCAAGGTGAAGGCCAATCCGCAGAAAGCAATTGCCTGCTACAGAAAGGGCCATTATCCTGGTCATGAATTCGAGATCATTGAAGGCATGCAGCTTCTAGCAATGCTGGAGGAACACATTCCCCAAAAACTGAGGAACTGCCACCTAGCTTATGGGCGGTCTCCTGGATACGTGACGATGTCTGAAAGGAGGGTCAGAACCAAGAATGGTCTGGCTGTTCGACACCTAATGACAGCTCGGGTAACCAAGACAGAGGCAAGATCGATCCTCAAAAGTGCCAAATCAGGCCGCAAGCGCGACGAAATGCATGAGATTTACGAACTGACAGGGGGCTTCGAGAGTGTCTTGAAGAGAATCAGGACGTCACTTGATAGCGGGCTTCCGGTACAAGCTTTAGCAGTCAGTGCATCCGGAGATGTGATTTCGCAGATGTTAGTTGGCCTCAAAACAGCTGAGAAACTCCTGCTCAAAACGGCGTCGCATTTTGGCCTTCCGATACCGATTTCGACTCTTGCTGCTGTGATAGGAGTGCCCCATGACAACTGTCTGCGATTGGCACGGGAGATTGCATCAACAGGTCTAATCGAGATGCTACCTGGTGACGTTCTGGAAGGTCCAGTGGATGTTCAGCTGATACAAGTGGCTGACGACATACGAGACATGTTCAGGATTTCGACATCCAAGGAAGAGGCAACAGAGATAAAAACGAAGATCTGCGCGGCCTCCAACAAGGCTCCGTTCGTCAGCATTCTGAATTTCGGCGAGGCTGTCGGGCAGGCTTTGGAGTTGAGGAGCCCACGACTTATCTGCGACGTGCTGTCTTATTCCGGAAGGCAGATCCTCGATACGCCGCACTGGTATCACGTAAGAGTCATCGCGGAGAGCCTCCTGGGATTCATTGAAAGACACCGACTTATTGACGCCAAGCCTGATTGCCTTTATTTTTGCGGACAGTATTTCTGCAGAGCAGGACAGAAGGCAAAGGCCTTGCGGATATGGCTCGCGTTAGAGAGGGAACTAAGGGGCTCCGGGGACTTCGACGCGCTTATTAGGACTATAAACGACAAGGCAATTGCGTTCCTCAACAGCGGCGATGAACGGGAGTATTCAAAAGGGATAAGGCGTACCTTGCATTTAGCTAAGAAGCATAAGGATGCGCTCCGAGGCGAAACGCTTGAGCTGGTGGATCAGAATCATGCGCTTTCAATAATGGATAACCAACCGCAGAAAGCACATGACATTCTCGTCGGCATTCAAGAGAGAAGAAGCGAGAGAGGTGACCTGACCGAGGACGCTCAGTTGTCGGTCAACATTGCCAACTGCAGGATTGCGCTTGGGGAGTTCGAGTCTGCGGAAGCGGTATTAGGGCAGGCACTGTCAGAAGCGCGCGAGCAGAAATCCTCTGATGCGATGGTCGGCGCCATCCTCGGCCTAATCGCATGTAAAGCCACGAAGGGCGATACAGACAGTGCAATCGACCTTCTGTCCGAGGGCCTGAACACTGCAAGATGGGTAGGCTCTGAGCGTGGGATGAGGCTTTTGCTCGGCGATCTACCCAAATTGGTTCCTAGTGCGTCAATCGAACGCTTCACTGTATTCGATGATTGTGTTGCGGCCGCAATCGAGTTGGGTTGGCGAGAGGATGCCGCCATGTTGCTTGCACTGATGGCGACTAGAGCCGCTCAACTTGACAACTTGGATCTCGCGGACGACTACTCCCGCACCGCGCTTAGGGAAGCCAGGAAGCTCCGTGATCCTGGCGTCTTGGCCGAGGCTTTGCAGAGCCGTTATTACATTCTACTCCTGAGGAAGCGATATCGACCCGCTAAAGTGTACGCTCTGGAATGCAGAGGGATAAATGAGCAACACAAGTCGTCCGAAGTGTTTCTGCTGCTCAGCGAAGGCATGGCGTTAGAGCTGTCTGACCGCCGATTGCCAAGGGCAGTGATCACCCTCTCAGATGTGTTCCTCCCCATGTTTGAGGAGCGAAAGCAGTTCTGCGACCTTGCGGGCTGGCATTCGATTCTCAGTGAGTGCTGGATTGGGGTAGGTCAAAGCAAGAGAGCCTATCAAGCCTCGGATCTTGCCGTGAAGTACGCACTGAAATGCGGTCAAGCCGATGTAATAAGCGAGGCATATGAGGCGATGGCTGTTGCGGCACTGAAGCTCGATCGTCAAGACTCAGCTCAGAAGTGCTATGACGAATGCGTCAAAGCAGCCGGGAAAGACCACAAGCGGCTGGTTGACCTGCACATGAAGATGGGTGAGTGCTTCTGGAAGGGAAACATCTCCGACAAGTGTCAGGCTGTGAGGTTCTTCTTGATGGGTTATGCCCACTGGCTGGCCGTCGAACACGAGAGCATTGTCGAAGATCCTATGAATATCCTGCATCCCACTAGACGCTGGTATGACGTCGTACTGCCACGACTGGTTCTCCTCAAGGATCGAGGACACACAAGAAGTTTCAAGGCGGTGCTAGAGGCCATGGAAACGACATTGGACGAGGTCTTGCCCGGTTTCCGCCGGATCTTCCAGCCAACTATCGATTATCTGAAGAGCTTGCTCAACTGAACACCCGGCCCCGTCTCCATCAAAGCCTATGGTGACGCCCAGATCTTAGGGTGGGGCTGGATCAACGAGCTGCCGTAGGACGTGCCGATTTCGGATTGGGGATTGGGGATTGTGAGGCTTCCGCCTTCGCCGAGGCTATGGCGGACAAGGGTCAAGGGGTCAATCCGGCTCGGCTGAAGCGCTCAAGGCTGCGGCTCTTTCCTTTTCTCCCCTTGTCCTTTTTTCCTTTTCTCCCAGTTTCTGTTTCACGGAACCGCTCGGCCCGGTATCCGCTTGACATGGCGGTGTTCCGGAGATATATTGCCTCGCTGCCGTCGAAGACCAGGGCTTTCTGGTGTTGCGATTCGATGTGAGGCCTTTCACTCGAGCTCGATCGGGATCGGGACAGAGGGCAGCGGGCGGCGTTTACTCACGATTTCATAGGGAGAGACAAATGGCAATTGCAGAGATTCGAACCATAGACGACCTGATTGGCTATCTTGTGGGCAACTTCCGCTCGTGCGACCTCAAGTATTGCGACCTTGTAGGTCGATGGCGCCACGTAACGGTCCCGGTTACCGAGAAGGGCATGGAGCTTCTGAAGGCAGGCGTCGGCTTCGACGGGTCGAGCGTGCCCGGTTTCACGAGGCTCGCGCGAGGGGACATGCTCCTGAGGCCGGACCCGACCACGGCGTTCGTTGATCCCTTCTTCGAGGAGCCGACGCTCAGCGTTATATGCGACTGCGTGCTTTGCGACACGTGCGAGCCTTTCGAGCGCGACCCTCGGCATATCGCGCGAAAGGCGGAGAAATACCTGGCCGGATTCGGCGTCGCAGACGAGAGCTCTTGGCTGCCTGAGCTTGAGTTCAACCTCGTCTCGGCCGTCTCATTCTACGACGAGTGTTACGGCTCGGGCTACACTATGCGGGCGATGGAGTCCCGCAGCGCTCTGTCATCGCTTGGCGAGGAGGGCGTTGACATCGGCCTCGGCCCCAAGGACGGCTATCAGGCAGCGCCTCCACTTGATCAGCTGCTCGACGTGCGCATGCGCATGGTTCGCGCGATGGAGGACGCAGGGATAGGCGTCAAATATCATCATCACGAGGTTGGAGCGGACGGTCAGGTTGAGATCGAGTGCCTCCACGACAGATTGCAGCGCACGGCGGATAATATATTGCTGGGCAAATACCTCATTCGCAATATAGCCCGCGAGGCCGGTTCAGTGGCCGTGTTCCTTCCGAAGCCGTTCTTTGGCGAGGCTGGCAATGGGATGCACTTCCACCAGTTTCTGAAGAAGGACGGCAAGCCCATTTTCTACAAGAAAGGCGCCTACGCGAATCTGAGCGACGAGGCGCTTTACTATATAGGTGGAATACTCAGGCACGGCAGGTCGCTGCTTGCCTTCACGAGTCCCAGCACCAATTCCTACAGAAGGCTCGTGCCGGGTTATGAGGCGCCGACGAATCTGTTTTTCTCGTCCGGCAATCGGTCGGCCGCTATTCGGATTCCGCTGTACGCGGACACACCGGAGACGAAGTGCATCGAGTTCAGGCCTGGGGACGCGACGGCCAATCCTTATCTGGCGCTTTCTGCGATGCTGATGGCAGGGCTGGACGGGATCAAGAACAAGATCGAGCCGACCCATGAGGGTTTTGGGCCGTTTGACACGGACGTGGCTGAGATGTCGGCCGGGGAGTTGGCCAAGATAACGCCTGTGCCGAAGAATCTGGAGGAGTCGCTTCAGGCGCTGAAGGACGACCATTCGTATCTGCTGGCAGGCGGCGTCTTCCCAAGGGATGCGATAGATGTTTGGGTCGATTACAAGCTCCAAAACGACGTGAAGGCTATAGGCCGCCGGACGCATCCTTACGAGATCGCTCTCTATTTCGACCTGTAGGTGTTGGGTCCGGCTACGTTATGACTGCGTGCAGTGTTGTGTAGTGGCGTGGGCTCATTCACGATTTCAAAGAGCAGAAGATCGAGTTTCTCTGCAACTACGGGGTCTTAACTACTGGATTCGACGCGCCGAAGACCAAGTGCATCGCGCTCTGCCGCCCCACGACGAGTGAGGTCCTCTATGAACAGATTATCGGCCGGGGGCTTCGTGGCCCTAAATTCGGTGGCACTCAAAAGTGCACGATAATCGACTTCGCCGACAACATCCACCGCCTCGGTCCTCCCCTGGCCTATGCCCGGTTTGCAGACTTCTGGAATGACGAGCAGATCGAGAGAGAATGAAGGTGCGTCTGGGGAAGGACCAAGAATGGCTTTAGCCCAAGAAGACCCTTCGCCTGACCTTATGAGCATTATAAGGAGGGGGAGTGAGTCAGGCTCCCCCGGATCCCACAGCTGAAGGGCATATAGGGGAGGTGTCGGCCGCCCCGGATCCCCCATCTGAAGATGGGGGTTAGGACATCGTAGCCGTCTGCATCGCCTCGGCTGAAGCCGGGCGATGGGGTGGCCCGTGCCGAGAGTTCATCCCTCCGAATCACCGCGTTTCAACGCGGTGATATAGATGGTTCCAATTATCCTAACCCCCGAATTCATTCGGGGGACCTGAGAGGGCGACGCGACTCCCCCTCCTCTCTCCTCTTTTCTGGTCATTCTACCCCAGAGCACAGCCCATACCGCCGCGCGAAAGCCTCATACTCCTCCGCGAATGTCCTTACCCTATGATGCTCCTCCTGCCCCTCGATATAGGCGATGACATCCTCAGGAACGGATTGCGAAACTGAAAACGCGCCATAGCCCCTCGCCCACCGGAAGTGCCCCATCACCAGCCGATTGGCATTGATCCACCGAGATGAACTCCCCTTTAGAAGCTTCACAGCTCCATCCACGGATCGCGTAGCAGACAGATCGATCAGTGCATGCACATGATCGGGATTGACGTGAAGCGCCTTGATGTATATGCCATTGGATTCAGCGATAGACATGAGGCAATTGGATACGCGCGCCGCGTTCTCGCCGTGGAGAACCTTCTCTCTTCTGAAAGTTGACCAGATCAGATGAATCCAGCAACGAGAATGTGAGTGCTGGGGCAACTCTCCGTCTCCATCGTGGATATCGATTCAGTCGCTGCGCGTCGCGTAACTTCCCTACTCCTTGACGAGGCCTGAAAAGCCCATGAACGCGAGGGAGAGGATGCCGGCCGTGATGAGGCCGATTGAGATGCCCTTGAGGGGTTTGGGCACGTCCATGAGCT
Organism: uncultured bacterium; assembly: GCA_965372715.1. Taxonomy (GTDB): domain Bacteria; phylum B130-G9; class B130-G9; order B130-G9; family B130-G9; genus CAYZPW01. The sequence continues at coordinate 38,570 of CBDVDH010000015.1, read as the reverse complement.
CGATGCGCTCGCGCAGGCCGGCGAAGATGATGATAGCGAGCGCGAAGCCGACCGCGCCGCCAAAACCGTAGAAGAGGGTCGAAAGTAGGGTGAACTTCTTCTGGATGTTGAGGATCGAGACGCCCAGAACGGCGCAGTTGGTCGTTATCAGCGGGAGGTAGATGCCGAGCGCCTTGTAGAGCGCTTGACTCGTTTTTTGGACGAACATCTCAACCAGTTGCACGAGCGCGGCGATGATCAGGATGAATGCGATGATCTGGAGGTATTCGAGGCCGAGCGGGACGAGTAGAAAGTAATGGACAGTCCACGAGACGATTGAGGCCATTGTCATGACGAATATGACTGCGGCGCCCATCCCGACGGCTGTTTCGACGCGTTTGGAGACGCCGAGGTAGGGGCATATCCCCAGGAATCGCGCCAGCACGAAGTTGTTGACGAAGACGGCGCTAATTATCAGAAGGAGTATCTCAGTCATTTCTGCTCTCGCGCCTCATCTATTTCCTGTTCATCTCGATCTTGTTCATCAGCCCAAGCAGCAGGCCAAGCGTAATGAACGCGCCGGGAGGGAGTATCATTATGAGGAACTTCTCATAGCTTGTGCCCATCACCAGGACACCGAAGACGGTTCCGTTGCCAAGGATCTCCCGGATGGTTCCCAGAACGATGAGTGCGACGGTAAAGCCAAAGCCCATCCCGAGGCCATCGAGCAGCGAGCGGAAGACGGTGTTCCGCGACGCAAACGCCTCAGCCCGGCCCAGGATGATGCAGTTGACAACGATGAGCGGGATGAAGAGGCCGAGGCTCCTGTAAAGCTCGATAAAGAAGCCGTGCATGACGAGATCGACGATGGTTACGAACGACGCGATGACGACGATGAAGCAGGGGATTCTGACCTTCTTTGGGATAATCTTCCGTATCATTGAGATCATGACATTGGAGCAGACGAGAACGAACGTCGCGGCGAGCCCCATTCCGACGCCGTTTTCTACCGAGGTCGTAACCGCAAGGGCGGGGCATAGGCCCAGCACGAGCTTCAGAAGCGGGTTGAGCTCCCAGAATCCTTTGGTGAACTCTCTAACCGCGCTCAAGCTGACTCACCCTCATCAGTCGCAGGCCGGAGGCCGGAGATTCGCCGAACGGCGAATTGGCGGTTCATTGCGTCTTCTTCTCGTAGATAGCTTTGTGAGCGAGAAGCCCGTGCCTCACGGCGAGGCAGACGGCCCTCGGTGAGATCGTCGCCCCCGTAATCTGATCGATGTCGCCTCCGTCCTTTTTGACGGATATCTTGAATTTAGCCAGCGACTTGCCGACGAATTGATCGGTAAAGGATTTCTCGACGATCTTGGCGCCAAGCCCGGGCGTCTCGGCGTGCTTCAGAATGTAGATTCCGGTTATTTTGCTGTCCGGGGCTATTCCGAGCATGGTCTCGATGGTGCCGCTGTAACCGGCGTCAGTCTTGACCTTGACGGCGCGTCCGACGACCTTGCCGTCCTTCTTGCCCACGTAGAACTCGTATTCGGTCCCCTGGTATTTGTGCTTTTCGACTTCCTTCAGAGGGTCGTTCGTATATGGAGGCAGCACGGCCTCGACCGCCTTTAACTGCTCGCTCTTTTCTGCCTCTGCTATTGGTTCCTTGGTCACATTATAGACTTGCGACAGCGCAAGCGCAGCAACGCAGCAGACAATGGTGAGCACGGCAACCATCTTTGGCACAGTATCCATTATTCCTTGACCTCCCCCAGGATTCTGGGTTTTGTGAACTTGTCTATTAACGGCGTCAGAGCATTCATGAAGAGGATAGAGAACGATACACCCTCCGGATACCCGCCGTAGAATCTTATGATCATCGTCAGAAGACCGCAACCGACGCCGAAAATAAGCATGCCCTTCTTGGTGACTGGTGACGTAACCATGTCGGTCGCCATGAATAAGGCGCCAATCATGAGGCCGCCGGAAAAGGCGTGGAAACCCGGACTGGCGTACGTTGTCGAGTCCATCAGCCAATAGATACCTGAGTAAACGACAACGGTCCCGATGTATGCGACCGGAATATGCCAGCTGATGACCTTTCTTATGAGAAGATACCCCGCGCCCAGAAGGAGAGCCAGCGCCGATACTTCGCCGAGGCAGCCGGGCACGTTCCCTACGAAGAGGTCCGATAATAGGACCTTCGCGGAGTTCTTGAGATGCAGCCCCATGTCTATGTCCGTCTTCAGCAGGTTAAGCGGCGTCGCGGCCGAGATGGCGTCCGTGCCGCCTCTTCCTCCGAACGGGGCTGGGAACGTTGTCATGAATGACGGCCAGGCGATGAGAAGAGCTACCCGGGCCACCAGAGCCGGGTTGAAGGGGTTGCTGCCCAGCCCACCATACACGTGCTTTCCGAGGAGCATCGCTATGAAGCCGCCTGTAACTGCGAGCCACCAGGGTGCTGTTGACGGGAGGTTGAACGCTAGTAGAAGCCCCGTAACCACAGCGCTGCCGTCGGAGGCCCTTACCGACTTGCCGAACAAGCGCAATAAAAGCGCCTCAAACACAACGCAAGACAGAACGGTGATGACGATTGTCATAAGCGCCGGCAGCCCGAAGAAATAGACCGCTGCAAATGCCGCCGGGACAAGGGCGAGATTGACGTCCCACATTATGCGGCTGACCGACTCAGGCGCCCTGATGTGCGGGGAGGACGAAACAACTAGAACGTCAGCCAAACCAGTTCGCGTCATTACTTAGCTTGCAGACCGCCATTGATTCCCTGCTTGGACACCTATTTAGCCTGACTCTCGACACTGTCCGCCCGGCCAAAACGCCCCAAATGATACGGCCCGCCATTTCCGTGTCAAGCAAAAATGGGGAGTTTGCCCCTTGGCTGACGTCGCCTGAATAACCAAGTTTGATGGCAATCATCTTTAAGACCGCCCTTGGGGCGTGTTGGCGTCCGCAGACCTGTGTAGGGGTCCGCCGCGCGGCGAATGCCTGCCCTGCCTGTAACGTCGCGTGCTTACGAGCAAACGGGCGGAGACAAGCCCCGCCCCCGCAGTATCGCTCCGGCCTTCGGCTGTTGAGTAAACCGCATCTACTGTGGTATTCTCGCGTGGCTTCGAGGCAAGGCTGGTCTTCGATAGGGGTCAGAAGACGCATTTGAGTTGTGATCTCAGGACGGATATTTGCGATGCCTAATGGCAAGGTTTACATTAAAAGACTGATTATCCGCTCGCTGTTCTTAGTTGTCGCGGCGAGCGCCATTGGCCTCATCGTCAACGCGGCGCGGACGCCCAACGTCGATCTGTTCGGTTACAAGCCGCCAAAGAAGAAGATCGTCGAGACGCGGAAGCCGGGCCAGGAGGCAACAGTTTCCGAGATCGATCTGGCAACCGCGCTCAGGCTGCTGAAGACGTCAGGCGTGCTCTTCATCGACGCCAGAAAGAAGGTTGAGTTCGACACGGGGCATATACGAGGCGCGATCAACATCCCGTCCGAGAGCTTCGAGGAAGCCTTCCCGCCTCATAAGGCATCTCTCCTGAAAACCGCCAAGATCGTTACGTATTGCAGCGACGTTGAGTGCGACGAGGCTTATGAGCTGGCGGAGATGCTTCGCGAAACGCTGAAGCGGCCGATACTCGTCTTTGGCGGCGGCATGAAAGAATACCGGGGGAAGGGGCCTGTCGAGGAATGAGCGAACGGTCGGCCGGATGCATTCTCAAGCTCGTCTTCTGGAACAAGATAACGGCCCTTCTCTTCAGAGTCTTCGTCGGCGGCGTCTTCGTCTATGCCAGCATCGACAAGATCATCCATCCCGACCAGTTCGCGGATATGGTCTATAACTACCGGATGCTGCCGTTCTTCATCATCAACTTCTTCGCCGTGATACTGCCCTGGATAGAGCTCGTTATCGGACTGTGCCTCATCCTGGGCCCGTTCTCCGACGGCGCGTCGGCCGTTACCGGGTCCCTCCTCGTCGTCTTCATCATCGCAAGCGCCGCAGCGCTCGTCCGAGGCCTCGACATCAGCTGCGGCTGTTTCACAACGTCCGGCGAGGGCGCAAAGGCCGGCTGGGAGGTCATTATCACGAACATCTTCCTAATCGCCATGCTCGCCCAATCCTTCTTCTTCAAACTCCGCCGCCAGCGCCCGCGAGCCGAGGCGTAACGGATCTTGCAGGGGACAGTTCGCCGTACGGCGAATCCCCCGCACCCCCTCCGCGATTTCTGTGCAGCGCAGCCATATTGCGGAGCAATCTGGTAGCGACCTGCCAATGACTTCGTCATTGATGCTGAAATTGCGGCGCTCTTTTCACTTGAAACAAGGTGAAATTGGCGGCACTATCGTGGAAGTCTGATTTCAATAAGACAGATTCAACTCGGAGGTGAATATGAGGAGTCAGGAAGCGATCGCCGAAGTCTTTCTTACGGCGCTCAAGAGTCTCTCGAAGGAAGACAGGGACGCAGTCCTGGCAGGCATCGCGAGCGACAAAAGCTTGGCCGAGGACCTGTTGGACCTAGCGCTGATAGAAAGCCGGCGCGACGAGCCCTCCCGACCATTTAGGGAGTACCTCGCTGAAAAGCACCAAGCATGAAAGAGGGCCAAAAATACTCGATCAAGATCAAGCGTTCTGCTGAGAAGAGCATGGACAAACTGCCAAGCGGCATGTTTGAGCGGGTCGCAACTGCTATTCTCGCGCTAGAAACTGACCCGAGACCTCATAGAGTAAAGAAGCTTAGCGGAAGTCAGTCTTTTCGACTCCGCATCGGGGATTATCGTGTCCTTTACACTGTGGATGACGCCGCCCGAACTGTCCTGGTTATGGCCGTTGGCACCCGGGGACATATCTATCGTGAACACTAGCGTCTTTCTTGCGGATTAATGATCCCACCTGTCCTAAGAAGGATGTGATAGGACACTGAGGAACGGCCGTGAAGCTGCATTATTACGAAGAAACCGACTCTCTTTACATCGATCTGATCGACAAGCCCGGGACGAAATCGAAAGAGGTTGCGCCGGGCGTCGTTCTCGATTTCGACGCGGACGGGCATCTGGTTGGCATCGACGTCGATCACGCGAGCGATAAAGGGCGGTTCGTGAACCGCCCCTACAACAAAACGCTCGCCGGTCACATGACAAACCGTAGGTGAGCTCTCTGCCTCGCTCTCAGCGACTTTGTCGCTGGTGGCGGTGCCGTCAGATTGCGCAGCAATGTGTCGGCGCATGACTCGAAAACAGCGGAGGGGCGTGGGGACACGCTGCGGCTGTCCCCACATCTAAACAATTTGGCTAGCCGCCTATGATTTCGTTTAGTCCCTGGATCAACTGCGCCATCTGTTCTGGAGAGAGCGAATCTACAACCTCGCCGATTCGTTCGGCCGAGAGCGTTCGGACTTGGCTTATCTTGACCCATGATGGCTTGGGCAGTTTCGATGGTTCCAGGGTGAGTGTTAAGGGGAAGCCCGCTCTTTGGGGCTGACTGGTTATCGCCATTGCGATGACCGTGCCCGAACGTTCGTTGAACACGTCCTGGCTGATTATGACGACGGGGCGTTTCCCGCCTTGTTCACGTCCCCGGACGGGATTGAGGTCGGCCCACCGTATATCGCCCCTTAGTATTCCGGCCATCGGTCCAGCTCCTCGGACAGGCCTTCTTCGGCGATTGCCTGTTCGGCGACCGGGTCCAGCTTCGCGCACTCCTGGGCAAGGCGTGTGCGATCCAGCCGGTTGAGCTTGTCCTCAATCGCCTCTTGAATCGCCCTGCTCCGACTGGGGAAAACCTGTTCCTTCACGAGACGGTCGAGGCGCTTCAGGGTCTCTTTGTTTATGCTGATTGCGACTTTTGCAGTTTCCATGTCTCACCTCCGGTATTACTATAAGTCATACCGGACAGACTGTCAACATTAGCCAAGCAAATTGCGGCGCCAGATTGCGCAGCGATATGATGGCCTGCGCTAGCCCAAGCCCAGCTCCGCCATCGCGTGCTCCAGCTCATCGGCCAGCAGCTTGTGTTCCGAATCACCGCAGAGGTCGCTGAGGATGCGCCTCTTCTCCTCGTCGAGCCAGGAGAGGCGCTCGCGGAGGGTCTTGGCCCGCTCCGTGTGCTTTGTGTCCTTTGCTGTTTCAGCCAACACAGCGTCGATGGCGGTCTTGTAGCCCTGGGCCGCCTGCTTGATGCTGTGGTTTTGCCTTATATAGGTCTGGGCGGCCTTGCCAATGTTCTCGCCCTCCTTGGGGTTGGACCATAGCTGTTCGAGGCGCTGCGCGACGTCGTCCGCCTCGGTAGGGGAATGCTCCACGAAAAGGCATGCGCCGGCTGGCAGGTGGCAGCTGTGGACGAGACGGGTCGCCACGACGGGCCTTCCGAGCGACATTGCGGTCAGCATTGTGGCGGAGGTCTCACGGATCTTGTTCGTCCTGAGGTTCAAAACAACGTCCGACGCGGCAATGTAGTTGCCAAACGTCTCGTCTGGGACGTAGCTTCGCAGTCTGACCGATTCGGCCAGGCCGCGACGGTTGATCTTGCTGGCGATGTCAACTCTGGGGTCGGGGTCTCCTATGATTATGAGTAGAGCGTTGGGATGTTTCTTGAGGAGCTGCGCGAAGCCGTCCAGCGCTACGTCGGGCTTTCTGTGGGGCCCAACAAAGCCTGGACAAAGGACGACGAACTTCCCAAGCGGCAGGTTCAGCTTCCTTCGGGCCTGAGCCTTCTTCAAGACGTTCTTGCACACGGGGATGCCCATATTAACGAGGCTCGCGGGGGTATCCGGGGCCGCTATCTTGACCATCCGCTTGACGTAGGGGTTATGCACGATGGCGGCCAGGCTGCTCCTTAGGACCTTCTCGTTCATCGGGAACGTATCCAGCAGCGCGTTGAACTGGTCGCCTGCCATGACGAGGCGCGCGACCTCGGGGCCCTTTGGGCCCAGGCATTCCTCTAACTCGCGGGCGTATGTCGCCTCGTCGCCGGTCGCGCGGAGCATGCTGGCTCTCGATGGGTGAAGGTTGAAGTCATGCAGGACGACGACGCCAGGGAAGTTGAAGACGATGTGATACATGAACCTGTGGTGAAGGTCGTTGCCCATCTGATAGACAATTGCGTCATATCTCTCGGTCTCGAGGCGCCTCTCGAAGCGTAGGTAGTTGAACACCTCGAACTGCGACGTTATGCCCTCATCGTCAGAGTCGTAGTCGTCGATGAATACGTCGATGTCCATAAGTTTCTTGAGCTCGGGGAGTAGATTCCGGGAATAGTCGGCGACGCCCGAACGAATGGGTGACAGAACGCCAAAAAAAGCGATCTTCATTCTGCAACCTCGCGTTCTTCAATGAGATTGAGTGCGAGTCTCATGCGGTACGAAGCCCTTGGAGCGTCGGTTCTTTCTTGCCCTGGGGATTGGGGGAGCGCAATCACCGCCCAGGTCTCATGCACAAGGCTCTTTATCGTGCAATCATCGGGGCGTAGGACGATTCTGCCCTCTCCGCGCCCAGAAATCAGCGGCTCGGAGGAATCATTCTGAGCTTCGCTCTCGAACGACGACGAAAGAGACAGGACGACGCCGCCGAACAGGATTGGGACCTCTTCAACGACACATTCGTATCGAACTAACACCTGGTTCGCTTCTTGCTGGAGCAAGCTGGTCGCGGCCTCCCTGGACTGTGCAGTCCAGCCGTCGTTTTCGCCGATCGGGCACGCTGGCAGTCGCGGAACCGCATCGAGCAGCGCCTCAAGCACCATCTTCGCGGGATTCGCGCCGTAGTTGTCGGCTTCTTGGTCTGCGACAACTATATCGCCCCGATCGGACATCCTGAATCTGATCGCCGCTTCGCTCTGCCTCGGGGTCTTGTGCGGAACCGGGGCCCGGTCTCGGGTAACGACAAGGTCCCGAAGCGTGATCTCAAGATCAGATTCGCCGGGCTCACGCTTGAGGCAACGCCATATCGCCTCTCCCCGTGCGCTGAACGCGATATCGGGGAGTAAAGAGGCCTCCACATGGAGGTCATAAAGCAACAGCTTTGCCTCGTCGAAGCAATAGCGAATTTGGACGGTTTCTCTACAGCCGACATGAAGCGCAGTTGCGGCCAAAAGAGCGATGCAAGAAATGATCAGGGATGCGCGGGTGCTCGCTCTATCTGAGGATTGGGCTGTTCTCAATTGTGGTCCTGGAGTCGTCAGAATCGCGCAGATTTGGCGCTATGGCGCCGTTCTCAAGCTGATGCGGCGATGGCAATTCAGGGTTGAGTCCAGCGCTTGCGCAGTTGGAGAGCTCTGAGTAGTTCATCGCCTCGTCAAACGCTTTGAGAGCGAAGTAGTATCGCCTGTTGGCCTCCGGCAGGTCAAATAATAGGTTCTCAGTGGTGCCCGGGAACGATGGGAAAATGAGCACCGGGGCCAGCGGCGCCGCCTCGAAATCCTCCTCAGTGCTGATCGGCGCCATCGAAAAACGCACGTCGTAGCCTTCAGCACGGCCAAGCGAGCCATCATCGCCCGGCGCAGTCCAGTGAAGACGCACGAGGCTCCCATCCTCGCTCAGGTGGGCGCCCAAGTCGTCAACTCTCGCGGGAGGGGTTGCATCAGCTGTGAAATCATAGAGTCTCAGGCAATAAACGTCGTCAAACATCTCTTGATAATCATACCCGCAGACTATCATCATGTAGCCATAGGGGCCCACCACCCCAGCGGGTATCATGAGGATAGGCGTGCGGACGATAGGCGGCCTGGGGATTCCTGTGAGTATCGGTGCCAGGTCGGTCCAACTGTTTCCGCTGATGTCATAGGAGAAGATTGCGTTGGAGACCGAGAAATTAGACGTTCTTCCCCCAAATACGATTATCCTGTTGAAGTCGGAATCGTATCGCATGTCGTGAATATAGGTCTCCGTTGGCGCAACGCCGTCGAGCGGCATAGAAAACCAGAGCAACGATTCTGGATCGAGTATGAACATGTTGCTTGTGAAGCCATCCTCACCCAAGCCCCCGAACAGGAATGCGCGGTCGAGGGCCTCAGCATAGGCCATCGCTGTCAGATAGATGGTCGAAGGGCAGAAACCATCGCACTCAAAGGTGCTCCATTCATGTGTCTGAAGGTCAAAGGCGTAGAAGTCGGTCACGAATTCGCCGCTGGAACTCATGAGGTATGCCCCATAATAAAGCAGGCGGTTGCGCGACGCGTCGAGAAACCCAGACCCGATAAGCGGCGTGCCTTCGGAGGGTTCAAACACTGGGGCCTCTCCGACAGGCTCATACTTGACCCAAACATGGTCGGGCAGGACGAGCTGATAGACATTCATGTCAAACGCGAGCATCCAGATGCAGTCACGGGCGGAATCAAAGTGCGCCAGACATCGACCGAACGTCGGGAAAGGCCCGTATGTCGGCACCTGCTCCCATCTGAGGCGTTCAAGATCCAGAACGTATAGGATGTCCTCCTCCTCGTAGTCAGGAGTTCCGCCTAAGACATAGACGCGCTTGCGAGCGGGGTCGAGGACGACCTGGTGATTGAAGCGCGGGTAGGGCGTGGGCCCGGCGGGTTCAATCTGGAACCAGTCAACATCTGCTGCTGGGCGAACAGTCATAACGTTCGATGCGTGCCCGTCCTGGCCCAGTTCGTCGAACGCCGTCACGAAGAGCTCATATTGAACACCGTTTGTAAGACCTTTCAGCGTATAATCCCTCGTGAGCCCAACATCCAGAGTGCTGAAATCCTGACCAGATTGAGTTTCACTGACCTCGACATCAATCGCTCGATAATGGACGCGGTAGCCGGTCACAAACAGGTTATCAGGCCTCGACCACTGAAGCAGCGCTGAGCCCGCGCCGGCGACGACAGTGCCCAGAGTGGGAGCATCGAGCAGTTCTTCGGGCGAGGCCACATACTCCTCCACAGTATAGTCACTCTCGTTTGCGCAAGCGTCCACTTCGGTCACGGCAAAGTAGTAGGTTCTCTGGTTGTCTAGGCCTGTAACGTCGATGGCGGTTTGCCGGAAGACCTTGAACGGCGAGGGGCCCTGGTCGGCGTCTGTCCCCTCGTATGGCTCACAGCAGCCATCACTGTCGTAATAGACCTTGAAGAAGGCGGGGTCTGGGGAGACGTTCCATTGGCATCTAATCGCCCTGTCGCCAACGCTTCCCTCCCTGAAGGATGTTACATCTGGCGGATCGAAGTCATACTGACCGGACGTTCTGAATTCAAAGTGATAGGGCTCTTGCAGGGCGTTACCTCCTCTGTCCATCAGGGAATCATATACCGTGACGGAAACGGTCGCGCCGGATGGGAAGTACTCATAGGGTGTGAAATGGATACAAGCGGCGTAGGGATCATATACCAGCTGCCCTTGCCAAACCCCACCCGGGTCACTCTCCACCCGCAGCGTATCAGATGATACGCTCTCCGGCGCCACGTCATCTGAGACGACGGCAAACACATGAGTATTCCGGGGCACATCTCGCTCTTGGTGGGCCGGAATTGTTATGAGAACTCTCGGCGGCGCGCCGTCCTCCGCGAAACGGAACGTCCAGGACACAGGTTCCATTGCATTCTGCGACGGGGCATCGTCGCTTGCGGACAGCTCCACCCTAACTTGCTGCCCATACTCGAATCGACCGCTGCTCCCGTAGTAATTCACTTTCGCGCTGTTGAACATCATGAACAGCGTGGGACTGACAATCGCGTCGTTGATCGTCATTCGGACCGAATCTGCGTCTATTCGGCCGCCGCAATCCCTTATGAAGGCAGAAATCCCGCTCGACGTCTCCCCGAACAACTCGTCGAGATCGACCACCGCTCCGTCCGGCGGTGACGTGGAGATGAGAATCGGCGGCCACACGTCGGCGCCAATTGAGAACGAGAAAGAATGGGACGCCATTACGTTGGGCGGCGCGGCGAGGTCCTGACCCGTTATCTCAACGTCGTAACTCCTGTTCAAACCGAACTCTCCCTTACCTATATAGGTCATCATCCATCCCTCATCGGCGCGCTTGATACTGGCATTGACATCCCGGCCGTTGACCGTCATCACAAGGCTGCCAATGGCAACGCCCGTTCCGTTGTCGCCTATCATCGCGAAAACCGAGAACGGGTCGGCTGGATTCTCAACGACACCAGCAGGCCCGAAGTCCTCCACAAAGGGCGGCTCGGTGTCCGGCACGGCATCCGGTCGAATCGTGAAGGTATATCGATATGACTCCATCTGATTCGGTGTCGGGGACCTATCCGCACAAACGATCTCAATGACCATCTCAGAGCCGGGCGCAAGATGCTCATCCGGCGAATAGAGGACGATGACAGAATCCATGAGCTCCTGCGTCTCGAATTCCACGACGTCTCCATCCACAAGTAATTCAATGCTGCTGGGATCAACTCCTGTCCCCTCGTCGGACAACTCGATCGATATCGTGGGGTTCGTCTGAGCCGCCTGCTCATCCGGCATAGGCGAGGCGCGGACGATTGACGGAGGCGTCGTGTCGTGTAGCCAACGGATGATCCGACGAAGGAGTTCATCGCGGCCGCTCGGGCGCCCCTCAATGTCAACTAGCGCCTCGAGGGCAAAGGAGAGGTACACTGCACGGTAATGAAGCGTGGTTCCATCGGCCGGCAGGCGAACTGCCGCCCCATTGACTAGTGACTCGGAACTCATGGTCATGAAGACCTGAGCGTATTCATCGAGTGGCCTGACGAGCATGAAAAAATCTCTATTGCCGAAGGGTGATTCCGTTGAGAAGGACATGCCGGACCCAATAGGATCGTGCGGCGCGCCAAGTATCAGAAGTGGTCGCGTGTAGTAATCATACGCGACGTGCATGTATTCGAGCAGCAGACTCTCCGTGTTCTGATACGCATGCTCGCCGGCCGAGAGGAGAAGTGCCCCACCAGCATCCAGGTAAGCCATGACTCTTCTGGCGCCCTCGCCGCGGTAAAGACCGAAACCGCTCCCGCCAACAGAATAGACCACAATCTCGTAGGACGAAAGAAGAGCCACACTGGGTGAAGTCGCCGACTCAGCTATGCTGAACGTGTCGTATTCAAAGCCGATATGATCGAGCGCCTCCGTGAGATAGTATGCGGTGCTTGTCAAGAAGAAGGACGCACTGTCGTCAACGAGCAGGATGCTAGGCGAATACCCTTCCTGGGCCTCGTCTGCAAGAACATCCCGCGAGCACCCCGACGCAACAGCAATGATCGCCAGGATGGCCATTAGCCTCAAGACGCCAGAGTCTATCCGGTTCATTATCGGTTCTCTCCGTTTCTCAATTGGGATGCTGCTACCTCAAATGAAGTAGCCCTAGTCGCCGAATAGAGGTCATAAGCGCCGGATGTTGTCACGGCGCCATAGGCAGAGTACTGCCCTGACGGAAAATGCTCTGTAATAGACATCTCAGCGATCTGGAAGAACAAGTCAGTTCCGGTCATGGCGAAAAACGGGAAGCCCACTATGTCCGATGTAAAGCCTAGACCATCGAAGAAAAGCAATCCCCCAGGGGTATCGATTGCCAGATAGACATCGATGTGTATCGATGGGCCCTTGTGCTCAAGGCGCGCATCGAGTCTAAGTGTATCGCCGGGCACGAAAACGGTACCATTGACCAAGGGGAAGAGCGCCGGATACAGTCTTCTACAGAGCGTTATCTCCGTTATCTTAGTCTGGCCCCCGATAAGCAGAACGTCGCCTTCCTGGTAGGATTTGTAGGTCGAGGCGGAGACGTCAAGAGAGTATGCTCGTGCGGGCAGGTTCTCTATCGTGAAGTTGCCGTCTGTGTCGGTTCGCACAGTTGACGTCGTCGAGTCAAGGGCAACGAGCGCAGATTGAACCGGCTCGCCGGTTACAGCATCCAGAACCCGGCCCATGAGGGTCGCCGTCGTCTCCACATCCCCAAGTCTGAAGACGCCGCCGCCCTGGGTGGCTGCGTAAAGGACTGACCCGTCCGCGGAGATGTCGAGCGCCGTTATCGCTCGGTTCTCAAGGCCCTCATTTATGTGCATCCAGACCCCGCCGGCATCCTCCGAGATGTATGCGCCGGTGTGCCAGTCGCCCGCATAGACCCGATTGCTGTTGAGTGGACCGACCGCTAGGTCACGTATGGTTGCCTCGGCATCTAGTCCTACATTAGCCTGAACCCAACTCAAACCGCCGTCCTCACTCTTGAATATCCCGGCGTTTTCAGCCCCCGCATATAACACGTCTGTGTTGTTGGGGTCTATGGCTATTGACCTGATGTCCATTCTGGTTATCCCGAAGTTTATGTCAATCCAGTGGCCGCCGCCGTCAACTGTCTTGTAAACGCCGGAGTTGAGCGTCGCGGCATAGGCGGTGTCGGGGTCGTGCGGGTGCACAACGATCTGATTGATGTTCTTTGTGGTCTTCTCCAGACCATCGTTCATCTGAACCCAGGTATCGCCCCCGTCCGTCGATTTATAGACCCCCATGCTCGGACGGGTGGTATCGTAAGGGGTCATTCGGTCGAACTCGATCGTCTTATCGGGTATCCTCGCGCCTGCATAGACAACCGAGGGATCGGAGGGCGCAAAGACAATTGTCTTGATCCCCTGAATAGAAAGAGGGTATTGGACCTGGTCAACCGGAATGATGACCAGCAGGATGTCCCAGGATTCCCCGCGGTCCAGAGTCCTGTATAGCTCCCCATAGAACTGGTCGGCAGCAAGGACAACGTTCGTCTCGTCCGGTTTGACGCAAACGGCCGACCACTCTGGCCTTGGTTGGACGCCGGACATTCCCCCGGTTCCCAACCAGTTGAGGCCGCCATCAAAGCTCTTGAACGGGCCGGGTCGCCCCACGGTAAAAACAACGGACGGACTGTTGGGGTCCATGGCGATGTCGGTCAGCTCGGCGCCAGTGAAACCGTTCATTGCATTCATCCAGGTGGCGCCGGCGTCCAAAGACAGATACAGCCCGCCCGTGTAGGAGTTCACAAACACCTTGTCCGGGTTGGTGGGGTCGATCGTTATGGTTATCGGAACACCTGAATAGACGTCCGGCAGGCCCAGAGGCATCGTCTGCCACGACTCTCCTCCATCGTAGCTTCTCGCAAACTGCCATTCGCTTGATGCGTAGATGATGTCAGGATCGCTCCGGTCAACCTCCACTGCGTTCCAACAGCGATACGCCGGCCCGATCTCCGTCCAGCTCTGGCCCCCATCCGTGGTCTTTAGGATGGAGCCGTGCCGTGGCTCTGGCTCTGGGCCGAAACCCTCGTGCCGGCCCGTCGCGCAGAAGAGCGTGTTGTGGTCGAACGGGTGCATAGTCAGGCCCCCAACCACAAGGTTGTCGATGCCATTGTTGACGGGATACCAGGTTGCGCCTCCGTCATCGGACTTAAGTATGCCCTCGGGGACCACGTCCCACCTATCAAATATGCCGGTTGCCGTATAGACAACGTCCGTGTCCTCCGGGTCGATCACGATGTACCGAACCAGGGCGTCGCACTCCAAAACCGTGAACCAGTTGTCCCCACCGTCGGTCGTCTTGAATATCATGCCTCGCGACTTATTCTGGCCGATGACCGGAATCTCCACCCCAGTATAGACGATATTTGTGTCGTCGGGGTTGATCGTGAAGGACCTGAACGACATCGCCTCGAGGTCGGGTATCCCGCGGTCCATTTTGACCCAGCTCTCCCCCTTGTCGAATGACTTATAGACCCCACGCATCCCATAAGTCCCGCACCAAACGATGTTGGAGTCGTATGGGTCAATCGTGCAACAGAAAATCGGAACCGAGTCGAGCGACGGCCCGAATCTGCTTGTGATGCCCTCGTTTCTCGGGTGCCATGTATAGCCGCCATCGTAGCTCATGCACATGCCCGCCCACTGGTCGGTTGTATAGACGATGTTGGGGTCGCGCGGGTCGATGCGTGTGTCGTAGCCCAGCCCCCCGGGCGGTCCCAACGTCGATGTCCATCTGTGGGGTCTAGGCTCCTGAGCCCAAGCACTCGGAAGTATGAAGAGGCCCCCCCAAAGAAGGATAAGGATGAAGCTCCAGAATAACTTCGCTCCGAAGCGCGGATGGCATCCAGATGCTAGGCTGCGGGCAAGTGTTTGAAAGGCGGTCCCCACGTTGTCAATCTCCCCCGAAATGGAATGACTCGTTCTCAGTTGTCATCAAGATGTCTTCGAGCTGCAAGCCTTTCTCATCGGCCATATCCTTGAAGATCTTCCGATAAACGAGCCGCGCATCGACCGTCGCGGTGTTTGCAGCCACTGGCAAGCGGAATTCGTAGGTTGAAAAATCGGATTGAAGCGCGGGGATGCGGGTGTCGGACAGGATCATCGTCTGCCGCCACGACGGGGCGGGGTGATTGCCAAGCTGGTCAACCAGTATCTTGGCGAACATTTTCCCCGGGCGCCCGGCGAAGTCCCGTGGCCCGCCGCCCGTGCCGCCGTATATCGGCACAACTTGCTCCCCGACGAACTCGAGCTCGTTGCCATCGCGATCGAAGGCGTTGACAAGTAGTATGATGTTGCGTATCGGCCTGCCGGTAGGAAGATGATGTCCTGCAAAGGCGTTGAACACTTCGACTGTCGTCACAAGGCGATCATCCGGTTCCTTTAAGGCCGCAATTGATAGTATCGCGGATTCGTAGTGCAACGAGATGTTGTCCTCGCCCATGATGAGATGAGAAGGGATGGTGTCCGGGTCACGTTCCTGCGCGTGGCTGAGAGGAGCGAAGTTCTTGGTGATCCCGTCCGGCCTGTAGTGGCACGCCTGGCACTGTATGCCCATTTCCTTGTATTCGCTGGCTTCCCATTCAGGATATGAAGTATAGGTCGGCACGCCCCAGAAATCACAGGCGTGGCACGGAGCGCATATCTCGCTTTTCTTCATCAGGGGCAGGAAGGTGCTTATGCGCCCGGCATCTTTGATTGGTCCCAGCACAATCCAGCGGTCAGCGAACGGACGGCGCAATTCAATTGCGTTAATGCCATAGACCGTGCCCAGGTTAGACAGGTCAACGTCGATGATCTTATGGCAGAAATCACAGAAGACGCCTTGCTGACCCAGCAGACTGAGATTAGCCATATCCGAATCGTATGGCGATTTGAGCGCCTCTGAGGGAGCGTGGCAAAGCGCGCAGCTGCCTGCCGTCTCTGGAAAATCGAGCTTGTAGCCAAGCCCAACGCCAGGGTTCCCGTCAACGTCGGCCCCGGTGTAAAGCGTCTGGAATATCTCATTGCTGGCGGAGCGAGCGTGGAAATTGGCGGACCACTGCTCAAACGCCGGGGTAAGGCATTTCATGCAGTTGAATTGGTGGTCGGATACGGACGGTATAGGAGGCACCCATTCATATTCCTCGTTATCAACCGGGGTTATCGGGTCTAGCTTTAGCACGACGCTAGTGGTTGGCGTGAGAACCTGCGCAGCGGTGCAATAATACTCGTATTTCCAGCCGGAGACGTCGAGTCGCACGTCGCATGGAACACCCTCAAGAACGAATCTACCATCTCTATCGCTCAGAACCTCATTTGACGAGGCGCGCACCTTTACCGTCGCGGACGAGGCGGGCCCGTTCTCATCGGATATCTGACCGGAGATGGTGCAGTGCTGCGGGTCAAAAGTGAACGATTCGGCGCTGAACGTGATGGGCTGGAGAGTGTCAGCAGGAGTCAGCATTCCCCATAGCCAATACTCACCTTCAGGCAGGCTCAGATCGTGCCTAAGAATGGCCCTAAAGACAAGTGTCTTAGGAACCATACCATTCCGCTTGATATGAAAGCCTCTCGCTGCGGAAACCGGAGAGGGGGAACCCATCCAGCTGGCCTCGACCAGGCTGCCTTTTTCGATCATCAGGCCCGAGAATGACAAGTCCGGAAGCAAGCAGTATAACCTCCCGTCCGGCAGGCCCAGACCAAGATACACATCGACGGCAACATCCTCCTGAGGCGGGCAAATCTCCACGTAGAGCCTCAACCGATCCCAGGTGATGTAGTGGACCTTCTCGGCGAAGAACCTGATCGAGAAGCCGCTAGCATCCAAAGATGGCTGTGCACCAACCAGAGCGGTTAGGCAACAGAAGCACAAACCAACAGCTACAAGTGTTAGGCATTCTACGTGCCGAGCACGGGTCATACAATTACCCTCCGGATTAGGATACATTATGATCATGCACGATGTAGGTATCGAAGGTCAAGCACGATCCGAGGTATTCTTACCAATAAGAGAAGAGACTTGGAAGAGAATCCTTTGGCATTGCCGCCAGACTAGCGCACACTGGGCTAGGATGAAGCTGTTATAGCTATCGATGGAGACAAAATGAACCTCAAGGCTCCGCTTTTCAGTCTTCTGCTAGCCATCTCGATTTGTGACGCTCCGGCCTTCCCGGCGGAATACCAGGTGAATCTCGATGGTTCGGCCGATTTTGTCTCAATCCAGGACGCCATTGACGTGGCAGTGGACCAGGACGTCATAGTGGTTCATCCTGGGACATATCGGGAGAATCTGCGATATAACGGCAAGAACATCATCCTTCAATCGTTGGACCCTGGTGACGACGATTTTGTTGCCTCAACTATAATTGATGGGGGCAAGGCAGGCACTGTCGTTACGTTTGATGGCACTGAAGACGAGTCCTGCTTGTTGGCTGGGTTCACTGTCAAGAATGGCGAGTCGGTCAATGGCGGTGGGATTGTTGGGGGCTTCTACGCTGACATTCGGACCCAAGCTCGGGTCGAACACTGCACAATCGTCGGCAACTGCGCGAAGTACGGCGGCGGGATGTATCTTTCTAACGGCGATGTCGTGGATTGCGACATCCGCGACAACGAGGCGCAGTATTATGGTGGCGGGATATATGGCTTCCACGGGCAGATTGCAGACTGCGTGATCGAGGGCAATCGCGCGGGGCGCGGCGGCGGCCTGTTCCGCTGCAACGGCGAGATCGTGGGGTGCACCGTCAGCGGCAACTCGGCGGAATACGGTGGGGGCGTGTATTATTGCGATGGGGAAATCACCGATTCGGTCATCGCCGGCAATTCCGCCGATTACGGAGGCGGCGTCTGCGGCTGTGTAGGGACGATCACGAGCTGCGTCGTGGCGGACAACGTTGCCGAGCAGAGCGGTGGCGGGCTTTATTCCTGCTACGCCGCCATCATTAACTGCCTCGTCACGGGCAACTCCGCCTTACGTGGCGGAGGGCTGTATAGCTGTGAGGCAGGGCTGACCAACTGCACGATCAGTGGCAATTCCGCTGATCTCGGCGCCGGATTGTGCAGCAGTTACGGGTCCATCACAAACTGCATCGTATGGGGTAATAGCCCAGGTGACGGGAACGAGTTCTTCGGCATTTCGACGCCCTCCTACTCGTGCATTCGTGGCTGGGCTCACGGCGGTGAAGGTAACGTATCCGGCGACCCGCTCTTCGTAGAGGGACCCATCGGCGATCATTATCTCTCGAGCCTGGGCGCCGGTCAGGACACGAACAGTCCCTGTATAGACGCCGGCGCCGAAGTGCCCAAGATACTCTTTCTTACGAGTCTCACGACCCAAACCGACGGAGCCCTGGACATGAATAGAGTCGATATCGGCTATCACTACGCGCCCGTTCACCTCGCAATTCAGTCGTACCTCAACGGCGGAAGCTTCGCACCGGGTGACAGTATTCAGTGCTCGATAGCTGTTCAGAATGCAGGGCTTCAGCTTTCTGCCGATCTCTATTTGGCATTTGTATTGCCCGACGGGGCAGTAGCCTATTTGGTCAACGGTGGATTTGACGCGGATGCTCGACCGTGGCTCACCAACGTCGCCCTGCCCGCTGGTTTCACCTTCGGCCCGGCCACGGTATTCGAGCTGACCGTCCCGGTTGAAACTCCCACCGGGCAATACAAGTTCGCGGCGGCGCTTACAGCCTCCGGAAGGGATTATCTCATCTCGGTCTCCGTGACGTCATTCGTTGTCCGAGGATAGACTGGCGGCGCCTCGAGGATGCTGAAGATCAGGATGTCGCTCACCTGATTCTCGGCGTTGTGCCCCATCTTGAATGGAACGCGCCGCTCAAATCGAAGCCACCGCTCCTCGTGCAGCCGGGACTTGAGGCGTTGATAGAGCACTGGCGAGGGCTTGAACACGACCAGCAAGCGGCTCTTCTGCGGCCAAAGCGCGCTCATCCTTTGCACAATCAGCCTGAATTCGTCCTCGAAGAAGGCCACGTCGTTCGTGAAGGCCCCTTTCGGCGTCCAACCCAGTCCCCCTCGCGGGAACCGAAGCGTCGTGAGGCTCGACTCTGGACGGTAATATATGAATGGCGTGATCGTCAGGTCGGTGAAAAGGACAATGTCGCTCGCTGTCGCGTTCCGCGCAACGTAGTCCGCAATCTCCCGGTCGTTGCTCTTCCAATACGTTGTGAAATACGAATGAAGCGAGATAACGAGCACTGCGAACATCAGCACACCGAGCGCCTTCCTCAGCGGTTTCATACGGATTGCCGTAAGGCCAAGACCAGCGAGTATGAAAAGCCCTGGCTGAACGATTGTGTCGTATCGCCCCGGCACATAGATCGGCTTGCTGTATGATGCGATGAACGCACAGACGATGGGCACGAACGTGTAGGACAATACAAGAAGCGCCGGCCAGATCGCTTCCTGTTTAGACGCATCCCCCGAGCGCCTCGCCCGGATGACCAACCACACTGCCGAGACGACGAGTGCCGCTAAAGCCACGAGGCCAATCCCCCAGAGAGCATTTAGGAACGCGGTCGTGGGCAGGCGCCAGCTCTTGAACGTCAGGTGCAGGAGCGTCTCGAAGAGCATTCGCCCCTGGGGTTTCGGTATCCAGGGCGTCGTGTTCTGCGCCACCTGGCGGCTCAACACCAGAACCCACGGCAGATACGCCCCGACCACGCCCATCAGCGCGAGCATCGGCCGCGCATCCCGCCTCTCCTTTCGCCTCGCCAAAACGTATAGCCCCTCTGCCAGCAGGACAAAAACGCCGTAGTTCTGCGTGTAGAGCATTGCCGCCGTGACGACGATGAACCAAGCCACTCGCTTCGGGGACGGCCTTTCGGCCATTAGGTGGCAAAGATACACTGAGATGATCGCCAGAAGAGGCGTCAGCGAATACATTCGCGCCTCCTGCGAGTAATAGACCGCAAGCGGTGCGACGGCCAGCATCGCACCCGCCCAAAGCCCGACGGCCGGTCGGAACAGCCTTGACACGATCAGCAGCGTCGCCGCGACGAGGCAGATGCCCAACAAGGCGGAGAAGAGCCGGGCGCAGAGCTCCGAATCGCCGAACATCCGTATCCAGATGTGCAGCAGCAGGTAATAAAGCGGCGGCGAGGAGTCCTCGACCTGCCTCTCTACGATTGCGCCAACGTCCTGCCGGGCCAGAACCACCGAATAAGCCTCGTCCTGCCAGATGCTCTGCTCACCCAGCCCCCAAAGCCGAACGACCGCCGCCAGCACCAATATGGCGACCGCAAGGGCTTTCGCCCCTCCGCGCCATTGTGAACACCCAGTACCAGCTGCCTCGGCCTGCACCCAATCCTCTCCTCTTCAAATCTGTGTAACCTGCGTAATCTGCGGACAAAAAGCCTACATCAAACGGACGGCAAGTCAATTGCCCTCGCAGACTTCCCTACGCACTTGACGCCGTAACCGGTTTCGCATACAATCCTGCGAAAAACAAGGATAACTCTGGGGACATGGAATCATGATAGAATCATACAGCTTCGGCTCAATCGTCATCGACGGAAAGCAATACACCTCCGACCTGAAGATAATCGACGGTCGGGTCGTGCCCGACTGGTGGCGAAAGGACGGCCACAGCATTTGCGAGGCGGATGTAGCCGACATCCTCGCCGCGAGGCCCGACGTCCTCATCCTCGGCGCCGGCGCCTACGGGGCCATGAAGGTCCCCAAGGCCTTCAGAGAGCTCATGGAATCACACAACATCGACCTCATCGCCGCCCCCACTGAGCAGGCTGTCAGAACCTACAACGAGCTCTGCCAGACCAAGAACGTCGCCGCCGGCTTTCATCTCACGTGCTAGGGGATTTTCGTAGCTATGAAACCATACGTGTATATGCCTGAACAAGCCTACTTCGCCTCTGCGTCGGATCCTGAAATGGCCTTTAGTTCTGTTCATCTGTGCTGTCGTAGGCTTTGGTTTGTGTCTGGTGCTTGCCCTCATGCTCCGATATTCCAGAAGGGTGCTGTTCTTTCTTGAATATGGGTCCCTGAACCGGCCAGGGCGATTTATTGCGTGGCTTGCCCTATCTACGCTTGTTCTAATCCCCTTGCTTGCGGTGCTCTTGGCTCAGTTCTATTCACCGCCGTTCTTAATCGGGTCGGCAAGATACCTACTGAGCGCGTTGGCTCAGACAATCGCAGCCTTGCTGGCGGTGTCTTTCACGGTTGCGTTTGTGATATTTCAAGTCGTTTCTAACCGGTTGACACCAGGCGCTGCCAGCGTCATACCTCGTAATCCTGCCTTGCACGCGCTTCTGGCTATAGGCGCCGCGACAATTCTCAGTTCGCTTGTGCTCTTGGCATTCGTTGCGGATGCGACCAAGTCCCCAACTAGCGTTCTCCTTGCCAAATACGCCCCGGCTGCAACCATCGCATCTTTGTTGAGTGGTAGCGTTGTCTTGTCCTTGGTCGTGTTCTCCTTCTGGCGCATTCTGGAATACCTTAGGCCCGAGACCATTCTGAGAATTCACTCCGAGGCGATTATGAAATCTCAGAGGCGAATGGCCAAGGGCCGCGAGCTCAAGATTTCCCTTTCGGACATTCTCGATGAGCTTCATATCCTAACGGAGTTAGGGGAGAGACTCTGTACGATCGAAGATGCCCGCTCACTTGGCTTCCTTTATGAGAACCTCAACGCTTGCTTGGCCCATTCGCTGAGAATCTATGACGACGCTATTCAAGGTGGCACCGATTCTATCGCAGACATGAATCCGATGCGATACGGGGGATATTCTCGCGGTCTGGAGCTGATTCTGGGCCAAGCCGCGCGGACTTGCGACCGATTATGTACGCCCAGAGCGAATGAAGAGGATGCTCAGCGCTGCTGGATGGATATGTACAAGCGCTGGGTGGAGCCGGGCCTTGCCGTTTACGACAGTCAGCTCTCCATTTGCGCGGGATACGATAAGAAGGTTTTCGGACACGTAGTAGGGATGATTAGCTATCTTCGGAGTAGGGCAAAAAGACCGGTATACTTCTGGCGAACCCTCATCTCATGGTGCGATCATATAACCTCCGCGATACAAGACTTGGATCAGCGTGCCCATCGAGATGAAGCGATGGATTTGTCAATATTGGGTAGAGGTACACAGCCTTATCCGATTGAACATCTTATCATGCTCTTCAGAAGTTTGACGCGTTATTACAGCACAGCTCTACGCGAGAAGAGCATGAACGTTTGGGCGCGTCTCGACTTGATTCGCCCGAAATTGCCTCTACCCAGGAATGTGCAAAGCGAGCCAACTGAAATGCTGAAGCATTGGCGCCACCCGACACAACAAGATGATGCGCGTGAGCAAATCGAAGGCATCGTGCCCACAGATTACGTACAGTGGATTCGCGCGAAGGCATGGAGCGTCCTGATTGATGCAGGATCAGTGCTCTATCGGGAAGGACAAAAGGCTCCAGTTGGGCCTGATTTGGTCGAGGGTTATTTCTCATTACTCGGTGACGTCTTCGAGCAGGAATTAAGGAGCGAAGGCCGCTATGGAAGATTATGCCCGTCTCTTCTGGAAGACGCTTTGGAGATTGCGCTGAAGGAAAACCTCGCGAATTGGCGGAAGGGCGACACACCTGATCAGATTTATGGCCACTTTCATTTCGTCAAGTTCTGGCTCCGTTTGAGGATATACATCTCGGAAAATCGTGGAATCTGGCCTATCAGCAAATGCGCTCGCGCGGCTGAAATGCACTTGAACTTGCCGGATGCCATTGATATGGCGATCGAGCAGGGGATAAAAGAAGGGGGTTCAAGAGCTTACCGGTTCTTCTCAGGGATCGAGGAGAGTCCCATGGTCAAGATTCAGGCAGCACTCGCTCGGCTTAGTGAGACGCTGCACAGCAAGAAACCGTAATAGTACAGGCTGAATGGCCCCTTCAACGCCAGGCTCCGGCCGGCATCGGATCATTTCCTCGGTGCGTCTCGGGATTGTCTTTCCTCTCCGTCTTAGCTGCGATCCGTAGGCTTCATCTACGGTTTCCCAAGTTGTGCTCCTTCAGGGCCGAACTTGACCAAACCAATGCCGCCTTACATCCGATCTTTCCAATAACCGGGCCTTCGATGGAGGTGCATGACCGCTAAGATGAGTATTCCGCCGTCATCGGCAGTGTAGAGGATGCCATAGGGGAAACGTTTAAGGAGATAACGCCTGACGGCACCAGACAACACAGGCCACCTATTCGGGGCCCGCGAAATACGTCGAATCCCCTCTTCCAGTTCGGACAGAAAAGCCAGACCAAGGCCCGGGACACGGCCTTCATAGAGCTCGGCAGCCGTGGCCATTTCGTCCTTTGCTTCAGGATGGAATTCTGTCAGGATTCTAGTTTCCCCCTGATTTGGCTAAGTACCTGTTCGGCCGGCTCGCCGTGAACCTTGCCCTCGCGGATTTCCGAAAGCCGCCTCTCAGCCTCCTCAAGCCAAAGGGCATCAACGTCGCCGTCGTCCGTATCCTCCAAACTGGCGATGAGCTTTCGGGCAAGCTCCGCACGCGCCGACGCGGGGAGGCCTAAAAGCTCAATAGCTAGTTTCTCAACCTTACTCGACATGATCTCACCTCACTTCCATGATAATCATGACCCAATTCCCCCCATTGTATCAAGCCCATCTCAATTCACTCAGCGGCGCTTGAAAGTCCAGGCGCTTTGCGGGAGACTATTGGACGGTTTTTTGAACTTGGGAGCGAACGGTGACCATCGACGAAGAGCGGATTGCGAGGCTTGTTAGAGAGGCGCTGGCGAGGCTTGGGCGAGGCGGATCAGCTGCAAGGCCGGCGGCCGATCTCGCGCCAGGTTCGTCAGCGGACGGCCCGGGGTTTGCGACCGTGAACGAGGCAGTCTCAGCGGCCGCGAAGGCGCAGCGGGAGCTCGTTCAGCTGCCGCTTGAGACGCGGAAGGAGCTGATCGAGGCGATACGCTCCGTTTGCACTCAGCACGTGGACGAGCTGGCGGAGCTTGCAGTCTCTGAGACGGGCATGGGCGTCGCGGCGGATAAGGTTCAGAAGAACCTTCTGGCCATCAGGAAGACGCCCGGCGTCGAGGACCTTGAGACCACGGCGTTCTCCGGCGACCGCGGCCTCGTCATCGAGGAGCTCGCGCCGTTCGGCGTCATCTGCTCCATCACGCCCTCGACGAATCCGTCCGAGACCGTCATCAATAACGCCATCGGGATGATAGCCGCGGGCAACGCCGTCGTGTTCAACGCTCACCCCGGGGCCAAGCGAGTCAGCGGAAGGGCGGTCGAGCTGATCGACGAGGCGGTCGTGTCGGCCGGTGGCCCGCGAAATGTCGCCTGCTGCCTCGCGGACCCGACGATCGAGACAGGTCAGGAGCTGATGCGTCATCCCGACGTCGGTCTTTTGGTCGTAACCGGTGGCCCGGCGGTCGTGAAGACGGCGATGGCGTCGGGCAAAAAGGTCATCGCGGCGGGGCCCGGTAATCCGCCCGTCGTGGTCGATGAGACAGCCGACCTCGAGCTTGCGTCCAAAGAGATCGTCAACGGCGCGAGCTTCGACCACAACGTGCTTTGCGTGGCCGAGAAGGAGATATTCGTTGTCGAGAAGGTCGCGGACGAGCTCAAGCGAGGTATGATCGCAAATGGCGCCTACGAGCTTTCGCCCGATGAGCTCGCGGCCGTCCTAAAGGTCGTCTATACCGACTTCGAGCCGAAGAAGCAGGCCGACGAGCTCACGGTCAATCGGCGCCTCGTGGGAAGGTCTGCGGCCAAGATAATGGAGGCTGCGGGGCTGTCGCTTCCGGCGGGGAAACGGCTGTTGATTGTCGAGACCGATCTGCGCCATCCGCTCGTGATGCGCGAGATGCTGATGCCGCTCGTCCCAATTGTCAGAACGCGGGACGCGGATGAGGCGATCGAGTGGGCATATATCGCTGAGCAGCAATGCTCCCATACGGCGATGATGTTCTCCCGGAACATCGCGAACCTGAGCAAGATGGCTTACCGTATAAACACGAGCATATTCGTGAAGAATGGCCCCTCTTACGCGGGCTTGGGCTTTGGAGGCGAAGGCCACACGTCATACACAATCGCCGGCCCCACCGGCGAGGGCATCACGACTGCCCGCTGCTTCACGCGCCGCCGCCGCTGCACCCTGGTGGATTATTTTCGGATCGTATGAGATGGGGGCAGCTCACCGCGGCGAACCGCGTTCGTCTGCCCATATCAATCCAACCGAATCCAGCATGGCGAATACTCTCACCAATCGGCACGGGCGGGTCTAAGACCGCGCCCCTACTTCAGACGTCCTTTTCGCCCTTTGCCCCTTTTTCCTTTTCTCCCGTTTCCCCAACGGGGAAACTCCGTCACTGCGAGGTTGACATGGGCGGGCTTTGCGGGGATATTCTGAGGCACAATTGTGCCGAATGACCGGGCGTCATTGCCGCTTCTGGCCCCTGGTGTGCTTCAGTTGAGAGAGGGCTTTTGAGATAACTAAACCAGCGGTCATCATATCGCCGTACTCCGACATCTCGTCCATGGGGCCGAGAGTCCTTTCCAGCTGCCTCAAGCAGGCCGGCTTTGCGACTAGGAAGTTGTTCCTACAGATCGCAGAGGAGAAGGGCGACATCCCGCCGGGGCTGTTTCTGTATCCGGATAGCGTTCTTGAGCAGGTCGGCGAACTCTGCAAGGATGCTCTACTCGTCGGGGTCTCACTCATGAGCAACTACCTCGACCGGGTGGCCCAGCTGTGCGAGTTCTTGCGAGAAAAGACCGGCGCACCGGTAGTGGTTGGCGGCATCCACGCCACGCTAATGCCCAGGGAGTGCGCCGAATTCGCCGATTACGTGTGCATTGGCGAGGGTGAGGAGGCGATTGTCGAAATCGCGCGCGCTAATTCTCAGGGCAAAGATGCATCGAGCGTTGCCAATGTGTATGGTTTACCTGCAAATGGGCGTTCAGACCGGCAGCGAGCGGATACGCAAAATGTATAAGAGGCCTTTCTCAAACGAGGAGGTCATTTCGATTGCGGACATGCTGGCCAAGTATGTCCCGAGGATACTGCCTCCACGCTACGACATTATTAAGGAACAGGTGTATCGCAAGCAGCTCTTCCACAAGAGGCGGAGCTACCTCAACTTCGTCCCGGGTCCGTTCAACACACCTGCTCCAAAAATCGTCATGCAACTCCTAATAACGAAGCCCGCTCTGCTGATCTTCAACCGGCCATATTTCGGCAGATTGCTCCGGCTGGCTGTGAAGGACTAGTTCGCGGGCCCGTGTCTAAGCGCGGAGTGATCGGCAGTGGATACCCAGAACTGTCCGGTAGTAGCGGATACAGCTGAATGCTGAGGCAGCAATGGCGACGCTAGGCAAGCTGGTCAAGAACGTGGCGTTTCGGACCGGGACAGAGGCCTTCAAGAAGCTTGTCAACCTGGGCTTCGTAGTGTTCGTGGCCAGGAAGCTCGGCGCGGACGGACTCGGACGCTACAGCTTTCTGCTGGTGCTGACGAGCATTATGGGTCTGATCGCCGACTGCGGCTTCTCAGCTCTCATGCTAAGGGAGGTTGCGACCAGGCGGGACGAGGCCCGGAAGCTTCTGGGCGCTTCGATGATCCTGAAGGCGCTGTTATCAGGCATCGTCTTCGGGCTTCTGTGGGTAATCATGTACGGTCTGAACGGGCCAGGCAGCGCTGCAACTGGAGCGATGACAGGCCACACCGAGGCATATCTCTTCGCCGCGTATTGCATCTCGCTGTCGTTCATGGAGATGTTCAACGCTTTCTTCGTTGTCGATCAGCGGCTTGACCTGGATGCGGTTACGAACGTTGTGCAGCGCGGAGGGGCCGTCCTTCTGGGCGTCGTCTTGGTTCTGCACGGAATGGGCATCAAGGGGATTGGCTATGCCTTTGCTGTGGCGACGGCGACTGCAGCCGCCCTGGCACTCGGAATGGTCATGAAGAGATTTGGTCGGCCCATCTTCAGAATAGATGCCGCTCTGTTCAAATCGCTCATGAAAGAGGCGATTCCACTTGCTTTGACGCTCTTTTTCTCCACCGTCTATTTTCGGATAGACCAGCTAATGCTCGGATGGATGAGGTCCGAGACGGAATTGGGCTGGTATTCGGCCGCCTTTCGCGTGTTCGAGGTTACGGCACTGGTGCCTTCCATTCTGATGCTGATCGCGTTGCCTATCTTCTCGCGCCTCGTCAAGGAATCCAAAAAGATGTTGGTGCGTGCTGGTCAGCAAATGCTGGTCATTCTTCTTACGCTTGGAATCGCTATATCCGTCATGGTAGCGCTTGCGGCTCCGAAGATAGTTGCGCTGTTCGGGCGGGATTTCAGGACGGAGTCGAGCCAGGCACTCACGGTGTTGATGCTGACAGTAGTGCCCTTCTTCTGCAACTTAATGCTCACGACCCTGTTGATCGCCATCGGCAAGCAAGTCAGGTTGATGTATTGCTTCATGGCAGGGGCGCTAGTCAATATCGCGCTGAATTACCTGATGATCCCGCGCTGGGGCTATCTTGGTGCAGCGTCTTCTACGCTAATAACGGAGCTTCTCCTTTTCGCACTCATCGCGTACTTCCTGAGCCAGTATCTCTCTGGATGGCAACTGAGGGCAGTTCTACTACGACCGTTTGCTTCGGCGGTCTTGGCTTTCGCGCTGACCTACGCTTTGGGGCTTTGGGGAAACCGGCCAGCGTTTGCGGCTGTGTGGCTTGTGCTTTTTGGCGGCGGAATCGTGGTGTCACGCGCGATCAATTGGCACGAACTGGCCCTACTGCGCGGTGCTGCGGATGTCCCCCCGCATTCCGATGTCGGGGCCCCTGGGGATGGGGGCTAGGACTATCTTATCGAACCATGCGTCAGCCCAAGCCTGCTCCAACACTAGAAAAAGGGCAACAAACCTCGCTTGCTGAGGCGGGCTGAAATACTCCAGGAAATACTCCCACTCGCACTCGCGCTCGTTGCTGCGGTTCCTATTGAAGAAGAGCTTGCGCCCATTCTGGTCGTAGAACTCTTTGCCGACATACGCGCCAGATTTTGAAGCCCATATCCCGTAGAAGAGGATGTAGTCATTGCTGGAATCGACGGGCATCCTCTCGGAATAGCCAACTGCCCTCGAAACGCTAGCATCAGTATTCAGGATAAAGGCCTCAGGCCCAGGCGACGGACATGATTCCGCATCCGGCCCTAGGAGCAGGGGAGCGCCTTCGGTTACTCTAAAAGCATCCCGGCCTCTAATGAGGTTGGCGGTGTCCTTGACCAGAACAAGCCGACCACCGCATCTTAGGACTTGGCCCCCCAAGTCCTGCAAGAGCTCCACCGAGCATTGACCCAACCCAGCCGGCGGCTGCAAATCCCAAACGACCGTTAGCGCCACGTTCTTATCCCATTGGACAGAGAGCTCGTCAATCGATATACCCCGCAGGATTCCTCTAGAGACGTTGTCCGGCCAGTGCGGCATATCGCTACTCACACCTCGCATCACAAAGACCTTCTCAAGCTCGTATTCCGGCTTGAAGTTCTTGACATTCTGTAGAACCCATTCGATGCCTTCCTCATCATCATTGGCGTCATAAAGCCTCAACAGATTCACAAGTGGCCGAGCGTCGTGAGAATCCAGTAAGAATGCTTCTCTGTACTCTCTCTCGGCCTCGTCGAGTGTGCCCAGCTTTTCAAGGGATTCCCCCCTGAAATAGTAGGCTTGCGGTACATTAACACCCATCTTTCTGGCTCTCTTGAACATCTCTTGCGCCTGATGATGCTGCCCGTAGTTCAGGAAGAGCTTGCCCATCAGATACAGGTCCTTGCTGCGCTCCCAGGCAGGGACATCTTCCTTCTTCGAGAGCTCAAGCGATAGCGAAAAAATGCGGTCCCCAACGCCTCGGAAACCTGGGTCGAGCCTTCTGACCCTCTCAAAACACTTCCTGGCCAGGGACAGGTCCCCCTGGCTCTCGTAGTATTCCCCGAGCCTGAACACCGCCTCAATCTCGAACTCGTCCATCTCGATGATCTCGGTCAACGTCCGGGCCGCGTCGTGCTTCGTACCTCGCTGCCCCTGAACCTCTGCAATCAGCTTTAAAACGCCCACCGAAGGGGCAAGCTCTCGCGCCTCATTCAGGCAGCCGAGCGCCAGGTCAAACCGTCCGCGCTCCGCGAAGCTCTGACCGAGCCGGAGGTATATTTCACCGAGCCGTCGATTGTAACGGTTCATTTGGGTATATGCATACGCGCGGCTGAAGCCCCGTATGGCCTCGAATACATACCCCAGCCTCAGTGAGTTCTCCGAAGATGAGACAAGAAGGACGGGGACATTGTAAGTTAAGCGCGACGCCTCATATAGTGCCTGGGCGGGCTCAAGCTTCCCCGTAGTGGACAGGCAAAGCCCCATCTTGAAGAGGAGCCGGCCATCGTCCGGTTGCAGTGCAGCGGCGAATCCGTATCTATCGAACGCCTGTTCAGTAGAGCCTGCTTTGCGCAGCCTGTCGCCAACGCAGCCGTGATAATCCGCGAGGAAAGCCTTGATTGGACTCATCAGGGCCCAAATCGCTACCGCAAAGACAGCAAGCGTCAGGAGCAATCTGGCAGGACGTCCGGGCGTCCTAGCAATCCTCGCGGGGCTATGGCTGCCCTGTCGAGTCAGGGACGAATTCCGCAATCTCATCGAAGGCCCGATTACGAGCGCAACTGCTGTCAGACCAAGTGTCGCTGTTGGAGCGATGTGCAACGGAAAGCTGGTAAGCCCATTTACGAGTATTATGACGAGAGAAGTTAGAGCGGACACGACAATTATACACTCGTCGTTTGCCGAGGCGTCGTTCTTGTTCCTCAGCGCCCGCCTGAGGCTGGTGATCCCAAATCTGAATACCGACACCACGAGAAAAGCGAAGCAGAACAGGCCGATTGCGCCGGTTTCCGCAGCCATCTGCAAGTATTCGTTGTGAGCGTGTGCAAGCCCGCCCTTGGGCGAGATTCTGACTTGCTGGGGCGGCGAATGTTGCATCTTTTTGAGGTTCTGCTGCACCTGAAAGTCAAGATACCGATACTTGAAGGCGCCAAGACCATGACCCAGGACGGGCGATTCCTCAATCATGGCCCTTGTGTTCGACCACATAGAGAGCCTCCTGTCGAAGCTGCCCCGTTCGGAGTATCGTTCAAGCACTCCGGCGTACTTGGCAAAAACGCCGACGTAAATCAGAACCACGGCAAGGATGACCAACTCTACGGTCAGCTTCTCCTTGCGAAGATGAGGCGTCCTCGCGGCGGCGATCGTGAGCAGACCCAAGAACACGCCGAATCCCAGAATGGTTGAAATGGCGGGCGCCCTTGTCATCGTCACCAGTAGGGCCACGACGAGGAATGCGAGCACGACCCCCATCGCAACCTTCTTGACCCGCGATCTCCCAATAAGAAGCACGGCCAGCACAAATGGCAGCGTGGCGGAGATGTATTCAGACACAAAAACCGGATTGCCGAGAAATCCCATCACCTTGCGGCGTCCAGAGACCAGGGATTCACCCACCTCCTCGATCGGGACCGCAAAAATGACGTCCCAGCCGAACGATTGTCCAATTGCCATCCCCGCATTCACAACGCCGGCAAAGATCAGCACGAACAAAACCGATAGCGGCTTCACCGTCCGATTCCTGAAGGCCTCGGCGACAATCAGAGCGAACAAAAAGCCCAATACGACGTCGAGAAACGTCGCTCTCGCCTCGAATGGGGCCCCTCCCCGGACCGTCGCCAGCGCAAGACTCAAGAGGACCAGCAGAAGAGGCAGCCTTAGGGGCTTGCCAAGCGAGGCTAAGTCGAGACGCAAAGAACCTCTTGAGATGGACCCGGCAACAAAGAACGACGCCAGCATCACTGCAAGAAACCGAAACAACAGCTCCTTGCCGTAATTAAGGGACCAGAAAGGCCAGAGACTGAAGAACACTGGCCCAAGCAGAAGAACTAACGTAACCGTAAGGCGGGTCGCAAGGTGGTATGTATCTCTCTGAAATAGCTGCATCGCGTGTCAAAACTCAATAAACCGAGATTGTCGCTCCAGATTCAACTACTCCAGACAAAAACAGCGAAGAATCACAAACCTCTTTATCGGCAACACAAGGTTGTCCATCTTCTCCATAGCATCCATGAGACGATTCATAGAAGGCGGCGGTCAGCAGCCCTTGGGACACAAAAACCCATCTCCAGAGAACTAATACAACAAATATCAGAACAAGCCAAAGCTATCTTGGCAAACGGCCCGGGTCTTCCGCCTAGCTTGCTCTGCAAGGTGGGCTGAAGGTCTGTCTAATCCTCTTCTGTCGTGTCCAGGAGTTTGTGCGAGCAGAGCTCCTCCAATGCGGGCCGCTCGCGCAGGAGCGCAAGGAATTCCTCAACAACAGAGGGGTCGAACTGGAGTCCCGCGCATCTTATGAGCTCGTTTTGGGCCTGCTGAGGCTCCATCGCTGGCCTGAAAGGCCGGTCCGATCGCATCGCAATGTATGCCTCAACAACGCGATGAATCCGGACTGAAAGCACCAGCTTAGCCCCAGGCAGCTTATCAGGATAGCCCTCGCCGTTCACATCTTCGTGGTGGTGCCGGACGAGTTTCACGAAACCACTCGGCCCATGAACGGGCCGAAGCAGCTGCTCGCTGATCGCGGGGTGCTCCTTGATGTTGAGCATCTCCTCATTATCAAGTGTCGCGGGCTTTCTGAGAATCTTCTCATCAACTGCCTCGACACCGATATCATGCCAGAGACAGAGCATCCTTAGATCCTCAAGTTCCGCTTCAGAAAGGCCTATTTTGTTCCCAAGAATGCCACCGATATGCGCAATGCTCTCCGTGCGAGCAGGTTCGTAGCCTGAACGTTCCTCCGCGTCGTGCCTCATCTGCTCCAAGAGCGCCTTGTATTTCTTCAGGAACTCTCCCTTAGAAACAGAAAACGAAGTATCGGAGTCGGTCAAGCTTATCATCTTGGTTCCGTTTGCGTACTCTTCAACAACGGGTGAAACGATTGAGGCGAGTTTCTGCGTCGCCTCCTGAACCTCAGAGACGGCCTTTTCGATATCTTCGAGCCTCGGCTCGATCTCATCCAGATCGGCCTTAGCCATCTGGCGCCGGAGTATTCCGACGCTTGAAAGAACGACCGAGAGCGGGTTGTTGATCTGATGGTTGACGGTTACGGCCGTCTCGACGATGGTCTGAACCTTCTGCGCCATGGCTAGCTTCGCGTAAAGATGGC
The DNA here is from genome assembly GCA_965372715.1 of uncultured bacterium. GTDB lineage: Bacteria > B130-G9 > B130-G9 > B130-G9 > B130-G9 > CAYZPW01. Next base: position 6,211 of record CBDVDH010000015.1, on the reverse strand, counting down.
TGTGCACGAGCGCAGCAGCTATCTGGCTTGCAAGTATCCCGATAATACGGCCCGCGTAAGGCCGAGGACCGCTCCCGGATGGTCCAACGAGGGCGACCGCACCTATCGGCCTACCAGAGGCCAGAAGCGGCAAACACACCAGTTGTCCAAGCCCAGCTGATCCTCCGGCGGACTCATCGACGCCGGATGAGATAACTGGCTCACACGCACTCACGGCCCTAGTTGCAAGCTCAAGCACTAAGGGGTCAACACCAGGCGCATCCATTGAGAAAAAGGCCGCGGCCGTCTCAGAGTTCGTCTTCACGGCGCGAAGAACAGGGACATCCGTCTGTTCATCGACCAGGAATAGGTAGCACGAGTCCGCGCCCGTCTCCTCAGCCAGGACCTCAGACGCAAGCCGACAAGTCTCACCGAGGTCCAGGGTTGAGCTCAGCGCATCAGAAACCCTCCGCATCGACGACAGCTCCTCGATCTTCTCCGAGTAAAGCCGGTTGGCGCCAGCAAGCGCTTCCACAAGTGCTATCATCTTGATGGAATGGTCCCGCAGCAACTCCGACATCTTGGACAGCGCAGACCTAAACCGCTTGCCCAGCTCCGTGCGGCATTCCGGAAGCGGCTCGTCAAATGCTCTGCGCTTGAGGATGCGCTCAATCTCCTCAACGAGACTCAGAAGGTCGCGTTGCAGGTCTGTATCATCCCGACCGGCGCTGTTGCTGTCAGACATTCGGCCCTGCACTACCATATACTCCTGAAGAACTCGTTAATCTCAGGCTGCTTCTCCATAAGCCGCTTTTCAACTTCCTCTAATTGGTCTGAAGTTATGCGGAATTGGGTGAGCTCATCGTCGGCGATTTCAGGGACCCTTACCTCGCCGGTCCAACCCAGCGCTCGCAACTTGCAGATTTTCTCAGCCAGGTACACAGAACCCACAAGATCGCCCTTGTCGAGTGCGGTTCTGTCGTGATGAAAAGCTATTGTATCCTGTAGGTCTTCCGGGAGGTTCCACCTCTTCGCCAGAAATGAGCCGGCCGCCTGATGGTCAAGGCCAAATGCCCTCTCCTCTGCTTCCAGCAACGAGAGTTCGCCGTCTTCAATCGCCGCAACAACCGCGACCGACTCGGAGGGAAACAACCGAAGAAGAGCAAGTCTGCCAATGTCATGAATCAGCCCTGACGTAAATGCAGCATCCGGCTCGCTAACCTGAACTATTGAGGCAAGCTGCTTCGCACAGAACGCGACAGCCAAGAAATGCGTCCAGAGTCCGGCCTTGTTTATGCCTGTTAGGTCGCTCGAGTCGTGAAAAGTGTTGAATATCGAGACCCCAAGAGCCAGGGCCTTGACGGTCTCGACGCCGAGGAGAACCATCGCGTGCTCAACGCTTCTGACCTCCTTCTGAAACCCATAATAGGGCGAATTGGCGAGCTTTAGCATCTTGGTGGCCAGAGCTGGGTCCTCCGAAACGATCTGCGATATCTTGGCCATCGACAACCTCGGATCCGAGAGGGCGTCCAGCATCCGATAAAGCGCAACCGGCAAAGTCGGTAGCTCTGACAGCCTCTTGAGCACGAACTTGACCTCGTCGGACCCAGCGCTCGAATGCACCATCACGCGCGCCTCCGCTCACCCTTTTGAGGCGCAGCAACTGGCCCATCGCAGATCGGCAGCTTGACTGTCACCTCCGTTCCGGCCGTTTCTTTGCTGTTCAGAACTATATCACCGTTATGCTCTTTGACTATTCCATACGCGACGCTCAGGCCCAGGCCGGTGCCCTTACCGGACCTCTGAGTCGTAAAGAACGGATCAAATACCCTACTCAGGTTGAACTCAGGAATGCCTACCCCATTGTCACACACAGAGAACACCATCGAGTCCTCCTCCCTTGCCGTCTTGATCTCGATTCTCCTGTCGTCAAGCCCCTGAACCGCCTGGTATGCATTCTTCAATAGATTGACGAAAATCTGCTGAACTTGAACGCTATCTGCAAACAGGTCCGGCAAGTCATCCGCCAGGTGCAGGTCCACCTGGACCTTGTTTTTCTTCAGCTGGAATTCCATCAAAGAGAGCGCATCCTGGAGAACTTTGTTGAGGTTGAAGTAGCTCCGTAGAGGCTTTCTATGCCTCGAAAAGCCCAGCAGGGCCTCAATAATACTCTTTGCCTTCAGGGCCGAATCCTCGATCACACGGAGCCGCTGCCTGGCCTTGTCATCCTTCGCCGAACGCTGCATCAGCTCCGCATAGCCCAAAATCGGGCCCAGCTTGTTGTTGAGCTCGTGCGCGACACTGCCCACCAGCTCGCCGATCGCCGCAAGCTTCTCTCTCTCAATGAGCTTACGCTGCATGTCGAGCATCTCAGTCATATCTCGCATGATGACGACGGCTCGCGTTTGGGAATTGACCTCGATCAAGGAGATGCAGATCGAAACCTCCAGCGTTCTGTCGGCCGCACCAATCATCTTAACGCTAATTCTCCTCGTTTCCCCGACCGCTGTATCCAGCGCCCGTTTGAGCTTCTCCCGGTCCTCGCCACTCTTGGCCAAACTATAGACCGTGCTCGACCGCAGCTGCTCACTTCTCTTCTCAAACATCTCCTGGCCGGCGCGATTGATCGAGAGAATCCTTCCGGTCAAATCAAGAACTAAGACGGCCTCACCAGCGTTTTCTATTACCTTTTCCAAGTAGTCCTTTGTCTGACGAACTTGTTCTTCAAGCCGCTTTTTCTCAGCCTTTAACCGGTGCTGCTTCAACGCCCTCTGAACCACGATCGGAAGGGCCTCGAGAAACCGCATATCTGGCGTCTTGGTCAAGTAGTCGCAGGCGCCGTGCTTCATCGCGTCAACCGCGACACTTTCGTCGCCGTGTCCGGTTACCATCAGTATCGGGACGTCCAGGTTCATCTCCTTGATGCGCTCCATGACCGTCAGACCGTCCATGCCTGGAAGTGTGTAGTCCAAAATAATCAGGTCAAACCGGGATTTGACAACGATTGCCAGGCACTCATCCGGCCCAAAGGCTTGAGCAACCGAGTAGCTGCCGGAGGACTTCAGGATCGCGTCCTTTTGAAGATCGTTGTGGTCAGAATCGTCGTCAACTATAAGAATCCTTCTACTTGGCTTTTCACTCATTGCCCAATTCCTTTCTGCATTGGCAACGCACTGATCGTTGACCAGTATCTTCCCAGGCCTGATATTCTAGCCAAGAACTCGCCGAAGCTGGCCGGCTTCATGATATAATCATTGGCGCCCAGTTCAGCGGTCTGTTTGACCGTATCAACGCTCTGTGAAGTTGTAAGAATGATGATCGGAATTGTGGAAAATCGCTTCTCGCTTCGTATGGTTTTGAGGACTTCTAGTCCGTTCTTACCCGGCAGATTGAGGTCCAGGAGTATCAGCCCGGGCCTCGGGGAAAGCGCCCTGTCTTCGTACTTCCCTTTCCTGAACACATAGTCCAGGGCCGTCTGGCCGTTCTCAATCAACACAACCCTCTTGACACTGCCAACCTCGCGCAGAGCGTCGATGACAAGTTCTGCGTGGTCCCGCTCGTCCTCAACCAACAAAATGAGGTCGATCAGCCCAGCCTCCTCGTTCCCGCAAGGATTCAGATCAATTACTCTCTCAGTCATTCCTCCGTCGCCCGTTTCTCCTTGGGAAGATTGAAGCGAAACTTGCTTCCAACATCCAGATTCGGCTCAACCCATATTCTTCCGCCATGCCGCTCGACAATACTCCGCGCGATGGAAAGCCCTATTCCTATCCCGTTCGAAGCCTTATGTCTAAGCCGCTTGAACGGAAGAAACACCGCCTCAACCTCAGGCTCCGTAATGCCTATCCCATTGTCCTTGACGTATATACTATAGGATGAATCGCTCTCTTCGCTACCTATCTCTACTACCGGGGACCTATCCTCTGACCTATACCTCAGCGCGTTGCCGATGAGGTTCGAAAGCACCTGAGCGACCTGTATTCCGTCGCATAAAACAACCGGCAGTGAGTTGGGCCTCCTAATCTCTGCATTCATCGTCTCAATCTGCTCGGAGTAATCCTCGAGGACGTCATCTAGTATGCTAGAGAGATCGCAGGGGTCCTTTTGAAGAGCCTTTGTGCTAGCCCTCGAAAGCTCAAGTAGGCTTTTCAGCAACACGGACATACGAGAGACGTTAGCGTTGAGCCGGGACAGACAATGCAGCCCATCATTGCCAAGCAGATGTTCATAGTCCCTGACTAGCTTCGTCCCAAACCCCTGAATCGAAACCAAAGGCGCCTGAAGATCGTGTGAGGCGACGTAAACGAACTCTTCCAGTTCGGCGTTCTTCGCCTCAAGCGTTCGGTTCTTCTCCATTATCTGCTGACGGAGCTTTATGTCCTCGCTTATGTCTCTTGCGGCGCCGATCGTGCCAACTACCTCATTCTTCTCATTCCGGAGCAGGCCAGCAGAGATCATGATTGGCACCCGGCCGCCGCTCTTTCTAGGAAACTCAAGAATCCTGCCGGTAATACTCTCAGTAGGACTATTCAAAAGATCATCCATGATCTTCCGGGCTCTCGCCCAGCCGGTCTCGGGGTCGTCGGAATAGAACTGCGCAAGGCGCTTGCCGACTATCTCTTCAGGCAGATAGCCGAACATACGCTCCGCCCCGTCGCTGTAAAAGGTAACAACACCGTGAGCGTCGGTAGCGACAATCGCGTCGGGCGTGCTGTCTATCAGGCGCCTGAGGTTGTCTTTGGCCTCCATCAGCTCGCGCTTGAGCGTGGCCTCCTCGATGGCCCTTGCCGCTTGCGAGGCAAACAGCTCCAGTGGCCTGAGAGCGTCGGCAGTGGGAGCTCTCCCATCCCTGGGATCATCGACAGAGATAAGGCCAATCAGTTTTCGTCCCCTACCATGAAGCGGGATTAGCAAGCAATCGTTGGGATGCCAATCCTTCATCTCACGCGCAGGAATCTTGCTCCCAACACCATAGATCGGGATTGTGTCAGTCAGCCCATGAGGAACGTAATACGATGAATGCCCCATCTTGAACTGCTCGCGGAACAGCTCCTTGTTGATCCTCTCTGACCACCTCTTTGACCTAAGGGCCTTCTCCTCTTCTTCTGATACTCCGGCGCATCCAATCTCCCTCTGTCCTTTCTCACCAGCGAATCTTGAGACAACGACTCGCTGGAAATTCGAGTGCTCCCGAATGGCCTCGGCGACCTTCTTCAACACCTGCCCAAGGTCGGTTTCGCCTACTATCTCATCGCCAATCGCCGTGAAGTCCTCCAACTGCCGAAGCTGCTTTTCCATGGTCTCCTTAGCCGTCTCGACCTCCATTGCCAATTTCTCTGCGGGAGAAGCGAAATGCAGCAGACAGACCGCGCCCTGGAACTCGCCATCAATGCCTATTCGAGGAAGCAGCATGGCGTCAAAAAAGAACATCTCCTTGCGCTTGAGCGATTCGAGCGCAAGGAAATCGAGCTCGACCCTCTCCTTTCGCGTGCAGAGGCGATGCCATGCCTCATCCCAACTCATCTCCGCCGGCGCTGGCAGCAACTCCGATATCCTCCGCTCCGTGGCGCATACCGAACTGCTCCACAGCTTTTTCTCGGCGAAGGCATTTGCATAAACCACGCATCCCGACTCGTCGAGGACCAGTATCCCGTCAAGAACATCGTCCAGCAGTTCTCTGGATAAGTTGAAGGCTATCTTGGGCTCAACCAATTCTCTCGCGCCACCTTTAGCTACTCAGGGGATTCCCGCACGACAGGCACTCCTCAAGATACAACCTTGTCAGTAGGCTCCCATACACAGAGAGCACCAACTTTTATCCTGCTCCATCATCGCCAGGTGGGAACCTGTATTCAAAACACCAAACCGCAGCAAAGCCAGAAACTACGTCAGACACTTGAGTGCCCCGCTGTCTCTCTCGAATGAAACTACCGCGATCTTTAACAGCTTGTCAATCTTCCGACTGCCTGCGCCGTGTCTGGACTGGCGTATAGCCTCATTGGAGCCCGACCCAACTCCTGCGTGATTCCCGAATCGGCATGAACCGTTCCTCTCGGTCGGGCGCGAAACGCCTGTGCCCTTTGAGCTTCAAGACCGTTTCCTCATCGGCCAGTTGACACCCTCGATCAAGACGTCTTCCCTTTTTCCTTTTCTCCCGTTTCCCCAATGGGGAAACTCCCCGAAAAATCAGATTGACGCCGGCGGCTCTGGCCTTTTGGAGTGCGGCGGCTTG
>CBDVDH010000014.1:0-70385 GCA_965372715.1 uncultured bacterium | reverse complement strand
ACCCACGGCTACCCACATGATGCCCTTTCAGGGCATTGAAGCATCACTCTCGAACAGTCCCCGCCTCCGGCCCAGATTGCATGAGCTTCTGGGGCCAGAATCCCTCAAAGTCAGCCGCCCACCATGTGTGCAAGCGCCCCCACGCATACTATTACGAAAACTCCTCTTACGAACCACTTGCAGGGTCTGGATAACCGAGTATTCTTCTGTTCCGCCGGACGGTAGCCTTTTCGGTCAGCGCCGCGGCGAGAGAACCAACGAATGGACAACTGGGCAATGACGCATTCTCTTAGGCCAATTCTGCTCGTTCTAGGTGTTCTGGCCATTTTGCTTAGCTGTGCTTTTGCCGCGGAGGTCCTGCAAGAGGCTGATTTGGCGCACAGCTGGCACGGCTTGTTCTTCGTTGACGCCAAGATGGGGTTTATGGTCGGTGACGGCGCTCGAATGCGAAGGACCGACGACGGAGGCAAGGCCTGGGTCGAGCTGAAGAGCGGCATCCCTAGCGAAGTTCGGCTGACCGGCGTTTGGTTCTTCGATAGGGCCAATGGCTTGGTCTGCGGGGAACTCGGCACGCTCTACTCGACCGCTGATGGTGGAAAGACATGGAGCAGGATTCAGGTGTTCGGGGCCGAGCTTCAGGACATGGCCTTTTGCGGCAGGAGGATTGGCTACGCCGTTGGCCTTTCAGGGCGGGTTCTTTGGACGCACGACGGAGGCGCGAGCTGGACTGAGGCGAGGCGGAGAACGTCGCGCCTTCTGCTTGGTGTGTCCTGTATTGGCGAGAAGCTCGCCTGGGCAGTCGGACTGGGCGGGACGATTCTTCACACCTCCGACGGCGGCAGGACGTGGGACTTGCAGGATTCTGGGACCGCATCGATCCTTCTTGACGTGTGTTTCGTTGACGCCAGCAACGGCTGGACTGTCGGCATGGCCGGCGTCATCTTGCACACCTCCGACGGCGGCAAGACGTGGGTAAGGCAGCAAAGCGGGGCAAGGCACGAGCTCAACGGCGTGTATTTTGTCAATAGGGATGTGGGCTTCATCGTGGGTCAAGAATCGATATTCCTGCGAACAACCGACGGTGGGCAAACCTGGCAAAAGGTGATCCTGATCGACAAGGATACGTGGCTCCACTCGATTTTCATGCTTAACGCCGAATCGGGCTTCTCCTGCGGTAAGAACGGGATACTGGTGTCGCTGCCTTAGTTGTAGGAGCAGCTTACGAGCCGCCCTCAATTTGCGGTCAGACATTAGAGGTGGGCGGCTCGTGAGCCGCCCCGACCATGCTCGAGAGGGACTTATGGGACAGCCTCGTAACTGAGGGGCGCCGCTACATGCGCCTCAGCCTTCAATGGGACCTGGCAGCCTCATTTTTCAAGAAGGGTTCTGAGCCTGGCACGAAGCTTCAAGACGGCACCGGCATGAAGCTGCGAGACTCTGCCCTCTGTTATCTTCAGTATTGTGGCGATCTCTTTCATCGTTAGGTCCTCGTAGTAATAGAGAGCAAGGACCAGCCTCTCCTTTCGGGAAAGCTTCTCTATCTCCTTTCCGAGAAAGGACCGCACCTCTTCGGCGGCGTATTTCGTGTCGGGCGCGGGTATCTGGAAAGAGGCGTCCAGAAGCAGCTTGTCGTGGCTCCACTTATCGTTCTCGCTGGTCAGGACTGAGTCGAGGCTCAAAAGCGTCACGCTCGCGACCTTGCTCAACAGCTGCTCAAACTCCATCAACGTGAGGTTCATCGTCTCGGCCACCTCCTCATTGGTGGCCATCCGATTCCTCTCCTGTGAGGCCCGAAGTATCGCATTCTCGATCTGACGCGACTCGCGCCTCACAGAGATCGGTATCCAGTCCTGCGAGCGGAGCTCGTCGAGAATAGAGCCGCGAATACGGTTTTCGGCATAGGTCTTGAAGCGCACCTCGCGGTCCGGATTGAACTTGTTCATTGCGTCTATCAGACCGAGAATGCCGGCGTTGACCAAGTCGTCTGTCTCGATATGGGGAGGAAGCCTAAACGCTATCCGTTGGACGATATACTTGACATAGGGGACCATCTCAAGGATCTGCTGCTCCCGAACCTCGGGATCAGAAAAATTAGTCCCCGTTGTCGTTTTGGTCGAACTCATTGCTTTCGAGCTAGTAATGCAAACCCACAGAGGCCCTCAATCAAGACAAGAGAATCTACAAGATGCGCCACACAACTTCAACACGTCGGGCGGAGTTTCTCCGGTTTCCGTTTTTCGGAAGCTTCTCTGGATATTGACCTTGAACCGCCGGTGGGTTTGCGATAGTTTTAACAAACTCGCGTAGGACCGCAGGTTCTGAGTTGTATTTGCAGACGGGATGATCCTGTCAATTCGCTTGGATAGCGAGGTTAGCGACTATTGTGATCCCCAATTTTGAGGTGATGTATCAGCGGGCGAGGGAGCTCGCGACGAAGGCCGGCCCCAAACGGCTCACGGTAGCGGAAGCAGCCGACGAGCATGTATTGCAGGCGGTTCACGACGCTTTTGAGGAGGGACTTGTTCGCGGGATACTGACCGGCGAGAAGGCCAAGATACTGCCGTTGATGGAAGCGCTGGGGATGCGTGAAAAGGACTATCGCATCGTCGATACACCCGACGCTGCTCAGGCGGCGCGCGAGGCGGTTCGCCTAGTTTCATCTGGTGAGGCGGACATGGTCCTGAAGGGCAAGGCGCAGACCTCGACAGTGCTGCGCGCTGTGCTCGACAAAGCAATTGGCCTGCGGACCAGGAGGATATTGAGCCACGTAGGAGTTTACGAGGTTCCGACGCACCCAAAGCTCTTGATCATGTCTGACCCGGGGATGAACATCGCTCCGACGCTCGAGGACAAGATACAGATCATTGACAACGCGGTCGTCGTGGCAAACGCTTTGGGCATCAAGAACCCCAAGGTGGCGATCCTCTCCGCGGCGGACACGGTCAATCCAGCGATGCCAAGGGCCGTCGAGGCGGCGGTTCTGTCGAAGATGTCGCAGCGGGGCCAGATACGCGGCTGTATCGTGGATGGCCCGCTCACGCTTGACGCCGCCGTAACGCACGAAGCCGGCGACATGCTTGGCTCAAGAAGCGACGTTGCCGGGGACGCCGACGTTCTCATCGTCAACTCCATCGAGGAGGGCAATCTGCTGAGCAAGTCGTTGTCGATGTTTGCACACGCGGGATTCGCGGGTCTGATCGTCGGGGCAAGCAGCCCGGTCCTAATCGTATCTAGGGCGGACTCGCGGAAGAGCAAGCTCGACTCGATAGTGTTGGGCGTTTTACTTTCCGAACATCTCAAGAAGGTTGCCCTTTCACCGCCAGCGCTGGAGCGTATTCTGACGTCAGAGATCAAGTTCGACTCATAATCTTTATAGAGGTGCAAATGAACAAACTATTCCTTTCTGGAAACGAGGCCATCGCGCGAGGCGCATGGGAGGCGGGTGTACACGTTGCGACGGCATATCCGGGCACCCCGAGCACTGAGATACTCGAGGCGGTAAAGCATTACAAGGAGATATATTGCGAATGGTCGGTGAACGAGAAGGTCGCGGTAGAGGTCGCTCAGGGCGCCTCGATGGCCGGTGCAAGGTCCTTAGCCGCTATGAAGCACGTAGGTGTGAACGTGGCGATGGACCCGTTGTCAACCTTCTCGTGCGCAGGAGTCAATGGCGGCTTCGTGTTTATCTCGGCGGACGATCCAGCAATGCACAGTTCTCAGAACGAGCAAGATAACCGCTACCTGGCGAAGTTCATGCTTATCCCGCTGTTGGAGCCGTCCGATTCGGCTGAGGCGAAGGAGATGGTCGCTGTGGGCTTGGAGCTAAGCGAACGTTTCAACACGCCAGTCATGCTTCGGACGACGACCAGGGTGAACCACTCTAAGGGTATTGTTGAGGTCTCTGAGCGGGTCGAGCACGAGGTCAAGGGCTTCGAGCGCAGCCCCGGCAAGTGGGTGATGGTCCCCGCTAACGCCAGGAAGAGGCGGTCGGCAGTTCTCAAGAGGCTTGAGCAGCTCCAGGAATACAGTAACGAATGCACGTTGAACTACGTTGAGCGCGGGTCGGGGGATGATGCCAGGATCGGAATCATCAGCTCCGGGGTCGCTTATGAACACGCAAGAGAGGTATTCCCGAGCGCCTCCTATCTCAAGCTTGGCCTAACGTATCCACTTCCGCTGACGCGCATCGCAGAGTTCGCCGAGTCGGTCGATCAGCTGATCGTCGTCGAGGAGCTTGAGCCGTTTCTAGAGGAGCAGCTTCAGGCGGCTGGCCACAAGGTGCTGGGCAAGGAGCTCTTCCCGCGGGAGGGCGAGCTCTCGCCTGATCTGGTGCGCGAGGGCCTCAAAACGGGAGTCAAGAAGGGGCTGGTGGCCATCTCGGCCGATCATCCGATCGTGGCTTCGGGAGTCTCCGAGCGGACCCAAGCCACGGATGCTGGCCAGGACCTGCCCAGACCGCCGACGCTTTGCGCAGGATGTCCGCACAGAGGACCCTTCTACGTCCTCAAGAAATTCAAGCCTATAGCACTCGGAGACATCGGCTGCTACACGCTCGGGGTCCTGCCGCCGCTTTCGATGATGGACTCGTGCATTTGCATGGGCGCGAGCATCACCAACGCGATGGGGGTCAGCAAGGCGCTTGGTTTAACGGACAACGCCGAGCCGGTGGTGGCGATCATAGGCGATTCGACGTTCGTGCATTCGGGGATTACCGGGCTTGTGGACGTCGTCTATAATAAGGGCAGCGTTACGGTGATTATCATGGACAACGGCACGACGGCGATGACCGGCGGCCAGCAGAATCCGGCCATGGGCAGGACCATTCGCGATGAGCCAACCACCAAGCTTATTTTAGAGGATTTATGCAGGGCCGTCGGTGTGCGGCGGGTGCGCGTAGTTGACCCCTACGACCTATCGGAACTGGAAAGCGTAATGTCGGAGGAGATAGCTGCCAACGAGCCCTCCGTGATAATCACGAGGCGTGAGTGCGTCCTTGACAGACTCCGCTTTGGGCCGAAGGTGATCCCCTATTGCGTCGATGAGGAGGCCTGCATCGGTTGTCGCAAGTGCCTGGAACTTGGCTGCCCCGCGATAGTCGCCATGCAGGAAGAGGTTGACGGCAAGACCAAGAGTAAGGCCCGAATTGAGGCGTTCTTTTGCACGGGATGCTCGGTCTGTGCCCAGGTCTGTCCGGTGGACGCAATCCACATAAAGGAAGAGGATAAATGAGCGAAGGCAAGAATCTGTTACTCGTAGGCGTAGGCGGCCAGGGGATACTGCTCGCCTCGGAAGTGATCTCCCAAGCGGCGATGATGCAGGGCTTTGACGTCAAGAAAAGCGAGGTTCACGGGATGGCCCAAAGAGGCGGCATCGTCTCCAGCCACGTCCGATACGCCGAGCGCGTCTATTCGCCCCTCATATCGAAAGGTTCAGCCGATATCATCCTTTCGTTTGAGAAGGCCGAAGCCGGCAGGTGGACAGAATACCTCTCGCCCGACGGTGAGATCGTCACCGCCACGACCGAGATAGTTCCCCCGATCATTCACGTCATGGGCAAGCAATACCCGCACGACGTGCTCGACAAGATGCGGGCGCAGAATCTGAGGGTCCTGGCGATTGACGCCGCATCGGTAGCCGAGAGGCTGGGCAACATCCGGGCCATGAACGTAGTCCTGCTGGGTGCAATGTCCTCTAAGCTGGACTTCACAGAGGAAACCTGGAAAGAGGCGATCAAGAGCCGTGTACCCAAGAAGCACATCGAGCTGAATCTGAAGGCCTTCGACGAGGGCCGCAAACTGGGCCAAAGCGCCGGGCAGGCCTAGCGCCGGGTTCTGCGGTCGTAGTCCGGGCGTTACTTGCCGGGTTTCCGTTCGGAGCGGCGCTATCACTTGACCAAAAGCGCCTTTTTCCATCTTGTCTTTCAGCCCACCGACCTAATCGCTGGGCAGGTCTCACAGAGAAGGCGACAGTCTGTCTTTACAGATTCATGCTGTCTGTACAATTCTTGGTAGGCAGTCGTGCATTATCAAGAGGGCTTTGAATGAAACGGTTAATCGAGAATATGTGCCGTTCGTGTAGCACATTAAGGCAATTCGGCATTTTGGATCTGCCAAAGGACCTGAAGCGCAAGATCCGCATATCCTATTTGATGGCGATCTTTCTAAAAAGATACGATTCGCAGAACAGAATGGTAAACGTCGTAGGATACAAAGTGAAATTCTGTAGCTACCGGACTTTTTCACGCCTTTTCACGGCGATTTTTCTTGGCCAAGCATATCACTTCATTACTGACAAAACGGACCCATTCATCATTGATTGTGGAAGCAACATAGGGATGTCGGTTCTCTACTTCAAGATGATATATCCAGATTCAGAAATCTTAGCTTTTGAGCCGGATAGAGAAGCATATTCTTGTTTGGAAACCAACGTAAGACTAAATGGGCTTAAGTCCGTTGAGATAGTCAACAAGGCCATTTCAAACAAAGAAGGAGAAATAGACTTGTGGTTCGACCAAGATAATCCAGGCTCACTTAAGATGAGCACCATACGGGAGAGAATGCCAAAGCAAAGACAGGTGGTTGAAGCCAGATGTTTGTCGAAGTACATAGATAGAGAAGTTGATTTCGTTAAGATGGATGTCGAGGGCGCCGAATTAAATATCGTGGAAGAGCTTAGCAATAAATTAAAATTGCGTTACATAAAGCAAATGGTGATTGAATATCACCACCACATTGCAAAAGACGCTGATGTGTTTTCGCGGATTCTGCGGATATTGGAGGATGCGGGATTTGGATATCAAACCGAAAGTCGTCTGAAGCGACCTCTTGAACGTCAACGAATTCAAGATATTCTGATTTACGCGTACCGAAAGGATTACACTGCTTAACAGGGCGATGTACCTAACCACCCGAACACCTCTTGCAGACCGCGAGCGAGCTCCGCTGACTGGGAGAGCCGAGCCTCTTTGAAGGTCTCTTCTGCTTTCTCGAACGTATCTATGGGACGCAGAATGGCGGGCCTTCGGTCGGCCCACATAGCGGAACTCATCCTTTTCGCGGGCCGCCAGTGCGGCTTCTTTGCGCCTAGCGGGGTGGCAAGTTGAGGCGCCGCGGCGAGCCCAGCTCAAGCGCAGTCTTGAGAAGGCGGCGCCGGGTCACCGCCAAGAAAAGCGGCGTCAGGCCGCCGCACTCCATAAGGCTCTCTTTGCTAGGCCCAATCTGATTTTTCGGGCTCAGCCAATCATGTTGACAGTCTGAGGCATTATTGATATAGCGCACCGTGAACCTTGTGTAGGCTCCTTGTTCCCAATACAACAATCCAATTGGAGGAAGAGATGACGCAGTGCAAAGTTCAGTTTTCGCTTAGACCAGAGGACATGCCGACGAGATGGTATAACATCATCCCCGACCTTCCGGAGCAGATGCCACCGCCGAAGGACCCTGACGAGGGCCCATCGCGGCTTGAGCAGCTGCCGAAGCTCCTGGTCAACGAATGCCTCAAGCAGGAGATGTCGCAGGAGCGCTGGATAGATATCCCACCGGAGGTGCTCGAGCTTTACTGGAAGGCGGGCAGGCCTCGGCAGCTTTTCAGGGCCGTCAATCTAGAAAAGCACCTCAATACACCAGCCAGAATCTACTATAAGGCCGAGTTCTACAGTCCCACAGGCAGCCACAAAGTCAACACAGCATTGCCTCAGGTGTATTATGCCAAGAAGGAAGGCTTTGAACGTGTAACTACTGAAACAGGCGCCGGCCAGTGGGGGACCGCGCTCTCGTATGCCGCGGCGCTTGCGGGACTCAAATGCACCGTCTTCTGGGTTCGGGCGGTTCACGACTGGAAGGTTGACCGTCTGGCCCTTATGAAGATGTACGGCGCCGAGGTCCACGCCTCACCCAGTCCTATGACGGAATTCGGCAGAAAGCTCTACGAGCAGAATAACAAGCATCCGGGTTCCCTGGGCATCGCCATCTCAGAGGGCCTCGAGGATTCGCAGCGGGACGACAAGGCGGTCTATTGCCTCGGCTCGGTTCTCAACCACGTCCTCCTGCATCAGACGATCATCGGCCTTGAGGCCAAGAAGCAGTTTGAGATGGCTGGCGACTATCCGGATATGGTGATCTCCTGCCTGGGCGGCGGCAGCAACTTCGGCGGCTTTGCGATACCCTTCTTGCGCGACGCTATCATAGAGGGTAAAAAGACCAAGTTCGTTGGAGTCCAGACCGAGGTTTCACCGAACCTGACGGGAGAGTATCGCTATGACCACGCTGACTACGCTGAGATAACGCCTCTTCTGAAGATGTGCACCCTCGGCCATAAGATCGATATGCTGCCGATATACGCCGACGGGCTGCGCTATCACGGCGCCGCGCCAATCTTGAGCCTGCTGAGGCACAAGGGCTATATCGACACGATCGCGTATCCGCAGGACGAGAAATACGTCTTCGAGCGAGCCAGGCTATTTACGACCTGCGAGGGCTTCATACCCGCGCCAGAATCCGCCTACGGCTTGGCTTATGCGATCGATCAGGCAATCAAGTGCCGTGAAACAGGCGAGGCGAAGGTCATCGCCTTCAACATGTCGGGACATGGCTTCCTGGACATCTTTGGCTATCGGAAGGTGCTCGGCATATAGCCGTAGCGTCATCCGAGGTCCGGCATCAGGTTGATGATAGTCTTGCGGCACGGGCTGCCTCACGAGGCGCCCGAACGGGCCTGAGCGTGTTGGGTGTCCTAGGCACAGTTTGTGGCTTTCAAGACGGGCTCTTCCCTTAGAAAGGGCGGCTCTGAGACCACGTCACTATGGCCCGGCCTCCTCTGAAGCGTCCTGACCAGAGAAACAGAGCCGTTCGATGACTGTGTAGATGGCGCCCTTCGGGTTGAGCTGGCTGCGCATCAAGAATATGTGCCTCGCCCTCATCGGGTCGATATGGACCTTTGGCATTCTCTCGATAGCGGTCCTGAGTTGATCCCTTGAGCTTAGGTATTTGACTCTGGCGAGCGTGATGTGGGGTCTGAAGGGTCGCGACTCTTTCTTGAAACCGATCTGTTCCATTGAGTCAGCCACATCTCTGGCAAGCTTGACAAGTCGTTCGCAGCCGTCCTTCACGCCAAGCCACACGATTCTCGGAGCGGAGTGCCCGGGGAACACGCCGACGCCGTCGAAGCTCAAATCGAACGGCGCGTGGCTGGCCGCGATTTCGGCAAGTTTTTTGGAGATCGCCTCGAGCCGTCCTCTGGTGCAGTCGCCCAGGAACTTGAGAGTAATGTGTAGGTTGTTGGTGCTCGACCAGCTGAACTTGCCTCTAACGCTTTTGAGCGGCTCAGGCGCAAGCACCATCTGCTCTCTGATCGGTTGAGGTATCTCAATCGAAATGAAGGAGCGGATGCCGCTCAACCTATTAGATTCATTACCCAGCACTGCAATCACAAGCAAACCCTCCTAGATTGGCGCCGTCTGCGGCGTCGAATTAGATTGGTTACAGTAGCGATTGGCAAAGGCCTAGTCAAGATCGGCAAGGAGGAGTTTCCCCATTGCGGAAACAGCTAATCCGTAGGCTTGGCCTCTTGCCCGGGCCTACGGCTACTGTTGTTATTCCCCTTCAGCCAATTCAACACGAAATCCGATAAGCAAACCGGGTCAACTTGAAAAATGCGTGTAATTGTTAGGCGAGCAGATCAGTCCGATTTGTCAACAATGGGTCTATTATTGAATCTTTTTTTGAGGATTTACTTTCGCTCCGAAGTGCTTACTGGAAGGCGGATTCCGGCCGATTCAGATTCACTCGTAGAGCGTCTCTTGATACAATTTGAAAAAAACACTTGACAAATGGATCCCGAGGCACTATGGTTGCTTTGTAAGAGTATATTAAAAGAGTTTCCCTTTAACTTGGGAGAAGCGGAGAAGCGGTTAGAAAGGTAGTAGGAACTCACTGATTTAGTTGTTTCCTACCTCCTTTCCAGTTTGGCCAACCGGTCATTCCCCATTCTCTCCGCAAGAGTCTCCCGGATGTTAGCGGAGCAAAGATTTCGTATGCTGCGAGACTGGCAGAAGGTCCACACCACTCGAGGCGAGGGCAACTGCATCGGATTAGGTCATTTCGATACGGTCTGCGCCGCTGTGGCCGGGCTAAACGCGCCTCCTCGTATTGATAGCAAGAATCTTTGAAGAGAAAGGAGGCGATATCGAGAAAACCATCCAGTTTGCTCTCACATAATAACTGAACGCAGAGCACGCGTGGCAGGTCTCAACGCCATGACGGATGAGGGATTTGCGATGTCGTGGGTTAACAATAAAGATCATGTCTGAAAGATACCTTGTTTTAAGCCGCGCTGTGCAACAATACGAATGGAGGAGATGTATGCGAATTCGTATGGAGATAGTGATAACCGGCGCGACGGTATTGACCATGTTGCTCGTAGCTGTGGTCGGCGCCTATGCGGAGGATTATCACGTCAAGACGGACGGCCAGGACCTTGTGAGCTTCGACGGCCTGAGCTGGCCTAAAGCCTGGAGAACGATCGAATACGCTCTGGGCAAGGCCACGTCAGGAGATGTTATCCACATTAAGGCTGGGATCTACAGCCCAACCGCGACAAACGAGACATTCCCGATCTCGATAGGTTGCTCCCACGACGGGATTAAACTGCTAGGAGCGGGAATGGGTATGACGATTCTCGACGCAGAGGGCAGCGACAGCAACAAGAGGCGAGTTCTCACGCTTGCGGGCATTAAGGATGACTGCACTCTTGATGACTTCGTTCTTGAGGGCTTCACGATCACCGGCGGCTATGTCACCGGCTCAGATGACAGCGATTATGCGGAAGCAAATGGCGGCGGCATCTACTGTTACCTAGCGACCAACCTGCTCATCAAGGACTGCGAGATCACCGGAAATGATGCCAAAGGTAGCTATGCGTCCCGGGACGGAGATACGCCAACCTGGTGTGACTGGGGCACTCAGGATCCACCTGGCTTGGCCGGGGGCGGCGGCATCTATCTTCGTGATTGTTACACCGGCATCGAGCCGATCACTACAATCGACAACTGCCTCATCCACGACAACGTAACTGGCATGGGAGGCGGCGGAATATGCTCAAACTACGCGCCGGCGCTGATTAAGCACACGTGCATCCACACCAACACGGCCAGTAGAGGCGCGGGGCTGTACATGTTTGACTATACTCTTAGCGGCCAGATCGAACACATCGTGTTCAACGATCTCATCGTTGAGAACAGCATTGGCGGAGTCGACGACCACGACGGCAATTACTACCGTGAGAGGGGCGAAGGCTACGAGGGCGGCGGCGCCTATATGTGCAGCTGGGGCTACCCGCTTTTCAGTTTCTACAACGTGACAGTCACGGACAACGCCGGCTACGAAGTCTATATGAGTCAGAACTGTAAGAACATCACCTTCAAAGGCAGAAATAACATTTTCTGGCCAGACGGTGATGTGGAGGACGACTGCGAGGCCTTCCGAGATGATGGCTACGAGGGTGAGGCCGACGTCATGTACTCCGACATCTGCTATGAGGGGAGTGCCTATCCGGGCCAGGACGACACTGATGGGAAAAGCCACAACATCTGCGAAGACCCTCTGTTTGAGCACTACGGCGACTATGAGGTGATATGCCAGCGCTATTTCCTTGAGCGACCCCCAGCAGCTGTGAGCCCCATAGATTCTGGCACTTCTGACAGCGCGAAGACCTATCACCCAGCGGAGATCATGGACACGAATCCCTTCACGACCGACGTTCGAGGCTATTATGATGGGTCTAACAAGCCCTCCGTCGAATATCCCTGCGGTGGTGATGAGATGGACATGGGCTACCACTATCGCACGTTTGGGGCAAGCTACGTGCAGCTGGCGTCGTTCACGGCTCGCGCCTCAAGAGGCGACGTTGTCTTGAGCTGGGAGACAGGGACCGAGATAGACAACGCTGGGTTCGTGATCTACCGCTCTGACGCTGGTCTTCAGGACTATTGCTGCATAAGCGGCCTGATCGGCGCCGAAGGAACGGCCGCGTCCGGCGCCTCCTACAGCTTCGTCGATGAGGATGTCGGGCAGGGAGCTCATTACGAGTATTGGTTGGTTGACATTGACACAAGCGGCAAGTGGACGGCGCACGGGCCGGCCTTTGCGAGGGTCCCGGTTCTCGTTGAGCCTATCAGGATTGAGCGCGAGCTCGTCCATTGGAGGGCGGTCAGATGAGAATGATTCTACCCGACAACCAAGGTCTGAATAATACGGATTCATTTCATTTAGGAGGCGCTTCTATGAAGAAAGAAGGGCACGGCTACGAGCCGCCCAGGGTTCTGACGCTGGATAACGAGATGCTGACAACCGTGCTTGGGCCCAGCTTGTCCTGCACGGGTTTTGGCGGCTCTGTTAAGTGCTAACTGCTGAGCGCAGAGAACTCTCTATTAGGCTTATTAGGGACATTGAGAACATCTTAACGCAAGTTCTTAGAGATTAGGGAGGCGATGAGACGGGCAAACTCAAAACCTGGCGCTTTCAGGAACGCAAGCGCTGAAAACGCCGCACGTGTTCTGCTTGCATCAAAATGGCCGAGAAAACGAAGAAAGGAGGAAGCATAGGGAGTGAAATTCACAATCGTGTCCTCTCTGCGGCGGTTCATCGCCCAGAGCATGCCTGGCGCGAGGAAGCCTCGCCGCAGGAGTGAGAAGGACACTAACTTTAGTAGGCTGAGAGAAAAATAGGAGGAAAAAAAGAGATGTATCTTAGCCGACAATTACGTTTAACAATTGCGACCGTGCTCGTGATGTTCGCGGTCATGGTCGTAGGCGCCTTCGCAGCAACCGAGTACTACGTGAAGACCGACGGTGACGACAACGAGGACGGCTCGGATTGGGCCAAGGCCTTTAAGCACATAACCAAGGCCCTGTCGGTTGCGCACACCTCGGGTGACGTGATAAACGTCAAGCACGGGATCTACAATGATGAGACCTCGTTCAGCGGTGGCCAGTACCCGATCTTGATCACGCCTACACATAACGGCGTGACGCTTCAGGGCGTGGGTGCAAACGTCTTGCAGAAAATAGTCAAGCCAAGCGGCACCGGTGGCGTCTTCTCGATCATTGGCGACAATGACAGTACTCCTGTGATCGGCTTCACGATGAAGAATCTGTGCATCCAGGATGGTACGGCGTCCGGTGACGGAGGAGGCATCTACGCGAAGTGGTGCGAGGACCTGACGATCGAATGGTGCACCATCAAGAACAACGTGGCAAATACCACTAGCGGTGCCGGTGGCGGAGGCATCTACCTCGAGCGGTGCGGCGGCACCATCTGTGAGTGCATCATCGACGGGAACAAGAGCATGTATGGAAGCGGTGCTGGCATCTATGTCCGTGAGGCCGACGCCTTCGACGATGATGAGAAGACGCCCAACGCTCTGATTATAGAGCACTGCTGCATAACCAGCAACTTCTTTGGTGGTTATGCGACTGCGCACGGTGGCGGCATCTATCTGATTGGCAACAACGGAACAGCTACCGGCGAGGAAGAAAAGAAGCAGGACGGAGACGGGACAGAGCTGTTCAACAATCTGATTGTCAAAAACACCGCAATTAGGTCTGATGGCGGAGGTGTCCATGTAGCTGTGGATATTGGGAGATGTGCCAATCTCAGGTTATACAGCAATACCATTGCCGATAACACGGGCTATGGTCTGTTTGCCGGGGACACATGTTGTACGACGGGTGAGAACAACATCATCTGGGACAACGACGCCGAGGCGACGACCTGGGATGTTTACGTCAACGTTGGTTCCCTCACCATCGACTACTCGGACATCGACGGTACGGCAGGTGGCGTCTATCCGGGCGGTGCCAACAACATCAAAGTTGACCCATACTTCGAGTCCATTGGCGGTGATGTAGATCCGTACTGCAACGGGTACTTTCTTGACCGGGATTCGCCGGGTCCGAGCACAGTGATTGATGGCGGGAACGAGGTCGCAACGAATCGCTACAGCGAGCTCAAGACCCCCAACCAGTTCTCGACTGATGTTGCAGCTGTCATAGATGGCTCCACTAGTGGCGACGTGATCGATATGGGTTACCACTATCGGTGCCTTGGCAACACCTACATCGAGCTCGATTCGCTGTGTGCGGAGGTTCATGCCGGGAAGGTGGTTGTGAAATGGGAGACGGCGACCGAGATCGATAACGCCGGCTTCTTAGTGTATCGGTGCGACAATGAGGCCAGTGACTGCCACAAAGTCAGCAACTTCATTGCCGCGGATGGCGATGCGGTCGGAGGCGCTACCTACTCGTTCACCGACGCTAACGTGGCGGCGGGCGCGGGCTACTACTACTATCTGGTTGACATTGACACCAGTGGTGAGTGGACGGCCCACGGCCCGGCGTTCGCCAGAATCCCGAACATCGTTGAGCCCATCTTAAGGCTCCCAAAGTTGGAGGCCTTAGTACGATGAGCGCGATGAATAGTAAAGGGATGCTGGAGAGCGGAAACTCGTTAGGCCATGGAGGTAATTGCATGAACGATAGATGCGTCTATGAACCGCCGAAGGTTCAGACGTTAGACAACGAGACTTTGCTCGCGGCACTTGCGCCTAGCCTTTCGTGCACGGGCTTCGGCGGCTCAGTAACTAGTTATTGCTAACGGTAGAATGTTCAACTGAAATCGCTGGCTCGGCAGCGAGCAGATGAACTATGCGGCTGAGGGCGGGGCTTTCGCCCCGCCCCAGGCCGTGAACGTGTAGGGCGGGCTTTCTAGCCTGTCAGCGTAGGGTAGGCTTTCTAGCCTGCCAGTGTAGGGCTGCTCTCGGAGATTCGCGCGGGCGAACTTCCAGCCGGCCGAAGCTGCAATGGTTGGATGAAGGATTGAGGTTGACTCAAGCGTAAAGACGGAAGGAGGCGCATAGGAGAGTGCGCTTATAGATAGCAGACTGCGAAACTGAAACAGAACGCTTAGCGTGAATGAGGAGAGAGATGTATTCACGACGAGAGATTAGATTGACGCTCGCCACCATGGTCATGATGTTCGCGATCATGGTAGCCGGCGCCTTTGGAGACGATATTTATGTTGATGACGATGCAACCGGGCCATCGTATGATGGCACGGCTGGGGCCCCGTACAAACGGATAACCGATGCTTTAGCAGATACTGACCTTACGGCCGGTGATGCGATTCATGTGGCCCCTGGCCTTTACGACTTTGACAATAACGGCGAAGAGTTCCCCCTGGTAATGAGGGACGGTGTCTCCTTACTCGGATCGGGCCATCCTGACACAACCATTGACGCGAATCAGACGGACGGGGTGATCAGTTGCAATGGCATCACCGACGTGACCATCGATGGCTTCACGATCACGAATGGGAGCGGTCACTGGGTCTCAAACTGGGCCGGTTACGCTGGTGGCGGTATCTACTGCAACGACGCCTCCCCGACCATTTCGAACTGCCGCATTACCGGTAACTCTGCAGACCGTGGCGGCGGCATTTACTGCGACGATTCTGCCTCGCCAGACGTCTCAAACTGCGTGATCGCAGAGAACTCGGCCACTGGTGGTGATATTGGTGATGGCGGTGGCGGCGTCTATTCCAACTCCGCTTCCTCGCCGAGTTTCACGGATTGCGTGATCGCAGGGAACTCGGCCACTGGTGATGGTGATGGTGATGACGGTGGGGGCATCTACTGCGACAACGCCTCTACGTCGGTAGGGCTCACCAACTGCTTGATCATCGACAACTTATGTGACGGCAATGGAGGGGGCATATACTGCGACAACGCCTCGCCTGTCATCACGAACTGCACGTTTTCGGGGAACACTGCAACCGGTCTCGGTGGGGCACTTTTCATGAACTCCGAGTGCGAGCCAACAGTGGTGAACTCTATCTTCTGGGGCGATTCCCCGGACGAGATAGGTGGAGACGGGGAGTCGAGCAACTCAATCGTCATCACTTACTCTTGTATCCAGGGTGACTGGGACGGCGAGGGCAACATCAGTTCGCCTCCTCAGTTTCACCAGATAGGGCTCGAGAACATGCCGTATGACGGCTATTTCCTGTATCACACGAGCCATACGGGACCCAGCCCGTGCATCGACACGGGCGAGGGCGGCCCTGCTGAAAACCCATTCAATGACCCCACGACGAACACTGAGTATTCGACCGATCACCGGAACAACTCAAACCCGCTGATCGACATCAACAGGGTCGATATGGGCTATCATTACAAGAGATGGGGCTGCACATATATCGAGCTGGTGTCGTTCGAGGCCAAGCCCCACGACGGCTCTATCATTCTGGCCTGGGAAACGGGGACCGAGATCAGAAACGCCGGCTTCATGCTCTTCAGGAATGTTGCAGACACGAGCGACTACCTCCGGATAAGCAACCTGATCGGAGCGGAAGGCAGCCCAGCCTACGGCGCCTCGTACATTTTCGTGGATATGGACGCTGCGCCGGGCGTCACCTACAACTACTGGCTGGTTGACATCGAGACCAGCGGCAAGTGGACGGCCCACGGGCCGGTTTCGGCGAGGCTTCCAATAAGCTTCAAGTTGATCGAACTGCCTCTCGGCCGTGCGGCGATGCGGCTCCGTTAGCTGCTGATTATGTAAGGAAGAAAGCGAGAAAGGCAGCAAGGCACAGGTCGTGCCGGGTTTGACCCTGGATTGTAGGTAACGTCGAGTCTTGGCTTTTGTCCCCCTATAAATGGTGCTGGCTCGCGGGTTAGGGGGCCGAGGCGCATCATGCGCTAGTTCCCTCATCGCCCGGCTTCAGCCGAGGCGATGCACAAGGCTATCATGTATTAACCCACTGCTTCAGCTGTGGGGTCTGGAGAGCCGAAAACGCTCCCTTACGTTCTCATCAGATGAGGATTCTGGGGAGGGAGGAGGCTGTGCCTCACGTCCTCAACTCACCCGACTCGAAGTCGGGTGCTAATATAATGAGAGCCATCTATATGACCGCGTTGAAACGCGGTCGAGATGACAGCAAATCATCTACCTAGAATCTAGAGTCACACCCGTCGTGGAGGAAAACCGGGGCGAAACGTTGGCCGCGCGGTTTTCATCGGCGGGAATCATTCCCAGGCAGGACAGGACTCAATGCCGAACAAGCTGGCTTAAAACGTCCTCAGCCGCTCCACAGTTTCCTTATCGAGGGCCATGCACGCCTCGACCATGAGCCTCACGGCCGCATCGAAATCGCCCCGGTGGACGATGCTGTTGTGAGAGTGGCCGTATCGCGTCGGTATGCCAATGTACATTGCCAGGACGCCTGTGCCGCCGATCTGGATGCGACCCGCATCGGTCCCGCCCCTGGGGATGCTCCCGAGGAAGTGCTTGATTCTCTTTGTTTCGGCAAGGTCTATCATAAAATCGCGCAGCTTCGGGTTGGGGAAGACAGCGCCGCCGTGGACCATGATTCCTACCCCATTGCCGACCCTGTCGGCGCGACCCTTGTCGTGGCCGGGGGTGTCGAATGAGCCGCAGACATCGACGGCAAAGGCAACGTCCGGCCTCACCTCCGCGCCGCTCGTCTTCGCGCCTCGTAAGCCCACTTCCTCCTGAGCTGTCCCGACGCCGCAGACCGTATTCGGATGCTTTCTCTTGGCGAGGCGCTTCATCGCCTCGATCCCCACCGCAACGCCGATCCTGTCGTCCCAAGCCTTCGCCATATACATCTTTGTGTTGCTCATGATCTCAAACTTGGAGACCGGCGTAATCGGGTCGCCGGGGCGAATGTCGAGCTCTTCCTTTACGTCGAAGCCAACTGAGGCGCCCACGTCGATGAAGAGCTCCTTCATCTCGAGGACCTTATCCCACTTCTTCTTGTCGGCGTCCCACGGATCGGTGAAGCCGACCACGCCGACGACTGGTCCCTTCCGGGTTCTTATGGAGACCTTCTGGGCAGTCATGTTTCGGGTCTGCCAGCCCCCGACCGGGAGGAACTTGACGAGGCCCTCGTCGGTGACCTGCTGGACGATAAGACCTATCTCATCCATGTGGCCTGCGATCATTATCCTGGGCGTTAACGAGGCGCCCTTATGCTCGCAGATGACGCTGCCGAGTCGGTCGGTCCGAAGCGTCCCGACACCTCTTAGCTCGTCCTGAACAATGCTTCTGACGTCATGCTCAAAGCCGGAGATGCCCTCCGCCTCGACTAGCATCTTCAGGAGCCTCGCCGTCTTATCCATCTTTTCCTCTGATGTCCCTTTGTCGTGGGGTAATATAAACCGAGCAGATTGTCAACCGGAGTGGGAGGCTTTCCAGTAATTCAGATTCTGGAGATGTAGGGGCGCGGTCTTTGACCCGCCCGCTTTATGGATTGAACAGGTTCCGGCGTCGAGAGCTTGGCGCATTGAGGCCATCGTGGCAGAGTGAATCCATTGGGATGACACGCGGAACCTGAGTGTGGAGGATAAGGATATGGCGGGATACAAGCCGATTGAGCGGCCATTGGGCAGTGAGATCTCGTGCAAGGGTTGGCTAGAGGAGGCGGCGATGCGGATGCTGATGCACAACGTCAGCGAGGACGTCGCCGAAAAACCGCAGGAGCTAATCGTCTATGGCGGGACGGGGAAGGCCGCCCGAAGTTGGGAGGCCATCCACAGCCTTACGGGCTCTCGAGCTCCGTTAGGTTGTTGATGATCTCTTCAGCAGTCACGACCGCCAGCTTTGCTCTTCGGGTTAAATTGTGAAATATCGGTCTGTAATCAGCCCTTACGCGGTCCCTTCTCAACGGCGCGATCCTCGATAGTCAGATTGACGGTCAACGGGCAGCCGTACACAAAAGGCAACGGGGAGGTCAAAACGGCAGGATTGTGCCACCAATTGCACCGTTTCGCCGCGCGCCGAACGGCTGCCCATGGTCTGCCCTTTCGGGCACAAGCTCGCGCGCCCCTTCCGGAAGCTGCCGCAACATGCCCCAGCTCGATTTGATTGTGCGGGAGACAGCTCGCCGCACTCCAAACGATTCGCCGAAAGTGTTGAACGCCTCGCTATTTGTGTTATGGTTCTTTAACATGATTTCTGATTCATTTTGCAGACACCCCATGCTAGCAAGAGTAAAGGAGGCACGATATGCGTTTGGGACTGACTGTGACCACGCTGGTTTTTGTGTTCATTGCGGCAACGACGTTTGCCGGGGACACATGGCTCAACTACACCGCCGGTACGGAGGTTCGCGCCATCGCTTTTGAGGGCGACGAATACGTGTGGTGCGGAGGGTCGGGGGGCGTTGTGCGATTCGATTTGCGAACCGGCGATAAGACGGTTTACACCCGCGCCGATGGCCTGGCCGCAAATCGCGTTTTTGCCGTCGCCATAGCTTCTGACGGGACCAAGTGGTTTGGGACTTGGGGAGGCGGCGTCAGCGTCCTGCATGCTGACGGTAGCTGGACTACCTACAGTACAGCCAACAGCGGTTTGGCCAGCGACTATGTCCAGGCCGTCGCCATAGCTTCTGACGGGAGCATGTGGTTCGGGACGTGGGGAGGCGGCGTCAGCGTCCTGCACGCCGACGGCGGCTGGACTACTTACAATATGGGCAACAGCGGTTTGGCCAGCGATAGGGTTAGCGCCATCGCCATCGATTCTGACGGGAGCAAGTGGTTCGGGACGTCGGGCGGCGTCAGCGTGCTGCACACCGACGGCAGTTGGACTACTTACAGTATGTTCAACAGCGGTTTGGCGGTCTTACCGATCAATGTTATCGCCATAGCTCCCGATGGGAGCAAGTGGTTCGGGGCAGGCTCTATTGGCGGAATATACCCCGGTGGGGTCAACGTCCTGCACCCAGACGGCAGCTGGACTACTTACAATATGTCCAACAGCGGTTTGGCCAGCGACTATGTCCGGGCCATCGGCATAGGTCCCGACGGGAGCAAGTGGTTCGGGACGTGCACGCATTACGTGTACGGAGACGCTAGATTCTACCCCGGTGGGGTCAGCGTCCTGCACCCAGACGGCAGCTGGACGACTTACAATACAGCCAACAGCGGTTTGGCCGACAACTATGTTCAGGCCATCGCCATAGGTCCCGACGGGAGCAAGTGGTTCGGGACGGATTGCGGCGGCGTCAATGTCCTGCAACCCGACGGCGGCTGGACTACTCCTGATACGAGCAACAGCGGTTTAGCCAGCGACATTGTCCATGGCATCGCCATAGATTCCGACGCGAGCAAGTGGTTTGTAACGGGGGGCGGCGTTAGCGTGCTGAACCCCGACGCCAGCTGGACGACTTACAATACGGCCAACAGCGGTTTGGCCGACAACTATGTCCATGCCCTCGCCATAGCTCCCGATGGGAGCAAGTGGTTCGGGACGTCGGGCGGCGTCAGCGTCCTGCACCCAGCCGGCAGCTGGACAACCTACAATGCAGCTAACAGCGGTTTGGCCCACGATTCGGTCTGGGCCATCGCCATAGCTTCTGAAGGGAGCAAATGGTTTGTAACGCGGGGCGGCGGAGGCAGCGTTCTGCACGCCGACGGCAGCTGGACGAGTTACAATACGAGCAACAGCGGTTTGGCTTCGAACTGGGTCGATGCCATCGCCGTAGATTCTGATGGGAACAAGTGGTTCGGGACGTCATACGGGGTCAGCGTCCTGCACGGCGACGGCAGCTGGACTACTTACAGAACGGACAACAGCGGTTTGGCCGACGACTATGTCAATGCCATCGCCATAGCTCCCGACGGGAGCAAGTGGTTCGGGACGGCGCGGAGCGGCGGGGTCAGCGTCCTGCACGCAGGCGGCAGCTGGACGACTTATAACACGGGCAACAGCGGTTTGGCCGACGATTGGGTCTATGCCATCGCCATAGATTCTGACGGGAGCAAGTGGTTCGGGACGCGTTTGGGCGGCGTGAGCGTCCTGCACGGCGACGGCAGCTGGACGACTTACAATACCGGCAACAGCGGTTTGGGCTACGACAATGTCTGGGCCATCGCCATAGCTCCCGACGGGAGCAAGTGGTTCGGGACGCCTCACGGCGGCGTCAGCGTCCTCATACCTGCTGCCGAGAAACCAACGATCGACTGCTCGCTCAACAACACAGAGTTTGCGCTCGGCGACACGCTCGTTGCCGCGTATGAGATTGAGAACATGGGCTCGGACGTTTTTGTGGATGTCTATTTCGCCTTCGTCTTCCCCGACGGAGCCATTTTGTGTATCTCTCCGGATAGGATTGCGTTCGGGATATTCCCTTATATGAGGGGTCTGCTTCTGCCGCGAGGCTATTGTATGGACCCAACCACTCTTCTAAGCACACTAGTTCCGGGCGGGCTTCCCGTGGGCAACTACCTCTTCGCCAGCGCCCTGTCCAAGCCGATCCGATTCGAGGTCATCGGCCAGCCAAGCTCGTTCCCGTTTTCGATCGCTTATTGACTATGCGTTTATTATCCCCGCGGATTGATTGACCGGCAGAAACAGCGCCGCATCAGGCTACGGCGTGTGAAAGCGGCGTCAAGCCGCCGCACTCCAAATCAAACGCTCGGCCCTTTGGCGAGGCCGCCGCAACATTCGCCGGCTCAATCTGACTATTTGGGCCGTCTTCTCCGCTTGGCGCATTGAGGCCGTCGTGGCAGAGTGAATCCATTGAGATGACACGCGGAACCTGAGTGTGGAGGATAAGGATATGGCGGCATACAAGCCGATTGAGCGGCCATTGGGCGCTGAGATCTCGTGCAAGGGTTGGCTACAGGAGGCGGCGATGCGGATGCTGATGCACAACGTCAGCGAGGACGTCGCCGAAAAACCGCAGGAGCTAATCGTCTATGGCGGGACGGGGAAGGCCGCACGCAATTGGGAGGCTTTCCACAATATCGTGGCCGCGCTGAAGGAACTCGAGAACGACGAGACGCTGCTGGTGCAGTCCGGCAAGCCGGTCGGCGTGTTCAAGACGACGCCGGACGCGCCCAGGGTGCTCATTGCCAATTCGCTTCTAGTGCCGCAGTGGGCGACCTGGGAGAAGTTCCGCGAGCTGGAGCGCCTCGGCCTGACGATGTACGGTCAGATGACCGCCGGGAGCTGGATATACATCGGCACGCAGGGGATACTCCAGGGCACCTACGAGACATTTGCCGCGGCGATTCAGAAACATTTTGGCGGCGACATGTCGGGCAAGACCATCCTCTCAGCAGGGCTCGGAGGCATGGGGGGCGCGCAGCCTCTCGCGGCGACTCTCAACGGCGCCTCGTTTCTGGGCGTTGAGGTCGATGTGATGCGTGCGGATCGGCGCCTGAAAACCGGTTATGTTGACGTGATAACCAATGAATTGGATGCGGCGCTAAGGACCATCGATGATGCGAGAAAGGAGAGAGTCGCGAGGTCAGTGGGGCTGGTCGCCAACGCCGCGGATGTGTATCCTGAGCTCGTTCGCCGGGGCATTTTCTTCGAGCTTGTTACCGACCAGACGAGCGCCCACGACATGCTAAACGGCTACGTCCCGGCGGGGATAGCATACAAGGACGCGCTTGCCTTGAGGAAAGCCGACCCCGACAAATACCAGAAGCTGGCGTTCGAGTCCGTGGCAAAGCACGTTCAGGCGATGCTCGACATGAAGAGAAACGGCTCCGTCGTCTTCGACTACGGAAATAACATCCGTGGCCAGGCGAAGTTGGCCGGCGTGGAGAACGCGTTTGACTTCCCGGGGTTTGTTCCGGCCTATATCAGGCCGCTGTTCTGCGTAGGAAAGGGGCCCTTCCGCTGGGTCGCGCTGTCGGGCGATCCGCAGGACATCTATGAAACGGATGAGCTCGTGCTGAGTCTCTTTCCGAACGACGAGCCTCTGTGCCGATGGATCAAGGCGGCTCGCGAGAGGGTGAAGTTCCAGGGCTACCCAAGTCGCATCTGCTGGCTTGGCTACGGCGAGCGGGCGAAGTTCGGCCTGGCGATCAACGACCTCGTTCGACAGGGGAGGGTCAAGGCGCCGATTGTGATCGGCAGGGACCACCTCGACAGCGGCTCGGTCGCCTCGCCTTACCGCGAGACGGAGGGCATGAAGGACAAAAGCGACGCTATCGCTGATTGGCCTATCCTCAACGCGTTGCTTAACGCCGTTTCAGGCGCGAGCTGGGTATCCGTCCACCATGGCGGCGGCGTCGGGATTGGCCTCTCAATCCATGCCGGCATGGTCATAGTGGCCGATGGAACCGACGAGGCGGCGAGGCGCCTCGAGCGGGTACTGACCTGTGACCCGGGCAGCGGCATAGCTCGCCACGCGGACGCGGGCTACCAGGCTGCGATCGACACCGCGAAGGAGAAAGGCGTCAAAATCCCTGGGCTTGAGTCGGCTGGGTAATGATTCGGTGTCGGGCATCGTAGGGGCGGTGCTTGCCCCGCCCTTCTCTGGCTGAACGTAATCAAGGGTGCAGCAAGCAGCACCCCTACAGGCGATTCCGACAATCATGCTATAATCAAGAGCCTCTTCATTGGTCTTGAGAATCAGCCAGATCTCCCGTATCACTATTGTGCGAGTCGAACCATGATGAAGACGATCGAGGTCATTCCACCGGTTCAATTGAGTGGACCAATCGGGATTTCAGACCCTGAGGGCGAGGTCATCTATTACCCCACTTGGCTGTTTGCTGCGAGGCTGTTCGTGAAGCCCCTCGTGGGAGCCGAGAAGGAGAAGCAGTTCGTTGTGCTTGTGGACGCCGTTGACGGCGTGGCCCGGCTGTATCGCGATGTTCCGCGGCCGCATCCGAGAGAAATCGATGAGGCGAGGGTTGTTCCGGCGGATGTAGATGAGGCTTTTGCGGCGGCGTCTGCCGAGAAGAGGCTCCGAACCTACGCCCTGGCGAGGTATCGCGGCTTCTCGCCGACGCGGATCGAGCTTTCGCCGGGCCGGTTTGTGCATAAGGTCTTCTATATTCGGCCTTCTGAAGGGGAAGGCAAGGCCACAACGGTGCTGGATGGCCTTACGGGCAAGGAGACGGCGCTTGGTGGGTGACGGGACCTGCGATTGATCCTGAGAGTGTTTTCGGGCGACGCTGTGATGGCTTCCGAGCCTTGAGTCACAGCGGGCTTGTCACAAAGATCAGGAGCGCCGTAGAATCGCGACTTAGATCGTCCAGCAACTCGTTGCGCAGCCATACTTACAGCGATCACGAAGCGCGATATATGCGTCTCAGAGAAGGCCCCGTGACCGGGACAGCCTCTCTCACGGAAACTCCTCACTCCTCGGCCTTGAAGTCCGAACTTGGAACCCTTAACATTTGCGGCTTGGAGGCTTGGATATGATTGCTCTTACGATTCTCGCGGTTGTGGTGGTTGCCGTCAGTGCCGTTGTCGTGGCCTACGCGTATTGGGTGGAGCCGTTCTCCCCCGCAATTTCGAGGACTCGGGTTGAGGTCTTAGAGCCAAACTCGCCATTTGAGGGCTTCAAGGTTCTTCATCTATCGGATTTCCACTTGCGAAGGGAGACGAAGCCCAGGATGATCGAGGGGATTACTTCTCTGGCCGAGCAACTCAACCACGACCAAATCGACCTGATATGTATGACCGGCGATCTCATTGAGGCTGACACGGGCCTGCCGCTTCTCAGCAACCTCATGGAAGCTCTGGATCGCGTCGGCGCGAGAAACGGAACGGTCGCCGTACTCGGCAACCACGACTACAACCACTATCCTTTCAGCAACCTCTTCCTCGAGAGATACATTGTGGAACAAAAGAACGACACGGCTGGCCTGGTTTCAACTCTCGAGCAAGCGAATGTGAGAGTCTTGCGCAATCAGAGTCGCATCATTGAACGTGAAGGCAAACGGCTCGTCGTCATTGGCATCGACGATTTCATCTGCGGACGCCACTGCATCCAGTTCTGTTTTGAGGAAGTCCGACCGACCGACACGGTTCTTTTCCTGACCCACTCGCCGGATGTGGTTTCGTATCTACTCAAAAGAAAGGTCGATCTCGTCCTGGCGGGCCACACCCACGGCGGCCAGATGCGCCTGCCCGCCGTCGGCTCATTCGTCTCGCGGTCAAGGGTCTTCAGGGGCCTCGCCTCAGGGCTGTTTAGGGTGGGGGATATGTTCGTTTTTGTCACAAGAGGCCTCGGCATCGTCCGATACGCGCCGTTCAGGTTCAGATGCGCCCCGGAGTTCGCTGTCCTTGAGCTCTGCTCAAAGCCCGAAGCCAAACGGGAGGAAGCCGCCTAGATGCGCGGCATGTTCATTATCCACGCCGCGCATTTCTTGCCTGACTCCTCATCGCGTGTCTACCGGTTCACCAGTGCCATCTTCAGAAGAACAGACCTTAATTAGGTCGCTCTGACTGCTTGCCAATGGGTCGCTTTCGTCCCATCGCAGGTTCGACGAAGGATGAGCGCAGACTACCCACGAAAGAATGCTTGACAAACCCCTCATCACTTTGATAAACTATTAGTTTAATATCGGTTGATGGACTGGAGTCTCATACATTTATTGGTTGTCTGGAGGGCTGATTCGGATGGTTAAGCACATCGTGACATTCTCCGCGGGCGTCTGTGCCGGGGAGTGGTATGCGCAGAATCGACCGCTCGCGCTGCCCACAGGCGACGTGTCGTGCCGGGGAGGACCCAGGGATTTCATTGATAGTTAGAGAACACAATTTCTCTTCTCTGAAGCCCTGGACTCCCAGTGAGTTCAGGGCTTTTATGTTTTATCCATACTCCCGAAACTCCCGAACGGAGGTGATGTCCAGTTGGTTGAGCAAGCAAAGCCGTCACTAAAGGTCATCTGGCGGCTTCTGAAGTATGTCAAGCCCTATAAGGGCAAAGCGGTGCAGCTCTACGTCCTACTCTATACCGGTCTGGGGTTTGATCTATTGCGACCGGTCGTTGTTGCCTGGGCGATCAACCACGTTACGCGGATGGTTAGGGCGGGGGCGGATGAGGCGCAGATCATACCGCTTGTGCTGTCCTACGTCCTGCTGTACGTCGGCGCCTCATTACTGCGGGACCTGTTTCGTTTCCGTCGAGGCCTCACGCAGACCGCGATCGTTCACGGCGTTATCTCGGATTTGAGGTGCAGGGAGTACGAGAAGGTGCAGCGGCTGTCGCTGGAGTTTCATGGCAATGCGTCGTCCGGCGAGCTGATCGCGCGATCGACGAGAGACGTTGACAAGATCAGGATGTTCCTTGCGACCGCCGTCTTCATGGGACCTGAGATCCTGTCGTACGTCATCGGCGCCTCAGTGATCATTCTCATCTGGGACTATAGGCTCGGCGCCGCGGCGCTTTCGATGATTATTCCGACTGCGTATCTGATGATCAAGTTCGCGCGAAGAATCCGCCCGATGTTCATGGACGCCAGCGACAAGTATGACGACGTTACGACCGTCCTTCAAGAGAACATTGCAGGCGCGAGGGTCGTCCGTGCATTTGGGCAGGAAGGGCGAGAGATTGAGAAGTTCGGCGGCCGCGCCCAGGTCTTCACGCGGCAGATGATCAAGGCGATCGCGGTTTGGGCGGAGAGTGTCCCGTTCGCGATGTTCATTTTCAGACTCAGCATCCCCCTGACGCTTTTCTTCGGCGGCGTGCTTGTCATGAGAGGCGCGGTGTCCTTGGGCGCGATTGCGGCGTGTTTGCTCTACCTCCGGAGCATCGCCGACAGGATGAGGGCGGTCGGGCGAATGGTCGATTTCACGCAGCAGGCGTCAGCGAGCGCCGAGAAGATATTCAAGTTGCTGGACGAGAAGGAAGGGATAATGGACGCGGAAGACGCCGAACCTCTCCCCGATGGCCCGGGGCAGGTAACCTTCGAGAACGTCTCGCTCACGCTTGGGGAACAGAGAGTGCTCAATGATATAAGCTTCTCTGTTAGTGCGGGTCAGACAGTCGCGATTGTTGGCAGAACAGGGTGCGGTAAGAGCTCGCTGATCTCGCTTCTTGGGCGTTTCCATGATCCGGGCGAGGGCCGCGTCCTGATCGATGGTCAAGACATAACCAGCGTCACGCTCAAGTCGCTGAGGGGCGAGGTTGGAGTCGTGTTTCAGGATACATTCCTCTTCTCCGCGTCGGTGGCCGATAACATTCGCTACGGAAGTCCTGAGGCGTCCAGCGAAGACATAATGAGGTATGCGAAGGCCGCGGGCGCGCACGCGTTCGTTGAGGACCTTGAGAACGGCTACGACACGATAATCGGGGAGCGCGGCGTTACGCTCAGCGGCGGCCAGAAGCAACGCGTATCGATAGCCAGGGCCATCGTCTCTGACCCGCGGCTGTTGGTGCTTGATGACGCCACCGCAAGCGTCGACTCCTATACCGAACGCGGCATACACGAGGCGCTTCGGGAGCTTTCGAAACAGAAGACGACCTTCATCATCTCGCAGCGCATCTCGACGGTTCAGCACGCTGACAAGATAATCGTCCTGGACGAAGGCAAGATCGTGCAAACCGGGACGCATGAGGGTCTATTACAAACTGAAGGCATTTACCGAACGATTTACGACGGGCAGAGCCTGAATAACCAGGTCGCGGAGGATGTGATCGCATGACGACGGCAATAGATGACGTAGCACTCCAGGAAGAGCTGGCGCGCGCGCCGTTCTCGAAGAAGGTGCTCAGACGTATGCTCGGATTCCTCGCGCCATATAAACGTGCAATTATCGCCGTTCTGGTGATGGAAGTGTTGTGGGTATCGTGCGGGCTCGTCGGCCCGAAACTCGTTAGGATAGGTATAGACGACCACATCGTCAAAGGAGACGTCGCTGGCCTCGCGCTAATCGCGGGGCTGTACGCCCTGACCTCGCTCTTCAGATGGCTGAACGCGCTCTACCAGATAAAGCTCGCCTCATCGAGGGGACAGAGGGCGCTTAACGACATGAGGAATGCGGTGTTCACACACGTCCAAGAACTGTCGATGAAATACTTCGACAAGACCAAGGCGGGAAGGATCATCGCAAGAGCCGACAGGGACATCGA
This sequence comes from uncultured bacterium, assembly GCA_965372715.1. Lineage (GTDB taxonomy): Bacteria > B130-G9 > B130-G9 > B130-G9 > B130-G9 > CAYZPW01. Next base: position 42,489 of record CBDVDH010000014.1, on the reverse strand, counting down.
ATCACTCGACGAGATCGTCACGTGGGGGCTGCTTGAATTCACGAGCTGCATCCTGAGCCTCGTAGGGGTTACGATTTTTATGTGCCTTAGCAGCGCGAAGCTGTTCCTTGCGATTGTTGTGACTATGCCTCCTCTCGTGGTTGCGAGCATCTTGTTCCACAAATACGGCCTGATTGCGTACCGAAGAACGAGGGAGAGCATCTCGCGCATCACAGCGAACCTCGCCGAGAATATCAACGGCGTGCGAGTCGTCCAGGCATTCGTGCGGGAGGCCAGAAACGCGATGACTTTCCGTAAGCTAAATGACCAATACATTCGCAACATGATGGGCGCCTCGAGAGTGTGGAACTCGTACTTCCCCTTCATCGACATGATGTTCGCCACAGCCACGGGCATCATTCTGCTCTATGGGGCAAGCTTAATCGTTCAAGGCGAGCTCACGATAGGTGTGCTTCCGGAGTTCATGCTCCTTTTGGGCCTATTCTTCTGGCCGCTTGAAGGACTGACTTGGCTATACAACAGCGCGCTGTCGGCCACGGCCGCGGCAGAGCGGATATTCCAGCTGCTCGACACTGAGCCGGAGGTCAAGGACCGCGACAACGCCAGACCGATCCCCAAAATCAAGGGCAAGGTCGAGTTCAAGGATGTCTATTTCACCTATGACGTCGATGGCAAGCGGGAGTGGATTCTGAAGGACATCTCATTCAGGGCCGAGGCCGGCCAGACGATCGCGCTCGTAGGCCCTACTGGCGGCGGCAAGAGCTCCACTGTCGCTCTCATACCGAGGTTTTATGAAGCGCAGAAGGGCCGAGTGTCGATTGACGGTTTTGACGTAAAGGACGTTACACTCAATTCGCTGCACGAACAGATGGGAATCGTGCTTCAGGAGAGCTTCCTATTCACTGGGACTGTCATGGAGAACTTGAGGTTCGCGAATCCCGACGTCTCGGAGGAGCAGGTCGTTCAGGCGGCGAAGGCACTCGGCGCCCACGAGTCGATAATGAAGCTCTCGGACGGCTATCAGACGGAAGTCCACGAACGAGGCGCGGGGCTTTCGCAGGGCGAGCGGCAGCTGATATGCTTCACGCGGGCGTTCATCGCGGACCCCAGGATACTCATCCTGGACGAGGCCACCTCCTCAGTCGATACGATAATCGAACAGACGTTGCAGGAGGCGATGGGCCGACTGATGCGGGGCCGTACGTCGTTCGTCGTCGCGCACCGCCTCTCGACGGTTCGCCACGCGGACCTCGTCCTCGTAATCGGCGATGGCCTAATAAAGGAAAGAGGCACGCACAAAGAACTCCTTGCCCTGGGCGGCGAATACGCGAAGCTCTATCACGAATACATGCGCGACCTGGGCTGAAGATACTCCGGGGCCGTGTCCCATCCAGGGCGCGGCTCCCCTCCTCGCGAGGCGACTTGACGCGCGGCCTTATCCTATTCAGGCGCAGTTCCGCTGCACAGAAACGTATTCATATCCGAATCTTGAATGTCCCGAGAAAAAGCAGTGTCCGCGAAATCGTCAAAAAAAGCGTGCAAAAAACATTTGACATCCCTTCTCGAGCGCGATAAGATTATACTGGTTTTTTGTTTTTGTGTATGGGCCCTCGTCAAGCCTTAGGGAGGCCGTGACGATGCGCAGCTACGCTTACGACTGCTTTGACCGGATGACCTCCGTCGTCCAGGGCCAATCGACGCTCCAATCCATGACCTACGTTCCCGACAGGTGCCCACGGCACTCGGATACCTTTCTCTACCTGCGTATGAAACCGGACGGCTCGCACGTTCCGAGCTCGCCTCCACAGCCGAAGCGACGCGAACGCGGCGCCTCGGCCCATGTCTCGGGAGCGGAGGCTCTCCGCCGATGACGGACAAGACTGCAAGGGAGGCCGGCGACACCTACTACCTAATGAAAGATCGCCTCGGCTCGATAATCGACATCCTCGACGAGAACGAAACCCTCAAAACAACCTACAGCTACGACGCCTTCGGCGACCCCACAATCACCCACCACAGCGGCCAAGTTGATTGCATGTACCGCTTCACAGGCCGCGTCTATGATGGCGCGATGGGCAACTACTTCTATCGGGCGAGGTATTACAACCAATCATTGGGCCGCTTCTTCTGCCGCGATCCCATCTTCTCGCTGCAATCCCTCTACGCATACTGCAACAACTCGCCGGCAAACTTCACCGACCCGACGGGGCTGTCAGACGAATCGCTGACGGGCCGCCCCGAGTACGAGCCTTTGGTGGACCCAATCGAGGCCTTCTTCGGCCCCATTGAGGTCGAACGTATGCGTGCAGTTGTTGGCAAGGTCTCAGATTGGGGCAAGTTCTATGTTTGGGTTATCAAATGCCTCGCCGAGAAATGTGCGCAGCACACCGATTTTGGGAAAAAGCTGTCCTGTTGTCTGAGGTGCTGCACCAGTTGCGCGTGGGACAATCTGAGCCCGGAGGACTACGGGTGGGCAGTGCGGTTGTGGTGTCCAGGGGCTTGCATGCTTTGGGCCCTCAATGGGGACCTCCCGCCGCCGCCAGACCCAGCGATAGCCTTTCGACGTCCCGATCTTGAATTTCCGGAGGGCTGAAGATAGAATTCCCGATTGTTGGTGGAACAACACGCTTTTGCAGCAAAGGAGCATATAGAGACATGATTGGTCGTAGCTTACTCATTCTGTTGCTGCTTCTACCCCAGGTTTTGGCGGCGGAGCGGAAGTATTCCGGGTCTTTCATCTTCTCAAGCCCGACAGAGTCGGGCAATCTAGTGATTTGGGAAACGAAATGGCCTGCTCCATCACAGTATCCCGAGGAGGCGAAGGTAGAATTTCAAGCGAAGCTCTATTTGGTTGGATGCGATGAGTGGGTGGTTTTGCTCGACCGGGAAAATGAGCAGATCGTCCCCGAGTACAGCCTTCTGGCCATAATTGAGGAGGCTTCACCGAGAGACTTGGGTGTTATGATTTATCGAGTGGAGCGCATACCGCGCTTCTGGTTTGAGGTTCTGCAAACAGGAAAAAGGGAGGCCGTGTCGAAGTATAGAATAGAGCTCCCGAGCGTGCCTTTTCCTGCGTGTGTCTCCTCTTATCTTGCTTCTCTCGAGGGATGGGCGTTCGTATTCAAAGCAGAGGAGCGCTCTGCCGAGGAGGATGGCCCTTTTGAGCGTTGGCTATTCAGGATTGCACGTCCGGACGGGAGGATCTTAGCCGAGGCGCCTTATTCCGTCCCCAGGGGCTCGAGCTTGGTGGGTACATTGCTGGACACTTCCGATAGCCACATTGGCCTTCTGATGAGAGAGTTCAGGAGCGAGCCCAAGGGTGGGCCACGCATCTATGCTGTTACCTTCAACCTGTCAGACCTTTCAAAGGGAGCCGCCAGTCATTACCTAACGGACGAAGACCCATTGGATGCCGACACTCTTGCTTTTTCCTGCGACCGCAATTATTTCTCGGCGTTTCACAAGGCCCCGGGAGCCAAGCGGTCCCTCGTCTCGATTTGGGCTCTTTCGAGCGGCCGAATAGCCCAAATTGCTGGGCCGACCGCCGTACCTGATATGCCAGGCAAATCGAACCAGACCCGTATGGGTTGGTCCGTTCCCGGCGATCGCCTCGTTTTCGCCAGCTGCAACGGAGAGACACTGCACCTTACCACAACCGATCGGACCCTGAACGTTGTAGCACGAAGGGCCGTCGTTACCAGCGGCGATCTTTCGCCGTGTACAACACTTGACTGTTGGCATTACTTCGATCATGAGGATTGCCTGATCTATCACATCCCGCCACCAAGACCATGGAGGATAATCAGGTATGACTTCAAGACCAATAAGGCTAAGGTCTTGAAGAAGGCGACATACGGTGTCGGGAAGATACTCAAGGACGCAAAGAAGCCATCGCCACCGACGGCGGGCAAATAGGCGCCCGTCGTTTACGCGCATTCGGACGGCTCCATCAAGCGGAGGCAGCCATACGCTGCAAAAATCTCATTTCCCGGTTCGCGTCAGGCTAGGGACGGCAACATGACAACCCAGACGACCGGCGGCGTAACCAAGACGTTCAACTACGACGCGTTCAACCGGATGACCTCCGTCGTCCAGGGCCAATCGACGCTCCAATCAATGACCTACGGCCCCGACAGCAAGCGCCTCAGCTTGACAGACGCGTCCGGCACGCGCAAGTTCTTCTACGATGGAAACGACGTGATTCAGGAATATGACTCAAACTGGAGCACCGTGACCAAAGAATACACGCACGGGCCCTGGATCGATGAGCCACTCTCCATGACCGACAAGACTGCAAGAGAGGCCGGCGACACCTACTACCTAATGAAAGATCGCCTCGGCTCCATAATCAACATCCTCGACGAGAACGAGACGCTCAAGACAACATATAGCTACGACGCGTTCGGCGAGCCAACCGCAACCCACCACAGCGGCCAGGTCGATTGCATGTATCGCTTCACCGGCCGCGTCTATGACGGCGCAATGGGCGCCTACTTCTACCGAGCCCGCTACGACAACCAATCGCTCGGCCGCTTCTTCTCCCGCGATCCCATCTTCTCACTCCAATCCCTCTATGCCTACTGCAACAACAGCCCCACGAACTTCAAGGACCCGTTCGGGATGTTAGGGCTCTCTATCGGCGGAGATGAGTTCGTCCCCAGCGAAATGGGGTTTGGCCTAATTTGGCATCGCAGGATGACGGGACTGCCGTGCTCGAAGAAAGGCGATAAGATAGTGATCAATGGCAAAACCTATACAAGCACCGGCGAGAAGGACGAGGATGGTGCCGAGAAATACGTAGCGGATGATGGGGAGACGGTATGGGTGAAGGAAGAGGAGGCGGAAGAGGAAACCAGCTCCTGGAGTGTTCTTGGGGCGGCCTTGACCGTAGCTGGTTTCGTGGCTGGTATCTTGGGAATTAGTACGACAGGCGGCATTGCCATCGCCGGGGTTGGTGTTGCCGTCCTCATTATGGACAATCCTATTGGCGGTGAGGAAGATCATGCAGGCGAAGGTGATCCCAAGGGCTCCGAATTCGATCCCCATAACCCCAGATGGCCATAACAGAATGACACAACAGGTGACGCGTCGGGGAATCACATTCATGACTTACAAGGAAATGAGCGCATGAAAATCTTCATCAATCCATTTAGAAACCCCCGGGCGTGGGTACAACGGTCCGTGGGCTCAGTCGCGGCATTTTCATCCAGTGTTATTGCTACTATAGTGTTTGGGCTGGGAGTTATGGTTCTAGTGAGTATGATGAGCCGCGGTCATCCGAGAGACTTCGGTCTGGCCGTGTATGTGGTGGTCGCAGTGGGTGTAATCGGTTTCCCAGTCTTGTATTTGATGATGCTGAGATTGCTGCTGTGTCAATACAACGAAGAAATCAAGAAACACGAATCTCAAGAAGAGAACCAGTGATTGGGTTGCGCGCGATAGTTCCTGAATGGCATCGGTTTGGCCGAGTCATTGGAGACACACTCGCCCTTGCTGAGGAGAGGCCGGATGTGGGCGATTGACAACCTGAAGTCGGACGGGACGACTGTGTCGAGCATCGAATACACGTTCGACGCCTGCGGGCAGGTCACCGAGAAGGACGAGTACAACGTTGGCGAGACGGAATACAGCTACGACGCCGAGGGGCAGCTGACCGAAGTCTCCTATCCAGCGGGGAATACCGACACGTTCACGTATGACAACAACGGCAACAGGACGGAGTGGGCACGCAGCTCGAACGCCACCGTGTCCTACATCTACAACTCCGCCGACCAGCTGACACAATCGACCGAGGGCACAATCGGCACGAGTTACTCCCACGACAACAACGGGAACCTCACCGGTGAGACGACCGGCGGCGTCACCAAGACGTTCAACTACGACCCATTCGACCGGATGAGCTCCGTCGTCCAGGGGCAAACGACGCTCCAGTCGATGACCTACGGCCCTGACAGCAAGCGCCTCAGCTTGACAGACTCGTCCGGCACGCGTAAGTTCTTCTATGACGGAAACGATGTGATTCAGGAATATGACTCCAACTGGTCAACCGTTAGAAAAGAATACACGCACGGGCCCTGGGTTGACGAGCCTCTCTCAATGACTGACAAGACGGCGAAGCAGGCGGACGACACCTACTACCTGATGAAGGACCGCCTCGGCTCGATAATAGATATCTTGGACGAGAACGAGACCCTCAAAACCACTTACAGCTACGACGCGTTCGGCGAGCCAACCGCGACGTATCACTCAGGGCAGGTGGACTGCATGTATCGCTTCACTGGCCGTGTCTATGACGGAGCGATGGGCGCCTACTTCTACCGCGCCCGCTACTACAACCAATCCCTCGGGCGCTTCTTCTCCCGCGACCCCATCATGTCCCTCTCCTCCCTCTACGCCTACTGCAACAACTCCCCCCAAAACTTCACCGACCCATTTGGCATGCTCGCCGGCAGCTCAATCGGCTCCAATGATCTGAACTTGTCAAGCCAAGGCGGAGACATTGACGGTGGCATCCCAGTCGCGGTGCCAGGCCCTTGGTGGTGGTGGATAATTCTTCCCTGCTCAGGCCCGAAACATCCCGTTGCAGATGCGATCGAGTGGGGTTGGCGAAAGGCATATGGCTGGGCTAAGGGCCGGGGCGCCGCGAAAGGGGCATCCGACCTCGCAACAGGCATAATCAAGAAGAAGCCACATAAGGCTGCGGCAGGTGCCTTCACCATTGGCGTGGCTATCGGGGAAGGCTTGTGCAATGGAATGGGAATGCCTCCTGGGTTGATAGGGGAGATGATGATAGGCCAGATGCTCCAAGGGGGCCAGAGCAACCCGGGCCAGGATGTGTTTCGCGGCCTGATGGCAGGAATTGAGGCACAAATGCGATTTCTGCAGCGAGAGATCGACAACACCCGGCTCCTTACAGGCGGTGAGCGTCCGGGATTCACTGACCCTGGCTTGGGGGATCGCACTGGATGCAGCCGCATCAACGACTGGAGTGGTCATCCCGATCAGGGGGGTGGCAAGCGAAAGCTAGTCGAACCACCTCCGATTGCTTCTGACCCAGAAGGCCCCCTGATACTGTAGCAGGATCACGAGTGTTGCATTGAATTTGATGCCCCTAATGCTGAGTCGCTGACCCAAACTGCCGGCCTTGCGCCGGGTCTCATGCGGGAACCAGGAATGAAGGCGTCAAACTTTTAATATTGGGAGACAACAGTATGCAGAGAGATCGATCATGGACCAGGGTCTTCCGAGGAAGACACAAACCTAGATTGCCGGTCATAGCCCTTCTGGTGGTCTGCGCCCTTCTGATATCAGGTTGCCATCTCGGTGGATCAGGCAGAATCGGCGCTGAAGAGAAACGGTGCCAAGGAGTTCGAGACCTCGCCTTTGTTGCTGAAAGTTCTTCCGTTGCGTATCTCAAGAGGACCCGGACCATCGTGGTTAATGGGGACACCGCGCATCCCATTGAGCTTGGTCAGCTCTGTTTTTGGTCGGGACCAGACGTAGCGGTGCACAGGTTTCAAGAAATCGCTGGGTCGGGCCGGATGCCGTGCTTCCCGTTCTTCTCCAATGCGGGTTTCCCACGCTTTTTTCTTCTGAATGGGGTTCGCGGTGACGAGTGCGAGCGGCTCCTGCGGGGGGAGGATGTCGGTGGTTCCATCCTTCCGTGTATCTATTGCTTGGATAGCGAGAACGCGTTGTTGGATACTTTGCTTTGCAGAACCGAGGATGTCGGGATTTGTGTTTACAAGGTTGGCGTGTCTCCAGGAGTACTTCCGGTCATCATCCAAGGAAAACACATTCCCGGATCTCTGGCGAAGAGGCCTGGCGCTGGCCAGTTCGAGCGCGTTCACTCCGCGCCCCCTGACAAGGTATCGAATAGTCGTATCAACGTGGCGATATACTCTCTGGAAGATGGCTCGCTCGAAAAGCTTATTCCGTTGCCAGAGGATACAGTATCGGTTGACAGCTGCGTTTTGCCGCCGGACGCCGAGCCAATTGTGGGCGTCGTGCGAGGCAATCCCTTAGGTCCTGAAGCTACCGCGGACTTCGTCCAGGCCGGCAAGACTCTGGTTGCAGGTACGCGTGGTCTTTCGGGAGTTACGCCCGACCTGAGGTTCATGTTCTACGTTGCGCGGGAAGGCGCACACCTGTCAAGTCGGTCCTGCACTCTCTGGCGCCTCGAAACAGGTACCGGACACAAAAAACTGGTGCTGAAGGAGGTGCACGCCTTAAGAATCCGGTGTTCCCGTGACAACAAAAGATTCGGGCTACTGAAGGGTGAGTGGGAGGAGGACGCATTGGCCATATCTGGCTATGCTGTCTATGATCTTGAAGGGACGCTACTCTCGAGACTGACCTTGCCCGAGCCAGTCATGATCCTCGATTTCCCCAAAGACGCCCGAGGCTACACGCCTTTTGATTGGGATCTGGACGGAGAGCAGCTAGTCTATTGGGACAAGAAAGCAGACATGATCGTCATCAAGAAGTTCAACGGAACGGTCGTGGCCTCCTTCGCTCCCTAAGTATGTATCCGCTGACCGAGGTCTCGTATCCGGCGGGCAACACGGACACGTTCACGTTCGACGATAACGGCAACAGAACGGAGTGGGCACGCAGCTCGGACGCTACCGTGTCCTACATCTACAACGCCGCCGATCAGCTTACGCAATCGACCGAGGGCACTGTCGGGACCAGCTACACTCACGATAACAACGGAAACATGACGGGGAAGACGACTGGCGGCGTGACTCGCAGCTATGCGTTCGACGCGTTTGATCGGCTGACATCCGTCACCGAGGGAATGAGCTCAATCCAGTCGATGACCTACGGCCCCGACAGCAAGCGCCTCAGCTTGACGGATTCATCCGGCACGCGTAAGTTCTTTTACGACGGCGATGACGTCATTCAAGAATACGACAGCAACTGGTCAACCGTTAGGAAGGAATACACGCACGGCCCCTGGATAGACGAACCCCTCTCGATGACGGACAAGACAGCGAAGCAGGCCGGCGACACCTACTACCTCATGAAAGATCGCCTGGGCTCCATAATCGACATCCTCGACGAGAACGAAACCCTCAAAACAACCTACAGCTACGACGCCTTCGGCGAACCCACCACGACCTATCACTCCGGGCAGGTGGACTGCATGTACCGCTTCACCGGCCGCGTCTATGACGGCGCGATGGGCAACTACTTCTACCGCGCCCGCTACTACAATCAATCCCTCGGCCGCTTCTTCAGCCGCGACCCCATCTTCTCACTCCAAAGCCTCTATGCCTACTGTGGCAACTCTCCCGCAAACTACACGGATGCGATGGGGATGGCGAGTCACTCAGTTCAAGCCGATGCAGGCGATATAGGGACCATTTGCGGTTACTTCCCTTTCGTGTGGATATGGTATTGCACTGGATTCAGAATATCCATTACCATACGTTCTTCCAAGCCGATCAATAAGTGGGGCGTCACTGGCAGTTGCTTGGTCGGTATCGGCGGCTGTCTGGCGATTATGGGGAGTGGAGGATCTTTGCTTTTGATCGGAGCAGGCGCTTGCGGCATCGGTGCGGGCCTATGTGGAATAAAAGCAGCCGGCGGTATGTCAATGCCTCCCGGATTGTTAGGGGAGATGATGTATGGTACGGCGTTCCAGTTCCAGGGCGACGTGTTCGGGGATGCGCTTAGCGGTGTGATGGCAGGTTTGGAAGCAGATATGGCTGGCTTACAGCGAGAGGTCGACAACATAGGACTTGAAGCGGGCGGCCGTCTCGTCACCGGTGGCCGACCTGCCGGGTTGACAGACCCCAGCGGTTCCAGTACGGGCAGCTGTATTGAGGATTGGTCAGGCCATCCCAAGCAAGGAAGTAAGGACTTTGGCGGGCTCGCGGAACCATTTGGGCAGCACAGATCTGTGGGGCCCGTGCTGCTCTAGGGGTCACATTTGAGGGAATAGAGGAATCCGCCGCGGCAATGCAGAGAGGGGCAATCGTTGGCGTCCCCTCTGCATGGCCCACGGTTAGGGAAGGATTTGATTTGTCAGCTGCATCGGCAGTCGGGAGGATTTGAGCAATGCTGAGTTTCTGGGCTAGTATTTTATTGGACATTGTGGGCTGCGCCACCGTGATATTTCTCATTGCTACAACCGTTCGCATGGACCTAAGGGAGCGAATACGCTTCTTCTCAGGGCCCAAACGCAAGTGGGCATGGTATCTGGCGATTGTTTCAGCGACATTAGGATGGTCGGGTGTGCTCGTCTCGTCTAGAGAAGGCCATCGAGGTTGGCATATATTTGCGATAGTCGTAATGCTCGTTGTATTCGGCCATATACTGGTTATGTGGGTCAAGGTGCGACGTGCCATGCGTCAGGAATAGTGCCGTATGTGGGCGATTGACAACCTGAAGTCCGACGGGACGACGGTGTCGAGCATCGAATACACGTTCGACGCCTGCGGGCAGGTCACCGAGAAGGACGAGTTCAACGTCGGCGAGACGGAATACACCTACGACGCAGAGGGGCAGCTGACCGAGGTCGAGTATCCCGCCGGCAATACCGACACGTTCACGTATGACGATAACGGCAACAGGACGCTCTGGACGCGCAGCTCTGACGCCACCGTGTCCTATATCTACAACGCCGCAGATGGGCTGACGCAATCGACCGAAGGCACCATCGGCACCAGCTACACGCACGATGACAATGGAAACATAGCTGGCAAGACGACGGGCGGCGTAACACGCAGCTATGCGTATGACGCATTTGATAGGCTGACATCCGTCACCGAGGGGATGGCCTCAATCCAGTCAATGACCTACGGCCCCGACAGCAAGCGCCTCAGCTTGACGGATTCATCCGGCACGCGTAAGTTCTTTTACGACGGCGATGACGTCATTCAAGAATATGACTCAAACTGGAGCACGGTCACGAAGGAATACACGCACGGGTGCCCACGACAACAACGGGCGGAGAGCCTCCGCTCCCATAGCCTCTTTTGCTCGCGGAACTTGGCCTGGGCGGTGACGGGCGCCGGCGCTGGGCGGTCCTGCGGTTGTGTGTGCAGGATTTCGTAGTTGCGGCGCAATTGCCGGGATAGGAGGGGGTAATGCCGAGAGGGGGACTCGAACCCCCACAGGCTCTCGCCCACTGCCCCCTCAAGACAGCGTGTCTACCAAGTTCCACCATCTCGGCATTGATAAGTTCTTTGCGGCAGCTCAAGCCGCCGGTCTGTCTAACCTCGGTGCCCGGCGCCTCCGGTTTTCCAACGGGCGGAGACTAATCCAGCTACCGATCGCTGTGCGCGCTCCTCAAATCCCCGAGGCGATTCACGTTTGGCAGGCTAGAAAGCCCGCCCTACACCGGCAGGCTAGAAAGCCCGCCCTACACCGGCAGGCTAGAAAGCCCGCCCTACACCGGCAGGCTAGAAAGCCCGCCCTACATGGTAGCTACGGCGTTGCTGGAGAGTCCTCGCCTTGCCCCACAGTTGCGCCGGTCCCGACGGTGCCGACCGAAGCTGCCGCGGCTGGTTCCTCTTCCGGAGAGCTCGGCGCCGTCTGCGAGCTCTCTTGAGCTGCGCTTTGCTTCTGTATCACCGAACCCGAGCCGCTCGGGGTGTAGAAATACGAGAGAATGACACACATCACCAGGAACCCGACGGCAACACTCGTGGTCGCCTTGGCGATGAATGGCGCGGCGCCCGTTACGCCGAATGCTGTCCCGGAAGTGCCCCCGCCAAAAACGCTCGCCAGATCGGCGCCCTTCCCGCCCTGAAACAGGATGATAGCCACAAGGGCGATACACAGGAAAACATGGATAACAACGAGCACTGCCAACATTGTCTATACCTTTCTCGCCCTGATGATAATATCACAAAAAGCATCTGCCTTGAGGCTCGCGCCGCCGACCAACGCCCCATCTAGGTCGGGCTGAGCCAGCAGAGCGGCCGCATTCTCCGGCTTGACGCTGCCACCATACAGTATCCGCACCACGTCCGCCACCTCGTCGTTGGCGAGCGAGGCAAGCAGCCCTCTTATAAACCGATGAGCCTCTTGGGCGGTTTCAGGAGTCGCGGTGCGCCCTGTGCCAATTGCCCAGACCGGCTCGTACGCTAACGTAAGCTTGGCCATCTGCTCGGCCGAAAGCCCGCGCAGGCACCCCTGAACCTGCGTCCTAAGCACTTCGAGTGTCTTGCCTTGTTCCTGCTCGTCAAGCGTCTCGCCGACGCAGACGATCGGGAGAAGACCGCACTCGAGCGCGAGCTTGACCTTGCCGTTGACAACCTCGTCAGTCTCGTGGAAATGCGCCCGTCGCTCTGAGTGTCCGAGTATGACGAACTCGCAGCCAACGTCGAGCAGCATCAGTGGCGAGACCTCACCCGTGCGCGCGCCTTCCCTCAGAAGGGCGCAGTTCTGGCCGCCCAGAGCGACACACGTCTGGGAAAGGCGGTTTGACACGCTTTCGAGAGCCGTGAACGGTGGGCAAACCAGAACATCAACGTCGGCCACGCCCAACTCAGCCAGTTTCTTGACGATCCCGCCCACTAGCTCGAGCGATTCCATGATCGTCTTGTGCATCTTCCAGTTGCCGGCTATGAGCGGCCTTCTGTTTTTCGTCATCTTCGTAAATCCCTACAAGTCGTCTAGCGCTGCGATGCCTGGGAGCGTCTTGCCAGCAAGGAACTCAAGCGAGGCGCCTCCCCCAGTCGAAACATGAGTAATGGAGTCCGCAACGCCCGCCATCTTCACCGCCGCCACCGTCTCGCCGCCGCCTATGGCGGTTGTCGCGCTGACCGCCGCGACAGCGCGGGCGATTCCCATGGTGCCACCTGCAAACGCGGGTTTCTCAAAGACCCCCATCGGGCCGTTCCAAAAGACTGTCCCGGCATTCTCAATCGCGGAGGCGAAGAGTTTGGTGGTTTCCGGCCCGATGTCAAGTCCCATCTGGCCATCCGGAATCTTATCCACTGGGACTATGGTTGTTTCGGCGTCATCCGTGATCTCCCTTGCCACGACCACATCAACCGGAAGGAGAATGGTGGTTCCCATTGACTCTGCCTCATCAAGCACCTTAGCTATGCTCTCGAGATTCTTCTCGTCGAGCAGGGAGTCGCCGATCGGCAGGCCCTTTGCCTTGAGGGCCGTGAAACACATACCGCCGCCGATCAGCATCGAGTCAACCTTGCCGACGAGGTTTTTGATCAGGCCAATCTTCTCCTTGACCTTTGCGCCGCCCAATACGAGGACGAACGGCTGCTGAGGCGCCTCGATAAGTTTGCCGAGGTTGAATATCTCCTTCTCCATCAAGAAGCCCTGCGCGGCGGTCGGCACATACTTGGCGATTTCGGCCACGGATGCGTGTGCGCGATGGGCCGCGGAGAAAGCATCGTCAATATAAACGTCGCAGAGCATCGCGAGCTGCTTGGCGAGTTCGGGATCGTTTTCCGTCTCTCCGGGCTTAAACCTCGTGTTCTCAAGCAGTAATAGCTCGTCCTTCTTGAGCTGGGCAATTGCGCTATCGACGTCCGGGCCGACGCAGTCATTGACGAACTTCACCTTTCCGTTGAGGAGCTCATTGAGCCGCTTGGCGACTGGTGCGAGGCTCATCGACGGGACGACCTTGCCCTTGGGCCTTCCGAAGTGCGAGGCTACGACCAGCTTCGCACACCTTTCTGAGAGGATGTAATTGATGGTCTCAAGATGAGCGATGATGCGCGTGTCGTCTAGGATATTGCCGTCCGAGTCAATCGGCACGTTGAAATCGACCCGCAGAAAGACCTTCTTCCCGGAAATCTCAACATCGGAGACGGTTTTTTTGCCCAGCCCCGCGATCATCTCACAGCGCCTCACCCGCCAGCTTGGTCATATCGACCAGGCGGTTGGAGTAGCCCCATTCGTTGTCATACCACGCTATGACGTTGACGAGCTTGCCCTTAACGACGGCAGTGCTTAGCGCGTCGACGATCGAGGAGAATGGGTTGCCGTTGAAGTCAATAGAGACCAAGGGCTGGTCGCAGACGTCCAGTATGCCCTTCAGTTCGTTCTCGGCCGCGTTTTCGAGAGCCTTGTTGACGTCATCCTTGTTCGTCTTCTGCTCGACTACGCACGCGAAATCTACGAGCGACACGTTCGGCGTTGGCACACGAATCGACATACCGTCCATCTTGCCTTGAAGCTCCGGTATAACGAGCGCCGTGGCCTTCGCGGCGCCAGTCGTCGTAGGGATCATCGAGACAGCCGCTGTCCTTGCTCGCCTCAAGTCGGAGTGCGGAAAATCGAGCGTCCGCTGGTCGTTTGTGTACGAGTGGATGGTCGTCATGTAACCGTATTCGATCCCGTAAGTTCGAAGCAGTACCTTAGCGATGGGCGCCAGGCAGTTGGTCGTGCACGAGGCGCAGGAGATTATGTTGTGCCGCTGTGGGTCGTAATCCTTGTGGTTCACGCCCATGACGATCGTAACGTCAGGCTCCTTGGCCGGCGCGCTGATGATGACCTTCTTAGCACCTGCGTTCAGGTGCTTGGTCGCTCCCGCCCTGTCTCTGAAGATGCCAGTCGATTCAACGACGATATCGATTCTCTCCTCGGCCCACGGCAAATTGGCCGGGTCCCGCTCGGCCGAGACCTTGATCATCCTATTCCCGATCATGATCGAATCCTTGCCATAGGAGACATCGCCCGGGAATGGGCCGTGAGCCGAATCCCACTTCAGAAGATGGGCGAGCGTCTTCGAATCTGTTAGATCGTTGATCTGCACAAACTCCAGCTCGGGGCTCTTATAGGCCGCCCGGAAGTAAAGCCTGCCAATCCGTCCGAAACCGTTAATTGCTACTCTCAAAGACATCGTCCTACCTCTTGATCCTTAAGAATGGTTTATTCTGTGGTGCTCATCGCCGTTCTTTCGGAACTCGCGACGTTCGGCGAATGGCCGCCCAACATACTAAACGTTGCATGCACTATTCCTTCTCGTCTGATTCGTCCGGCGCCTCCTCAAGCAGGTCAGCTGCGGTGGGCATCTCCGGCGCCTCCTCAAACAGGTCAGCTGTGGTGGGCGTCTCCGGCGCCTCCTCAAACAGGTCCGCAACCGAGGGTTGCTCGGGCGCCTCCGGACCCTCTAGGTGCAATTCGGCCTGGGCTGCGTCTATGTCAACCAAGACTGGCTCACCGGCCGGCGCAACCGCTTCTTCCTCCTCGGCCCCTTCTTCCTCCTTCTGCTTGAGCAGCTGGTCAACGTACGCTTTTGGCTCTTCCTCCTTCGTTGATAGCGATACAAGGCCCCTGAGTATCTCCAGGCACGGCACAATCAAGTAGTCTGCCACCGGCGGCTCAGCATCGAACGATTCAAGCGCCTCCTTCATCTGCGGCACGAGACTGCCCGCTCGGTTAAGCTTCACATCCTCAGGACTAACAACCTGGCCAACGCCCTCCTTCGTGTTCTTTATCAAGTCATCCAGCGCCTCGACCAGGTCCTTGTCCACGAGATATTCGTCCTCCTCCGCAGCTGCGACGAACAAGTCATTCAATGGCGTGGCGACAGCGTTGAAGGTCTGCATGACCTCCTCATTCTCGGCGTCGAAATCACGCTTGAACCGCTCGCCGAGCTGATTCTCCCTCTCGTCCTGCTTCTCGGACGCAAAGTTCTTGCTTTCCAGAAGGAACGGGCAATCGCCCGGGCAGTTGCCCTCAGTTTGCACCAACCCGCAGCACTGTGAGCAGACCATTGCGCTCTTGAGAGCGCAATGCCTCTTGCCCTTTCGCTGTTCGCAGATAACGCATCTAGCCATACAACCTGTCTCCTAATCAAAAAAGCCCGGCACGCAAAGCAGCACTACGCTCACAATTGTCAGCAAAAGGCAGCCAATTGACACGACTCCGCCCACAACGTTGGTCGGAAAAGCCTTGACCTGACAAGCGTAAAAGCCCCAAAACAGACCTACAAGCCCAACAGCAATCCCAGCAATGTAAAGATACATCTCAGAGCCCTGAAATCGGCCACGCACCGGCCAGAACGAATCTATCAATCGGTCAAACAGAATGCAATTGCGGCAGCTCAAAGTCAAGTGCGCCGAGTGAAGGGGTGCGATTCCGGATGGTGGACGACTGCCCTGGCGTTTTCTCATCACGTTTCAGCGCGATTGAGCAGTCGGCAACAATTGCATTGACTCCATGCTCCAGCCTCGTATGTGTTCAGCGTGCATGTTGAGAAGGGAGGCGGGCGGCGAAGGCGATGAGTTCGCAGAAGGAATGTCCCCTTTGTGTGCAAGTGGCCGCCGAGCTGGCCAGAAGCTCCCACGTCTGAGCCCCTCGCTCGGTGCGATTGCCGCACGAGACCTTTTCAGCCGACGTAGCCACGGCTACTATGGCGAAGTCTACTTTTCCTTTTCTCCCGTTTCCGCCTTATCGCAGACTCGACGGACGGCGAGCCGAAACTCCTCCTCAAAACTCTTGACTCGATCAATGCCGACCAGTATCTTGACGCACAATTGTAAAGACCCCTAATCGCATTTTTTGAGAGGAGAGAGGCATGAAGCGCATTTCGATCGTGATTGTTCTGTTGTTGATTACCGCCCTGTTCACAGCCGTTGCACTGGCTGAAGAAGAAGAGGCCGAAAAAGCCATAAAGTTCAAGGTAGGGCTAAAGGGCTTTTATGGCCATTGGGACTTCGAGAACAGCGAGGTGTGGCACAAGAACATCACAGGCGAATACGACATGAGCTCCCAAGTTGGCCCCTTCGGCCCGTTTATGGAGGTCTCGTTCGCAAAGGACCACATCGGCATTGGCGCCCAATACTTAGTCGGCAAGTTCGATGGCGACTATCACCTAAGAAACAGCAGGTATGAAGGCTGGTACGAGACCGACGAAAACGGGACAATTGAGGTCAAACGAGAGGATATTGAAATCGTTTTGCGACTGACTCCCTACTTTAGATACGCCTCTCTGCTTTTTGGCTACAAGTGGCAGAAGTATTACAATTTCGAACGGCGCGGCCAGGGGGTTTGGACAGAATACGACGGAGGCTTCGACGTCCCGGTGGGAGTTCACGAATACGATATGAGGCACGAAGAAAGGAACCGCATGCACGGGTTCCTGTATGGCCTTGCCTTGGAGTCACCATCGTACTCCGGGTTCTACGCGTGGGCCACTGGCATGATGTTACCTAACATGAACATCAAATATGCCAGCGACTGGCGATTTCGCTATGAGACCCCGGGCGTTGAGGATAACGAAGACTCATTCTGCTTTTCTGGAAGGCTCAAGAGCTTCAAGACCGAGCTAGGCCTGGCCTATGTCTGCAAAGAGGCGCCGCTCGAGTTCAAGGTCGGCTGGTGGTTGCAGAGGTCGAAGGCAGATGAGGAGAAGGCAAAGAAGGCCCCGGTCTTCGACGACAAGCTGACCGGCGTCGTGTTTTCTCTGGCCTACACCTTCTGACACAGGTCGCTTGACCTGGCAGGCTTCATCCACTCTTTCCGGGGCGTAGCGCAGCCCGGTAGCGCACCGGTTTTGGGAACCGGGGGTCGGCGGTTCAAATCCGCCCGCCCCGACCACTATTTAGGAGCCCCACAGCCGCCTTTCCGCCGTTTGTGTGTTGAGGAACGGCTGATCATCTGCGGGTTACACCCAATTCCACAACTGCCCCATTTAGTGCCGATTTCTCCTGTTCCGTGATTGTGTGAACTGCATAATAAGTGCATACAAATATCCACACCGAAAAAGACCATCAGGCTGACGTTCCCATCCTCCTATTCTTGCGCGATCATGGCGGAAGCGAAGAGTGGCGAAGTCAGGCAACACCCAAGCCGTAACACAATGGTCTACCGAGTCGAACGACGTCGTGATCGTTGTCAGGTGTGATGGCGTGTTTTCCCTAGTTCACTCCCTTCCTTTGCTCGATGCTCAAAGAACGGCAGAAGCAGACTCTCGGAATCCTGCTAAAGGTCAGCCACTACTGGATGTCGAACCGTTATCGTCCCGCAACTCAACGTTACATTCCGAGGCTTACCATACCGGTTGCGACTTCAAACAGCGCTGTCGATATGCTCTCACCGCTCGTGTTTCGTCCTACCCAAAAACTCCTTCACGTCCTCTTCCAACACGTCCTGAAAGCACCTTTGAATCCGCCCCCGAATCCACGCCTCAAGGCCTTCCCGACACGGGCTTGACTTCCAATCACAGACTGTGCTCTTCTTGCTCATGGCGGTGTTCTCCTTTCTTTCATGTTAGGTTGTTTACTTCCCAACCAAGGTAAACACCGCCTAACCTAATTTCCACACCTTTTGGGGTAAGCTCGACGGACTATGAGAAGGATGTTCTTATGCTGACCCGCATAAACCACCGAGCTAAATGGAAGGACAAACAACAAATCTCTCAAACAGCAAGGCTTATCGCGGCATTGGCAGGATATCCAAAGGCGTCTTATGGGGGCAGAAACGAAGAAGCCTGCATCTTATGCGGGCCCATCTAATTATTTTAGGTATGAAATGATCACAGATAAAACTGTAGAGTTATTGGGGAATGTATGTCGTCCGTCTTTATCAGCCACACTTCTTTAGATAAGCCTTTCGCACGAAAACTGGCACGAGATCTAGTTGTCCGTGGGGTTCGTGTTTGGCTTGATGAAGCCGAACTCTTGGTTGGCGACTCCCTTTTAAAGAGAATTGCATTAGCAATCGAGGAAATGCATTATCTCATTGCTGTCTTAACTCCTGCCTCTGTTGAATCATCTTGGGTTCAGAAGGAGCTTGAGTTAGCGATGAATCAGCAGCTTAAAGCCAGAGATATCAAAGTCCTGCCAATAATTGCACAAGACTGTCGCGTACCGCTTTTTTACAGGATACCTATTGGCTACGTATGGAATCAGATGCTGAGTATGATAGTGGCCTGCAGAATATATTAAGGCGTGTTCTGCCAGATGCAGTTTCACATGAAATTCCACAATACATAACTGGTACCGGCGAAGGGGACTTTGGATGGGTACGGAACAAGAAGAAACGCGACCGACTTCTGAGCAATGATGAGTCGGTGCGTATATCCGCGATACAGGAGTCTAAAAATCTGGCTATGGCGGTCCCTATCTCATTGGAGTTTATCACCGATAAAAGCGATGCAATTGTATCAGCATCAATTGAACTTTTGAAAAGCCTTCCCTCAAGCGACGCAGCATGGGTAGATCTTGCAGGAGAAGACCAGTATATTCCATTTGGCGACGATGTAGTGAATGGCAACCAAATAGTACATTATGATTTGATTGAGATACTGTTGCCAATCTACGATTATATTGAAAACAATGTTATTCCGAAAACAACTCTTCAAAAGCTTCTTGGAGCGATTTACTCTAAAAATCAGGCTGTCCGAGCTATTTCATTATTTGCTCTGATTCATGCTCGTTACACAGTAATCCTATCTGAATTGATATCAATGGCAATTGTAGAAGAAGACGATCTAATTAGAGAGATAGCAACATGGGGCCTATCTGAATTTTCCAAAGATTCTCCTAATGACACAAGGTTGCTTAATTCCCTTGTAATCGCCTCAAATGACTTGGTCGGAAATGTTAGATATCAAGCCCTTAAAGGCCTCCTGTTTTACGAAACAGCGGAAGCCACCGAAATAACAATAAACATGCTGAATGACCCGAGTGATAAGATTGCAAAATTAGCAATAGAAGAATTAGGGCAGCGTAATCAAGATGTGTCGTTTCAATCATTGATTAAGGCTCTGACTAACACGGGTAGGAGGTCGGAATATTTAGATGACCTATTTAAGGCTTATATAGTAAGGTCTATTTCTTCACATGAACGAACAGAAATTGAAACAATTCTGATCAAGACCTTATCATTACCCAGATATGCAAAAGCTTTTGAAAGAAAAGGCGGGTCTGCGAAATATGTCGTAGCAATGTGTTTGAGAGCGTTAGAGTCACACGGGACACCGGCCTGTATTGAAGTTGTGGAACCATTTGCGCAGTTTGATGAGACGGTAGATGTTTCTACAAAGCTATCTGGTGGCTCAGGATCTTTTTGGTCAATAGATGTTGGAAAAACAGCGCGTGAAATAATCAAGAAGTTTGACGAAACCAATACCTAACCATCAAATCAACATGGACGGCAATTCCACTACGTTCTGTTACCGCCGGTTATTTGAAACGTTAGCTTAACTAAATCGTTATCAGAGGTCCCTTCAATAAGTGTGTAAATTCAAGTTAGGCAGCTAGTTCCTCTTTGTCAGGCTCTTTTTCTCTCCCGTCGAGATAGATTACCCCTTCAGAGGCCCGTTTCATAAGTTCTGGGGCCTTCACGCCTTTGAAGCTCCTCTCGACTATCATCAACATCTTCCATAAGACAGCGGTCGAATTCTCGACCTTCTTGAAGCGTGTCGCCGCGTCAGTTCGCAACCGAACGCCCGCGAAGGGCGATTCAACAGGATTGGTCGCCCGAGCGTGCCTCCACTGCTGATTCGGCATGAGTTGGGCGACCTCCATTAGCTGCCGTCCGAAGGCCTATAGAAACAGCCGCTTAAGAGTCTCCTTATCCTGTTGCAGCTCATCCGGCGGGCCAGAGAAAGAGACTTTACCGAGCTTGAGCGAATAGACGCGCTGGCAGACCTTCAGAATCTCACGCACCTTCTGCTCTACAATAAGAACGGCCACGCCTGTTTCACGGTTGATTTGGCCTATCGTCTCGAACACATCGTCCAGAAGATTCGGAGCCAAGCCGAGAGACGGCTCGTCGAGCATAAGCAGTTTCGGCTTCGGAACCAATGCCCGTGCCAGAGCCAGCATCTGCTGCTCGCCGCCGCTCAGCCTCCCCGCCTCTCGCCGTGTTCGCTCTTTCAGGGCAGGAAACATCTCAAGCACCTGCCCGATACGGCCCTTTAGCTCCTTGGACGGGAGTTGAAAGCCGCCGATCTCGAGTTTCTCCATCACAGTCAATTCGTCGAAGACGCGATTGCCTTGAGGCGCGAACGTGACGCCGCGAGCGACGTTTTTCGCCGGACTTGCGCCATTGGTCTTCTGGCCGTTGAATATGATCTCGCCCTCTCCTACCGAGCATAGAAAGCCGGACAGGGCCTTCACGCTGTCGAAAGTCTTGTTCAACCTCTCAATACGGAGCAATTATCCGTTCATTGCTCAGAGAATCTCTTTGAAAGAAGAACTTCCCCATTAAGCCCTACAGTGGCCATTTCATGAATGCAACTAGAGTCCACCGCATAGTACCTGCCGGACGTTTGCGGCAATTGAGCTGGGCATCCCGACGAAGCGGGGAAGCTCTCACGGCGCCACAAGAGCCGCCCCCCAACCAATATCCAGCAGCCGTTTAGGCGCCCCTCTACCGTTTGTGTGTTGGGGATCGACTGATCATCTGCGGGTTACACCCAATTCCCCAACTGTCCCATCTAGTGCCGATTTCTCCTTGCCCGTGCTCTCTTGAAGAGCATAACACGTGTATACAGGAGCCTATCATAAGAGCACGGGTACCGAAGCTCGGATCGGCTGCATACGATTCGAGAAAGGGAGAACATAGCTCCCGAGTAATCAGATTGATGGTTGAAGTGGGGTCGAAAGCGGTTTAAGTGGTGAGATTCCTGAGGTTTTTGGTGATCGGGTAGGCAAGAGAGTGTTTTTCGAGGAGCGGTTGCGGCGGTTATGGTCGATTTGGTCCGGTTGTGGTGCGTGAAGACCCGATTTAGGGCATAATGGCCCGTCGACCTATATTTCAGGCCCTAGCAATGGCGCTAATCAGCAGGGGCCAGAGCGAGCGGTTCCGTGCCGGGCTTGAAAGGGCCGAAGCGGAGAAGGTGAAGGAGACTGAGTAGGCGCGGCTCACGGAGCCGCTAGAGCATCATTGCAGTTGTTCGGGCCTTCGGGCGGCATCAGACCGACGTATTCTATTCAGTGCCCTGGCCAGACGAGGTATCAGAAAGAACTGTATGAAGAGGCCCAGCAACACCACGTAGAACGGATCCGTCTGGAATCTAAAGCGCATGTTCTCGCCTGTCTCAAGTGCGTTCCCCACGATTGCTACGTAGGCTATGGTCAAGCACAAGTAAGCGACGACGATTCTCTGACTGCGGTCCAGTATCGCTGGGTCGCGGTCTTTTGCTACGGAACGCTTTCTCAGAGACAGTGTCAGTCCGTATATGAACAGGAGCGGTAGCCCCAAAAACAAGAAGAGATGAAACCGGTAGGAGGGGATAAAGGTGAAGGGGCGAAGGCCTGTCTGGGAGAACTCGTAGGGTATCTTGCAGAAGAAAAATGACTGAAAAACATTAGAATAGAGACGGGCCTTGTCATATTCTGAGAAAGAGGGAGGCGGCATCATGATTCTACCCGGAAAGAGGTAGAGCATCCAGGACTTTATCAGGCCTTTGACATAGGCCTTAGGGCGATTCTTCACTATGTAAAGAGAATCTCTTAGGTATTGGTCTGAAACCGCGATGTAGGCCAGATGATTAAGATTGAGAGCACCGCTCGGCTTTCTGGCCTGCGTCAGAACAGGGATACCCTCGTACCCTTTCAGCTCTTGAAATCTCTTAGGATACCTCTCCAGATCTGAGAATCGCGCAATCAATGACAACTCGGACAATTTCCCCTCGCGCACCAATCGTTGACGCTCTTCTGTTGTGACACTGCCGGTCGCCACGACAGAGACGTTCATCCCCAGCAGGGAGCTCGCCGTGAACTTGCCAAATAGGACGAAATTCTTGACGTAAATCGACAGGATCAAGAGGAACGGCACGAGGGCCGCCAGCACTATTCTCTTCCGGTTGGGCCAACGTGGCGCAAGCAGTGCTATAACTACCAGAACGAAATACGACAAATGATAGAGTGATCGAATGCCTGCTAGAAGAAAGAGACAGAAGAAAAAGCAGAAGGCGACCGCGCGACCATGCCTCACCAAGTACTGATGCAACAAGAGAGCAGAAACCAGAAGAACGGTTGCCAATACTATCGGATAGCTCACGTCGTGCTGATGCCAGATAAACGTGGGGCTCATTATGAACCATGTGGCTAGTGCAAAGGCGAGCCACCTTTTTACACCCAGTCTCACCTGAAGCAGGAAGAGAGAGCAGTAGAGTGACAGGCCGCAGACTAGATAAATGGCGTAAAAGATCAATCTGGAGTGCCTAGAGGCGAGCTTGAGAACTATCCCCAAGAACAGGTTGAATAGAGGTGGCTGGCTGTGTAAATAGAAGAGGCTCTCCGCCAGGTTATGTCTCAGAAGTTCAGGACTGACCAGCTGCACCGCCCCCCAGACGGGCTCGCGACAGAAGCCGATTCCCAACAGATACGCCGCAAGATGCGAGAGGGCAAAGGCCGGCAGGAGCCAGAGGACCGGTCGGCCAGCTTTCAAGCTTCTGATGCTGAAGACAAAGGTTCTCATAATGTCGCTCTGAAACGACTCCCATCGCATTAAGTTGCCCTCTTAAGTCGGAGACTCAAGTTAGGCGACCAGCGTTGCCTTGTCAACTGGAGCGAGCGGCCCGCGCGCAGCAGTTCCGCTTGTGCCGCGACCTCCTGTCGCAAGGTGCAGCTATTAGCGCGGCAGACCTTGACACGCACAATGTGGCCTTTCATAATGGGCGGGTCTAGATTCTAATAGGTGTATTAGTAGCTGAGAACGTTTACTCAGGAGGTGTGATTATGTCCTTGAAGCGCAAGGTGGCTTTGCTCGTTGTTTTGTGTCTTGTCGTGGGTCTTTCCTTCGCGTGGGCCGGGAAGAAAGACGCTCAGCTCGCGAGATTCTCGGAGATGACAACTAAGAATGTAGGTCCCGAGCCGCGCGTCGCGTCCGCGGCGTTCTTTCGGAAGAACCAGATGATTATTTGCGCGGGCAGGCTCGAGACGTTTAACTGCCCAGGAGATCTGTGGTCGCTCGACCTCAAGACCAAAGAGTGGTCGAAGATAAAGCCGGCAAATGGCGATTTGAAGAAGATTGTCGCGGCGGTCGGCATCTACGACAAGAAGCGGGACCGACTGGTCGTGATGGCGTACAAGATATCAGGGGAGATCGAGACCAGCTCGTATAGCTTTGCAGAGAACAAATGGAGCGAGGTAGCGCCGGCCGGAGACGCGCTCAAGGAGATGGCTAGCTCGACGCCCATCTACGATCCCAAGGCTGATTCGATGGTCTTCATGGGCGGCTCGGCGTGGGTGAACCCTGACAACACGCGGTACAGAACCGTTTATTACGGCAATGCGTATGCTCTCTCTCTGAAGGACTTTAAGTGGAAGAAGCTGGAGACCAAGGGTGAGGGGCCGTTCCCGCGAAACCAGCATACGCAAATCTATGATCCCAAGACGCACTCACTCGTCGTTTTCGGCGGCATTGGGATGGATAAGACTGGCAAGGAGGTGCTCTTCAATGATGTTTGGGCGCTCGACCTCGCAAAGTTCGATTGGAAGAAAATCGAAGTCAAGGGCATCGAGGTCGAAGTGCGATTCGCACATTGCTCCGTTTACGACCCCACGAAGCACCGGATGATCGTCTTCGGCGGCTTGACAATGGCAGACAAACAGATCTCTGATGTGCAGGCTCTAGACCTTGAGACATATACTTGGTCGCGGATTAAGACGAAACTGCCAGTTACGCTTCAGCTCGCGGACGCCGCCGCGACCTGGGATTCGACCGCGAATCGCGCCTTGTTCTTTGGCGGTATCCAGCCCGGTCGGATGCTGATGAACTCTGTCTGGGAGCTTGTGCAGGAATAGTCCCTTTTGCCTCTTTAGCCAGCCTATACAAGGATTGCTTCATAGCGTAACGCCAGGTCGCCGTGCCTGCCTGATCGCTGGAATACTCGAGATATGAGAACCGGCGCCTGGCTGGGTGTTATTCTCCTCTGCATCATCATTGTGGTTGTCATTTACGCCGCAACTTTCCTGCCTTATGAGCGGGCAATGGCGCTTGTCTATGGGAGGGCGTGGTTCGCAGGCATTTTCGCAGTCCTTGCGGCCGCGCTTGTGGCCCAGGTCGTTCGCAGGCGTCCCCGCGCCGGGCGGTTTGGGCTTCTCCTGATCCACCTCGGCGTGCTCATTATTATCGCGGGCGGGTTCCTCACCTGGGGCCTGGCGGTAAGAGGGACGCTCACTTTTCGGGAGGGGCGCTCAAGCGATTCGTTTGAACTCGAAGAGCTTTTCCTCACGGCAACTCTTGGCTCTGACAGCCGTTCAGTTTCTATAAGTGGCCTCGTAACCAGCGAATCTAAGCGGTCCGATCTCACCGGGCAGATCGGCCTCGCCGGCGGACGAATCGCGGTCCTAGCCGAAAGATACGTGCCCGACCCGCAGGAGGTCCTGCCGAGAATTCTGCCGCTTGACGAAGGATTCAGCGAGCCGGCGATTGCGCTCTCGGTCTTCAACAAGGACGCGAGTGGCGACATCAAGCTGTTCGCCAACATTCCCGACGAGTCGCGGGGCGGCGTCGGGGCTGTTGACTTCGAGTTCATCTTCGCGGCGGATGGGGACGAGTATTCAGGATTCCTGTCCGAGCTGACCGAATCTGCCGCGACGTCCGCCGTCAAGTTACTGAGGCCGCCAAAGGAACAGCTCGTGATCACAACCAAGTTGGGCAGGCAAACCATCAGCCTCAAGCCCGATGAAGCCAAAGTGGGGCTCGCGCATAGTTTCGCCGGCCGAAAAGGCCACCTCAAGATACTGAAATACGTGCCCGACTTCGTGATGGACCAAGATATGCAGGTGAGTTCTCGGTCTAGCAGGCCGAACAACCCCGCGATACAGGTCGAGCTGCAATTCGGTAACCAGACGAGCACGATGTGGCTGTTTGGGAAGTCGCGCGGGTTTCACGCGCCGTCCCTGCCGCCCGGCGTGTCGATTGAATACCTGATTGAGGCCGTTGATGCTGGGGAGCTTTCGCGAGACAAAGGCAGGATCGTTGTCCTCGCCGGGCCCGGCCAGCCCTTTGCATTCGTAAGAGGCGCCGAACTCGTGGCCAGGGCCGGGGTCGGCGACACGTTTCTGGTCCCTGGCACGGACGGCGTGCACGTAACCGTCGAGAACTTCTGGGGCAGCGCCTCGAGAAGATACGAGGTCATCGAGGGCGCAGCGTCGGGAGAGACCACAACCGAGTGTGTTCGGGTGAGCGTCCGAGATGCGTCGGGCAAAGCCCTGCACCGGGAATGGGTTCCGCTGGGTGAGGCGGTCATCCTGCCCACGCCGGAGGGCAGGCTAACGCTAGACCTCAGAAGGCCTAGAGTGCCGCTCGGATTCGAGGTGTTTCTGGAGAAGTTTGAGGCGCGCACGTATCCGGGCAGCATGATGCCCTCCGCCTACATCAGCACCGTCGTCGTGACGGAACGTGGCGGCGAGGCCTTCACCTGTACGATCAGCCCAAACAACCCGCTCGACTATGGCGGCCACAAATTGTACCAATCCGCTTACGATGAAGCGGAGGACGGCGCGATGGTGTCGATACTAGGCGTGAGCCGCGACCCCGGGACCCCGGCGTTTTATATCGGCTCAATCTGCCTCGTTGCTGGAATGTTGCTTCATTTCCGCTCTAACCGAAAACGAACGATTGAGGCATCATGAGCAGACGCATTTGTTGGGTGTGGATAGTAGGGCTCCTGGGGCTGATAATCGCGCTATTTTGGGCCAGGTTTGCTTCGAGCGGCGAGGCGGAGGCTACGCTTGAGCGTTTCGACCGCGACGTTCGCGCATCGACGGAGATACTTGGTAAGCTGGCGGTTCAGAATGGGGGCAGGCTCAAGCCCCTCGATTCGTTTGCCCGCGAACGGCTGTCTGACATTTTCGGCGAGCGCACTTACGCAGGACTTAAGCCCACGCTCGTCGTGTTGAGCTGGGCGCTTTGCCCCGACAGGTGGTCCGACAACCCCATAGTTAAGATTGAGCCAACCATCGCTGCCGAGCTCTTTGGCGCCGAGGGAGCCGTCAGGGCGACGCACATCTCGCCTATGCAGCTGCGGGAGAGGCTCCATGCTCGTGCTGGTTCTGCGATGGGCGCTTCCACCAACCTGAAGAAGTCAAGGGCCTGGCGAATGCTCCAGAAGAGGCTGATGCAGTTCCGCGCGCTGGCCAGCGAGCTGAGGCTCTTTCCGCGAGGCGGCCCCCAGGGTTGGATAGCGCTGGGCGCCGAGGCGTCGCTTAAGATCGACGGCGCGCGCGATGCCTACCAGACGCTGACAAGCTCCCTTGAGACGCTGGACGTAGGGCAATACAATGAAGCCGCGTCGCGGCTGGCCGCTATTGTATCCTCAACCGATGAAGGTCTCTTTCCACCGCGATGGCGCCTCGTGCTCGAGTTCCACTACAACCGAGTCGGCCCGTTCTGGCTGCTTGCTGTCATGTATCTGGCAATTGCGCTCATCCACTCATTTGGCTACGTCACGAGCGGCGCCAAAATGGTGCGTGCAGCGAGCGCAGCGCTGTATCCGGTCGCGGCATTTCACGTCCTTGCCCTTGCATTAAGAGGGACCATCGCGAATAAGGCGATGGCGAGCAATACGTATGAGTACATACTGGTGATGATGGCGGTGGCGGCAATCACGGCTCTTGTCCTGAAGGTCCGCTTCAAGGAGCCGACCTTCGGCTTTATTGGCGGCACGCTGTGCGGCGTCGGACTGGCCGCGACCTTTCTATCTCCGCTGTCCGAGACGGTCTCGCAGCTGCCGCCGGTCCTCAAGAGCGATTGGATGACGTATCACGTGGGCGCGGCGGCGCTCAGTTATGGCGTCTTGTATCTTGCACTTGGCGTCTGCATCGCGTTTTTGGTTCTCCCGGAAGATCGGCGGTCGGAGCTCCGTTCCAGGCTCTACGAGGCGAATCTCACGCTCGTGCGGCTCGGGTTCTTCCTGCTTGGCCTGGGCATAATCACGGGCGCTATATGGGCTGACAAGGCTTGGGGAAGATACTGGGGCTGGGACCCCAAGGAGAGCTGGAGCCTCATCACTTGGCTCATCTATGGCATATTCTTGCACTTGAGGCTTTGCCTTCCGGCAAAGAAGCACCGCGCGACACTCGTGGCTGTTTCAATTGTTGGGTTCATTGCGGTATTATTCACGTTCATAGGCGTCAATTACATACTGAGCGGCCTACACAGTTACGGATAATGGTAAGAAACGGGAGATTGCCATGCTTGATTTCATTAACGCCTACCTGGAGCAGATAAAGGAGACGATAAGCAACATACCCGTCGTGAAGATCCAGGAGGTCCTCGACATAA
The DNA here is from genome assembly GCA_965372715.1 of uncultured bacterium. Lineage (GTDB taxonomy): Bacteria > B130-G9 > B130-G9 > B130-G9 > B130-G9 > CAYZPW01. The sequence continues at coordinate 14,310 of CBDVDH010000014.1, read as the reverse complement.
TCTTCGAGGCATACAAGAACAACAAGTGCCTCTTCGTTTTCGGTAATGGTGGAAGCGCGGCCACTGCATCACATATCGCGTGCGATGCGGCGAAAGGCACGGTGGCGCCCAACAAGCGTCGGTTCAAGGCGCTGTGCCTATCCGACAACGCGCCGCTAATCACGGCCTGGGCCAACGACACCGACTACAAGAACACGTTCGGCGAGCAGCTCAAGAACTTTGTCCAGCAGGGCGACGTGGCCCTGGGCCTCAGCTTTTCCGGGATGTCGCCAAACGTGATCAACGCGTTCAAAACGGCGAACGAGGCAGGCGCAACATCTATCCTCTTTTCGGGCAGGAACGGCGGCGAGGCGAAGGAGGTTGCCGAAGTGCACGTCCTCGTCCCGAGCGACCACATGCAACAGATTGAGGACATCCACGCGATGCTCAACCATATCATCTTCATGGCTCTCAAAGAGCGCATCGCCCAATATGACGCGGACTATACCGCATCAGAATCGCAATAGAACCCGGACACGTGAACTCAGGTCGAGAAGCCTCGGTTACGTTACTCTGAAATGGGCTTACCAAAGGGAATTGAACCCGGCTGGTGGAAGAAGGAGCTGGACAGGCTAGGCGAAGGGGTCGTTTACGCCCCGTGGGCCAAGCCCAAGATAACCAGACGCGAAGTTGATTTCTTAGTTGATGTCCTTGGGCCGGGACACGGAAGACGGCTGCTGGACGCTGGGTGCGGCTTTGGCCGCCATGCCCTGCTGTTGTCCAAAGAAGGCTTTCTTGTTGCGGGTGTCGATGTTTCGCGCATTCTGCCGCGCCTCGCAAAGAGGCAGGCGGAGTCCTGGGACGTCAAGACCGATTTCCTGACGGCGGATGTGGCTGCCTTGCCTTTTGTTGACGAGAGTTTTGAGTGCGTGATAGCTATGGCGGAGGGTGGTATCGGCTATCAAGAGACGGACGCGGCTAATGAACGTATGCTGGCGGAGCTGGCCAGAGTGCTAGCCCACGACGGCAAGTTCGTGATTGGCGTCATAAACGCGGGATGGGCGATCAAGAAGTGTCCTTGCACGAAGTTTCAGCTCGACACCGGCGCCGCCGCAGTCTATCGTTTCCGCTATGACCGGCGTGAATCTCGCTTGACCACAAAGGTCTGGTCCTTTCGCTGGAAGGAGCGGCGGTTCCATCGTTCGCACGGTTGGGTGCGGCTGTACACTCGCGATGAAATGAGCGGCATCCTTGTTCGTTTCGGGCTTGACGTTACCTCGGCTTTCGCCGACAACTCTACCGGCAAGCCGCTCGATTCAGATAGCTTTCGGATGGTTCTCTGCGGCACGAAGAGAGCGTAAGCCTACCTGCTGGCCACGGCAGGGCGAATGGTCCTGTAGGGGTGTTCGCCGCGCGGCGAACTGCACCCGTCTGCCTTTAGGGCGGGGCAAGCACCGCCCCTACGACGCCAATACCGAATTATGTCCCAGCCTCTTAAGCCCCGCCCGGGTAAGAATCCGGAGCACAGCGACTGCGAAAGCTCCTCGTCCGGCAAGGTTGACAGCAAGCGCTGGTATTGCCTATATTGCCTCACCATTGCGGCGTTGAAAACTGATGCCAGGCGGTCGCGAGCCGGCTTCGTGAAGCGGGAGATTATCTATTGAGGAAACCTATGTATTGGCGGCGTTTATTGATCATCGCTTTGGCACTCATCCTAGGCCACGTCTCTTTCCTGGGGACTGTTCAGGCGCAGGAGCAACAGGCCAGTGCCTCAACTGTGTCCACGGAGATAGCGATTGTCTATACCGGTGAGACGCATGCGATGATCGAGCCCTGCAACTGCCCTGTCGAGCCGCTGGGTGGTGTCGCGCGTCGTGCGCATCAGATCAGGGCTCTGCGCGAGGAGTTTAGCAATCTGCTTGTTCTGGACGGCGGCGGTTGCTTCGCAAAGGGCATTTACGATGAATACACGCAGGGGGACGAGCTTGACAAGCAGCGAACGTTCGTCGCGCTGAAGGCGATGGCTCAGATGAAATGCGACGCTGTCTGCCTCGGCGATGACGAGTTCGCTTTCGGCCAGGGCGCCATCAAGTGGGCAGAGAAGGAGCTCGACCTCGTCTTCGTGTCCTGCAACGTTCAGACCGAGGCGGGCAAGCCGTTCGTTTCGCCATACATCGCAAAGAAAGTCGGCACGCAATCTGTGCTGATCACGGGCGTCTGCACCCCCGAGGTCGCGCTGGGCGACTACTGGGAGCACTTCGAGGGCCTTTCTGTGCTCGATCCACAGAAGTCCGTCGCAAAGCTATTGAGGGAGCAGAAGGACAAAGTTGATTTCGTGGTTCTTCTCTCGCACCTGGGCGAAGAGGAATCGGAGAAGCTCGCAAAGGAAGTCCCCGGAATCGATGTGGTCTTCAACTCAGGCCGGCGGACCTCAACGAAGCGCTCTTTCGATGTCGGACAAACTCATCTTGTCAACTTCGACTATCAGGGCCAGAACTTGCTTTTGGCGAGGATTAAGCCCGCAGTTGAGGATGCCACCGAGCGCATCACAATCGAGGAGATTCCGCTTGGCGCCGAGGTCCCAGACGCTGCTGATGTGGCAGCGCTCGTGACCGAGTTCACAAAGCTCAGGGACGGCGGGGCCATCACGCCAACCGTGCGGCTCGACTTATACATGATGAGCCTCTGCCCGCACTCCAAACCCGCGTTTCGGACGCTATTTGAGCTCAAGAAAGCGCTCGGCGACACGATCGATCCTCACCTCTATTACATCGTGCGGTTCAACGACGACGGCGAGCTTGACTCGCTTTACGGCGAGGACGAGGTCGAGGAGGACGTGCGGCGCGTCTGCATTCTCAGGACGCAGCAGGATAAGTTTCTGTCTTACGTGGCGTGCCGAGATTCGTCGGTCGCGGGGACCAGCTGGGAGGAGTGCGCCTCGAGCGTCGGCATCGATACGGAGTCCCTTTCGGCTTGCCTGAACAGCAGCTATCCTGCGCGCGAGCTGAAGAGCATGGCCGCGAGGGTCGCCAGGCTCAGGGTGAACGCATCGCCCACGCTATACATCAACAATCGCCGGTTCAACGAGCGCCTCGACAGGACGCTGCTCTTGCGAGGCATCTGCACGGTCTTGGGGCCGCGAGCAGAGCAGATACCGATCTGCAAGGACCTTCCGAAATGCCTGCACGATTACGACTGCCCGCAGAAAGAAGGCATGATAGCGCGGTGCGTGAATCCTGGCACGAAGGACGCCAAGTGCGTCTATGACGAGGCGGTCAAGGTTCCCGTTTGGGTGGTTTACGACGAGAACTCCGTCGCCACTAACGAGGACAAAATAATCAACTCGACCAAGGTCATGATGCCCGGCCTTGAGGTCGAGAAGGTTGAGGCGTCAACCGAGGAGGGCAAGCGGCTGCTTGAGACTTACGAGATCGAGCACTTGCCGGGATATATATTCGGGACGGAGGCCAAAAGAGCTCGCAATTTCGTGCGCCTGAAGTCGGCCTTCAAGAAAGTTAAGGACAGACTCGTGTTCCGGCCCGAGCTGTCGGGCGCGACGATCGTGGCTTCTCGGCCCGTGATACGAGGCAAGGTTGACGTGTTTTTCTCTGCGACCACGAAGGCCGGCCTTGAGGGATTGGGCGAGATGATCAAGCAGCGCGACGAGGGCAAGCTTTCCTATGCTTTTGAGGTGCATCATATACTCTACCGGGACGATAAGGGCGAGCTTCTAGCTGCGACGGGGCTTTCGGAGCTTCAGGAGGCGCAGCGGCAAGTCGCAATGCTAATGCAGGACGGGCCCAAGTTCGACAAATACATTTTGATTCGCGGTAAGAAGCCTGACAATTCCTACTGGGAAGAGCCGATTGAGGAGGCGGGCTTTGAGCCAACAAAGATAAAGCAGCTATCCACTTCCGAGACGGTGCAATCGAAGCTGATGTCGGACGCTAAGCTCTGCGAGGAGCTTGGGATAGGAGGGGCGATCTTGCTCCTGATAGACAACCGCGAGCTGGTTTCCATTGCGAGCAACAAGACGTTGGGTGATATACTTGATAAGCTGGGCAAGCGCGGCAAGTAAGGATACAATTACACAATGATCATACTCGGGATTACTGCGTTCCAGCACGATTCTGCGGCCTGTGTGCTCGTCGATGGCAAGCTCATGGCGGCGGCGGAGGAAGAACGATTCACACGCAAGAAGCGCGATGGCGGCTTTCCGTACGGCGCAATCAGCTACTGCCTCAACGAGATCGGCGCCTCGATCAACGACGTGGCCTGGGTCGGCTTCTGCGTCAATCCCTGGCTGAATATACACCGCAAGATATTCCACCTGGCGAGGCATTTCCCCAGGACTCTCGCTTTCTTTCGTGGTCGGGCGGAGTGCTCCAGCCGCATACCGTCGATGATGGTCGCGAAGTCCTATCTCAAGAAGCTGCCGGGCTACGAGCCCCAGCAAGCGCGGTTCAAGTTCCAGTTCGTCGAGCACCACATCGCCCACGCATACAGCTGTTTCACGATTTCGCCCTTCGATGAGGCGGCGATACTGAGTGCAGATGGCATCGGCGAGTGGACGACGACGCTGCTTGCATCTGGTCGCGGGAACAAGATCAGCAAGTTCAAGGAGATATACTTTCCGTTCTCGCTGGGTGCGTTCTACGCCACGCTGACGATGTTCCTCGGGTTCAACCGCAACTCCGACGAACACGAGGTGATGGGCCTGTCGTCGTATGGGAAGACCGACAAGTACTACAACGAGTTCAAGCGCGTGATAAGGCTGCCGCCCCCCGACGGCGAATTTGAGATGGACATGTCGTTCTTCAATTATCAGTATGGCGAGATTCCTTACTACTCCGACAAGTTTCTCCTGACATTTGGCGCCGACAGAAAGCCGGGCCAAGAGGTAACCGACCGCCACGCGGAGGTCGCCCGGGGGGGTCAGCGCCGGCTCGAGGACGCCATGATTCACATGGCCAACTATCTGCACAAGGTAACAGGCAGCAGGAACATCTGCCTCAACGGCGGCGTAGCGCTTAACTCCGTCGCCAACGGGATGCTCTTGAAGCAGACCGGGTTTGAGGAGACGTTCATCCAGCCGGCGGCCAACGACGCGGGGGCGGCGGTTGGAGCGGCGTTCTACATCCACAACGGTCTTCTGGGCAACAAGCGCGACTTCGTGATGGACCACGCCTTCTGGGGCCCCGAATACAGCCACGACGAGATCGAGGCGTTCCTGAAGCTCTCGAAGGTCCCGTATCGGGAGGTCAAGGACCCCTCCGCTGAGGCCGCGAGGCTGGTGTCCCAAGGGCGCATCGTCGGGTGGTTTCAGGGCAGGATGGAGTTTGGCCCCCACGCACTCGGCAAGCGGAGCATCTTGGCAGACCCACGCGACCCCAAGATGAAAGACGTCGTGAACGAGCTTGTCAAGCGCCGCAAGTCGTTTAGGCCGTTTGGGCTGTCGATTCTCGCGGAGAAGGTGTCCGAGTATTTCGATTTCTCATACCCCTCGCCGTTCATGCTGCTCGCCTATAAGGTGGTGCCCGAGAAACGGGACGTTATCCCGTCGGTTACTCACGTTGACGGCATGGGCCGCGTTCACAGCGTTGAGAACGACAGGGACCCGCTCTATTACAATCTGATCGCCGAATTCGAGAAGCTGACCGGCGTGCCCGTCGTCCTAAACACGTCGTTCAGCATAGAAGGAGAGCCGATTGTGTGCACGCCAAGGGACGCGCTGCGGTGCTTCTACACGACCGGCATCGATGACCTCATCATCGGCGATTTTCTGCTGAGCAAGACCGAAGGCCGAGGATGATCGTGGGAAGACCTCACCGCACGCATGGCCCCGTAGGGGTGCTGCTTGCTGCACCCTTCTCTGATGTCACCGAACCCATAAAGGGCGGGGCAAGCGCCGCCCCTACACACGCACGGCGAATCATCGCCCAACCTCCACGCCTCACCCTTACAGCCGTCCTTCTGTCCGTGATTCTCTCGTGTTTTGCAGCCTCCACCTGTCTCGCCCAGGACGAACCCGTCAGCGTCAAGGTTGCTTTCGAGGTCCAGGCGACGCCTAGCGTCGTAGCTTTTGTTACAGGCAACACGTATGGGACGATGAGGCGCTCCAGCTGCTCGGACCCTCAGCTCGGGGGCTTCGAGCGGCGCCGGACTTTCATTCTGCACTGCGTGACCAACCGGGACGACGCCCTGCTTCTGGACGCTGGCAACCTCTTCAACGGCAACTGCGAGCGTGAGAGGCTCAAGTCGTGGTTCATAGTAGCCGCGCTCAACATGATGGCCTACGATGCGCTCGGTTTGGGCCTCAAAGACTTCACGTTCGGGCTTGACCATCTGATGGCGCTCGAAAGGAAGGCTCGGTTCCCGTTCCTCTGCGCCAACGTGCTTGACGTTGAGACGCGAGAGCCCGTCTTCGACACCTTCATGCTGAGGGGGACGACCCAGGCTACTGTCTTTGTTGCTGGGGTCATCTCCAGGGACGACGAGCAGCTCATCGTTGACTGGACGAGGGACGACGAGGGGAACCAGACAATCGAGCTCGAGGAGCCGGCCGACGCCCTTGGCCAGGTTATGGCGTCGCACGCAACCATCGCAAACGTCGTCATCGTGCTCGCTCAGATGGGCCTGGACGAGGCTCTGGAACTTGCGGAGCGTGTCCCGCGCATCGACCTGATTCTTCTCTCTGACCGCGAGAACCGGGAGGATTTGATTCACGGCACGACGATCGTAGCGGCTGTGGGTACCAAGAGCAAATCGCTCAAGGCCGTGGCGCTTTACTTCGACGAGACGGGATTCGCGGACCGCTACAACATCGAGACGTTCCCCATCGTGGAGGAGATAGAGCACTCATACAGCATGGTTAGGTTATACGAGCGCCTCGCCGCCGGCATGAGATCGCTGGAGCCTGAAGACCTCGCGCAGCCCACGTTCTACGTCCATCAATCCATCTACGCCGAGCCACGCACCTCCAACTGACCAGCGGCTTGGGCGATGGCAGGCTAGAAGAGGCTGGGTCATAAGTCGTTGCGGTTGTGTAGGGGCGGTGTCTCAGACCCGCCCTTTCGAATTGATGGTCGCATAAGATGCCTCGTATCCGCAGGGATTCGTGTAGGCGGGCGGGTCTGAGACACCGCCCCTACATGAATTTCCCTGGAAGGGCCATGAAGGCGACAGTCAGGACCAGGGCATTATTCGTAACCTTCGTTTTCGCCGCTCTTCTGATACGGCTTGTCTATCCCATCCAGACGAGCGATTCGTTCATGGCGCGCCTCACATCGGTTGCGACAGCCGGCTCGAGGCGGCGTCGGGCGAGATTGAACAGGCGAGGCGCCACCTGACCGAGGCCGCCCGCCTCAACCCGAACAGGCCCGACATCCGCGAGGCGCTCGATGCGCTAGAAGAGCCAGCTCACGGCAACGGGTAGTGATAGCCCATATCCACGGTGCCGGTGTCGGTCACTCCATCGGTTCGGCTCGTTCGGTCGGACAGGCCCGCCTCCTCCGCCGACATGCTGCCGGCGTCTATACACGGGCTGTCCGGGTCGAGGTAGTGATCGCCAAGCGGGCCTTCGACAAACATCGGGTTCTTGTGGATGTTGCCCGCGCCCGGGTCGCCGTCTTCGATGCAGGAATAGGTTGCCGAGCAATTGAAGAGATCGTCTCCGTTGCCCCAGATGATGCAGTCAAAGATACTGGGGGAGCCAGTCCAGTTGAATACCCCACCGCCTTCCGACTCCGCTTGGTTGTCGGCTATCGTGTTGTTTGAGATCGTCGGCGAGCCCTCGTAATGGCAGGATATCCCGCCGCCCCAGCCGGCCTTGTTGCCGGTGATCGTGTTGTTTGAGATATTCGGGGAACTCTCCCTGCAGAATACCGCACCGCCGTCGCTATCGGCCTCGTTGTCAGTGATGGTGTTGTTTAAGATGTTGGGCGAACCGTAGCGACAGTCTATCCCGCCGCCGTAACCGCCGGTCGAGTTGGCTGAGATCATGTTGTTCGAGATCGTAGGCGAAGCATACCAAGAATATATTGCGCCGCCACACTGACTGGCTCTGTTCTCGACGATCATGTTATCTGCGATGTTACCCGAGCTATTAGAGCATTCTATCCCGCCGCCGCGTATCGCCCAATTATCGACAATGATGTTACTTCGAATGCTTGCGCTGCTGAGATACATGTGTGTTCCGCCGCCAGCGCCCGCCACATTCTGAAGCATTAGATTACCCTCGATGGTGAGAGAGCTATTATAGCAGGCTAGCGCGCCGCCCTCGAATGCGTTGTTGGCACTTATTGTGTTATTTCGAACGGCACCGGATGAATCGAGAAAGAATATCCCACCGCCCTCATAGGCAGAATTATCGACGATTACGTTGTTCTGGATGACCACCGAGCTAGTCTCGAAGCAGTGGATCGTGCTCCTCTCCCCGAGCTGGAAAGGGCGCGCACCCGTCACGGTAAATCCCTCAATCATCACCGACTCCACATGGCGGCAGTCGATTGCGCTTCTTAAGCCTTGCTCAACATCCAACACCGTCGTCTCTGGGTCTTCCCCGGAGAGCGAGACCCAGCTCTTCAAGTTGAGCGGGAACGTCTCGCCGTTGGTGCTCGCTGCATAGGTGCCGGCCGCAACGTGGATCGTGATCGGATGCGCCTCCGAGCCTTCGACCGAATCCAGCGCGTGTGTGATCGTCTTCCAAGGGGAGTCTTCGGAGCCATCGTTGCTGTCGTCACCCAGCTCCGCATTGACGTAGTAGTCGAAGAGCACCGGGGCAGTGACCTGGAATGGGCACTCGTCCGCGGACAGGATGCCCAAAGAGCCCATGTCGGGCCGTGAGACGGCCGTGAGATAGGTGTAATGGCCGCCAGCAGCATCAGGTGGAATGATCAGCTCGAAGATCTTCACCGGTTCCACTACGAAGCCAGAGGACAGCGTTAAGTCCGACAGCCAGGGCAAGATGCCGACAGCGAAGCCATTCTCGGTCAGCGAGATCATGGAGCCGTCCTGCATTGTGATTACCGCGAAGATGTCCACCATGACATCCACGCCTCGGTTCTCAACGCTCATGAAGCCCCGCATCAAATCGCCCGACGCAAACTCGTCTGCGTTGAGCGAACAGCTGACCTCGACCTGCGCCTCCAACGCAGGATAATGAAAGCCCATGTCAACGACGCCTGTGTCAGGCGTGCCATCGGCCTGTGTCGTGCGGTCAGAAAGCCCTGCCTCTTCTGCCGGCATGCTGCCTGCATCAATACAGGGACTATCAGGGTCGAGGTAGTATTCTCCAAAGGGACCCGCGACGAACACCGGATCGTCGTCGATGTTCGCCTGGCCACCTTCCGACCAAAGCTGTATGCAGGAATAGGACGGTGTCGAGGACCATAACACAGGGGGGGTACAATCCCAGACAACGCAATTGCTTATCGTGCCACGGCACAAACTCAGGCCGGCCCCGGTGTTGCCGACGATCGTGCAGTTAGTGATCGGACCGTTGTAATACCGCACACCCTGGCCATCATTGCCGGCGATAAGGCAATCAAAAAGTTCTTTGGCGGCCCAATCGCCACCACCGACCAGGCCAGCGCCGAAACCAGAAGAGTTGCCGGTAATGACACAATGGGAGATTCTTGCATTGCACATGCTGAGTCCCGCGCCTCCATAAGACGAGTGGCCCCGGATGGTGCATCCGGTGATCTCTCCATTGCATCCAAATAAGCCGCCTCCCGTCCAGTTGGGGATTCCCGGTGTGTTGTCTGCAACCTCGCAATTGGAGATTACGCCGTCACAGAAAGCCACCCCGCCACCTTCGAATCCCCTGTTGCTGCGGATGATGCAGCTTGATATTACCGCCCTCGCGTGAGCCTCATACAAACCAGGTCCCCCACATATTCCGCCACCCCAGCTCGCACGACCATGAGTGATCTTGAAACCACGAAGCTCACACGTCTTATCCTCGGTCCCGGCAAACCTGACGACACTGTCGTTGTGGCCGCCGTCAACGATCGTCGCCTCGACGACATTCCAATCGGTCGGATCCGTCGAGCGCAGCGTGATATTCTTGCCGTTGAAGTGGATATTCTCGTAGAACGTGCCGGGGTGGACGATGATCGTATCGCCCTCCTCGGCGGCGTCTATCGCCTCCTGTATCGCGGTGAAATCGCCCGTCCCGTCGAGCTTGACGTGGAACTCCGCCGCGCTTGCGCTTGCCGCTGCCAGCGCCACAAACAAGACAATCAGTTGTCCGATTCTCGTTCTCATGTCTTAGGTCTCCTTTGAGATGACAAGAATGGTTGAAAACAAGTATTATCTGCATTTGTTTAAGCGGATTCCATGCCAAATTGTGATCTGTTTTGCACGTAGCAGCGCAAATGCACCTATATTGCTGCCTCTCCGAAAAGCTGCACAAGGAGTCAGCCAAAACCCGACATAGCCAGGGTGGGTCAAGAATTGACCCACCTGTAGGTGTGGAGCACGCTCGGCTTGGGCCTAATCCACGTCTATTAGCCACATCTCTTGGGGTGGGTCAAGAATTGACCCACCTGTTCCGGCTGCGGCGCTGGGTCAAGAACTGATCCAGCTTGATGGCTGTTATCGATTACAGCGGGCGGGCCTCGCATTCCACCTGTGCAAGGGCATCGTCATCCTGTAACGGCGGAGCTTGTCTCCGCCCATTTGACGTGCCTTCAAGGTATCAGAAATCGGGCAGACATTCGCCGCGCGGCGAACCCCTACAGAAATCTCGATGTGGTTATCACTCACACTTTTTGAGCGCGTCTTGATAGCAATCCCCAATGCCTGTCCCGTGATCTCAGACTTTCTTGACCACATCGGGAGTTATCTCCTCGATGCTGGAACAGCCGGTAAGGATCATCGAGTTCTCGAGCTCCTTTCTGATGTCGTTCATGTAGAACTCGACGCCCTCTATCCCTGCTCCAAACGCTGCCACACAGATTGGTCGGCCGATTAGGACGGCGTCGGCGCCGAGCGCGATGCACTTGAGCGCGTCCGCGCCTGATCTTATCCCGCCGTCAACGAGGACAACGATCTTCTTCCTGACGACCGACGCGATGTCGGGCAGAACGTGAAGCGCCCCTGGCATGTTGTCGAGCACTCGGCCGCCGTGATTAGACACGATAATGGCAGCTGCGCCCGCCTCAACCGCTGCCACCGCATCCCAGACCGTCATGACGCCCTTGACGATGAACGGCAGGTCCGTCACCTTGATGATCTCCTTCAGCTGCTCGACCGACTTCGTTTCCACAGGCTGCTGCATCAAGTCCATCGTCAGGAAAGCAGCGGCGTCAACGTCCATTCCGACCGCGATGCAGCTCACTCGCTCCGCCGCCTCAACCCGCTCCTTGATGGCGTCGAAGTCAACGCGAGGCTTGAAGATTGGGATGCCGAAGCCGCCACATTCTGCGATCGCTGACAGGCCCGCATGATACATTTCCGGCAAGGCGCCATCGCCGACCATGCCAATCGTGCCGGCCTTTTTGCAGCCGCTGACTATAATCCTTGTATATTCCTCCTCCGTCAGTGCGCCTCCCATATTGAGGTTCGTGCCGGTAATCGGGGCTGCAAGAACAGGGCAGGAAAGAGCGGTCCCGAAGAGTTCGCAGGAGGTGTCGGCCCTCTTGACGTTGTGGATCGACCGGACGTTGATCTTGTATTCCTTCAGCGATTCGATGTTCGCTTTGAACGAGGCGCCGGTGCCGACGGCCCCCATTCCGGGCACTCCCGCTGGGCAGTCTGTACCGTCGCAGACGTCACATGCTCTGCACACCAGCCCAAAGAGCTTTCTTGCGTTGTCGCGTAGTATCTTGTGCGTCAACCTGACGGGCTTACCGACTTCAATTGAGATCATCTCGCGCGCGAGGTCGTTGAGGCGCACGGCCTCGTCGCGAGTATCGGCAACGGTGATAATGTTCATTGGCTTATCCAGGTTGCATGTGGGTGGATGCACGTAGTCGCCAGGTCGAATCTGGACGATCATGTCCGTGACGCCGTTCGCCTTTTGGGCGGCATCGATACCGGTTATCCTTCGGACCTGCCCCGGCTCGCAGAATACCGCGCGCTCCGCGGCAACTTTGCTGAACTTCGGCTCGATGTCAGTCGGAGGCATCCCCAGGGCGATCTCAAGCGCCGCCTTGATGCTGCTGACGCCTGAGGACAGTGGAAACGTGTGGCTCGACATGAAGCCGCCAGAGAGCCTCGACGCGAGCTCGCCAATCATGACGCCGCTTGATGTCAATTTGACGTCGCCTTTTGCGGCGCCTATCGTTAGCCCAAGCGCCTTTATTCCCCGCAGCATCACGTCGCGGGCCTCGTCGAGCGTGTCCTGAGGCAACACGCTCGGCATTGTGTGGCCGATTTCGACGAAAAATGGCGGAAACCCTATGATCCTGTCGGCGATGCCCACGAATGTCACGCCGCCGTCCCAGATAAGGGCGTCGATTGAGAGCTCAGGACCGTCCATGAACTCCTCAATGATCAGCTCGCCCGAGGGGGAGGCCTCCTTGGCCCGGTGAAAAGCCTCCGGGATGCTCTCCTTTGAATCGATGCGCATGACGCCCCGTGCGCCCATGTTGTCGGAGGGCTTCATGACCAGCGGCCACGAACCGAGCTCCTCCGTAGCTCGATACGCTTCTTGAAGCGTCCATACGCCCCGGAAATTCGGCGACGGAACGTTGTGTTCCGCAAAACGCCGCCGCATCTTGATCTTATTGGTCGATGCCTCAGCGTCCTCGAACTTATTGCCCGGAAGGCCAAGCGCATTGGCCACGGCTGCGACGGTTCTCGAGGCGTCCGTCCCGGTCGTGATAACGCCGTCGATCTTGCGATGTGTGGCGTAACTCCTGGCAGCGCGGACCGTGCCCTCGATGTCACGGGTGCTTATTGTTATCGGGATGTCGGCGTATCTCATCCCAATCGCCCGCGGGTCCATGTCCGTGACCATCGTGATCAGGCCCATCTCCTTCGCGATCTGAATCGCGGGCAGCTGAAGAGTGCCCGCGCCGATTATCATTATGCTTTTGGGCTCCATTATGCCCTCCTCAGAAACGTGTGCTTGAAAGCCTTTTGGCCCCCTCCTCAACGCGTTCGGTCGGCAGCGTGAGCGAGAAGCGGATGTAGCCCTCGCCGTGCCTGCCGAAGGCCGCGCCAGGGGCCGCCAGTATCCCGCATCGTGAGAGAAGCTGTTCAGCAAACGCCGCAGACCCCAAATCACCTGGTATCTTGCCCCAAACGTAGAATGTCGCTCGAGCCGTCTGGGCCTCTATCCCAATCTTGTTCAGCGCTGGCATGAGTATGTCCCGACGCTCCCGATAGACCGCGCAGGTCCTGGCCGGAAACTGCTCGCAGCTTCTCATCGCCTCAATAGCTGCCATCTGAATCGGGACGAACGCGCCCGAGTCCAGGTTGCTCTTGACCTTGCCCAGGGCCGCGATCAGCTCCCTGTGCCCTGCCGCGAACGCTATTCGCCATCCTGTCATGTTGAACGTCTTAGAGAATGAGAACAGCTCGATTACGTTGGACTTGTCTTCGCAGGTTGCGAGCATGCAGGGCTGCGCAGGCTCATCTAATACGGTATCGATGTATGCCGCGTCGTGACATATTATTAGGTCATTCGCCCTCGCAAAACCGGCGACATCATTAAAAAAAGCCCCGCTGGCGCAGGCGCCCGTCGGGTTGTTTGGGTAGTTCAGGAACATGAGGCTTGCACGCTCGGCGGTGCGCTGTGGAATGGCCCCGAGGTCGGGCAAATACCTAAGATGCTCGAACAATCGAACTTTGAACGGCTCGCCGCCCCCAAGAATCGCTGCCGCGCAATACGCCGGATACGCGGGATCAGGACACAGCACGACGTCGCCTGGGCTAACGATGGCGAGGCAAAGGTGCGCGAGCCCCTCTTTGGAGCCGATCAGCGCAAGTATCTCTGTCTCCGGGTCGGCATTTACACCGTGCCTCCTTCTGAGCCAGTCCGCGCACGCCTCGCGAAACTCGCGTGTCCCACGATATGGCGGATACCGATGATACTTGCCCCGACGGGCCGCCTCGCAAAGCGCCTCAACCGCCTCGCTGGGGCTTGGCAGATCAGGGTCCCCGACGCCGAAATCGATGACATCAACTCCCGAATTGACCGCCTGGGCTTTCTTGGTGTCAAGCCGCGCAAACAGGTAGGGCTGAAGCAGGTTCAGCCGGCTCGATCCAGACTTCAATGTTCCTTCTCCGTGAACGTCAGCGACAGAAAGCCAAACAAGCAGCCACAACCTAGTGTAGTGTAACACATTTCACTTGATGCTATTTTCGCTTTCTGTTATGAGT